>NZ_JBDWYP010000034.1:0-3474 GCF_039982295.1 Roseibium sp.
CGGCCGCCTCATACCGGCGTGCAAGGGCTGATGCATTCGGCTTATGGAACGACTACACCAGCGAGATGAACGCCTGAAATCCGTCCAAAGTAGGGCTCCTTGCGGGCCCAACAAAACAAGTTGGCAATCCCCGTTGAACAGCCCCTTCGGCCCCCTTGGCCCTTATCTGTAACGGAGTAGCATGATCAGTTGCGCCGTCAGCCCAAGGAGGAAGATCACAAGCAAGGCTGCCTGAGCGTAGAGCAAAACCGGTGCGTCTAAGCTCCTTGCCAGCGGGGCACCTTCCGGCAACCGGAGGAAGATCTCGGTAATGGTCGGCAGCATCAAAAGGAACGTCGAAAAGCTCAGGCTCGATGTTTCAATGCACTTCAGCGCAAGACCCGTCGTATTGAGCAGAGAAATCCCATAGCCGCCGGCGAGCGCTAAAAGCGTCAAAGTCGCTATTACATAACTGACCCAGACATTGGCTAAGGGGTAAGCGCTGATCGCACCGATCGTCATTGCAATCAGATAAGTGCCCCCGGCAGCTGACTGAGGAATGATGCGTCCGTAGCGAATAAACATGTACAGCGCCAGGGGAATTGCCGGCAGACTTGCGAGAGTGTGAACCCATCCGAGGGAGGATATTTCTGACATTCGTCTTACCTTTGAGGGGACAGAACAACCGTGTTGGCAGTGCCATTTGTGGGCAGAATATTCTGGTCATAGGTCAATACATCTGTCGGACACTGGCCGCTGAAATAGCTTAACGCCTTATTTCGACCCCTTATTCGGTTCGGTTACTATAGTGTTCTCTTTGTTCGTCAAATTTGACACTAGCGTACCGGCCGCCGTCAGGACAGGGAAGTTCGCCAGTTGCCCTTGGCAAGCCAGAGACCCACAAGGCTGGTCGCTGCGAACAGTGCAAAAGCGGCGATCAGACGCGGGTGCGACCAGTCAACCTCGTCGGCGAAGCGCGACATCTGCACCAGCAGCAGGGGCAGAGGCAGGATCAGAAACGGCGATCCGATACGCGCTCTCTCGCGGGCGCCTTCCCAGGCCATCGAGACCATCATGAGGCCGAGCGCGACGATCCAGCCGGCTGTCGCCCGCGCCGTGAGCGCCGTGACTTCGAACGCGTGATTTGCGGTAAAGTGCTCAGGTCGGACAAAAGAGTACAAGCCTTCAAGCGTAAACAAGCAGCCAAGCGCGCACAGTGTGAGACGCAGGGTTTTTCCCATGGGCTCAAGAGCGGGCAGCGTCACTTGCCGGCGTACCTGATAAAGGAAAAGGGCCAGGAAAATCGGCGGCGGCAGCAGATAGCTCGCATACCAGAGCATGAAGCTGCCTGAATCGACCCGGAACTTGTCCCAGTGGATCCAGGTCGCCGCCAACTCGACGGACGTGAAGACAATGGCCGGCCATATGATCACCCTGACCATTTCCCAGCGTCGGGCGACCATCGCCAGAACGAAGATCGGCGCAACCGAGGCATAAAACGCCCCCAGGATAGCCGCCGTAACGGTCGGCTTGATGGTCCAGGCAAAATTGGACGCCGTGTCCTGCGGCGCGATCGTAATCGACAGGATTGCCGCGAGGCCGAAAAACACCTCCGCGCCGAACCAGAGACGAAGCGGCAGAGAGACGCTGGATCCGGTATTCATCATTGTCATCCTTTTCGGGAATTCTCTTTGCGGGATGCGACACTCGTCAGAACAAAAGCCCCTGCGAGGCTCGCAAGTCCAAGGCTGGCGAACCAGATGACCGACGAGAGCTCCTGAGGCTTGAACAGGTTCAGGTGCATCAGGCTCGCGGCAAGCGCGAGCACCGGGAACATGGCTATCCCGACAGCGGAAATGAAACACTCGTCCCTGTCGGCCATCGTCATCAGGAGGGCGATGACCGCCAGTCCCAGCAGCGGACCACCGTAGATCTGCGCCAGCATGAGGTTCAATTTCCACGGCCAGACGTCCACCATAATGCCAGGCAAGAACAGCAGCAGCAGGGAAACGGCGAGAGCGAAGGCGCCAAGAACGCCCAGGAGAACACGGTGCACGGGGGGCAGGAGCGTGCGCTCGCCCGAGGTCGGGCGCTTGCGGAGACGCAGGATGAAGTAGACCCCCGCCACCGGGTAAACGGAATATGCAAAGAACCAGAACCATGTCGATCTCAAAGCGGTATCAAATTGGTCAAGGTAAAAAAGAGTGACGATCCCGAGCGCTCCGGTCCAGATTGTGGCGACCACTGTCGGCAGTCGGACCTGTCTTGCCTCTTGCGCGAGGCCGGCGAGCAACATCATGGTTCCGCCCGCCAGATAGAGACTGGCGATCGTTCGCGCATGCAGCGGCGGCAGCGTCAGGGGCACAGCCCTGGATATCAGCTCGGGCTTGAAATATCCCATTCCGCCGACGAAGAGCCCGAACGAACACACGGCGAAAAAATATATCCTGTGTGCGATGGAAATCCTGTTCATGCGCTCTCTTCCATTTTTCTCAAGGTTCCAGCGTCCCAGTGTTGCCTAGGCAGGTGCTTTCTGCAATGGACCAGCGCGACAGGACCCGCTCGATGATTTACACTACCGTGTTGCACAAATCATCAGGCGGCACGGAGCGGTCCCTTACCCAGAATTTTGGCATCATGAGATACGCTCGAACGTGGGACGTCCGAGGGAAGTCATTTTGTTGAGGACTGAGACGCCAATCCGGCTCTCGGTTCTCTGATTTTTCAGGGTGCGTGATCTTAACCTTTCCCCGAGAGCACTTCGTGAACAGTTGTATCACCAATCGCTGCCTGAAATCGAAGATTTCAACGCGATTGGTGATACTTTTTTTTTGCTTTCACGAAACGCTATTCAACCGACTTCCAGCGGCCCATTTGCGTTTCCACGCGCGCTCTCTGGTTATATCCGGTGCTCTTTTGCCAGGCCATGCGGCCATGGGCCTTGATCGCCAGAACATCCAGATCCCGCGCGGTGGGGTTGGTCTCGGCCTCAGGGCCGGGAACGGCCGTCTTCGGCGGAGGAATGATGATTTCCACATCGGCAAAGCGCTGCGTGATTTCGGTCCGGGTGGCGGCCCCGTCATAGGCACCGTCCGCTAAAAAGCGGTGCACGGGTTCGTCAATCTGGTCCAAAAGATCCGGCACGGCCGACGGATCACCGATGTCGTCTGTCGTCAGCTCACTGCATTCGATCTGACCGGTCTCCAGATCCAGCCCCAGGTGGAGCTTGCGCCACGAGCGGCGCCTGGACGTCTTGCCGTGCTTGGTTTCCAGCCATTCCCCGGCCCCAAAGACCTTCAGGCCGGTGCTGTCCAATACCAGATCAAGGGAAACTGGCGCTTCGGATCAAAGGCTCAAGCCCGCCGGCTCGGCGCGAGAGCGTGGTAAAGTCGGGAACGTCCAGTTCCAGCCCCATCAGCCTGAACACAGAGCGCAGGAACCCTTGGGTTTGCCGCAGGGCCAAATGGAAAACGGTCTGGATCTCCAGACTAACCG
>NZ_JBDWYP010000035.1:0-2716 GCF_039982295.1 Roseibium sp.
ATTCCATGCGGGTCGAGCTGGCGGCTAATCTTCGAACTGCGGGACTGGGCTACATCGCTACGCTTCGCGAGGATCGGACGGCGATGCGTGAAGACATTCTGTCCGGAGCCCGACCATTGCGTTTTGACAAGTCGATGACCCAACTGCACACAGGGGCAGCTCCACTTTGGCGTCGAGCCCCGAAGTGGTGGGACGATGTTGGCGCAAGCATTCATCAGGAGCAACATGGGAAGCCGAAGAGCAGGATAGTGGCTTGGGTTCGACATAACTTTCGGCAATGGGCAGAGTGGATCGATAAGCCAGATGACAGCATTCCCAAAGCGGTTCTCGATCTGCATCAAGAGCTTTCACATGTGTGCGAGCACCCCACACGGGTATTGGACGCCTATCTATCGCTCGCGCTAGAAGATCTGGAGGAACCAGGCAACAGGACCGTCGCACCGGCAAAGTCCCTCGCCGACTGGCATTTTCTCCATCGGCCTTGGACGTTCGGGACGCTCAAAAGCTGGCCGATGTCGATCTCTTGTCGGCGGCGGATCAAGGCGGCCGCAAAAGCGATCACCCTTCCCAGAAGAAAGCGGCGACCAAAGCAAGGGGTGGAGAATCCAATTCAGGCTCCGGTCAATGTCCCAAGATGGCGGCAGGAGGTGACGAAGAACAGGAACCGGGTCGAGAAGAATATCCTTCGGCTCTGTCGAATTGCGAAGGCGCATAGTTATCCGGATGAAACTCTGGAGCCGATCAAGGAAACGCTCCGTGCTGATCTGAAGGTCTTCACTCCGGATATTGATCACGCCCGGCGCTATATGACGTCAACATTGGTGGTCAGGCCAAACCTGTATCACAAGCATGAAAGGAAGGATGGAGGGCGTGTCGCCCCGCCTCCTGTCCCACCACAGCGGACGGGATCAGCAAAAGCCCGGTCTCGGCCTGGCCGCGGTGGGAAAGGAACGGTTCGGGAGCGATAGTTAGGTCTTCTTCATCGCAAGCAGGTCTTGGATGGTGCGCTCCAACTCGTGCTGCATGACCTCGATGGCTTTTAGCGCCCCTTCCAGTTCCTGGCTTGCATGTTCTGAGTTGTTGTCGTCGGATCGAAGATAGATACGCTGTGCGGTCTCAATGGCGCGATTGATATCACGCTGTAAATCACTGAGAGCGCGCAGTATCGGCAGGCACAAAGGATTTAGGACTGCCATGGCGCTCCTGACAGTTACTTCGCGACAGTAAGTGCTAAACCCCGCTGAGCCGCAAAGGCGAATGGCGCGAAGAACCAAATTCTCATCTTTTTCGGAAAACCTCACGGAATGGATGCGATCAAGTGACATGATGACCTCCATTCTCAGGCCAGGTTTCGAAGCCAATCGGCGTCGGTCGTAAAGCCGGTGAGTTTAACGGTCGATTGATTGCAGGCGCTTGAGGGAGATTGCAGAAGCCTGCGGACGGCAGCGACACGCAAGCGCCACGATATTGCGTGGCCCGGCAGGAGATCGCAGGAGCTTTATGCCTCCCGATTCCCTTCTGGTTTCCGATCGGGTCAATCCATGACATTGGCATCATCACCTCCCCCGCCCATGAGGAGAGCATCGACGACACCAGCGTTCGGGGCGATCTGCGCCGTGTTGGCCAAGTGACCGCCAGAGAAAAGCCAGCGGTAGAGCTCGAGGCGAATGTATCGGACGGACCGGGTGCCGGCGGGTTTCAGGAAGCGGGGCCCGCCGCCTCTGGATCGCAGGGCGACGAGCGTAGCGACTGGAACGCCGGTTAGCCGCGAGGCCTCTTCGGTGGTGACTGCGCCCAGGAGCCATTCGGGGTCCATTTGCAAAAGCTCTTCGAGCTTCGGTAGGTCGTTTAGTCGAGTCATGTCGTTTCTCCGTCTCTGTGGAACATGGAGAAACGATGCCAGGCCATGCGGGAGAGACGTGAGTGCGTTCTTAAGAGAAAACCTCGTAAGATTTCAGTTGACAGCGGATTCCCTAACCGGCCGGAGAGCCTTGGTGAGCGCTGGTTCGATTGCGTAGGAGCCACTCTCACTCTTTCGGAACAAGGCATCGTAGATAGAAGGCAAAGCGTATTCCACGTGGCAGCCAAGAAGCTCCATGTGAACACGCCAAGAAATATACCTGTCTCTTTTCTGGGCCAGTGTTGGGTCGAGTTCGAGAAGCTGCTCGGCGACCATTGGTGCAAGTTCGCAGATGGGCAGTTGTCCTTTTGGCTTCCGGTGCTTTGCTTTTGATGTCAGGAATTTGATGTTCCATTTTGGTCTGCGCTGATCGCGTGCCAAGTGTGGGAACGCCTCCAATGCTGCCTCGGCTCTCAAACGAGAGATTCTTTTGAGGCTATACATCTTGTTTTGCCAAGCCGCCCACGCGTCGGGTCCCTGATACGGTTCAACCTTCCGCGGATCAGTACTTTCCCTCGAAACGTAGAATTGCCGGCGACGCTTGTCGTACCTCGCGCCAAGTTCCTTTGCAGTGTCCCTGTCTGTCACATAAAGATAGAGGCGATCGGTCGGCTCGATGAACTCTCGACCGAAGAAAGCGCATTGCCACCGTTCTTCTTTATGGATCGCATCCCAGAGTGCGCGTTTGGCAGCCTCGTTCCCATACTTTCGGACCATTCCGTTGTGGAACTCGTGAACCTTCGGAATCCAATGTCCCGGTTCTTCGACATCACGGATCGAGCCGAAAGCCCATTCGCCCTTGGTGGCAAGGTCAGT
>NZ_JBDWYP010000036.1:0-2749 GCF_039982295.1 Roseibium sp.
ATTCCATGCGGGTCGAGCTGGCGGCTAATCTTCGAACTGCGGGACTGGGCTACATCGCTACGCTTCGCGAGGATCGGACGGCGATGCGTGAAGACATTCTGTCCGGAGCCCGACCATTGCGTTTTGACAAGTCGATGACCCGACTTCACACGGGGGCAGTCCCACTTTGGCGTCGAGCCCCGAAGTGGTGGAACGATACAGGCGCGAGCATTCATCAGGAGCAACATGGGAAGCCGAAGGGCAAGATGGTGTCTTGGGCTCGAAAGAACTTTCGGCAATGGGTAGAGCGGATCGATAAGCCGGATGACCGTATTCCCAAACCGGTTCTCGACCTGCATCAAGAGCTTTCACATTTGTACGAACACCCGACACGGGCATTGGACGCCTATCTGTCTCTCGCGCTAGAAAACCTGGAGGGGCATGATGCCCAGCGCGGCATGCAGGCCAAACCCCTTGCCGATTGGCACCTCCTCAATCGTCCTTGGGTGTTCGGGACGCTTAAAAACTGGCCGATATCGGCTTCTCGCCGGCGGCGGATCAAGGCAGCCGCAAAAGCGATTATTCTGCCGATAAGAAAGCGCCGATCAAAGCAAGGGCCGCTGCAGCCTGCTCAGGCCCTTGTCAATGTTCCCAGATGGCGGCAGGAAGTGGCGAAGAACAGAGGGCGGGTCGAAAAGAGTATCCTGCGGCTTTGTTCGATTGCAAAGGCGCGTGCTTACCCGGATGAAGTGCTCGATCCGATTAAAGAAACGCTCGGCGCCGACCTGAAGGTCTTTGCTCCAGATCTTGATCACGCCCGGCGTTATATGACCTCGAAATTGGTGGTCAGGCCGAATCTGGATCATAAGCATGAAGCGAAAGATGGAGGGCGTGTCGCCCCGCCTCCTGTCCCACCGCAGCGGCCGGGGTCAGCAAAGATCCGGTCTCAGCCTGGCCGCGGTGGGCAAGGAACAGTTCGGGAGCGATAGCTAGGACTTCTTCATCTCAAGCAGGTCATGGATGGTGCGCTCCAACTCGCGCTGCATGACCTTGATGGCCTTTAGCGCCCCGTCCAGTTCCTGGCTTGCATGCTCTGAGTTGTTGTCTGCGGACCGAAGATAGATGCGCTGTGCGGTCTCAATGGCGCGATTTATATCACGCTGTAAATCACTGAGAGCGCGCAGTATCGGCAGGCACAAAGGATTTAGGACTGCCATGGCGCTCCTGACAGTTACTTCGCGACAGTAAGTGCTAAATCCCGCTGAGCCGCAAAGGCGAATGGCGCGAAGAATCAAATTCTCCTCGTCTTCGGAAAACCTCACTGAACGGATGCGATCAAGTGACATGATGACCTCCATTCTCAGGCCAGGTTTCGAAGTCAATCGGTGTCGGCTGTAAAGCTGGTGAGTTTAACGGTCGATTGATTGCAGGAGCTTGAGGGAAATTGCAGCAGCGTGATGCGGGTGACTGCGTTCTAGTGCACCGATCTTGGGCGAGAGTGCAGGAGATTGCAGTGGCTTGTGATCGTCCGATTCCCGGAACGTGACCAGCGATATTTGGGAAGTGATCAATCATTGCGAGCCTCGCTTAAGATCAATGCTCAAACCAGGGTCTGATGTACTTGCCTTCAGGCCGCCCGCGAGCATCCATTGGTAGAGGTCCATCCGGAAGTATCTCACGCTTCGGGGAGTTGGCTTGAAAAACTGTGGTCCTCCACCCTTGGACCGTAGTGTGACCAATGTTGCGGAAGGTACGCCGGTGATCTCCGAGGCTTCTTTTGTGTCCACGGCGCCAATCAGCCAGAAGGCGTTCTCTGGAGCCAAGGCATCCAAGATTTCTGTCAAGCGCTTGATGTCATCGCGCGCTCTATCCGATAAAGGGGGAAGCTTTGATGTTGTTCTCTCGTTTCCGGGCATCTCAATTCTCCTTGTGTGTTGAACATGGAGAAAGGATGTCAGCTGTTGCAACAGAGAGGCGAGCGGTAGCTTACGAGGATTCTCGTAAGATTTTAGTTGACGCCTATTTGCCTCAGAACCAAGCGGGCGCTTTCTAACCCCTCTCGGATGGCAAAAGAGCCGTCGCAGTTCTTCCGAAACAAAGCGTCATAGATCGATGGAAGACTGTATTCGACACCACAACCTAGAAGCTCGCGATGGACGCGCCATGAGAACTCGCGATCACGATCAGCGACAAGCGATGGATCGAGTTGTAAGAGTTGCTCTCCAACCAAGGGGGCGAGCTTGCAAACCGGCAGTTGTCCTTTTCGCTTAAGGCGCTTTGCTTTTGACGTCAGGAATTTGATGTTCCATTTCGGCCTGCGCTGATCACGTGCCAAGTGTGGGAACGTCTCCAAAGCCGCCTCGGCTCTCAAACGAGAGGTTCTTTTGAGGCTATACATCTTGTTTTGCCAGGCCGCCCACGCGTCGGGTCCCTGATACGGTTCAACCTTCTGCGGATCAGTACTTTCCCTTGAAACGTAGAATTGCCGGCGACGCTTGTCGTATCGCGCGCCAAGTTCCTTTGCAGTGTCCCTGTCTGTCACATAAAGATAGAGGCGATCGGTCGGCTCGATGAACTCTCGACCGAAGAAAGCGCATTGCCACCGTTCTTCTCTATGGATCGCATCCCTGAGTGCGCGTTTGGCAGCCTCGTTCCCATACTTTCGGACCATTCCGTTGTGGAACTCGTGAACCTTCGGAATCCAATGTCCCGGTTCTTCGACATCACGGATCGAGCCGAAAGCCCATTCGCCCTTGGTGGCAAGGTCAGT
>NZ_JBDWYP010000037.1:0-111620 GCF_039982295.1 Roseibium sp.
CTCATAGCCGTTCTTGCCCAGCCCGAAAGGTTCCGGCCCCGGCTGCATCAGGTGATCGCCCTTCCCGCCCTTGGCCGCATAGCGGATGAAGGGCAGCGGCGTCGACGCCGCCTCGGCAATTTCCAGCCCCGGCGGGGTGAAGCGGGGCTGGGCGGTGCCGGCGGACCATGTCTGGACATTGTCGCCGGGCGCCTTGCAGGACGAAAGAACGGCGGCGACGCCGTCCTGACCCGAGGTGGCGGCGAGGCCCAGGCATTTGCCGGAATCGACATGGACGATCTGCATCGGGCGAGCCGGATCGGCGGCCTTGGGGGCGGTGCCCTGCCAGGTCGCCTTGAATTGCTGCGCCCGGGTATAGGCGCAGCGCGCCAAGGTCACGCCGGCCTTGTCCGCATTCAGGCAAAGCTTGGTGCCGTCCTTGGTCCCGCCGTCGAAACGCAGGGTGCCGTCCTGCCAGAACGAGAACTTGGGCCTGTCGTGATCGTGGCAGAAGGACGCGCGCACAGCTGTGCCCACTTTGGCCTCGCCGTCCAGGCAGCTCAAATTCTTGGCCGTCGCCAGGTATAGGCCCGCGTAGCCGTCCGTCTGGGCTTCCGGATAGGTTGGCGCCCAGGCGGCAACACCTTCATAAGCATAGCCGGCGCGTCCGGCCTTACCGCCGAATTCGTCGAAATCGGCAGTCAGCAGGTGATCGCCCCGGGCCTTGTTGACGTAGCGATGGAGCGCCACCGTTCCAGGCTGCTTGTCCCCATGCAGATACCCGGCGACGCCCTGATAGGCGTAGCCCTCTGCGCCGTATCCCAGTTCGCGGAAGTCGGGGGTCCAGAAATGATCGCCCGTGGCCTTGTGATGATACTGGTAGAGCGGCGCCGTGCCCGCAGCCCGTCCGGCCCAGACATAGCCCTGCGCCGTTTCCATGGCGTAGCCGTCCCGTCCCAGCCCCAGGGCATCCGGCCCCACGGTCAGGCGATGATCGCCGCTTTTCGATTTGGCGCTGACGTAACGGATCAGCGGCAGCGGATCAGTCTTGACCACCGGCGCGTCCGCCCCAGGTGCGGAGAACGCAGGCACCGCGCCATGAGCCCACCAGGTGCCGCGCCGGTCGTCCTTGGCGAACTTGCCGCAGGGCGCCATCACGGCGGCCACGCCGTCGCGGCCCGATCCGTCGGCCAAGGTCATGCACGCCCCGGACAGCCAATGGGACAGCCGCATCGCCGTGCGCCCGTCGGGCTGTCCCGGCGCCTTGCCGCCCTGCCACTCGGGTGTCCAGCGCTGGGCCAGGCGGTTGTCGCAGGCCGCCATTTCCGGCGGCGCCGTGCCTGCCCGGTCGGTCGTCATGCATTTGCCGCCGCTCAGATCACGCAGCGTGCCGTCGGTCCAGAACGCCAGGGGTTGGTCCCCTTCGTCCTCGCAGCGGCGGGACGACAGGCCGCCGTCGCCACCTCGGGTCAGGCACACCATGCCGTCCCGGTTGGCCAGGTAAACCTTGGCCCATCCTTTGCGGACTTCCGCGCCCGTGTCCGGGGTATAGGCCGCGACGCCTTCGTAACGATACCCGTTCTTGCCGTTGGCACCGTCCAGTTCTTCCCCGTCCGTGGTCACCAGGTGATCGCGGCGGGATTTGTTGAAGTAGCGGTGCAGCGGCAGCAATCCCGGCCCCTTGGCCGACTGGACATAACCCAGCACCCCGTCGAACCGATACCCGTCCGTGGCGAACCGCAGTTCATGGAAATCGGCCGTGTACATGTGGTCGCTGTCCTTCGTCGCGACATAGCGGTAGAGCGGCACCAGATCGGCCGCCGCCCGGGTCGCATGAACGCGGCCCATGACGACGTCGGGCAGGAATCCATCCTTGCCCCGGCCCAATTCATCCAGGCCCAGCACCAAGCGATGATCTCCTCCCTTGGCTTTGGGGTTAACGTAGCGCACCAGCAACTGCGGGTCCGACGGCCGCACCGGCGCGTCCGTGCCCGGCAGGACATAGGCGGGAACCTCTTGACCTGCGGTCCAGAATTGCCCGCCGGCCTTACCCTCGGCGGCGCATTTCGCGAGAACGGCCTCGACCTCGTCGCGGGCGCTGTCGTCGGCCAGCCCCAGGCATTTTCCGCTCTGCCGATGAACCAGTTGGAAGCGGGCCGCCGGATCGGGGCGCGACGGCTTCTTGCCGATCCACCGGACATCCCATTGCTGGCCCGGCGAGT
Organism: Roseibium sp.; assembly: GCF_039982295.1. GTDB lineage: Bacteria > Pseudomonadota > Alphaproteobacteria > Rhizobiales > Stappiaceae > Roseibium. The sequence continues at coordinate 2,202 of NZ_JBDWYP010000037.1, forward strand.
AATCGCAGGTATAGGTCCCCACGTCGGCCGCGTTGCCGCTTTGGCGGCTGATGCCCAGGCACAGATCCTTGGGATCGTGGCGCAAGGTGCCGTCGGACCAGAAGGTGAACCGCATGTTGCCATCATCAGCGCAGAGACGTGAGTCGAGCCCCCCACCGGCCTGAGCCTGGGCGTTGAGGCAACTGAAGTTCCGGTTGGTCGCGACGTAAAGGTTGCGGAAGGCCGGCGACGGCGTCTCGTCATAGGCCGGAACATGGGCGACGACCCCGCCGCCCGCATAGCCGCCCTTGCCGGCGAATTCACCCTTGTCGACGGCCAGGACATGGCCGCCGTCGGCACGGGTGTCGAAACGATGCAGCGGCACCGTCCCGGACTTGGCGGCGGGATAGACGAAACCGGCCAGGCCCAGATAATCGAACCCGTCGCGCCCGAATAGCAGGTCGCGGAAATCGGTGGTATAGCGGCGCACATGGCTTTTGCCCCGGCCGTATTCATACAGCGGCACCGTGCCGGGTGCGCGGGTCTTGAAGATGCGGCCCTGGGCCCGTTCGATCATCAGATCGCCCTTGCCGGCGCCATGGGTCTCAGCCCCCGCTGTCTGCAGGTAGGCGCCGGATTTCCCGTCGCGGTAGCGCACGAAGGGCACCGGGTCCGACGCCCTTTCCGGCCGGTCCAGACCCGGCGGGGTGAACGGTTTAACCCAACCGATGACCCCCTGATAGCGATAGCCGTCGCGACCGCGCTTGCCGTCGAGTTCGGCGAAGTCGGTGGTGACCCGCGTGTCGCCCGTGGCCTCGTTGACATAGCGATGAAGGGCGACGGTCCCCGATGCTTCCTTGGCCTGGACGTAGCCCAGGATGCCTTCATAGACGTAGCCGTCGGTACCATACCAACGTTCCGAAAAATCGGTCGCCACGTAGGTGTCGTTCCGGGACGCGCTGAAATACCGGTAGAGCGGCACCGTGTCCTTGGCCCGCTTCGGCCAGATGTGTCCCAGGTAGCGGTCGGGCACATAGCCGCCCGCCCCCTGGCCGAATTCCTTGTCGCCGGCGGTCAGGCGGTTATCGCGGGTCTTGGCGTTGACGTAGCGCGTTAGGATCACCGGCGTGGATTGCACCACCGGCGTGTCCGCGCCGGGGGCCTGGAATTCCGGCACCCAGCCGACGATGGCCTGCGGCGTGTACCCGGGCTTGGCGTCTCCGTCGCGCGCCAGCATGTGTTCGCGGTTGGCCGACGAATGATAAAGGCGCAGCGCCACCATGCCCGGCCGCTGCTTGTCATAGACCCAGCCGGCGATCCCCTGATAGGCCCAACCGGCCTTGCCCCAGGCCAGGCCGTCGAACGTCGTCGTGTAATAGGTGTCGTTGTTGCCCGCGTGGAAATAGCGGTACAGCGGCACCGTGTCCTTGGCCTTCTTGGTAAAGATCATGCCCAGGGGTTTGTCCAGGACATAGCCGTCCGCCCCCTCGCCCATTTCGCCGAACCCGCGGGCGATCACGTGATCGCCGGTGCCCGGATGGCGGTAACGCAACATCATCTCGGGCTCGGACTTGACCGCCCGGTCCTTGGCCCCCGGCGGCGTGAAGGCAGGAACCCAGCCCTCGACCTTGACGTAGCTGAAGCCCTTGGCGCCTTTCTTTCCACCGAACTCCTCGAAGTCCGTGGTCAGCAGGTTATCGTTGGTCGCGCCGTTGCGGTAGCGATGCAGCGCCACCGTACCCTTCTGTTCCTTGGCATAGACGTAACCTTCGATGGCCACGTATTCATAGCCTTCCTTGCCGTACCACAATTCCTGGAAATCGGTGGTGAAGATGTGGTCCTGCTTGGCCCCGTTCCAGTAACGGTAAAGCGGCACCGTGCCCTTAACCCGCCCCGGGAAGATGGCCCCGGCGACGCCGTCGCGGACGTAGCCGTCACGGCCGTCACCCAGCTGCGCCGGATCGGCGGTGTACAGATGGTCGTTAGCCTTGGGATTGAAATAGCGCAGCAAAGGCACGGGATCGACGCGCACGATCTTGGCATCCTTGCCCGGGCCGTAGTCGGGTCCCGGAAAATGTCCCAGCCCGATCGTCTTGCCGTACCGGCGCTGGGTGATCGGCAGGGTGCCCGGGCGCTTGTCGGGGAAGACGTATCCGGCAATGCCCGCGAAATAGATTTCCGGCGAACCATAGCCGTATTCCTTGAAGTCACCGGACAGGATATCGGGCGCCTGACGGCGGCGGTTCTCGATACGGCCGTACAAATACAGCGGCATCGTGCCTTCGGCCGGCTTGGGGAAGACCTGGATGTTCTTGTCGAACGCCAGGGGCACCGGGTTCGACGGTTCCACTGGCGGCGTCAGCGGTGGCTCTTCCTTGGGCAGGTAGCCGGCGGTTCCCTCGAAACGCCAGGGTCCACTTGGGTTACGCCCCAGTTGGTCGATGTCGCCGGTGTAGAAGTAATTGGTGTTGTTGCTTTCGTGATAACGGAAGAACGGCACCGTGTTGGGGATTCCCCGATTGTAGACGTATCCCGCCACCCCATCGAAATTGAAGCCGCGCTGACCGCCGCGGAATCCGTTGGGCTCGGTTGTGTAGACATGGTTCTGTCCCTTCCGCGCCGTGCGCCAGAAACGGAACAGGGGCACCGTGCCGGGTGCGCGCTTGGCGAAGATCATCCCGACCTTGCCGTCATAGGCCCAGCCGTCGCGGCCGTTGCCGAACTGTTCCGGGTCCGCGGTATGGTAATACTCGTTGGTGCTGCGCTTCCAATAGCGCATGAACGGGACCGGCGGATCATTGCTGATCGGCGCCTTGTAGGCGGCTTCCAAGGCCTTGGCCTCCCGATCGAGCGCCGGATTGACCACGCGTCCCTTGAACGGGTCAAAGGGCAGCCAAAGATCCGTATGCTTGTCGCCGATGCGCCCGCATCCCCACAGAACGATCTTTCCCTTGTCAATTGCCAGACAAGCACCACCGCTGCCGTTCTTGCGGTGGGCGATAATCTGCCCCGTGGCCAGGAATTCCATTTTCAGCGCCCGCCACGAATTGCACGGCGCCAGGGTGACTTTACGGCCCTCCGTATATCCATCGGCCCCCATGCAGCCGCCCTTGCGATTCTGCAGCCTGCCGTCGCTGAGCAATCGCCATGCCTGGTTCCATTTGCCGTGGCAGCCATAGGGGATGAGTTCCTGACCATCCCTGTCCTTGGCATGGCGGATGTCGGCGCACCAGGACTTGTCCCGATTGGCGATGGAATAATGCCGCATCAGGACCTCGTTCGGAATCCAGCATCGCTTCAAACTGTTGTTCCAGCGCTCACTGCCCCGGCAGTCAGACGGCCGGGGGCAATCGCCCAGGCGCAACAGCTTGCAGTCCAACGACTTCAACCCCTTGATGATGTCGCCCGCCAAATTCCCGACGGCGCCGACCACCGCTTTGGCCGCGTTCGCCACGTCCCGCAGCCCCTGCTCCGCCACGTCGACGGCCTTATGTGCCAACTCCAGGACCCGCCCACCACATGCCACGGCATCCTTAGGCGACGGTAGGCTGATCTGCGGCTGAAACTTCACCGCGCGGATGAAATCCGAGGGTGCAGCCTTGTCCTGATTCATCTTCAACATCAGGTTCCGCATATCGCCGGCGCCCATGCTCGTGGAGGACGAGAACCGAGCACAAGGATGGGTCGAACGGAAGGCAACGTTGGTTTCCGTCAGGTTACCATCCAGGTCGAACAGGATATGGTCGGTGAAACCAAGCGCCGCTGTCGACATCTTCAGATTGATTTTATGGCTAACCGCGGCGGGATTGAGCTCGTAATGAAGTGTCGTCTCGCTGCGTGCAAGATTACCCACAGGCCCCAACGGCAGGCCGACATTGATTTCCGATTTGGAATCGAGCGTCAGCCCCGATTTGTTGTCGAGATAAGCCGTGGTTTCCGAGAACGGCAGCCCCAGGGCGTTGACCTTGCCGGTGATCTTGAAGCGGCTCGACGTGTCGCGTTGTTCCGCGCTCAGGCTGGCGCTTTCCAACGACACCAGCCCCAGGTTGATCTTGCCCAACTGGAAGGGGTGATCGACCAGATAGGCAAAGAAACTTTTACCCATGGCGGCGCCGATGGCCGCGGCGGGCAGAACCTCAACCGGATTGCTCGACGTCCAGGCCGGCTTGACCTTGGCCACGGCCGGTTCCTTCATGCGCGTGCCGAAGAAGCTGTGATCAATCTCCAGCGTCACCTCGCCGCCCTTTAGGAAGTCCACCAGCTTGCCGCGGAACTTGGCCCCGTGGATGAAGATCGGTGTCGACGACTTGATGGCGTCGAACACCACCTTGGGAATGCCCATGCGGGGGAAGACGTCGTCCGAGATCAGCTTGTCGATCTCTGTCTTGGTATCCGCCTCGACCAGGAATTCGCGCGCGCCCATCACGTCGCCGCTGTCCGTCTGCGCCAGGAACCGGGTCTTGATCAGGCGGCCCAGATCCCGTTCCAGTTCGAAATGGATGCGGTCCTTGGAAAACTCGATATCGATGTTTTCCTTGGCGCCCAGGAAGTTGGTGTTTCCCGACACCTTGAAATGAGGCAGTTGCTTGATGTTGGCGACGATGTCGACCTTGGCGTTCTGCACCTTCAGGATCGGCGGCACGGTGATGTCGGCAAGATCGCCTTTCAAAATCAGGCCGTCCGACAAGGTCAGACGCAGGTCCGCCCCGCCCAGGCGCTTCTTATTGCCGAACAAGGACATGTAGGCGCCGCCGCTGACACGCACGCCCATGGTATCCAGCGTATCGTCACGCCCGGGAATCTTGGCCCCCGGCGTGGCGAAAAAGATCACCGGATCGACGACGCTGAAGGTCGGCAGGGGCAGATCGTCCAGGCGGATGATGTCGAAAATGCTGCGCTTGAGGATTTCCGTCTGCAGGTATTTGGCGGCGTCGCGGGATGTCTTGTCGGGCAGAACCTTGAGAACCTCATTGGCCATCGGCCCGCCTAGGACACCCTTGAAATTCGCCTCCATCATTTCCAGCGACGTCCACTGGCTTAATTCGCCCTTGGCCTTGTAGGCGACAGCCAGTTTTTTCGGCAGGGGGATGGAGGTGGAGAAGTTGATGTTGACCAGGAAGTCCGCATCCGCCGTTACCGTGCGTTCCTGTTTGCGGCCCAAACCGGTCACGATCGCCGACGCGCCGACGCCGAATTCGACGCTGCCTTCCGAATCAAATCCGATCAGGATCGCCGGGTTGCGGAGGGTGTGGTTCTTGGAAATGCCGAACGGCTGATGCCAATCACCTTTCATGTTGGCCGCAAGCTTGAAACTGCCGGCCCAGGACACGGCGTCGAAGGAAGTATAGAGATCACCGCCGAACTTCAGTTTGTCGGACTTGCTGGGCGTGCTCAGGCGCGGCACGTCCAGGGTGATGTTACCGTTGACGCCAAGTCCCATCTGCAGCTTCGGCACGTCGACGAACAGGAAGCCCTCGGCGCCGACGTTGTCGATGGATACCAGCTGGCGCCAGGGTTGGCCCTCGGGCAGCTTGAAGTTAGGCAGGCGCATGTCCAGGCGCGCCTCGAGATTGCCGTCGAACACCCCCTTCAGGCTGCCGGCCAGCAGCAGCGGGCCGTCCACGGCCTTGAAGATATTGATATCGCGGGTCGCGACCTGACGGATCGCCGACGGCAGGTTTTCTTCCGACAGGGCCGCGATCAAGGACACCCCCGCACCGAATGGCAGGGTGCGTTTGTCGCCGCCCGATTTCGGCATCAGCCCCCCAACCATGGACAGCAAGCCCGGCGGCAAGTCGCCGGCGGGGACGTTCGACAAATCCGCCATGGAAATGGCAAAGACCGATTCAGGCAGGGAAATCTGGGCCGCCCCCTCCAACACCTGCTTGAACTTGCTGGCCGGGCCCGAGTTGCCGACCAGGTCCGTAATCTTGAACGGATCGGCCTTGACCAGGGCAATGGGCTTGCCGCCGTGCAGGAAGATCGCCCCCTCGCCGCCGATGCCCAGCTTGTCGATCCGCACCTTGCCGCCCAGGCCGCCGGTGCCGATCCACAGATTGGCGAAGCTCAGTTCGTTGATGCCCTTAAGCCCGCCGACCAGCGGCAGTTTGGCGACATCGACCTTGCCGGGAATCGTGAACCGCAATTCCGGGGCGGCGTTGGATTTGAGGGTCAGGGAACTGACGGCCTCGAATTCCTGCTTGTCGAGCCGCGCCATGGTCGAAAGCGACGCCTCCAACAACGCCCGACCTTCCGCCGTGCGCTCGATGGCGCCGCTCAGGGCCAGTTTGTTCAGCCCCAGAAACGGCAGACCGAAGGCCTTGTCCCAGTTGACCGTGGAGGTCGAACGCACGGCCAGCCGGAACGCCTTTCCGCCCGTGGTCTTTTCGATGTCGATGCCGCCATCGAAGGCCAGGGCATGCCCCGGAAGGGTCAGGACCAGGTCGCCTGCCATGCCGACGCGCAGCCTGACCTCGCCCGTGGACTGGCCCTTGATATCGGTGACCGGCGTGCCCTTGATCAGGAACGACGGCGCGCCAAGGGTCAGCACCTTGTCGATGCCGGGCAGATTGATGGCCGGCAGGTTGGCCTCCAGATCAACCGCGGCGACGGCCTGTTTCAGGGCATCACCGCTCAACCCGCGGCCGGTGCCGCCCGACCGGGATGCCAGAACGACGGACGGCAGAACCCCGGCGACCTCCAGGGTGTCTTCCTTGACCCCGACGAAGGCCAGGGCCTTTGCCAGGGGACTGTCGGCCTTGGGTTCGACGATGAAGCCCGCGCGCAGACCCTGGGACGGCGGCAAGGCGCCGCCGCGCGACACCAGTTTCAGGGCCGCCGTGACACTGTCCGGATAGGCGGCGTTTTCAGGATACGCGTCCTTGTCGCCGGGCACGTAGACCAAAGCCCCCCGGATCAGCTTGGCGTTGTCCAAAGGCGTGCCGCGCACACCGGGAATGAAGTCGGCGGCATCCACGCCTTCCGGCACCAGGGCGACGAAGGGTTTCTTATCCTTTTTGAAATCGAACACGGCCAGGGTCGTCTGGGAGCCGCGCAACTGGACCGTGCCGGAGATGACTTCCGAACCGATGCGGGCGTCGGTCAGGGCCAGATCACCGATCCCCGGCACCGAGGCGCCGATCAAGTCCTGAACCGTGATGTCCGATGTCACCGCCAGTTGCAGACGCGGATCGGCCTTGTTCAAATTGACGCTGCCGGTCAAATGCAGGCGGTCGCTGCCGCCCTCGACATCCAGGCCGACACCGTCCATCCGTGCCGCAAGCCGCAGACTGCCCGCGAGGCTCAGCGGCGAAACGCCCGGCAGAGTGACCTGCATGTCGCCGGTAATCCGGGTCACCAGCGCGACCGTCCCCTTGTCGGAAACACCCTGGATGCGCAACGTGGGATCGTTGAAAGAAACCACGTCGCGGACACCCGGCAGGTTTACGGCCGGCAGCTTGGTTTCCAGATCGACCTTCTGGATCAGGCCCGCGACGGCCTCCTTGGCGCGGTTCTTGATGGCGCTGTTGCCGCCACCGCCGCCGCCCGAGACCAGAGATTTCAGCGCCTCTACCGGCAACACGCCGGATAGTTTCAGCGGCTGCCCGCCCCCACTACCGGTGAAGGCGAACAATTTCTTCAGGGCCGGCAGATCACCGGGTTTGAGGAAGCTTTTCAGGTTAAGGCCGGGGCGGAACGTGGACCCGCCGCCGCCGAAGGGACTGAGCAAGGGACCGACGGCGGTTTTCACCTTGTCCGGCAGGGCCGCCACGTCGAACGGCAATCGCAGGGATTTGTTGTCACTCGATTTTCCGGGGATATAGGTGAACACAGCCTGCGGCAATGTCAGGCCGGCGATGGGCGACGATTCCAGGCCGGGGATGAATTCGGACGGCTTCAGCCCGGCGGCGGAGAACGTCACCGCCCAGCGCCCTTCCGTGCGGAACGCGCCGACCGTGGTCTCGAAACTCTTCAAGGCGATCTTGGCGATCAGATAATCCGTGTCCCGTTCGACCTCTTTCAGGTTCAAGTCGCCGATCACCGGGATGTCCACGCCGAGCAGGCTGGACAGGGTCTGTTCGCCCGAGAACTTCAGTCTGAAATCGCGCGGCGATCCGGGCAAGGGAAGCGAGGCCTCGATAAGCGCCTTCCGTCCGCCCGGATCGAGGGCCGAGCCCGCGAAGGTCAGCAGCCGCTTGCCCCCCTCCATCGGCTCGGTCATGAAGGATCCTTCGCCTTCATAGACGCGCCCCGGCCCCGGCAGGGTAAATCGGATCGAGGTATCGACGCGCGTGGTCAATCCCGCGTCGCTGCCCTTCAGCGCCAAAACCGGGCGCGACGGGAAATTGATGGCCACGGGGCCGATCTTGTTGAAATTCAGGGTCGGCAGGGTCGCCGTCAGATCAATCGCGGCGATCAGGTCCTTCGCCGACGCCGTGAAGGGATTGGCGCTGAACCGGCCTTCGATCTCGAGCGGGTCCGTCAGGCGGATGCCCAGACCGCCCAGCAGGTCGGCCAATTGGCCCCCTTGTTTCGGCTGCGCCATCAATTCGGCATTGAAGCCGTCGCCGACCTTGGCCAGGTCGAAACGCCCGACGAGTTCCGCCGGGAACCCGGTTTCGGACAAGGTCTCCTTGCGGCCCGAGGGCAGGTACAGGAAGGTCGTGCGCTCAAGCGTCGCCGCGTCCAGGGCCGTGCCGGCCACGGCGGGCAGGACCTGGGCTATATCCAGGTTCGCCGCCACCACGGCCAGGGCCGGCTTTTTATCGCGCGCGAAATCAAAGGCCGTGGCCTGGAACGTCGCGCCCTTGACCATGATCTCACCGCTGACCAGCCCGGCGCGGACGGCGGCCTTGGTCAGCGCCACATCCGACAGGCCCGGCACGTTCAGGCCCATGACATTGGCCAGGGTCAAGCCCTCGCCGTCGAGGGCGAGCGCCAGATCCGCCTTGCGTCCCCCGGCCGTGGCCAGCGCTCCGGCAAGGGTCAACTGCCCCGCCACGTTGTTGAGCCGCCCGATGCCGTTGACCGCCGCCGCCAGATTGCGGCTGCCGTCCACGGTGATCCTGATTTCGTGGTCCAGGCTGCCCGACGTGGGCGTGCCCGGCAGGACGAAATCGAAGGCGCCGGTGATCGCCGTGGTAAGGGCCGCGCCGTTCGCGCCCTCGCCGCCCGTCAGCTTGATCTGGGCCGCCCGTGACGACAGATAGTCACCGACCCCCGGCAGCTTGATCGCCGGAACCGGAATGGTGAGGTCCGTTTTCTGGATGATCTTGGCGACCACCGTCCCGGCCAATTTCTTGGCCTTGGCCGCCGCACCGCCGGAACCACTGCTTTTCCCCTTGGGCAGTTTGTCGCGGATAAAGGCAAGCGCCTCGCCCGGCATGACCGCCTTCAGCTTGAACGGTTTGCCGCCACCGCCGGCGCCCAGTTTGGTCAACAAGTCGGACAGCTTGCCCAACTTGGCCGGATCAACGGCCGACACCAGGTTCAGGCCGGGCAGGAGTTTGCCTCCGCCGCCCGAAGGCCCTGACAATTTGCCCGCCAGATGCTTGATCGGGTCTGGTAGGTTGCCCAACGACATGCCGTCCCCATTGCCCCCACCCAAGGTCGGCAGATAGGCGAACACGAGATCGCCCAGGCGCACATCCGCCAGCGGCGTCGCCCCCAGGCCGGGAATGACCGACAGGCCGGGCAGGTCCGAGACCTCCATCGTCATCAGCCGGGCCAGCGGATTTCCACCGCCGCCACCGCCATCGAGGGCCGCCAGGTTGACCGTGAATTTTGTGTCCCCTAGCGCCAGGGTTCCTTGGACATGGCCTAAAGACAATTTCGCTTCGGCCAGGCGCAAGCTGCCGATGCCGGGCACCTCCGTGCCCAGAAGGTCCGACAGGGTCAGGCCATTATCGATGGAAACGGTAAAATCCTTGGCCTTGGCGAGGTTCTTGAAATCAAGCGGGGCTTCGGCCCTCAGGCGCAGCTTGGCGGCGGCCTCGATATCGACCGTGGCCATGCGCTTGGCGCCCTGCCCGGTAATGCGCGCATCGACCTTGACCTGCTCATCACGCCCGACGATGGGAATGGTAAAAGTGCCCCCGGATTTCAGGGCCAGTTCCATCGCCCCGGCGGCGTCGCTGGTCAGCGCCAGTTCCGTCACGTCGGACAGCTTGAACAGATTTTCCAGCCCCGGCAGGGTCAATCGCGGCAACTGCGCCTTCAAGGACAATCCGGCCAGGACCTGGGGCGCACGCCCCCCGGCAATCGCCTTGACCACGGCGGCGGGAATATCGCCTGACAGGAAGGCCGTCTCCGTTTTCGGCACGCCTAGACGCCTGGCCAATCGTGCCAAGGGATCATCGCCGTCGAACGACAGGCGGCTGAGGAACGAAATCCCCGGCTTGAAAACGATGCCGCCGCCTTCCAGCGTTTTCTTCAAGGACTGCGCCATGGCGTCCGGAAGGCCGTCGATCGCCTCCGCGCCAGTGCCGGGCTCGGCAATAAGGACCGCCGTTTCCGGTAATTCCAGACCGGCCAGGGGCGTGCGGTTCAACCCCGGTAGATAGGCCGCCGGGCGCACCCCGCGGCTGACGTCGATCACGGCCAGACGGGCATCCGGCTTATCGACGATGGTGATGGTCGACCGGGCATTGCCCCGGCCCAAGCTGCCGGAAATGACCCTACGGCTCAGATAGACGTTCTGAATTTCCAAATCCGCCAGGCCTGGCACCTGGAGGTGCGACAGATCCCCCAACCGAAATCCGCCGGCCAGTGCCAGACTCAGGTCAACCGGACGCTTGTTGCGGATGGCCCCTGTCAGGGTGACCCTCTGGCCGCCCCGGATATCCTCGCCTTGGGCATCGACCTCGTCACCCTGCCAGCGGAATGCGCCGTCGGACCGGGCCGCGGCGGCGAATTCGAAGCGGCGCGGCGCCTTGGCCCCCGGCAGCGTCAACGTACCGCCAAAATCCAACCCCGCCGACACCTTGCCCGACGAACCGCCCTCGAAGACGAATTCCGCCCGGTCGGCGAGACGGAACAGGTTGCTCAAGCCGACCCCCTCCAACCCCGACACCTCACCCCGCAGGCGCAGGGTCGCCAGGATGCGCTTCAATCGCCCGCGCGCATCGCCACTGCGCCAGGCCTCGGCCGCGGGCTCATCCGGTTCGTCGAACACCAGGGGATCGATCTGGCCGACAATCTTGATGCCGCCTTCATTGGCCCGCCCTTGGCGGAACAGCGACAGCAAGGTGGAAAACGGATGCTTTTCGGCAAAACCGGAGGCCTGAAACAGGTTCATCCCCGGCTTGGCGCTGCTCAGATCCTTGTCCGTGAAGAATTCCTGGAACAGGGTTCGGAACGGTTTCGGCAAGTCCGACAGTTTGGGCGGCCCCCGCCCCTTGGGCACGTAGAGGTACACGGCGCGTCCCGTCTCGACCTTGCCCAGGTCACCCAGGGCATTTTGGGGCACCAGCATCTCGATGCCGCCGCCATCGACGGACAAGGCCACATAGGCGGCGTCATTGTTGGTGACGGGGCCGATGACCAGCTTCGCCGGCTGGCCGCGGATGATCGTATCGACCGACACGGCGCGGCCCGTGGTCAGCTTCGGCACACTGCCAAGCTTGATCTCATCGAACCCGGGAATGTCCAGGCCGGCGACGGCTTCCAGGGTGTTGCCGTCCAGCTTAAATAGATTTTTGCCGTCTTCCTCGTCCAATTCACCGGCGATGGGGATGCGCTCGCCCGAGCGCTCGCCGTAACCTTCGGCCCGCAGCTTGGGCACATAGGCATCGTCCAGCGAGAACAGGAAATCGATCTCCTTGGCCTGGGCGCCATCGACCTTGATGTTGCGCAGGTCGCGCGGGCCCGCCTTGGCGGTCATCCGGAATACGGGCTCGCCATCGCCGGACACGGCGTCGAAATCGAGCGTCCCGGCGGCTTTGACCTTACGCGCGCCAAACCCGAACCGGGCCGCCGCCGTTCCCGTCATGTCCAACCGCCCATCCTTGTCCGGTGCGATCGTCAACGCCAGGTCGGCGGCGTCGACGTAACGTCCGATCTTCGGCGGCCGGAATCCTTCCAGGTTGAACGTCAGCTTTATATCGTCATCCGTGACGTCCGGCCTTGCTTTCGTCACGCCGAGCCCGACCAGGCGGCGGAACATGCGGTAGCTTAGACGCCCCTGAACGAGGACTTCCTTCTCCTTGAAGTCCAGGGCCTTATCCAGATTGTCCAGGAACGAATTTTCACGGATGACCAGCCGGGCAAAGATCAGCCCGCCCGCGGGCAGGTCCATGGCGCGGCGCTTGGCGGTGATGAACTTCTTCAGATAGCGGGTTGTCGCGGGGGGGATGCTTAGTTTGGACAGGCGGGTCTCGCGGGCTTCCGAACTGTAGATCAGCACGGCGTCCTTGAGCACCAGATCGACGGCGCCGGTCCGGCCGGCCGCTTCGGCGAACAGGCGAAGGGGCAGGCTCTCGCGCTTGTGCAGGAAATGATAACTCCCCTTGACCGTGTCATCGTCCTGCCCTGGCGCGGTTACGGACGAAGCGGCGGGGGACGGTGGTGCGGGGGCGTCCAAGGGGCGGCTTTCCACCTTGTCCACGGGCGCCGGGGTCGGGGCGCCGGGGACGGCGGGCTGAGTTTGCGGGGGCGTCTGCCCGTCCGGTGTGGTCGCAGACGGCACCGTGTCGTCGTCCTTCGCCCCTTCGGACAAATGGAAAAATTCGAGCTCGCCCTTGTTGCCGGACAATTTAAGGGTCCGCGCCTTGCCGTCCTGGCCCAGGCGATCCAGGTCCAGTCCCTTGAACAGGCCGGATTTCTTGAACGCCTTGGTGATTTCCTTCTGCAGCTCGGATTCCGCCGACGACGGCGTCCCGGCATCCGGCGCCGTCACCTTGGGTGCCTCGACGTTGGGCGCCGTGACGCTGGGTGCGGTAAGGGCAGGCGCGCCGGGAACCGGGGTTTGCGCCTGGGACAAATCGGTGGGAAATACCGCCAGGATCCCAGCCGCCGCCAATGCCGCGACGGTGGTCAAAGCGCGTGTTCGAGGCCGGACCAATCCGTCCCTGCGCGCGGCGTGATTAAGCATGCCGCAATCCCTAAATCGACCACTCAGTTGAAATAGAAGTACCGGAGCAGTTCCGGGAAAAACCCGTCCTCATACGTGTTGAGGAACCCGTTCCCGTCGTTGGCCAACAGGCGATCGAAATCACCATCCTTGTCGTCATCTGAGAATTTGAGGTCGCCGTCGCGAAACTCGCGATACAGATCGGAATAGGACAGGCCGACCAAGGCCTTGGTCAGGTTGCTGGTCGGGTCGAACCAGTTGCGGAACCTTTGACGTAACTGGCGCATGATATTGCCGTCCGTCTTCACCCCTTGTTCCCCGGCGGCGGCGTCCACGTTTTCCCGATCGTCCAGGCTTTCGGCCAGACGCGGCGTGACCAGGAAGATCAGCGAGGTGTCTTCCGTGGTCGATGTCTTCGAGCTGAAGAAATACTGCAACAGCGGCACGCGGCCCAGAACCGGCACGTCGTCCGACGACTTCGATTTTTCCTCTTCCGTGCCGCCCCCCAAAACCAGGGTCTGGCCGATGGACAGGATGGCGGTGCTGCTCAGGCGGTTCTTCAGGGTCGGGATGACGCGGTTGAAGGTGACGCTGGACGTCGATGTAGTGAAGGAATCGAACTCGGCCTTGGTTTCCAGCCGCACCCTGCCGCCGTCGAGAATTTCCGGCGTCACCTCGAAGGAAATCCCGACCTCCTTGTCGAAGGAATCGGCGCCGTCTCCATCCACGGAATAGGTAACTTCCTGCCCCAGGAAAAAGCTGCCCGTCTCCCCTTCCAGCACGGTGATCGACGGCCGGGCCAGAACCTCGGTGCGGTTGTCCGTGTTGTTGGCGATGTTCAGGCTGTAATCGATGGAGCTTGAGGAATTGGTGCCCAAGGCGATCTTGAACGCCTTTTGGATCCGCTTGGTCGCGGTGCTGCCTGAGGTCCCGCTGTCCTGGGCGAACTGGAAAACGTCGCCGCTGAAACTCGCCTGAAGTTGGGAGATCAGATTGACGCCGCGCCGTTCGGACAGGGACGAGGCCTGGCGGATGATGATCGCATCGACGACCAGCATGCCCGGCAGTTTCTTCAATTCTTCAGGCTTTTCCGCGCTCTCGGCCGCTCCCTGTTGTCCCTTGGCCGCACCCGACGCGCTGCCCGGGGATTTGCTGGACGGCACCCCGGCGGGCGTCTTGCCACCGAAGAATTGGGCCTGCTGGATGTGGCCGCCGCCGCGTATGGCGGCATTCTTCAGGGCATTGTCGTGGAACCCATGCCACTGCTGCACCCGCATGTTCAGGTGCCGGGCCTCCTGATCGGAGACAAGGTCTCTGTATTTCTCGACGAACTTGTCGGCATCTTCGCGGTCGTTCAGGGCAGCATTGACCACGGCGCGGGCGCGCACGTTTTCAACCGTCTCGCCGGTCAGTTCGGCGGCCCGGTTCAGGAATGCCTCGGCGGCGGCGGCATCGAAATCCAGGTAACTGGCTTCGGCCAGGGCCTCGAAGATTTCCGGCGAGTCATCCTTGATCAACGCCGCCTCACCCAGCCAGCGCAGGGCCTCGTGGTGCTCGCCGCGACGCATGTGCCACAGGCCCAACCGATAGGCCGACGGCCAGTGGCGCAGATCGTTGTTCAACGCGGCAATATAACCGGATTGGGCCAATTCGCTTACCCGTGCCCCTTCGCTGCGGCTGCGCAGTTCGTAGACATAGGCATTGAGGAAATGCAGGTCCGAATCGGTCGGCGCCAGGTTGAGCGCCTGATTAAGGATGAAGTTGGCTTCCGGAAGCGCCCCTCGACGGACCGCATCTAGAGCTTTCCACAAGGGCTTTTGGTAATCGTTCTCGGTCAGCTTCAGGTGCGTTTTCGGCTTGGCCTCTGCCAATTCCGCGCCACCAATCCCCGTGGCAAGCCGCGGTTCATCCCCGGACATCTGCATACAACCGCCCAGCATGGACACGCCGACCATGGCCGCAACCAGTGTGTACTTATTCATTTTGGATACGCTCCGCACTGGATGCCGACTTACTTCGCGCTGCCGGGAAGGACAGTGACGTCGTTGCCCAACTTCGCCGCACGGAACCCGACGGGCACCCAACGCCCCCGTTCTTCGTCCAGGACCCAACTGCGGCCCGTTTTGCTATCGATCATCATCGTGCCGTTGACCGTGCGCGGCCCTTTGTCTGCGTCGATATCGCGCTTGATGTTGACGATGCGGTAGCGTCCCTCGTCATCATCGGCCCAGGCCGGATCGGTCGCCCAAGCTGATACGGCCAATGCCATCATGGTCGCTGCGATAAACCTCATGCCGTTCTACCCCCTTGTTGGAAATCTTTTTTCAGAAACCGCGCGGACGCGATTCACGACCCGAAGACGGCATGTTCCGGACCGATCAGGGCAAAGCATATTTGTTTTCCCTCACGCATGTTTGACTGAGCGTCTCAAATTTCTTGATCCCCCCCAGGACGGAGGATACCTTTTCAGCTATGCAGAGCGCGGGCCGCCCGCCCCCATTTGGGTGTTCATGCGATGACAGTGGACCAGTCCCCTATCGGGATGAACAAGTCCCATCGGCGGTATCGGCCATGAACGCAATCAGCAAATCCCAATTTTCGACCACCCGCCTGCCAACCGATCAACGGTTCGATATCTGGCGGGAAAGCATTTCAGCCCTATTCGACGTCACGCCACCGGTCCGCGCTGCGGCGGACGGCTTTGATGCCTCGCTGACCAGTTTTCTCCTGAACGATCAGATCATGTTCAGCCGCTGTGAAACGAAGGCACAGCGGTTCGAACGGGATTCCCTTCGGGCATCCAAGGACGGATTGGATCATTTTCTGATTCAGACCCACCTCAAGGGCGGTCAGGAAGTGCGCCGTGGACGACACCATTCAGAGGCCGACGTCGGCGACCTGCTGATCATCGACCTGGCGGAACGTCACGTGGCGGAGACGTCCGATTTCTCGCAT
Organism: Roseibium sp.; assembly: GCF_039982295.1. GTDB lineage: Bacteria > Pseudomonadota > Alphaproteobacteria > Rhizobiales > Stappiaceae > Roseibium. Next base: position 18,205 of record NZ_JBDWYP010000037.1, read on the forward strand.
CTGACCCTGGTCGTGCCGCGACCACTCCTCGCACCCTACCTGCGCCGACCGGACAGCCAGGAAGGCCGCGTCCTCAAGGGCGCCGATCCCTTGACCGCCATGGCGGTCAATCATCTGAAAATGCTGTTTTCCATGTCTGACGGCCTGACCGAGGAAAGTGCTGCCCTGTCGGTCGAACCGACGCTGGCGCTGATGGCCAGCGCCCTGAACGGCTCCGCGGACGATGTCGAAAACGCCGCCGCCGCCGCCGCCGCCAGTCTTCTGCATCGAGCCAAGTCGGAGATCGAGCGCAATCTGGCGTCGCCCGACCTGTCGGTTTCAACTTTGTGCAGCGCCGTCGGACTGTCCCGGGCCGGGCTTTACCGCCTGTTCGCCCCTTACGGCGGAGTCCGGGCCTATATCCAGGACCGCCGCCTGCGTCGCGCGGCCGCGGACCTGGTTTCGCTCCGCCACCATCAAAAATATGTTTATGACATTGCCTTCAACTGGGGTTTCGCCAGCGAGGCTCATTTCTCGCGCGCCTTCAAGGCCCGGTTCGGCATGTCACCCAAGGACGCCCGCGACCTGGGACGTACCGGCGTGGACTTGGATGCTCAAATGTCCGACACACCGCAGATCGGTGATCGCGACTACGAAATCTGGCTGTCACAGACGCTCAAACTCTAACTTACCCACGACAAAAAACGCCTTAGCGGTTACCCACTAAGGCGTTGAATTTGTTGGTTGCGGGGGCAGGATTTGAACCTGCGACCTTCAGGTTATGAGTTTGATGACTCATACCCTGCTCCGCATTGTCCGGCATTGCTATTGTTTGTAATATATTGTTTTAAAACATTTTATATAAAATTTATCGTTGACTTCGATTACCCACCATGGCTCGAATGGGTAAGCATGATCTTACCTCACGCTTACCGGAGCCGCAATCATGGCCAGACTCACGAAACGCGACATCGACCAGACCAGCGCCACAGTCAAGGAGGTGGTTCTCTGGGATTCCTCCCTTCCCGGCTTCGGCGTGCGCATCAAGCCGTCGGGCGTGAAATCGTTCGTGATCCAGTATCGCAATCGGCATGGCCGCAGCCGGCGGGTGACCCTCGGGCGGTACGGGGTCATGACCCTGGAGGAGGCGCGGACGGAAGCACGCCAGCAATTGAGCGCCGTTTCCCGCGGCAGCGATCCCCGCCAGGACCGGGACGAGGGCCGGTCGGCCATGACCATCAAGGACCTCGCCGACCGTTATATGAGCGATCACTGCGAGGGCCGGTGCAAGGAAAGCACCATCAAGGCCCACCAATGGCTGCTCGACCGGTTCATCATTCCGGCCTTGGGCCGGCGCAGCATCCATGAGCTGCGCCACTCGGACGTGGATCGTCTCCATCAAAGCCTCAAGGAGACCCGCTACAACGCCAACCGGGTTCTGGGGCTGCTCAAGGCCATGTATGGCCGCGCGCGGATCTGGGGTCTCGTCGAGCCCCATGTCGATCCGACGACTGGTGTCCGGCCGTTCCGCGAGACGCGCCGGCAGCGCTTCCTCTCCATGGAGGAACTGAAGAAACTGGCGATCACTCTCGACCTCGCGGAACAGGACGGCACCATCAGCCGGACCGTGGGCGCCGCCTATCGCCTGCTGGTGCTCACGGGCGCCCGCCTCAGCGAAATCCAGAAACTGAAATGGGAAGAGGTCGATCTTGCGAACGACCTTATCCTGCTCAAGGAGCACAAGTCGGATCGGCATGGCGCCAAGGCGATCCCCCTGAGCCAGGCGGCGAGCCGAATATTGGAGAGCATCGAACGCGTCGACGAAAATCCTTACGTCTTCGTCGGCATGAAGGAGAACCAACATATCACCGATCTGCAGCGCCCCTGGCGCCGGATCCGCTCGCGGGCCGGCCTTTCAGATGTCCGCATTCACGATCTGCGGCATACCTTCGCCTCCATGGGCATCAGCGTCGGTGGCTCCCTGCCGATTATCGGCGGCCTGCTTGGACATCGAACACCGCAGGCCACCGCCGTCTATGCTCACCTCGCCGCCGATCCGCTACGGCAAACGACGGAGCAGGTGGGGACCGTGATCGGGAACGCCTTTGGCCTCTGAGAAAAATCGCTGGGGACGTCGCCTCCCCGCCTCCGTAAGTTAACGGGAATATTGCGGCCGGCCCGACCGCCATCCCTACGAGCTGTTCCTGCAACTCGAAGAGATCGAGCACCGCACCACGAAGGTGCACCGCCCGCAGTCCAACGGCTATGTCGAGCGCCTGCACCGCACGCTCCTCGACGAGCACTTCCGCGTCATGGGCCGGACCAAGTTCTACGAGGGCAACACGAGATACAGGCCGACCTGGACGCCTACCTCGTCACCTACAACACTAAGCGTCCCGACCAAGGCCGCAAGATGAACGGCAGGACGCCCACCGCCGTCTTCATCGCGGGCCTGCCCAAGGGCAAAACGGAAAGGAAGAAACGAAGCCAAAGGCCGCTTAAACTGACCCCGCCGGAGCGGCAGGTGTCAGGTGATTACCGTCTCTGTACACGCAGCGCGAAGGCGATCTGCTCACCTGTGAACTTCGACGTCTTCATGGCAAATTCCTCCAATCTCAAACGCTTCGAATTTGCCAGAATCTCTCATTCTCAATGGACGTATTCTCAGGGACAGGGTCAACTCCCTTTCTGCCATCGAGGTGGAAGTCCCACCTCATATTTGCACCTCCGCCAGAGAGGTCACGACGTCATAGTCCACGCCGAGCGTACCGAAGTGTTTGCGTCCGCAGGCGATCTTTTGGTTTTCCTTTGTGCGCCGTTCTTCGGAATCGAGCGTGCTCTTAGTTTCGCGCACGAAGTAGAGCTTCTCATCCCGTTCAGTCACAAACGCCCAATCGGGGTTGTACGGTCCGATTGGCGTGTCGATCTTGAACCATGACGGCAACTTGACGAACAGCTTGACGTTCTCGTTGCTGTCGAGGTCGCGGGCAAACTGCTTTTCCACCTCCGACTCATACTCGATCGCGTCAAAAAGGCACTTGGCGCGGTTCTGCACCTCGTAAAGGTTGCTCAGGTAGCGGATGATGCCTTCTTCCGCATCCTGTTCAATCCGGCTCATTTCCCAGTGTTGTCCGGCAACCTTTTCGTACTTGATTCCTTCCAGCATGAGGTCATGGAGCGCCCTCGAAATTTCCTTGGCGACCGCAACCATGAAAGCCTGTGGGTTGACCTTGAACTCGCTGAGACGGCCCGACCGCTTCAAGATGTCAGCTAAGGTATGACGGGTCAGTTCCGTACCACGACAACTGCGCGACCATGTTTCTCTATGGTGACTGGCTCCGCGCGTGCGATGTCGATCAATCGGCCGAAGCCGTTCTTCGCGTCCTTCGCAGACATGGTTTTCATGGCGACCGTCCAGTTTTGGCTATTCTGTCTATTTTGGACGAATTTGGCAACCAGTCGCCTGTGGCGAGGTGCACTTTTCCCCATAGGCTGACGTGGATATGCCCGGACTGAACACATATTCGCCCATTGCAGTAGCGCCTCCAACAGATCGCTTGTCAGGCGGCAGTTGAAGCGCCATTCACATTCCATGAGATAGAGGCGGAAGCGCGGCGTTGCGGGGTGGAATCCCGCTTGATGGGGTGACGGAAAGCGCCGGAGGCGGTTGCAGGCAGGGGAAGGCTTTCCCCTCCGACTTGACATATTTGTGTTCATGCAGCATATATGCCGCATACATTATTTCTTGGAGGTGAAAATGACCGAATACACCCCGACGCAGAAGATTGGTACGGCAATCGCACGCCTGCGCGCCGAAGCCAATCTCACACAGGCCGTATTGGCAGAAAGAACCGGACTCGACCAAAGCAGGGTTTCGCGCATTGAAAAGGGCGAAGTTTTTGCAAGCGCGGATGTCGATCGGGTGCTGGAGGCTCTTGACGCGCTCGGCACCCCGAAAGCCAAAGCATTCAGGGAGTACATCGGTCGGGATTGGCAGCACATCGAGCCGCCATCCTTCTGGAACCCAGAACGCGCGTGCCTTGAGATCACCGAAGAGACACTCGACGAAATCGGGACCTTCCTTGCGGATGACGAGCACCCGTGGCCACTGCGCCGTCAAATCGAACGACAGCGGGAATCACTCCTCCGCGCGGCGAGCTTTCTAGGGCGGCTCAATCACAATATAGCTTTCGTCGGAGACATGGGTGTCGGCAAGTCCACAGCCATCAGTTTCATCTTCGATCTGCTCGTGCCCCCGTCCCTCACCGACAAAACAATCAATCGGCCGGTGCTGGAAACCGGTGCCGGTGGCACCACGATCTGCGAGGTGCACGTCAAGAGTGGCCCTGAGTTCGGTATCTCCCTGCTGCCCATGAGCGATGTAGAGATGCGGGAACTTGTGTCGGACTTTTGTGCCGCAAAGTGGGCTGTTCACGCGAGCAAACAGCGTGAGGCGGGAGAAACCGTCGGCGTCAGCCGGGAAGCGGAGCGCGCCATCCGTAATATGTCTGGGCTTGGACGCAAGCGGGAGACGGTCGATGGGAAGATCGTTTATCACGACCCCGTGGGCGACTTGGCCAAGTCCAGCAGTAGCGAGGACGAGTTTCGGACCCGCATCCTCACCTTGATAAATCTCGACGACCGGACGCGGCGAGAACTCTGGTACGACAGCTCAACCCGCAAGCATCCAATGGAATGGGTGACCGAAACATTCAAGGCAGTCAATAACGGCCGCCTGAAAGACGTGCCGCTGCCCAAGAGCATCGACCTGCTCATCCCGAACTTCGGGCGGGCGTTCGGCGAACTGGACATCACGGTTATCGATACCAAGGGCGTCGATGACGTGGCCGTTCGCGAGGATTTAGACCATCGGCTGAAGGACCCTAGGACTGCGATTATCTTCTGCTCGCGTTTCAACGACGCACCGGGGACCAGTACGCGCGTGCTGCTTCAGCATATGCGCCAGACCTTCTCTGAGCGCTTCGATACCGGGAAGGTCTCGGTTCTGGCGTTACCTCGATCCGAGGAAGCACGCGCGATGAAAGATGATATGGGCGAACAGGCGCTGACGGATGCGGAGGGCTACGAGTTCAAACGGATGCAAGTCTCATCTGAGCTTGCGGCCGAGGATCTCGCCGGCGTCCCGATGCTTTTCTACAACGTCGAGGCCGACGACGCCGCCAGGGTCCGCAGCGACTTGTTCGGGCAGTTGAGCCGGATGCGGAAAGCGGTCGAGGAGCGGCTCTTCGACCTGTGCGCCGCCTCGCGGGACATCATCAAGAACCATGAAGCACAAGCGTTGAACGCCGCTATCGAGGAGGTAGCCAACAGGCTCAACACCTTTCTTAGAGGCAATCGGGGGCTAGGTGCCCGAGAACAACTGGCGCATGTGGATGCGATCAACACCATCAAGGGCGTGAGGTACGCCTCGACGCTCTGGGCCTCCACTCGGCGGAGCGGAGACTACACGGGCCTTAACGTGGTGCATCTGATTGGCGTCGGCGCTGCCAGGGACGCGAAGCGGCGGAGCGAAAGCTGGTTCAATGGCCTTGATGCATTCCTGAAGTCGCTGAAGGCAGACGACGGCCTGGCATTAGCCAACCGCTCAATCGACCAGATTGCCGCGAGCGCGGCAGCATCGAAACGCGCCTTCCTCGAAGCAGCCCAGCTCGGAGGCTTCGAGGTTTATCGCGAACCCCTATCGCAATCGCCTGTGTGGTCTGCATGCGCTTCGGAATGGGGTCGCGGTCCTGGGTTCAAAATGCGCGTAGCAGGACACCTGGAGAGTTGGTTCGTCAAAGAGGCAAGCTTGAAAGACCGCCTTGAGAAAATGATCAACGGGCTATGGGAGCAGATGGTAATTGCGCCTCTAGTAAGGCTGGTCGAGGAGAGTGCACCTGAAGCCGATCCCACGCCCGGTAACATTATTCCGTTCAAAGGCCGCATGTCGGCCTGACACGAAGAAAAATCAGGAGCAGGTTATGGCACGGGTTCGGGTGTTAGAGATCAGGAACTTTCGAGGTATCAAGGCACTGACCTGGTATCCTGCTCCCGGCATCAATTGCCTGATCGGTCCCGGGGATAGCGGGAAGTCATCGATCCTTGATGCGATTGATTTCTGCCTCGGCGCACGCAGGAGCATCCAGTTTACTGACGCGGATTTCCATCTGCTTGATGTAGAGACGCCGATTGCCATCGAGGTTACTCTCGGAGACCTCGACGACGATCTAAAGAATCTTGATGCTTACGGCATGTATCTCCGCGGATTTGATGCGGACACCGGCACGATTGAGGACGAACCAGAAAAAGATGCCGAAACAGTCCTGACGGTGAAACTCACCGTCGCCAGCGATCTAGAGCCGACGTGGGCGCTGGTGTCGGCGCGGGCCGAAGTGCAGGGGCTGACGCGAAACCTGAGTTGGGGCGACCGCGTTCGGCTTGCCCCCACGCGAATTGGCGCGATGGCCGATTACCATCTGGGCTGGCGGCGCGGCTCCGTGCTGAACCGCGTGTCGGAAGAACGCGCCGATGCGTCGGCGGCTTTGGCTAAAGCTGCCCGTGATGCTCGCGCTGCCTTCGGCGACCAGGCGCAGGGTCAATTGGGGGAGACGCTGGGCATCGTCGCGGCCACGGCGAAGGAGCTTGGCATCGCCATTGGCGAGCACATCAAAGCCATGCTGGATGCGCACTCCGTATCGTTCAGCGGCGGCACAATCTCCCTGCACGATGAAGACGGCGTACCATTGCGTGGTCTGGGCATCGGTTCGACTCGGCTGCTCATCGCCGGCCTCCAACGGAGGGCGGCGGCACAAGCTTCCATCATCCTGATCGACGAGTTGGAGCACGGGTTGGAGCCGCACCGTATCATCCGGCTCCTCGGCTCTCTCGGCGCAAAGGAAACACCGTCACCGCTGCAAGTCTTCATGACGACGCATTCACCTGTCGCGTTGCGCGAGCTGTCGGGGAATCAGTTGTTCGTGGCGCGTGGCGCGATCGATAAGCACGATGTCCGCGCGGTCGGAACGGCGGACGGAACTCAGAGTACGATCCGCTCGCACCCTGACGCCTTTCTTGCGCCGAACGTCATTGTCTGCGAAGGCGCGAGTGAAGTCGGCCTGATCCGCGGCCTCGATCAGTATCGGACCGCGAGCGGCCACGAGGCCATCACCGCTCAGGGAACGGCCCTCGTCGATTCTGGCGGCGGCGATTCCGACCGGCCCTTTGCGCGCGCGGCCGCATTCCATGCGCTGGGATACCGGGCGGCGGTGGTCAGGGACGATGACAAGAAGCCGACAGCAGCGGTGGAGGCAGCCTTCACCGCGAACGGTGGGACAGTTATCGCGTGGCGCGATGGGCGGGCATTAGAAGACGAACTTTTCCTGAGCCTGACCGACGATGGCGTCGGCAAGCTCCTTGACAGGGCGGTCGAGCTGCATGGCGAAGAGTTGGTCAATGAGCACATCAAGTCGGCCTCGCAGAATGCAAAGGACTTAAACGGCGTCCAAACCGAAGCTCTGATTGACGGTATAACCGCGGAGAGCCGGGCTATCCTTGGTAAGGCCGCGCGGGCAAAGAAGGCCGGCTGGTTCAAGTCTGTCACTTGGATGGAGGATGTCGCCCGCGACATTGTCGGCCCAGACTTGGCAAATGCTGACGCGGCTTTCAGGGCGCTCATCGACGGCGTCTTCGGGTGGGCGGGCGATGCCGGACAATGACATCGACCTGCTAGCCGTCAATCGCGGCACAGTGACCGCGCCTGCAGGGTGCGGGAAAACGCACCTGATTGCCGAAGCTCTGACCCGCCACGGCGGTGGCAAGCCAATCCTCGTGCTGACGCATACCAATGCCGGTGTCGTGGCGCTGCGCGGACGGCTCGATAGCGCAGGTGTGCCCGCTAAAGCCTATCGCCTCTCGACGATTGATGGATGGGCCATGCGGCTCATCTCGACGTTCCCGGCACGCAGCGCGCACGACGCCGACTTACTGCAACTGGCGCGTCCCGGCACCGACTATCCCAACATCCGCTTCGCGGCCGCCAAGCTGCTACAAGCAGGTCACGTCAACGACGTCCTTGCGGCGAGCTATACCCGGCTCATCGTAGATGAGTATCAGGACTGCTCCATTCGGCAGCACGCCGTCGTGGCATATGCGGCACAAATACTGCCAACGTGCGTGCTCGGCGATCCGATGCAGGCGATTTTCGGGTTCGGCAGCGACAATCTTGCGAAGTGGAACGAAGAGGTCTGCACCTATTTCCCGCTGGCGGGCGAGCTTGTCACTCCCTGGCGATGGATCAACGCTGGCGCGGAACCATTAGGCCGTTGGCTGCTCGACGTGCGCGGCAAGCTGCTGCGCGGCGAACCGATTGACCTGCGGGCGGCACCGGAAGGTGTGAATTGGGTCGAACTGGACGGCACCGAAGATCACCAGCGGCGCCTGCGAGCTGCGCGTGTGCGTCCGCTGGACGATCAGGGCTGCGTCCTCATTATTGGGGACAGCAGGAACCCGGACGGTCAGCGGCAATTTGCCAGCCAGACGCCAGGGGCCATAACCGTTGAAGCCGTTGACCTGCGGGATCTGGTGACGTTCGCCGGAGCCTTCGACCTCGCCGCACCGGACGCACTTGAACGCCTTGCCGGCTTTGCCCAAAGCGTCATGCGAAATGTCGGCGCCGCAGACTTGGTGAGGCGCGTGCAATCGTTGCAACGCGGCACCGCTCGCAACCCGCCGACGGATGTCGAGGCCATCGCTTTGTCATTTGTTCGCACGCCGTCGCACCGCGCTGCGGTTGATGTTCTGGTGGAAATCAATAAGGAAGCGGGGGTCAGCGCGCACCGGCCTGCTGTCCTGCGAGCTTGCATCAAGGCGCTCCAGCTTTGCGGCGGGACAGAAGGTCTATCGTTCCATGAGGCCGCAGTCCGGATGCGCGAGCAGAACCGATTGGTCGGCAGGCCCCTCCCGAAGCGCGCTGTCGGTAGCACACTCCTGCTGAAAGGGCTGGAGGCAGAGGTAGCTGTCATCCTCAACGGCAGCGACTTGGATGCGCGCAATCTCTACGTCGCCATGACGCGCGGCTCGAAGTCCCTGATAGTGTGCGCTTCTGGGCCAATCCTCAATCCACGGGCAGGTCTCTGACTGTTAGAGACAAATCACCCCTGAAGGGCGGTTCCAGTCGCCTTACGGAGCTGTAGCCGTCGCTCGAAGGGGTGACGGAAAACGCCGGAGGCGGTTGCAGGCAGGGAAAGGCTTTCCCCTACCCCAACTTCAGAAACTCAGGCCGTGTGCATATCCTGATGTCAGATATTTTTATATAGTTATTGACTTTGTCAGTTTATGTCCTTATGTTGTTAACGTAGGAGGTTGCCATGACCGATGGACCGTTCAGAAATGCAGAGCTGAGTAGCCGCTGGAAACAGTACGGCAAGGATTTGGTGAGCGACGCAACGAGCTTGGAGGAACGCACTGCCCAAGCCTGCCACAGCATGATCGGCACCGATGATTTGCCGGCAATCAGCACCATCCTCGCCGACATCAAGGCCCATGCCCAACGCCCTCAGATGGACTTGGATGCCATCTCGTCGATGGAGGCGCTCTTCGAAAGTCACCCGAAATCGCCTCTCACGGACACGCTCCAGAAGCACCTCATTGCCAATCTCCGCGACCAGATGCCCCTCGGCACTGCCCTTGACCAGGCACTCCCGAGCACCGTTGCGGATTGGATCGGCATTACCAAGAACCGCCTGGACGAAGAATGCATTCGCGCCCGCGATCTCGGCGACATGAACGAGAACGACTACCGCAAGGGGATTGAGCGCAACCGCGAGACGTTTGCGAATATCAATTCCGATGCCCTCTGTGACGCTCTGACCACCGGCGACAAGCGCGCGTTCAAACAGGCTCAACAAAAAAAGACCGGCGTAGATGAGGGACCTGACGAGTGAACGCGCATCCGAAGAAACTGATGTTGGCAGGCAAGCATTTGCATGTGGTCGAGAAGGGTCAGAAACTTGGTCGCCCCCGCTCAAGGGGCGTCGCTACCGCTGAAATCGGCCGGAAGATCACCTTCAATGCGGCGGTTCTCGATACTTTCGATGTAAAGGGATGCCAACCGCTGCACTACGATCTGCTGGTCCTCTGTGCCGCCATCGAATTTGCCGATCGCCGCTGGAAGCGTCCGCAGGGCTGGAGCCGGACCCTGCATGTGACGATGCCCGTGATTGACCTCGCGACGTGGCAGAAGCCCATCGTTCAGGCAAACCTGCGGAGTGTTCTGCGCCATCTGACCTGTGACGAGTGGCTCTTCACGTTTGTTCAGGCGAAAAACCGATCACCGATTGGCGAGCGACAGGGGTTGCTGCGATTCCCAACGACTAAAGCGTTTGCAATCGCCTATAGCGATGGCCTGGACTCCCGCGCCGTTTCGGCCCTGACAGGTACTAAGGATGAGGCGCTCTGCATTCGGGTCGCAAACTTTCGCCAGAGCCTGAAAGACGGCGACAGCTACTTCACGCAGATACCCTTCAAGGTAAAAGGCTTCCGCAGCAATGAAAGCAGCTTTCGTTCGCGCGGATTCCAGTTTGCCGCGATAACCGCCATAGCATCCCACCTATCCAATTTGACGCGGATTGTCGTCCCTGAAAGTGGCCAGGGTGCACTTGGGCCTGTGCTGCTCCCTCTTCACAACATCTACGCCGACTACCGTAACCATCCGACGTTCTTTCGAAAAATGGAGTGGTTCATCAAGTCGGTGTTGGATCACCGGATTCGGTATGAACAACCCCGACTCTGGTTCACGAAAGGTCAGACGCTGCGCGCCTTCCTGGGTATTCATGGGAAAACAAAAAAGGAACTGACCGGTGCACGGTCTTGCTGGCAGAACCGTCGCATCGTGAATATGGGCGGCGGTAAGAAACAGTGCGGCCTTTGCGCGGCCTGCCTGTTGCGGCGTTTGAGCATGCATGCGGCCGATATCAGCGAGAAGCCCGGCACCTATGTCATTTCGGACCTGGGTGCGCCGGACGTGAACAAGGCGCTATCCGTCCTGCCCCGAAAACCTGACCGGGACATCATGATTGAGTACGGGAGCGTTGGTGCGCGCCACTTGCAGCAACTCGCCGACATGGCGGTCCTGCCTGACAGCGAACTCCGGGTGCACGTCTCGGAAATCGCAGCGGCGACGGGCACAAGCTACGAAGAAACGCTAAAGAAACTGAGGACCTTGCTCGTGACCCATGCGCAAGAGTGGCAGGCATTTCTGTCTGCCCAAGGAGAACAAAGCTTCTTGAGGAGCTGGATGGAAGGAGGACGCCATGGCCGATCTGAATGAACTGAGCGCACAGGAAATAGGCCGGCGTCTGCGATTGGCTCGGGAGAACGCGGGCATTCGGCAGGATGATGCGGCCCAGGTCATTGGCATGTCCCGGCCCACCCTTGTCTCAATTGAGAAAGGCGCACGCCGTGTGCGCATTCAGGAACTGCAAACGCTGGCCCGTCACTACGGGATCTCGGTCAATGCCCTTCTTCGGCGGGAGGCCGTGCATACGGACCTAGTGCCGCGGTTCCGAAAGCTCCGGGAGACGGAGGACAAGGACACCGCAGAAGCCGTGCAACTCTTCAACAATCTGATTAAGGCGGATGTTGAGCTGGAGAACGTGCTGGGCATTGAGCGGCGCCGAAATTACCCGCCTGAGCATGGCGTCAACGAAGGCGACGTCATTGCGCTTGCTGAGCAGCATGCTCAAGACCTGCGCGACTGGTTGGGTCTCGGCCCCGGACCGATTGCCGATATTTTCTCGGTCATCGAGCTTGGTCTCGGCATCCGGCTGTACCAGCGGCGCCTGTCGTCAAAGTCAAAGGTGGCGGGCTTGTTCACGTATGAAGAGGCAGTGGGCGCCTGCATCTTCCTGAATGCAAACCACCCCCTGCCACGGCGCATTCAGTCTGCCGCCCACGAGATCGGCCACTTCTACGGCACGCGCCAATCGCCCGAGGTACTGGAGGAGGATGAGAAGTTCCTGTCGCGCGAGGAACGCTACGCCAACGCTTTCGGTCGGGCATTCCTGACCCCCGCTGCGAGCTTCTCTGAGAGCTTCCGGCAGTTGAAGGAAATCACCGGCAAGACGACGCGGCGGCTGATCATCCTGCTCGCCCATCAGTACAACATCTCGCGCCAGGCTTGTGGCCTGCGACTGGAGGAACTCGGTCTCGCAAAAAAAGGAACCTGGGCGTGGTTTGAGAAGAATGGCGGCATTACCGATAAGGACGTGCGGGAAGTTCTCGGTGAGATGACCGATCGTCGCGACCCGGCCAAAGGTGATGCGGATCGTCTCCTTTCCCACCGCATGAGCCTGATGGCCCATGCGGCCTGGAAGCGTGAGCTCATGTCGGAAGGCCAACTAGCAGAATTGTTAAATGTTGGTCGTGTCGAGCTGCGCGATATCATCGACCAGATCGAGCTTGAGGAAAGCGAGACGGATGACCTTCTCAAGCTCCCTGATTGATGACCCGAAACCGCTTGTTCTCGATACGAGCGTTCTGATCAACCTTCACGCATGCACCTACGGCGAGCGGATTCTCAGGGCCGTTCCCAACGATATACTTGTTCCCAGGATCGTGGCCAACGAGCTGGAACATGAAACCAGCCGCAAGAATGGCGAGCACAGCTTCCTTCATGGCCTGATCGGAAATGGTGAGGTCACGCTCGCCGACCTGACCGATGAAGAATACACTCAGTTTTCTGCGCTCACCTCAGGCTCGCCGTCCCTCGACGATGGAGAAGCCGCCACCATTGCCATTGCCTCGACGCGCGACCTGCATTGCCTCATTGACGAGAAAAAGGGCCGCGCTCGCGCGCTGGCTTCTATGGGCCAGAAAGAACCCGCCTGGTCACTCGACCTCCTGCATCATCCGCAGGTGATCGCGGCCCTAGGACCGGAACAGGAAATTGACGCGCTCTACCTGGCTCTTAGAGACGGACGCATGCGCATTCACGACAATCACTGCGGCCACGTCGTCAATATCATTGGGCCAAAACGTGCCCTCAATTGCCGTAGCCTGCCTGGCTACAAAGCCCGTCGGCTGGATTGGCAAGCAGAGACTGTCTCCTCAAAATAATGTACGTTGCTGGCTCGAAAAGATAGCTAAGTACCCTCGCACGCAGGTTCGACCTGCCAGGGGGATCATGCTACGGAGGACGAGAAACTTCGGAGACAAGTAACTTGCTGTCAGGCGATACAAGACTTTGCCGCTCTTGAGTTTCCCTTCCACGTGAATCGCCATCCACCAACGGGTATATTCATCAATCGCCGTCAGCATTCGGAATGGCTTGCTGTCATGTGTCAGGTCTATGACAAAGTCGTAGCCCCCGACATGGTTGGACAAACATGGCCTCATATGAATGCACGTGCGCATTCTCGTTCTAAGAAAAGTGGGCTTTCATCACATAATTTCTTCGACACGATTTAGATTGATTTTCCGTATTGCCCAAACTCTATTTCAAAACTTTCATTAAGAACGCCCTTTCCAGGAATCGCGCCAAGGATTTGGCGAAGCAGCCTTCGATTAGGGGCCCAAAATCATACGCTGCCTAGTTCCTTATGATGGACCGGAAGCGTGAGAAATTTGGTCATGCAGAGGGGATCAGGAACGACGACCGATGAGCGAATTTGGCCGAGTAAGCAAGGTAAGCGCGAGCCCTCATTCTCCAGATATGCCCGGCAATCTTGGACTTGTTCCTTTGGGGCGGAGGGATGGGCCTTGCAATCTCTGGCTCCAACGCCAGCAATCCCGGACAACGCGGAGCAGGGTATGAGTCATCAAACTCAAACTTTTGGGTTCGAGGGGAAAAATCAATGATCGAAGGCAGGCGACGTTTGGCTCGGTGGCCGCCGAGGTAAGGTGTCGAATGTTTAGATAAAAAATATTATTTGATGCTAAGCATCTATTTTGTTAAATTTTTCCTTGATAGCTTGACGCACCCAAGGATAAACCGATGACCGACACGCCCCAAAACACTTGGAATAATCAACCGAAGCCGCGCCGCCGATCCAGACACACCTCCCTATCCGTTTTTCCGCTTCTAAAGCGGTTCGCCGAAGGTCGGTACGCGTCGTTTGACGATACCATCGCTAGGTTTTTCGGCTCTGTATTGTCGGGATACTTCGATCATGAAGACGGCCCTGACTTCATTGGTATTGATATGTTCGACCTAACAGTTGCTGCCAATCATAGGCACTTCTCCGGGCGCAAGAGCCCTTCAAGTCCGCTCTTTCATATGTTGCATGCAGTTACTCGCAGAACTCTGTTCGATTGGTTGTCTGCATGCCGGACGCTTCCAAAACCACTCGGCTTCTACAAGATGCAGATTGGCGATCTGAACGCACTAGCACCTGAAGAAGCATACGACATCTGTGCTGCCATCTTGGCGCAAGTTCGCAACCGCGAAAGCTTACTCTCCTTCCTTAACGCCCTCCGCATAGATAAGAATGATTTTTCCCGATGGGTCAAAGAGGTCTATGGCGAGGAACCCAAGATGCTCTCTGAAATTGAAGCTAACCCAAGGCTGTCGTGGTCTTGGCATCACAATAGAAGAAGACAATGTAATGGCGCGAGAAACGCAGTCATCGATCGACGCGTATCTCCACGAATTCTGAATATCATCGACAAGACAGACCTGTCAGGGGAACGCAGGCACTTCGCAAAATCCCTCGGCAAAGCCCTCGTCCCATTGGCCAAATCCGATCCGACTTGGAAACGCAACGCGAGTGCGCTCGCAGACTACATCCATAAAGCACATCGCGAGGATATCAATCCTTCAACACTGCGCGAATGGCTTCGACTGGCATTCGAAGAAACTATTCGATTGAAAAACCAAAAACACCTAGTTACGCGCAAAGATTTCCCAGTGCAGAAGAGGCTATAATTTTCTTTATTTTCTGATAGTTATCCTTTTTCTGACTCTTCCATCTACGCGCACTCTGACATCACCGCCCATGCTCCTGCCATCGTCAACAAACGGAGGCCGACATGGAC
The DNA here is from genome assembly GCF_039982295.1 of Roseibium sp. Classification (GTDB taxonomy): domain Bacteria; phylum Pseudomonadota; class Alphaproteobacteria; order Rhizobiales; family Stappiaceae; genus Roseibium. The sequence continues at coordinate 33,214 of NZ_JBDWYP010000037.1, forward strand.
GATTTCGAACACGACAACCTTCCCGTCATCCTACCCACCTACGATGACGACCCGCTTCTGACGACAAAAGAAGCGGCCGCGTATCTGGGGCAGGCGCCGTCGACGCTCGCGACTTGGCGGGTCCGATGGTCCGATGGACCCCGTTATTTGAAGATCGGGCGCAAGGTCTATTATCTCCTGTCGGAGCTGAAACGGTTCCGGGCCAAGTGCATGCGTACCTCGACGTCGGGCTGAGACCATGCGGACGAAAGTCAGCTTTCGGCTCAGCCCGCGGGCGCTCGCCCGAGTTGATGACGCCGCCCGGCGACACGGGCTGACTCACTCCGGCGCGGCGGAATACTTGCTCAGCGGCATCATGCCGGCGCGGACCCGACGGGGCCGCGCCGGCGCCCCGGGATCGAGCGGAACGCGTTGCTCGCCCTTGCTGCACGCCGTGGTCCTTCTCCGCGCCGTCCACGGGCTGCTCGCCGAACATTCCCCTTCCCTGCCGCCGGCGGTGGAAGACGATCTTCGGCTGCTGTGCCGAACCGCGCTGACACTCGTCAGGGCAGGCGCCACACCGAAGGCCGGAGACAATCCCCTTCCCGTCCAACCGACCGATCCCGGCCTGACGTCCGTCGTTCAGACGCCGCCTTCGAACGATCTGATCCTCCATATCCTGAACACCAGCCAAGGACGCGACGATGATCATTCGTGAACGCCGCCTCGGCACCGTGGGCCGCGTCCTGGCCTACTTCACGCGCAGCGGACGTTACCTTGACCGCGCCGACGAAGTCGCGGGCCAGGCATATCTTCTGAACGCGGGGCTCACGGGCGTCGGCGACATCCCCCTGCCCGACGCAATGGCGGTCGTTACCGCCTGCGCCAACTCTCGTCCTGGCCTCAAGAACCGAGCACTCCATCTCGTCATTTCGCCCGCTCCCGATCATGCCGAACGATGCGGTCCGGCGCAGTCCCGGCAAGATTGTCTCACGACCCTTACCCGCGCCATGCGCGCCATCGGCGCCGAGGACCGCATCGCACTCGCCGTTTTCCATGGCGCCGGTCACGGACGCGACAAGGCGCAGCACCTTCATGCCGTCATCGCCCTGCCCTCGCCCGAAACCGGAAAGTCCGTCCCCCAGCATTGCCTGCGCGAACGCCTCAAGGCGGTAGCGCTTCAGGTGCGGCAGGAGATCGACCTCACTCTTTCCCGAGACATGGATATTCCCCAGCCACAAGAACAGAACGCCGAAACCTCGTCGACACGAGAGAACGATGCGGACAGAACTCTGGCTCCGGCACAGCCGGAACCGCCCCAACATGCCCCCCGGGAGATCCGCAAGAAACGCCGCCGGCAGCGCGTGAAGTCGCGCGGGATGGAGCTTTGACATGCCGCCGGCCATCCTTCCGATCAAGCGCGGAATTGTCCGACGTTACGGTGCATGTCCCTGGTCACCTTTCCGTCAGCGCTGCGCAGCGAAGTTCGCAGCATGCGCCGAAGCGCGGACCGCAGCAGTTTTCGCAGCGGAAGCCACAGCGCCTTTCGCAACGAGGACCGCATCGAATGCATTCGATGCAGTCCTCCGTCCCGCGCCAGATAAACGAGGCGCCGCATGACCGCGTCACTTATCGAGCGCCTGCATCGGGCCGCCGTCGCGGCGGCAGAAGCCGAACGGGAGACCGCGATCAGAACGTCGGTGGGGAAGTTCGTGCGGCTGAACCGGGACGCGCTCATCGAGCTGCGCGGCGTAGCGGGGGGCTGGCGCCAGGTCGCCGAGATCCTTCTCGCCGAGGGGTTGCGCTGGCCAAACGGCAAACCCGTGACGGCGGGCCAGCTCCGCTCCCTCATCGCCTCGACAAGGCCGAAACTGGATTTCCGCGGCACCCACGTCGGAACGCCCAAACCGATCACCACACCGCCATCAACCGAAGCAAAGGAGACCGAGACGATGTCCAGAGCCGAGCCGATCCATCAATCCAACGACCGCCCTCGCCCGCGTGGGCTGGCGGACCTCATCGACTGACCCAAACACATGAAAGGAAACAAGACCATGAGTGAGGCCATCATCGTCGCCAACCGTACCGGCGGCCAAGGCAAGACCGTCGCCGCACAGTTGATGATCTGGGGGATGGAGGTCGGCGGGCTCGAGCCCCGGCGGATCGCCATCGACAGTATCGGCGAGGGAAGCAAGTCCAAGTTCGGAAAGTTCTGCAAACGCGTCCGCGAAATTCGCGTCTCGCCGGACGAAAAATCCCTGCGGTCCGATTCCAAGGCGATGCTCGCCCACTGGGATGCGGTGGGGAAGGAGCTTCTGAATGGCGGCGCGGTCATCGACGTGGGTGCCAATGTCATCGATTCCATCTTCGCCTGGGCGGCCGCACGCAATGCCGGGTCCGTCCTGGCGCAACGGAAGGCGCCGCCCGTCACCCTTGTCGTTCCGACCCAGGCCCAGGCGCAGGCCCTCGAGGATGCCCTGCACCTGCTCGAGCGGTCCATTTCGGAGGGCGGAAACCTGCAAATCACCCGCCGTGTCCTGCTACTGAACGAAGCGTTCGGCGGCTTCGACACCTACGGCACCAACGAGGACTTCACCCGCCTGCAGCGCATGAAGGAGGAGCACGGTCTTCGGATCGGCCGCCTCCGGAAATGCACCAGCGCCCTCTGGCCGTTCATCGAACGGCTTTACCTCAACATGGCGGACGTCGCCGAAATGGACCCATCCGACATGGAAAAGAAGTTCGGACTCAATCCCTTCGAGGCCGCCGGCGCGCAGGTCGATTTCCTGCAATGGGCGCTTGAGTCGCTCCGCATGCTGAACTCCCTCGGCCTTACCCCCGACAACCCCCGCGACCAGGGCGGCGACGTCTCCCTGCCCGCTTAACCCCCCAAACCAAGGAAAGGAACCCGACCATGTCCATCACGGAAAATTCGTTCATCGTCATGATGCCGACGGCCCAGATCAAACCGGAAAACCGCATTCACCTCGAGGACCTGGCACCGGACGTACTCGTCCGCCTTCACGGCAACACCGCGATCGCCGCCTTCCGCCAAAGGGTCTATTACGAAATGCAGTACGACCTGCGCCAGCTCGAGGACGGACTGAACGCGCTCGCCACCGAGATCACGCGGCGCATCGGCGGGGCAACCGCATCGGCGAAATCAGACACCGGCACCGGCAGCGGTGATGGCGGCCGCGGTCCGGCCCTCGCCGCCGCCCATGTCCAGATCAAGGACCTGCAGGCCAAGTTGGCCCCGCCCCAGCAACAGGCGCAACGCAAGCCCATCCAGCAGCAGCGCAGGTCGCGCGGCATGGAGATGTAATCGCGAACTGCGGGCGGAGGACAGAAGACCCCCGCCCGCAGCCCCGCATATTGAGCAATGTTAGGCTCGGGCTACTTGCCACCGCCGTCGCCGCCGGCACCTCCCGATCCGGAGCCGCCAGACCCGCCGGAGCCACCTCCGCCGCCGCCACCGCCACCGCCGCCGCCCTCGGCGCTGCCCTCTAAGGTGTAGCTGTTCTTCACCGTGTCGAAATCGACGAAGCCCGTGCTGCGCGGCACTGCGATGCCGATCACCGCGCCGTCCTTCAGGATCGCCGTGGCGTCGTCGTCCTACGGGTTGCGGGCGAAGCGCATCATGGCTTCCAGTTCCCCGGGAGACACCTGCGGCCGGTCGCCGGTGCCCGAAGCGTCCTCGTAATCGGGCCCGCCCGCGAAATCGACCACCACGTCATAGGAGATGTTGGCCGAGGGCCAGGCAAAGGCGGCGCCGATCTTGTGGTTCGTGGTCAGCGCCAAGGCCTCGGCGAACGGGATAGTTTTGGTTTCGAGGCTCTGGAACCGGTCCCCGGCATGGATAGGGCCCGCGCCCACCACCAGCGCCGCGAAGGCGATGCCCACGCACACGGTTTTCGTCCAATTCATGGGCGGCAGTCCCCCCGTCCGTTGGTTTGGTCCTTACCGCGGGGGAACCCCGGGTCGTCGGGACGAAGGCTAGTACAACCGGGGGGGTATCAATGCCTGGTATTTCAATGGCGCGCGCGGCACCGGGCCGGCGCGGTCAGGTCCGCGCGGCGATCCGGCCGCATTCGGTCGCGCGCGCCGCCATGCGTTCCGCCAGCCGGTCGATGATGCCGTGGGCCAAACCTTCTTGGGCAATCTCGTCCCGCACCGCCGCGGCGGCATCGGGCAGTTGGCCGGCAAGGTCGCCGATGCGTTCCAGCACGCCGTCCGCCGGAATCCCCAGACGGTCGGCAAGACGCCTCCAATCCCGCGCGGCGATGTCGCGAAGGCGGTATTCGCCATCGACGCGCATGGCGAGCTTCAACCGCTTTTGATCCATGTCGTCATAGGGAAGCGCGCTGGCGACGTCGTAAAGCGGGGCCAGGCGCGCCCGCCCGCCGGCACCGATGAGGATGGAATAGTTCTTGGCATGCGCGTCCGTGCCGGCGATCAGCCAGTTGAGGATCAGCGCGTCGACGAAGGTTGCGACATCCGTCTCGCGCGCACCGGAAACGGCGCGCAGCAGGTCGACGATCTCCGCCGCGCCGGGGCCGCCTTCGTTCTCGTACTTCCGCGTGGGCGGAACGGCCAGGGCCTGACACATGTCTTCCTGATGGACGCGGAGGATATCGCCGTCCTGGCGCCGACGGTCGTAACGCTCGACGACAATCGCCGTCTCGTTGCCGAACCGCGTCACCCGCGTCGATGCCGTGGGCAGGCCCAGACGCCGCGCCAGTTTCAGACAAAAATGCTCGTTCTCCGCATGGCCGTCGAATTCTCCCGTGGGCGGCTTCAGGATGTGCGTCGTCGGCGTGCGGCCCGAGGGAATGCCCCAGCGCCCGCCGTCGAACAGCAGCGCCGTCTTGGGCTGCGCCCCGGCCAGGCTGAACTGCCCCGTGTCGCGGGGGGCGCGCCAGGCGGCATGATCCTCGCGCAGCGCCCTGAGACGGTCGGCCACCTCGCCTTCCGACAGCCAGGTCACGGGCTCCGGTGCGGCATTGGTACAGGCATCGACGCGCGCCGGCGGCACGAACTGGACCGCGCCGGCGCAATCCTCTCCCACATGGGACAGCAGCGCGAAGGCGTTCCGCGCCGAGACCTGGAACCAGCGCGCCCAGCGGTCGAGCACCCGGTCGTTATCCGGCAGCAGCCCCCAGAGGAAGGCCTCGATCACGTTGTGGCCGTGTTCGGCGGCGGCGAGCGGCATGGAAAGCGACAGGGGATAGGCGTTCTTTCCCTGCCGCCAGGGCTCATCATAGACGAAGGACAGCCGGCCCCGCTGGTTGCTGCGGACTTCGCCGATCCGTCGGCCATTCATCAGGGCGACCAGTTCGGAGTCCATCAGCGCGCCCCCCGGGCGCCATCGACGATGGCGTCGATGTCGGTGGCGGCGCCGTCTTGGTCGTCGGCCCCTGAAATCCCCCCGCCCAGGACCAGGGTGACACCCAGCGCATCCAGCGCGCGCAGGATCAGGCCGACCTCGGCCCGCGGCTTGCCCTTTTCCACCTCCACCACCCATTGGCGGCTGACGCCGATACGGTCGGCCAGGGCCTGCTGACCCAGGCCCAGCCGCCGCCGGTGGTCGCGGATTACGGCGCCCAGGTCGCGCGCGGTGCGTATCAACATCGGTTCATCCTTTCGAATGTCGTCATACGGCGACATATTACAGATGAAAACGAACGCTGACAATCCAAAATGTCGTTGAACGAAGACATATGCGGCCAATTACACGGGGCCGCCCACGGGTGGTTTTTTTTCCGCTGATCGCGAACCGGCTGGGGCCACCAGATCCGCTCCTACGTCCTGCAGCCCTACCAGATGGTCAAGGACCTGCGCACCAACGTGGAGACGTCGAACACCCAGGCGGTGCTCGACGGCGACCTCGACGAGTTCATGGCGGCGGCCCTGGCGGCCAGGGTCAAGGGGGCGGACGCGGCCGACTAACCGAGAACCGAGTGGCGGGCGCCGGGGCTCTCCGATCATGAAGCGTCGCGGAATACAAAAGGCCGAAACTGTCGCCTCGGCCTTCTTCTCCTGGTGCGAGGAGCCGTATCAGCCTAGCAAGGCGCTCCGGGACCAGGCACGCAGCTAGACCCCAATGTTCCGCTGCTTGTCGAAGAAGCGCCTGCCGTTCCCGATACCGCGCTAGCGACGCCCGTAACAAGGCTATTGATCGGATCATCCTCGCGATGGCGGCGCTTCAGGCTCTTGTCGCCACCGCCGAAGTAGATGCGGATGCCGCCGATCACATGATCGTAGCTGTCTGTTCCAATCGCGCCGTCCGCGAACAGGCTGACCCCGGCGAACCGGACCGGTGCTTTCCATTCGACGCCGATATGACCGACGCGGGCCTGGGAGATCGTCGAGGCGCCGACCTCGACCATCAGGTCGTCGGTCGCGTACCAGCGGATATCGGCGGCGCCGAAGCCTGTTTCCAGGCTATCGCCGGATTGATAACCGGCGGTGCCGGCGAAGGTCAGGTTATTCAGATAGTATTCGCCCTCGGCGGCATAGCGATTGATGTCCGTGCCGCCGATGTCCGTATGGGACACAACGATGCCGGCGAGGCCGATTTCCGGATCGCGCCAGAAACCATGCAGGCCGATGCCGTAGGTGTCGGAAGCGCTGTAGTCGGCGAGAATACCATCGACCTGGGCGCCGAACTGGCCGCTGATCGGCACGGCGACGCTGCCGGCGGCGGCCCAGAGCTGGGAATCGTTCAACTCACCGCCGATGGCTTCGACCTTGCCGTTGATCGCGGACACGGCCGGTTTGTCGCCCGCCATAACGGGCGCCGACATAAGGCCAACGGCAACGGCGCCCAATACGGCAACATTTTTGAAGCGCATGAACCAAACCCCCTCAAGAAAAGCGGCCCGCATGGCGTTGCGCCGGGACCGCCTTGCGGATTGACCGCATTCGTCTGATTTCTGACCAACACAACCGGAGGGGGTATCAAGGTTTGGAATTTCAATGAAAGGCGCGCGTTGGGAGGAATCAGGGAGAGGCACGATCAAGCCGACCCACCCCGCCGCCCCATATGACCGCGGACCGCCGCCGCTATCGCGGCGAACTCGTCGGGCGTCGCGGCCACGCTGCCCTCTCGTTCCGCGCGGTCGAGGGACCAATGGGTGATCCCTCCCGCGGCCGAGCGGGCGGGACCGAACCGAAGGGTCCAACGCGTCCCGTGCACATCATCAAACCGGTAGAAATAGGCGTGACCGTTCAACACATCGTCGATCAAGTGGGCCAAGCAGTTCCGCTGCAGACGCGCCTCGCGGATCATGGCTTTCGGTGTGTCCAGAGGCAGCAGGTTTTCCGTCGCCGGCTTAAACGGCGGCGGCGGGAACCGAAGTTTTTCGGCCCATGCGAGGAGGACGCCTTCCAGGCTTTCCCGTGTGTGGACATGCCGGAGGGCGCCGGCGAGCCTGCGGACGTCCGCCGAGGGTGAGAGGCGCGTGAGCCAGAGCGTTCTTCGCACGGGGCTCTCGGCCGCGCTTGAATCTCCCTCGACTATCAGCCGTACGACGTTCGCGCGGCAGATGGCATCGGGAAGCTCCAGCAACGCCTTGACCTGGGCCCGATTGAGGCTTTCCAGGTGGCGGACGGTCTTGCCCTTGTTCGCCGCCCGGATGACCTCGAACAGACGGCCCAGGGTCGTGTCGTCGGGCCAGGGGCCGGTCAGGTCCGCGGTCAATTTATGGAGCGCCCGGATCTCGCCGCGCGCCACCACCGAACCCGCGACCTCCGACAGAATTTTCTCCCGGTCCCACGCCTGCAAATTCTCAAAGAAGGCCCACCACCCAGGGGCGTGGCGCTGATACGTGCGCAAAGGGGGTATTTCCGCTGGTGCAAACACCGTCAAGCCCGTGCGGCCCTCTTCAAGGGCCTGAGCGGCCAAGTGGAAGCAGAGCGCAAGAACGTAGCCGCGACCTTCATCGACCTCCCGCATCAACCAAGCCTCAAACCCGGGGAATGCCTCGAGCGCGAAGCGGATCACGCAGTGCATGGGCTCGAACAACCGTGCCGTCGGCTCATCCGTCAGATCGTTAAGGAGGCTGCTTCCGCCGCCCAAGATTTGATTGGTCAAGCCGGCGGGACGGCGGGCGGACAGGATAGAAAAGCTGCAATGCGTTCTGCTCGGCGGCCGCGGCTTCTGACGCTCGGACTTCCGCCGGGACAATCCCAGGTCGCCGACCCGCTGCAGGAAGCGTGGCAACGGCGCCCTTTCCTTCGGGGCGGGCGCTACCTTCACGATCCTCAGCATGCTCTCCACGACCTCGCGGTGGCATCCGATGTCGTATAGCCGGCTTGGCAGGCCCGATCGGGCCCAGGCGGAACTCCATTTCAAAAGAGTCCAGGCGAGCGCCGGATCGAAAGCCTCTTCGCGGCGGAGGATTTCGAGCTGTGCCGGCGACAGGAAACAGAGCACCGGAAGCAGGCGCACACGTTCCGACCATTGGGCGCGGGCCTTTTCGGCAAGCACCGCGAGCTCTTCGGCCCTTTTTCTATCGACGACCGGATAAGCGCTGGAAGGAATGTCCTCCCGGTACCCGAAAAGCATGTTGGTGACGATCAGACACACCTCGTCCGGGGCCACCATGAACACCTCCGGCGAGACCATGTGCCCGGCAGCGTCCAGCATCTCGATCAGATGGCGCCGCTCCGCCACGCGGCGGGCGACATCCGGACGCTTCAGGCAGAACAGCATGGCCTGGAGTTGATGGGCCTGGCGGCCGACGATGCGGTCGATCTCCGGCGCGGATTGGCGCAGGCGTAGCCGTAGCGCCAGGTAAGCCGACCCGACCCCCTGTCGCGTCCGCTTGCTCGCTGGCAACGGGGCGGTCAAATCCTGGCGCCAGAGCGCCTTGGCCGCGTCAAACGTCATGACGCGCGCCAACTCAGGGTCATTCAGAGAGTCCGTGATCCAGTTTTGAAGAGGCGTGGACATTTTATCTCTTTTCACCGATAAATTGATGCTTAGCATTTATTTGACAGAACATATTTAAATGTCAACCAATTTGTTGCTAAGCACCCATTTTGCTGAGTAAAGTAAGGCCATGATGCCGCTCACCTCCACGGAGATCGCCGCCGCCCGGGCCCTGTTAGGCTGGGAACAGCGCAATTTGGCGTTCGCTGCGGGCATCGGAGTGGGCACCGTCCGCCGCATGGAAGAGGGCTCTACCGATTTCCGGACGATCATTCCTCGTAGAAATTTTCTCTCACCAAGCCGGCGCCAAGTGATCGGCGCCATTTCGGAAGCTCTCGAAAGTGCCGGCGTACGCTTCATGACGATGCGCGGCAATACGACGGAGATCGCGATCGGACTCGAACCTTGGGCTGGTCAGGATGAACTTCCATTCAAGATCCTGGTCGTTCCCTGGCACAACGAAGCCCGTCCCTTTTCCGTCAAAACCACCTTCATCCGCTACGGGTTCACGCAAATTCGGGATCGCAATTCGAAGAGAGTTTGGGTCATCACCGAACTCCCAAGCGAGCCGGGCGCGGAATTAAGTTTCGACAACACCGGTCTCATAGAACGTGCGGCAACGTATGCCACGACCTTGCCCCGCGTGCCTTACTCACAGCTTGAGCTGCATTCCAAGGCTCGTTCGACGGTCCCCGAAACCTTCTGGGTCTTGGCGCGCTCCAAGTCAGTCCAGTCCGACGAGTTCGGCAAAGCCTTTGTCTTCGAGCAGCTCACGCTTGATTGGCTGGAAGACGAGCGGAGATTGGCGTTATCGGGAAAGCGTCCACTTAAGGTCGCGACTGATGGCTCGACAAATAAAGCCGGGAGTATCTTAAGCAGAATTTGCACCGACCTTGAGGAAGCGTACGCACACGTGAATTGGACGCTTTTCCCCAAGAGCGAAGCACGTCGGTTGCAGTTTGGCCCCCAAAGCTGGGCACCGTCTCCTATCGGTGAGTCCCGCAGAGGTCATTAACGTATTCCTTCGCCTATATCCGCTTGCTCCCCTATTCAGCACTCCCGATCGCATAATAACGTCGGTGAAAGAGGCCCGCAAAATGCGGGCCTCTCGATGTTTCATACATTCAAGCTGTGATAAGCAATCACGTATTCTTCTTCAGTTCCATCGGCTCAAGCTGGTGAGCTTCTTCGTGGTAACGCAGGTTCAATTGCCCTGCGGCCAATTCCAAGTTCCCTAAATTGGAATCGAAGTTCGCTCGCTTGAAGTGCTTCGTGATCGGTATCGCTCGTTGAATTTCGCCGACATATTGCCGCTGCGCATTCGTGCCATTGTCGATGAACTCAACATCTACATGCCCCCGGATCAACCGCCCGTACCCACGCTGCATAATTCGTCCGGTAAGGATGAGCTCTCCATCTTCCCTTTTCCATATTTTGACCATATCGATCTCGGTCCTGGCTGTATTTTCAACTTTGATCGAAAGGCCACCCATTTTTGTGATTTCTTGGCTGTTAGAGGCACAGCCCGCTAAAAGAACGGCTCCAAACAGGGCGGCTGTTACAGGAAAGAGTTTACGCATCACATTACCTCCGAAGTTTGATAGTTGGACTGATGAGTACGCCGCCAATAGCGGAGCATGCCTCGCGAGAACCACGTGTAGAGCGCGGGCAACAGAAGTAGAGTGAGCAATGTCGAACTGAGCAGCCCCCCGACCACCACGGTCGCCAAAGGCCGCTGAACCTCAGAACCAACACCCGTCGAAAGCAGCATCGGGATCAGGCCCAGTGCGGCAATCAACGCCGTCATTAGAACGGGCCGAAGACGCGACAACGCGCCTTGATACACGGCCTCGTCAGGCTCCATTCCGCCGAGAATGTTCTGGTTAATGGCATTGACCATCACCACGCCGTTCAAGACAGCCACGCCAAACAACGCGATAAAGCCGATCGATCCCGGAACGGACAGAAACTGTCCCGTGAGGAACAACGAGAAGATTCCGCCGATCAGCGCCAGTGGCACATTCACCATGATCAAGAACGACTGACCAACGGACCCAAAGGCGAAGAACAGCAACAGAAATATCAGGCACAGAGAAAGCGGAACGACGATGGTCAGACGTTCTTGTGCGCGGCGTTGATTCTCGAATTGGCCTCCGAATACCACCGAGTAGCCCGGTGGGAGTTCGACAGCTTCGGGGATTCGTTTCTCCAATTCCGAAACAAGCCCACCCATGTCGCGTCCTTCGACGTTTGCCTGGATAACGACACGCCTTTGTACGTCATCCCTTCGAATTTGTGGCGGACCGCTGATAATGTCCACGGACGCAACATCGCGAAGACGGACCCATCCGCCGTTAGGCGCCTGGAGGACAAGGCCTGAGATTGCTTCTGTGCTGTCACGAAACTCCGAAGCCAAACGGATATAGATATCGTAGCGTTCGTTTCCGCTGATTACCTGCCCCGCTGAGACACCGCCAATGGCATCGGCCACCAAGTCCATTACCTGGCTGACAGGAATGCCGTAGCGCGCCAAACGGTCACGGTCCGGGCTGACCACCAGTTGAGCCTCACCCACGACCTGTTCCATGGCGACATCACGCGTACCATCCACAGTCTTAATGAATGCCTCGATCTCTTGTCCTTTCTTGGCAAGAGTGTCCAGGTCCGGCCCGAATAGCTTAACGGCCAATTGAGCTTTCACACCCGAAAGCAGTTCGTCGACGCGCGTCGCGATGGGTTGGGAGAAGGAGAACAATAGACCCGGATGAACAGACATCTTGGCCTCCATCAAGGCTTGAAGTCCTTTTCGGTTTTCGGCCGACGTCCATTGATCTACGGGCAAAAGCCCGACCAATAATTCGATGTTGGAAACGGGTTCCGGATCACCCCCAAGCTCCGGCCGACCAACGCGTGCAGAAACGTAGGTAACTTCTGGAAAGTCGATCAGCTTCCGCTCAAGCTTTTTTGCGACCTCGAGAGAGGTATCGAGACTCACGGAGGGCCCGAGAGTTACCCGGACATTGAGAGTGCCCTCCTCCAGTTCCGGCACGAACTCCGTTCCCAAGTATGGAACCGTGGCAAGAGACCCAAGGAAGATCGCAAGCGCCACCAAAGTCACGGCAATACGATTGTTCAGTGCTCTGGCAAGTCCCCACCTGTAAGTTGCCTCAATCGGCTTGAAAATGGGACTGTCGCGATGTTTGACCGGTCGACTGAAAGCATAAGTCGCCAACGCGGGAATGACGATCAGCGCGACGACAAGCGATGCCATCATGGCCAAAACGATTGAAGTCGCCATTGGCTGAAAGAGTTTTCCTTCGACCCCTTCAAGACTGAACAGCGGGGCAAACACCACGATGATGATGAGGACGGCGAAGAAAACCGGCCGGCCGACTTCTTTGGCGGCCTCCTGAACCCTCAAGCGTAAGGCATGAGGCTCCTGCCCCAATGTTCGGGGTGCACTCCCCTCGCCATGGGAGGTCAGGTGCTTGAAGATGTTCTCCATCATCACGACGGAACCATCGACCATCATGCCGATCGCAATCGTCAATCCGCCGAGCGACATAAGATTAGCCGATACCCCCCAATAAGCCATGGCCATCAAGGCGAGACCGATCGACACAGGCACGGAGACCAGAACCAAGAGCGACGCCCGCAGGTTCATCAAAAACAAAAGAAGAATCACGACGATCAATGCAAACGCCTCGATCAAGGCGCGTGTCACCGTTTCCACTGCTTTTGTAATCAAATCAGCCTGGTCATAGATGGGCTCGAGCAATACCCCTTTGGGAAGGGCATTCTGGATGATCGGCAATCGTGATTTCACGCCATCGATGGTTGCTTTGGTATTCGCTCCCGTCCGCTTCAGGATGATCCCCGTAACAACCTCGCCATACTGGACTGGCGATCCGTCGGGGGAGCGCGCGGTCATCGAAACGGCCCCTTGTCGAATCTCGTTTCCGAAGGCGACTTCCGCGACGTCCTTCACCCGAACAACGACACCGTCTTCTTCCTTGATCGGTATGTTACCGATGTCCCGCAAGCCATCTTGCTCACTTCTGACCCAGCCGACGCCCCGGATGACGAGTTGTTCCTGACCTCGGTCCATGAACCACCCGCCCGCATTGCGATTGTTGTTTTCAATCGCTTCTTGGATTTCGCGGACATGCAGGCCGTAGGAAAGCAACCGTTCCGGATTGACCAACACTTGATACTGGCGAACTTCCCCCCCAAAGGACAAAACTTCGGTAATGCCATCCACGGGCATGAGCAACAGCTTCACGACCCAATCATTCAGACTACGCAATGCCGTGACGTCGAAGGCATCCGTAGCCTCGGAACGCAGGACATATTGGAACACCTGCCCCAAACCACTCGTGTTCGGCCCCATTTCAGGAGAACCGATACCCTCCGGGATTTGTTCTTTTGCCGCCTGTAAACGCTCAAACGTGAGTTGGCGTGCAAAGTAGATGTCTGTCCCTTCGGCGAATACGACGGTGACAACCGATAGGCCGGATTTCGATATTGAGCGGACTTCCGATACATCCGGCATCGAGTACATCACTGCCTCGATCGGGTAAGTGATCAGTTGTTCAACTTCCTCGGCGGCAAGGCCGCGTGCTTCCGTATTGATCGAGACTTGAACATTTGTAACATCCGGAAAAGCGTCAAGGTTAAGACGGGGCAGCAGAATCGCTGCGCCAGCCATGATTCCAAACAGGACAAGGACGACGAGAAGTCGTCCCTGGATCCCAAGGTCGATGATCTTATTCAACATGGTGCTAGTTCCTGCCGATCAGTGGTTGTGAACGCTGAACCCGCTTTTCGCGAGCTCCGACTGCACGAAGAAAGCACCGTCGGTCACCACCTTTGCGCCGACCGGGATTCCCTCGAACACCACCAACCCTGAGGTTTCTCGAATGACACGAATTTCCACAGGCTCGAACCTCTCAGCCGACACCTGCTGAAATACTGTCCAATCTCCATCGGGCCCCCGAAGCACGGCCTTTTTCGGTAAGGCCAACACGTTCGCGTGTCCGCCCCCGTTCAACGAAACCGTGACGAACTGTCCAGGGCGCAATTGTTGCTGAGGGTCGATCACTTCGATCCGCACGCCCAGGGTCCGGGTTTTCTCATCGACTTGTTGTTCGATCTGGAGGACTCGCCCCTCATACGCTTGAGCACCTGTCGATTCTGTTTCGACCCTGACCAGACCACCTGGTTCGACCAATCGTGCTTCCGAGGGGCTGATCCTGGCTTCGATCCATCGTGATTCCGGATCCGTAATTTTATAGATCGGCGTGCCCGGCTCGATGACCTGCCCAACCAGAAAGTCATCGACCACGATAAGACCGTCCTGGTCCGCAAGGATGTCGAATTGGCCCGGCGCTTCCAGAGAGACCTGGGCGGACAGGGCCGCGATTTGATCTTTTGTCAGGCCATATGCAATCAGACGTGCCTTGGCTTGTTGCTGGTTTACACGAGCTTCGGTCGCCCGTTTTTCTGAGACGATTTTTTCCCCGATATTTCGGACTCGGTTCCATTCAGTGGACGCGACGATGTATTCGCCTTGAGCCTGGGCCATTTCGACACTGAATAAGGTCGCAAGGACATCTCCCTTTCGGACTTGCTGACCCATGATGGCCTCGCGTTTCAGGGCCATCGCCGTGATCCGCGGAGTAACAATACGGGTCTTGTACTGGTTGAAAAGAACCTCGCCCGGAACATTCAGCCGAGAGGGCACCTGCATAGGCTGCAGCGGGCGAACAATCACACCGGCTTCTCGGAGTTGGGCTTCTGAAAGCGAAATGCCTTCCGCCTTTTTTTCTTCATGCCCTTCACTGCCATGCGGCTTTTCGCCTTCCGCATGATCTCCATCAGCTTCTTTACCTGAATGGCCCTTTTTTTCCGTATCTCGCGCGCTAGAAGACGCCTCAGAATGATCAGATTTTCCTTCGTGACCTTTAATCTCTTCAGGACCGTGCCCGTGAGAGTCGGCGCCGAAGGCAATCACGGGAGTGACAATAATTAGCCCCGCAACACAGGCTGAAATCATTAAATTCTTGCTCTTCATTTCAATTCCTCCACCCAGGTCAGAAGATTTGCGCCGGCACGCAGGCGATCGATCCATGCGCTCCATAGAGATTGTTCCAGTTCGATACCCAAGGCCTCGGTTTCCAAGAGGCGATCGAGTTGCTGCAGGTATTCCAGAGCACCGATTTCACGTGCCTCGGACAGCCGTTCTAGAAGCGCTTCCTGACGGGCGATCGTCGGCCGCGCGATTGACCGCCAATGTGTCACAGCCTCGCTGGCGGACCGTAAATTCACTTCCGCTGTGGCGAGACGTGCGTATAACCGCCTACGCGTTTCCACCACCAAGAACTCTTTGCTTGCCGCGTCTTCGGATGCGGCGAGCTTTTCAGCCGACCCACGGTTCCAGACGGGAAGGGGCACGGAAAGAGAAACACCAAAGAGATCGGAGTCCCCATCCTTTCCAACTCGCACGCCGATTGTCGGATCCGGCATCCATAACTTTTCAGCGACCTGGATACTTGCCTTGCTCGCGTTCAATGTCGCGCGGGTCATGATCATTTCGGGTGTTTTTTCGATATCAGCGGTAAGGGCGTCAAAGGCCCGTCCGACGATTTCGACTGGCTCCGGCCATACCTTTCTTTGCTCACCCGCCAGGGCAATAAGCGCAGACTGAGCATCCGCGACTGCGGCTTTCGCAGCGCCGACCTGAAGTTCGGCGCTAGAACGTCCGACTTCGGCCGTCAGCACATCTGCGCTACCAATGTCACCGGCAGCAGCAAACTTGCGAGTCAAAGTAAGGAAGCGATCGCTTAAGTTAAGGCGTTTTTCCGCCAACTGCCGGAGAGCGATCTGCTTCCTATTGGCGCCCAACGCTCGGAGCAGGGCTTCTAGCAGATCCGTTCGTACAAGATTGTATTCCGCGCGAGCGATTTCGATTTCTGCGGTTGCCTGTGCTTCAGCGGCTCCGCGCCGGCCCCAGGCATCGATCGTCTGCGACAGGCCGAACTCTCTGGATTTTTCTGCTGTCTCTTCGTAACCGGCCTCAAGTTCTGGATTGTATGGATACTGACCCGCCGCACTCGCTGACGCTTTGGCTTTGGACAGGTTTTTTTCCGCCGCTCGAATTGCCGGATGGAGATTGATCGTCTGATCGATGAAAGCGCTTAGGCGCTGAGGCTGCTGAGCAGCCAATGACAATGGCGCCAAAGACACCGCTGCTAGCGCAAGCGCTGCTGCGGCTCGATTGATATTGAGCATGTTTGAGTTTCCAAATGAGCACAAATGAACGACATCACGTGGCCACAGGGCCTCGCGCAGTTAGGTGCAATGCGTGGAAACTCAGACTTTGGGGGGACGATAAAATCCGGAGAAAACCAATCCCGTTCGGTTTTCTGAGACAGTAAGAGGAAGCTCCTCACTATCCATCCATGAAACATATTCGATTTTATGTTCAACCCAGGAAAGGTGATGGGTCAGATAATGACATACATCGTCATGCTCGTTGGCGAGATTGTTTTTTGTTGTCGGATGATCCAAATGAGCGACGGAAATCAAATCACCGGCAACGCCTTCGTCTGCAGACGCAGCGATCACTGCTGTCATCGTCAGCACGACAAAGCTGAACAGGACGCACGCCAAAAGCGCTTTCTTGGCCGGCAAATTAAAGATTTTTCGCATCATTAAAAGCATATAAGGCGCTGCCTCAAAGACGGGTCAAGGCTTTTCTCAAATCGATGACAAAGTAGACCGGTCGTTATTCAAAATGCTTTCGGCCCTATCGCATAAGGTTCCATTAGAACACGCACACCCTAATCCAAGCGGCACGCTATGGCTTTAGAACCTGAGACATCACGCGGTCAGGCATGATGCATGGGGTGCTCCGAAAGTGCTCGATAGTCTCCACAAATCACGCTTCCAGTAGAAACGGAGGCAGTAGAAACGGGGGCCGATATCGGCCCCCGCTCTCGCGATGGTCTTTGATAATCGCTCAGTCACCTGCACGTTGGTCCAGCGACTGGCTGTCGTGTTCGTGGGTTTGCCCATCGGAACTCGCCATCTCGGTAGCGACCGAAGAGTCTTCCCGGTACTCGCCCGCCTTCTTCATCGATTGGCTGTCGTGGATGTGATCATTGCCGTGGGAATGAGCTGCCTCCGTATTGATCGTGGAATCTTCCCGATACTCGGCAGCTTGTGCACCGTTTGCACCAGCAACGCCAAGCAGGGCTGCAAACGCCAGAGCATAGAACGGAGCGCGGGTTTTAAGAATCGTATCAGTCATGTTGTTCATATCAAAGTTTCCTTGTTGTGGTTGGTTGATGCCCTCAACAAACCACCTAGGTGTTTCACAACTTTGCCGGAAACGAGGTTTCTTGTGACGGAAGTTTTCTGATCTGCGATTTGACAAACTTCGTCACATAATTTGCGAAAAAAGCGGATCAAAGAAAAACGGCCGCCCCAACGGCGGCCGTTTTCCAATGTCAGGTCACTTGAACAGCAGGAGAGCTCACTCCTGCCAGCGCCCCCTTAAAACTTGACCTGCATACCCACCAGCATGGTCACGACCTGATCAAGCTGGGTCTGACTCGAAGGCAGGTCAACATCCCAAAAAGCAACGTTACCGTATATGTTGGTACCGGCCCCCTTGATCTGTTGGTTGAAACCGAGCCCGACTGCGATCGCCTCGCTACCTACAACCGTACGATCCTGGCTACCAGAGACGTTGACACCGATTCCGGTGGGGCCTAGGGCATTCAAATTGGCCGTATAGCCAACAGTAGCCGCCCAACGGGCATCATCCTCCGCACCTTCCACTGCAAGGCTCTGTCCATAAACACCGGTCAAAGAAATCCCGCTGTCATGCTTCACAGAGCCGCCGACCTGCCAGGCACCTTCGCTTGTGCTCGAATTAGTCAAACTTTCATAAAATGCTCGCCCACGAACTTTGAACGCACCGATCTTATTGTCATAGTGAACACCCGCGCCCCAATCTCCGGCGTCATACAAACCAGCTTCAAGCTTGAAGCCGTTGATATTCGGGCTGACATAATTGATCTGATCTTGACGGCCACGGTCATAAGTTCCGAAGAAATTGCCGATCTTTCTGCTGCTAAGCGCCGCACCCGCATTATCTTCGCGGAACAGGACGGCATTGACACTTCGTCGTCCGGTCTCCACCCCGTCAAACGCTCCGGCCACATAACCAAGGTCCAACCCATCGGACATTCCGTCGGATACGGCAGATGCCTGACCCATGGTTAATTTGCCGAACTGTTTGTGGTTGATGTAAATGAAGGCAAGGCGCTCAGTGAAGCCACTGGCGCTATCGCTTTCAGTTGACTGGCTGATCGTGGCAGGGTCGTTGGATTGCAACTCCGCTTCCAAACGGGCCCCTACAGAAACCGACTCATTGATCTTACCTGACGCCTTTAGGCCGAAACGGGTTGAACCCGCATCGCCATCCATGTTGCGATAGCCCATCTCCTCTCCGTCGTCATAAACCATGAAGGTACGGTTCACTTGGCCATAAACGGTGAGGTCAGTCACGTTGCCATTCTTGACCGAGCCCGCTTCTGCCGGAGCAGAAAGTACGAACATCGCAGCCCCCGCAAGGGAAAGTGACGTGCAAGATTTCAGAGCAATTTTGGTGACGTTCTTCAATTTAATAGCCTCCTCATTCGAGATGTTGAATAGAGGTGAAGTACGCCTTGGAAATGCCACTGAAGTTTTTCGAATCTGTGGTTTTTTGTGACAAAATATTTCAAAAACCCGAATTGAAACTTTTTGTCACATTTTTTCCTTCGACCATCAGATGGCAAGGGCACAATATTTCCATAAACAGATCTAATTCCTTTGACCCTCCTGCTACTGGAGCCTTGATAATTCAATCCAGGCATCCAATGGAGTCACAAATTTCCCTGATGGCAGCAGGAACGAATATGGAAATGACACCGAAAATTCTCGTCGTTGAAGACAACCGAGAAATGAGAGAACTCGTCAGCAAGGCTTTGAGAAAAGAAGGCTACCGTGTATCTGTCGCAGGTGATGGCAAAGAAATGAACAAAGCGCTTGATAATGAGCGCGTAGATTTAATCATTCTCGATGTCATGTTGCCTGGTGATGATGGATTGACTCTTTGCCGCGATCTTCGCTCGAAAGCCACAACACCTGTAATCATCATCAGCGCTAAAGGCGAAGAACTCGACCGCGTTTTAGGTCTCAAGATGGGTGCGGATGACTATCTGCCAAAGCCGTTCAGCACACTTGAGCTCATCGCTCGCGTGCAAGCCGTCCTTAGAAGGATAGAGCGAGAACCAACCTCTCCTCCTAACGAGCCAAGTAAAATCTATAAGTTCAACGGTTGGCGTCTGGATGTAGAACGTCGCGAACTGATTGCGGTTGATAACGTCATCGTACCACTGAGCACCGGTGAATTCAGCCTGCTCCAAGTGTTGGTCCAACGCCCAAACCGGGTACTCTCCCGTGAGCAACTGTTAGACTTGGCGCGTGGACGCGATTCCGTTGCTTTCGACCGCAGCATCGACACACAAGTCAGTCGGCTCAGACGCAAGATCGAACACGATCCCAAAAATCCGACAATTATCAAGACAGTCTGGGGAGGAGGATACGTTCTCTCAGCCGAAGTGACGCGAGAGTAAAACCATGCGTATCCGGTCCCTGACAACACAGACCATCATCATGGTCACCCTCGGCCTCACAACAGCCTACCTTATCGGGCTGTTCCATTACTCGAGAGACCGGCTCGACGCACTCATTCATCTAAGCTTGCGCACAACGGCGCAAACCTTTGCGCATGTCACACATACGGTCGCTGCATCAAATACCGCTTGGCGGTTTGATATTGTGAATACCCTGGATGAACCTCATCTTCGCGCATCGTTGAGTGGCGACCCGGTTTTTTCAGATGAACCTTATCGCTCTCCTTACGATCAAGTTTTTCGGGAGCACATAAAACGCGAATCCCATTCAAACGAAATGGCAAACGTACGAATCAGCATGGTCGAACGACCACCGATGTCAACCTCTCTCCACAGGGACACGGTCAGCGAATGGTTCCTCCATGTGCTTCGAACTGTTTACCGCTTACCTGTTCACCTGAACGTAAGAATGTCCGTACCTTTGAACAGTGGAGGCTGGCTCAACATCGCATATGTGATCCCCGAGTTTCCGGCAGAACTCTGGAGTCCATCATTAACCACCGTCGGGGTCATGACCATTTCGATCATCCTAATTTCAATTTGGGTTGTACGACGCATGCTCTCTCCCTTGGATGTATTTGCCCGCGCTGCCCGGAGATTTGCATCTGACATTCATGCACCGCCGATGCCGATCAGAGGCGCTGCGGAAGTTCGAGAAGTCGCTGCGGTCTTCAACGATATGCAGGATCAGGTCAGAAGCATGATCCGAAGCCGGACGGAAATGATGGGTGCTCTGTCCCACGATCTGCGGACCCCGTTGTCTTTAATCAAACTCCGGACCGAGGCTTTGCCCTCATCCGACGAAAGGACGAAACTCCTTTCGTCAATCTCGGAAATGGAATTCATCGTTTCGGCAACCTTGGGCCTGGCTCGGCAGGCGTTTGATTTGGAAGATAGGCAGGACATCGACCTGGGAGCCTTGATACAGGCCATTTGCGACGATGCTTCAGACATAGGGAATGACGTGACCGTCATGCCGCTTTCAGGGAAAATCATCATCCATGGCCAGCCCGTGGCCTTGCGCCGGGCATTCAGCAACCTGATCGACAACGGCCTTCGCTATGGACATCGCGTTCGGGCTTTTCTTGAACGTACCGAAGACAGGATATCTGTCCGCATAAAGGACGACGGCCCAGGAATTCCCGATGAAGAGATCGAGCGCGTGTTCGAACCGTTTTATCGATGCGATAGATCCCGTTCGGAAGACACCGAAGGTACGGGCCTCGGCCTCAGCTTGGCGAAAACGGTCATCGAGAATCACGGCGGGACTGTCGAACTGAACAATGAAGCCACCTCCGGATTGACCGTGACCGTCACCCTTCCCCGCTAATCATTCGTTGCCCTCTGTTCGGACGGATTTTTTCCGAACACGATCCCAAATCAATTTTCCCGCGATCGGAAGGGCTGTAAGAGCACCGAGAGCGACGACCGCTTCTACAACCCGCGCACTATCGAGGGATGCCATTTCTCCACCGAAATGGGCGAGCAGGAAACTTGCCGGAATGATGCCGGCCATTGTTGCGACCGCGAACCGCCACCATTTGAGGGGCGAGAGGCCCGCCGCATAACTAACCAGATCAAACGATATGAAGGGTAACAAACGGCTTAGAAAGACGACAGCCATTAACGCATTCTGGGAGCCGAAAACGCCCAATGAAAGGCCGCGGCCCAACCATCGACGCAAGACGTCGTAGCCAACTAGGCGGGCAATGCCAAACGCAATCAAAGCCCCTATCTCCGCGCCAATCGCTACATACACTGTTCCCCAGAAATGGCCATAGGCCGCTCCGGCGGCCAACGCTATGGGTGCGCTTGGGATTGGATTCAACACAATCGCCAAGGACATCAAAATGACGACGCCAAGAGGACCGAAGAGACCGAGGTTTTCGACATGCTTCCGAAGCGTCTCACTGTTCATCATTTCGTCGAGCGCGCCACTCCACGAGAGCGCACCATAAGCCGCGACAAGGCCGACAAGAATAAGAACGGTAAGAAGAATTTTGGTGCGCTTGCGGTCACTGGGACCATCGCCCGCCATCCCGTTTTTCGGAGCGGGATGATCCTCAACCGGAGGTGCCGAATGTGAATTGTCGTCAGATGACATGATAAGCCGACTTTTAAACGCATCTCTTTAGAGGAGTGAAGGATTTGCCGCTGAGCTTCACCCATCAACAACTTCAAGCCAGGTGATCATGCCCGCCGCCTGATGCTCAAGCATATGGCAATGGAACACCCACTTTCCCGGATTGTTCGCCACGAAAGCAATGCGGACGCGTTCCCCAGCGTCGACCAGTTCCGTATCCCGCCAGGGGGTGCCGGTTACGGCCTTGCCGTTGCGGGCGATGACGCGGAAATGATGGCCGTGGAGGTGCATGGCATGCGGCCAGCGAGTATCGTTGATCATATCGACAACAATCGTTCGCCCTTTGGCGACCGATGCCAAAGGCTTTTCAGGGAGCCCAGCAATGCCGTTGAATGCCCACGCCTGGTTCTTTCCCACAAGGTCGCGGATGCCGTAATAGGCGCCTTTGTAGGTTGCACCTTCCATCCGCCCCATGGCGCCGCCCTCCATCCGCAACGGCACGACAACCGCGTCCTCAAATTCAAAATCCCCCGGCACCGGATTGGGCAGCAAGGCGACAGCGTCCAGGGCCGGTCGAGGGGCCGCAACCGCGACGCCTTGCGTAACGATACGAGCAGCCTCGATTGGCTCCGCGCCCGACACTTCCTGGATGACGTAGGTGCCCGGCCCCGGGCCCGGTAGATCGAGGATCACATCGGCCCGCTGCCCCGGAGCCAAAATCAATCTATTCCCAGGCTCAGCTGGACTGACGATTGGCTGGCCGTCGATTGCGACGACGCGGGCAGGCAGGCTGCCCAGATTGAACGCAAGGATGCGCGCGTTGGCAACGTTCAGCATCCGCAGCCGTACCCTTGCCCCTGGCCTGGCGGAGTACTCCATGCCCGTCAGGCCGTTCACCGTCAGCCAATTCCCCAACCGGCCGGCATGTGCCCAGTCGTGGAGTTGCCCAAAGCTTTGCGCGTCTATCTGATTATTCTTGGTCATTCGCCAGTCGTCGGCGCAGAAAACAAGGTCATGATCGACCTTGGGGGGATCGGCTTCGTCGACGATCAAAACGCCGTATAGACCTCTGGCCAACTGCTCCCAAGATCGGAAATGAGGGTGGTACCAATAGGTGCCGGCGTCCGGCACAACGAAGGAGTAATCGAATTCGCCGCCCGGTGGGACAGGGTCCTGTGTCATCCCGGCAACGCCGTCCATCGAATTTTCAATACGGATGCCGTGCCAGTGAACCGACGTCGGCTGATCCAGGCCGTTTTCCAAGCGAACGTTTACGCGCTCGCCCTGGCGGACGCGGAGCAACGGTCCAGGAACCGTATCACCATAGCTCCAGACCGCCGTAGGTTCACCGTTCTCAGTCAGCATGCTTCGACCCGGGCTGGGACGTAGAACCAACGAGGGCGACGGCATCGCCGCCAAGCTTTGCCGAAAAGCGCCAACCGCAACTGCACCAGCAATCCCACCCAGGACGTGTCGACGGGAAACATGAAAGGATTTGATGTCCAATTTCGCCTTCCTTACCGAACTGAGAATCTTTCCCAATTCTATAACATCCCCCTAGACTCTGGCTGATGATAAAAAGCGGCCCCTGATGCTCTCTCTCTCGAGGACACCAGGGGCCAGGTTGGGGAGAAAACGATAAGGGGTTAGAATATCATCTTCGCCCCAACCAAGAAAAATACGGCACCTGCATCTTCGCCTTCGCTACGCTTGATATTCGCCGTTCCGCCGAACGACCGTTCGTAATGAATCCCGATATAGGGTGACAACAAACGGTCTACGACGTCATAGCTAAGACGCAACCCAACTTCCAAACTGGGACCAAACGCCGCTTTGCCATATTTTGTATCGTCCGTGAACGGTAGATTCAATTCGATGGTTGGTGTCGCAATAAGGCGGTTCGTAAGTAGAACTTCGTAATCCACGTCAAGCCTCGCTGACGGATACTCGCCAACGAATAGATCGGCATCCACTTCAAAGAACTGCGGAGCCAATCCGTGTAGTCCGATGACTCCATCGAAACGGTTGCCGGTGGATGGGCTTGAGAAGCGAATACCGCCCACCGCATCGAAGAAAGTCGAGATCGGGACCTGCGCCCGGAGCTGGTTCTCCAACCGTTCAAAATTATCATTCTTGGTCGCGAATTCACCCTCGGAGCGCCACACGAGTTTCAATTCATCACTGCCGACCAAGGCATCGAAGTTCCAGGCGAACACGTCCGTATCCTTGCCATACCGGAATTCAGTTTGTTCCGCCTGAACGCCCCAAATCAGAGGCTCCGCTTGAACGGGTGTGGCTGGTAAGACCGAGATCACAAAGGCTGGTGCGACAAGCCCCGCGAGAATTTTCTGCAGCGTCATGATCAATGCCCTTCGTGCCGGACGGCCGATGCGTCGGCCTGTTCTTTGGGACCACCCTCGACCACGACTTTGCGGAACATGCCCGCGTCGGCGTGATAGGAGAGATGGCAATGGAACGCCCATTGGCCGGGCGCATCGACCTCAGTCTCCATATAGACCGTAGTTCCCGGAGACACGCTGACAACGTGCTTGATCGGGTTCCATTTGCCGTTGCCATTGTCCAAAATCGACCACATGCCGTGCAGGTGCATGGGGTGGGTCATCATGGTTTCATTGACGAACTTGAATCGAACCCGCTCCCCGTACTTCAGGCGGATGGGCTCGGCGTCCTTGAACTTCACGCCGTTAATGGACCAGATGTAGCGCTCCATGTTGCCGGTCAGACGCAGTTCGATCTCGCGCGTCGGCGGACGCTGTTTATAGAGCGGTTTCTGCGCTTTCAAATCATTGTAGGAAAGAAATTTTCCGCCGTTCGCCGCGCTCGGCATCAAACCGCTGTTGGATGCGTAGAAAGAATCGGCTTCCTTGGCCATGCCACCTTTTGCCATGCCGCCGTGCATGGAATTATCCATGCCGCTCTGTGCCATGGCACCCTGGGCTGAATGGTCCATGCCCTTCATCATGGCGTCGTCGGACATTTGATGCCTGCCACCCTGCGCCATACCTTGGTGCTCAGCACCTTGCATTTGTGATCCGTCGGGCATCGCGTGGCCAGCGCCTTTCATTTCGCTTCCGTCCGGCATTTTATGGGTTGTGCTGCTATGAGCATCATGGGCCGCACCACTCATCGAGCTGCCGTCAGGCATTTTGTGCGTTGCGCTTCCCATGGCCATCGCTCCGTGATCCATGCCGTGCGACATCCCCATGTCCGCCATGGTAAGAAGTGGGGACTTCCGCAGGTCCGGCACTTCGGCAGTCAATCCCTCACGAGGCGCAAGGGTGCCACGCGCATAGGCGGTGCGCCCCATGGACTCTGCGAAGATGGTATAGGCTTTGTCTTCCGCTGGCCGAACGATGACATCATAAGTTTCGGCCACGGCGATGCGGAATTCGTCGACAGACACAGGTTGTACGTTATTTCCGTCGGCCTGCACCACGGTCATCTTCAAGCCGGGGATGCGAATATCAAAATATGTCATCGCCGATGAATTAATGAAGCGAAGGCGGACGCGTTCGCCTGGCTTAAACAGGCCCGTCCAATTCTGGTCGGGACCCTTGCCATTGATCAGCGGCGTAAACCCCTGAAGGTCTTCGATGTCCGTGG
This sequence comes from Roseibium sp., assembly GCF_039982295.1. Lineage (GTDB taxonomy): Bacteria > Pseudomonadota > Alphaproteobacteria > Rhizobiales > Stappiaceae > Roseibium. The sequence continues at coordinate 58,583 of NZ_JBDWYP010000037.1, forward strand.
CCATCATCCGCATGTCGCCCCAGGCCATGCGATCCGACAGCGCCGCACCCAAACCCATCTTTTCACTGTCCTTGAAGAAGTCGAACACCGTTTGCTGTTTACGGTTGTAGTAATCCGCCATCATCTTCAGGTTTCGCATGATGCGATTTCCCGAATGCGGATGGGCATCGGCGAGTTGAACCACGTATTCGCGGTCGTAGCGATAAGGCTCGCGTTCTTTTGGTTCGATGACGATGGCGCCATAGGCGCCATCCGGTTCCTGAAATCCAGAATGACTGTGGAACCAATAGGTGCCGGATTGCTTGATCGGGAAATTATAGGTGAAAGTCTCGCCTGACTTGATCCCTGGATAGCTGATGTTAGGCACGCCGTCCTGCTGGAACGGCAGTATTAATCCATGCCAGTGGATCGACGAATCCTCGGACAGATTGTTGGTCACGTTAATGGTAACGTTTTCACCTTCCTTGAACCGCAACACCGGCCCCGGCGAGGCGCCGTTGAACCCCACCCCGGATCGCGTAAAGTCGCCTGTGTCGATGGTTACCGGATCGATAGTAATGTTGTACTCGCCGGCTTGGGCGGAGCCGCTCCCCAGAGCGGCTACCAGCCCTAAGCCCATCACGGCACCGACAACATGTTGGCGTGTAATAGTTATCATCGGATTCTCCTGTCCTTCGATCTTTACTTGAATTTGATGGGGCCCATCATTCCGGACTCGTAATGCCCTGGAATGTTGCAAGCAAATTCCAGATCCACCGGCTTGGAGAACTTCCAAATCACCTCACCGGATTTTCCCGGCTCCAGCAGGATGCTATTCGGGTCATCATGCTTCATCCCGCGCCCATCGCCATGGTCCATCATCATTTTATCGCGGTTGATCCGATCAGCTTCGATCATGCCGTGCTCCCACATTTTCATCATTTCCTTCTGGTGGGCTTTGTGCATAACCGCAGTGCCGAGGCCGAATTCGTGTAAGAACTCGCCTTTGTTGGTGATCTTGAAGCGGATTGTCTCTCCCGCCTTAACGGTGATTTGTTCCGGTTTGTAGTAATTATCGTGCATCGCCACGTCGATGGTCCGCGTCACGTCGGCAGCCTTGCCCGGCGCGCCGATCTCCATACCGTGATGCCCCGCGGGGCCGTGACTATCGCCCCCTTGAGCGCCCATCATGTGTCCTTGGTTTTGCGGCTCGCCCTTCGCCGGACCGTGCCCCGCGCCGGCCCAGGCCGAAGCGCTCAAGGTCAAGAAAGTAGCGAAGGCAAGGGAAGTGATCACGAGACGGGGCGCATTGGTCGTTAAGGTCAACATTTTCGATATCCTTGTCCCAAAGTTTGGGTTTCCTTGATTGTTGGTCAGCAAGGCCCAAGCCTTACTGGAAAATTTATATCCATGCGTTTGGAAGGCGAACGGGGCAGAACTCCGTGCCGCACGATCACGCATATTTCAGCGTTTCGATTCATTTTCGGACGGCCTGTCGCCATCTACCCTGCTACGCGGTCCTGATGGCCTGACGTGTCGGCAGCCCGAATGACCGCATGGAAGTCAGCCGCGAGGGCGCGGAGGTCTAAATTGTTCTTGAGGATTATTGGAAACAACCGCTTCATCGTGCGGCAGAACGAGCCTCTCCGCCTCGAACACGTGAGCGGACAAGTCCGAGAGGTCTTGCGCGGCAACGGATGGGAAACAGGCAACGTGGCAGCAACCATCCATTCCGCCAGAACTCTTGTTCCCGGCTCCGGCTTTTTCTTCAGAGGGCTTATCGCAATCAGCTTTGTGCTGCGGAGAAGAGTTCAGGTGGGTTCCGTCACTCGCACCCGCACCAAAATGCGCAACATGAACGTGCCCTCCTCCCTGAAAACCGGCAGCGTGACCGGCGCTCATCCCCGCGAAAAGAACGGAAACAGCCAGCAATAAACTGCATATTCGGAGAAAACCGCATCTCATGTTCACTGCCTGGATCATTCCTCTGAACACACAAATACTATATCAGTTTGAGGGTTGTTGAAATTTCGATTTCGGATGATTTGCCCTCATCCCTTTCCTGAAATGTTCTTTTTGCGCTCGTTATATTCAGCAGCGTCGATTTCGCCCCGGGCATAGCGTTCGTTCAGGACATCAAGGGCGGAAGATGAACGGTCACCGCCGGTCAGCCCCTTGACGACAAACAGGATGACGACGATCACCGCGATCATAAAAATCGCCATCATGCCCCAGCCCATGAACATGCCGCCCCAGCCACCGGACCACATGGGATGACCGTAATAGTAGCCCCCCCGATCGGTTGCATCAGCAAGGGCAGGCAGGCCCCAGAATATTCCGGGAATCGATCCGAAAATCGCCAATTTTTCTTTCATGGCCATGTCCTTTGTTTGCTTCCTTCAAGGTGCAGACAAAACATTGTTAGCTCAATCCAATCTTGCACAAGTTCGGAGTTTGAAGCCTCCCCTAAGGTTAGGGTCAACACCTTCATTTAACTAATTACCCGGCTTTTTGGTTCGCATGTTTATGTCGTCGTGGCGCCGTTGAGTTTTTCCCGGCCAAGTGCTTTTGATAAAAGACAGAACGGCAACGATGTCCTCGTCGCTTAGGATGCCGGCATAGGCGGGCATGTCGCTTTCGTAACTGCCGCCAACGACCGCTGCAGGGCCGCGTTTCGTCAAATCGAACAATTGAGCGTCCGGGTGGTGCCAAGTATGCCCCGACTTGTCATGAGGAGGTGCGGGTAGGCGTCCGTTGGGCAGGCGTTCGCGCCAGTTGGCTTGCCCCCCCAACCCCGGGCCGTGGCAGGATGCGCATTGGGCCATGTAAATCTTCTGACCATGAGCCACTACCTCCGGGTCATTCGGACGCAATCGGATATCCGCCTCCGCACTTGGCATCCAGAACCAAACGCCGGCTCCAAGTACCGCAACACATACCGCGCCGGTAACGACGACCTTTAGTCTTCTCATCAGTGCGTCGTACTGGCCAAGCCGTTGATGATGGGACAGTCCGGCCGATGGTCGCCCCGGCACTTATCGTGCAGGTCCTTGATTGTTTCCCGAAGGGCTTTCAATTCCTCGATCTTCGTTTCGACTTCTTCAAGGTGCTGGCCCGCGATCGCCTTGACATCGGCGCTCGCTCGGCTCCTGTCCTCGTAGAGCGAGAGCAGTTCGCGGCAAGCTTCAACCGTGAACCCCAAGCCGCGCGCCCGATGAATGAAGTTCAGTTTGTGGACATCCGTCTCACTATAGGCGCGATAGCCGTTTTCCTGACGTTTCGGCACAACCAGGCCGATTTCCTCATAGTAGTGCAAGGTCTTGACCGACATGCCGCTTGCCTCGGCGGCTTGACCCACGTTCATCATCTCACTTCTCCTCGATTGAGACGGTCCTAAGACGCAACGCGTTCCCTACGACGGAGAGCGAGCTCAGGCTCATGGCTGCCGCGGCGAAGATCGGCGAGATCAAAATTCCGAAGAACGGGTAGAGAACCCCCGCCGCCACCGGCACGCCGGCCGCGTTGTAGACCAAGGCAAAGAACAGGTTCTGTTTGATATTGCGCATGGTTGCTCGTGCCAAACGGCGGGCACGGACAATGCCGTTTAGGTCTCCCTTAACCAGGGTGAACCCAGCGCTTTCAATGGCGACGTCGGCGCCGGTTCCCATTGCAATACCGACATCGGCCTGGGCCAGCGCAGGCGCGTCGTTGACACCGTCTCCGGCCATGGCGACCTTACGGCCTTGATCTTGGAGATCCTTGATAATCCGCGCCTTATCCTCAGGCAGGACATCCGCGCGAATCTCGTCGATGCCCAGTCTGCCGGCCACGGCCTTCGCCGTGCGTTCATTGTCGCCAGTGGCCATAACGATGCGGAATCCTTCGGCGTGAAGGGCCTTGATCGCGCCGACGGTGGTTTCTTTGACGGGATCGGCGACGGCGATCAGGCCCGCGATTTCATTCCCGAGAATGACGAACATCACCGTTTCGCCTTGATCCCTGCGGCTATCCGCGGTGGCAGAGAGTGCATCGCCATCCAAACCAAGGTCAGCAGCAAGTTTGGCGTTGCCCAGCGCGACCTGTTTGCCGTCGATGATGCCCTTGACACCCTTGCCGGTGACGGCCTCGAAATTCTCTGCCTTGGCGAATTCGATGCCCCGTTCCTCGGCACCGGATACGATGGCCTCGGCCAGCGGGTGTTCCGAACCGCGCTCCAAACTTGCCGCAAGCCGCAAGACTTCCGCTTCACCATGACCGTCGTTGGGAAGAACGGCGACCAGTTTGGGCTTGCCGACCGTCAACGTGCCGGTCTTATCGACGATCAGCGTATCGACCTTGGCGAAGCGTTCCAAGGCTTCTGCGTTCTTGATCAGCACGCCCGCCTGGGCCCCTCGGCCGGTTGCCGTCATGATCGACATGGGTGTGGCCAGGCCCAGCGCACAAGGACAGGCGATGATCAACACGGCAACCGCCGAAACCAAACCATACGCCATAGCCGGTGCCGGCCCCCAGATGGACCATGCAATGAAGGCACCAATCGCGACCAAGATCACAACCGGGACGAACATGCCGGCGACAGAGTCAGCGACCTTTTGAATAGGAGCACGGGAACGCTGCGCATTCGCAACCATCTCAACGATCTGGCTCAGCATGGTATCGGATCCGACCCGCTTGGCCTCCATGACCAGACTGCCCGTACCATTGATGGTGGCGCCAGTCAGGTCATCGCCCTCCGTCTTCTCGACCGGGACCGGCTCCCCGGAAATCATGGACTCATCGATGCTTGAGCGGCCTTCCAGGACGACGCCGTCCACCGGAACCTTGTCACCGGGGCGGATGCGCAGCTTGTCGCCGACCTTGACGTCCTCGAGCGGGATTTCTTCTTCCGAGCCGTCATCGCGGATAACGCGGGCCGTCTTCGCCGCCATATCCAAAAGCGCCCGGATCGCGGCCCCCGTCCGGTCACGTGCGCCAAGTTCCATCATCTGCCCGAGTAGAACCAAAACGACGATAACCGCACCAGCCTCGAAATAAACGCCGACGTGACCGTCCACGGACCTGAAACCATCGGGGAAGATATCGGGTGCCAGAACGGCGACGAGGCTGAACAGGTAGGCTGCCCCCACGCCCATACCGATGAGGGTGAACATGTTAAGCGAGCGGTTCACGACCGACTTCACGCCGCGCACGAAAAATGGCCAGCCGGACCAAAGAATCACGGGCGTTCCGAGGATCAACTCGATCCAAAGTGCCGCACGTTCGCCGACCGCCTCACGGATGAACCCAAGCCCGACGAACGGCCCCATGGTCAAGACCAGCAACGGCACGGTCAGAATAGCCCCCACCCAAAACCGCCGGGTGAAGTCGATCAGTTCAAGATTAGGCCCTTCTTCGCCTGTCGGCACCCCTATGGGCTCCAATGCCATGCCGCAGATGGGACAATCGCCGGGAGCGTCTCGGACAATTTCGGGATGCATGGGGCAGGTGTATTTGGTGCCGACGGGGGAATTCTCGGCAGCCTTTTCTTGAGCGCCAGAGAGATAATGGTCGGGATCAGCCTTGAACTTACCGAGACATTTCTCGGAACAAAAATGATATGTCGACCCGTTATGGTCGAACCGCGGTTTTCCCGCGTTCGGATCGACCGTCATGCCGCATACAGGGTCTTTCACCACAGCCGGCGCATCGTGATGCCCAGGGCCGCCGCACGAACCATGGCCGGAGCAACAATTGTGGCCTTGGAGTTTGTGGGACTCCGCAGCGGTTTCTACCTGCTTACGTTCGCCTTCACCCTGTTTGGAATGCTGATCCATCACTAAATCCCTCTCACGTTGCTCAAGAGCCCCGGTTGAACTGACGATGGAATTTTGAGGCCTCCAGCAACAGGAGGGTCAAGCAAAAACTTTCACTCTCAAGCGCCATTTCGCCTGGCACCAAGGCGTACCGAATTCAGCCGGTACGGCGGAGGAAAAGCTTTTCCCCAAAGAAAACGAGGGCAATACCGACCGCCGCGGAATAGATCACCGTCATGTCGGACTGCGCCTTGATCACCAACAGCGCACCGAGCACGACGACATCCATGACAATGGCGATGATAAGCACTGTCGCCGAGGCGTTCACTTCCTTGCGCAAATGGCGAAGAACGCCCCAATGAACGACGATATCCATGATGATATAGAAGATAGCGCCCAGCGCAGCGATGCGGCCGAGGTCAAAGAACGCGGTCAAAAGCATCGCCAGTACGATGGTGTAGACGAGGGTGTGCCTCTGGATATCCCCCGGCATGCCGAAATGGCTGTGTGGCACCAGCTTCATATCGGTCAGCATTGCGAGCATGCGCGAGACTGCGAAAACGCTGGCGATCACGCCCGATACCGTCGCGATAATGGCGAAAGCGACCGTAAACCATAGACCCGTTTTTCCGAAGGCAGGACGCGCGGCCTCGGCCAAAGCGAAGTCGCGCGCACGAACGATCTCCTCAATGGTCAAATTCCCCCCAACTGCAAGTGCCACCAGGAAATAGATGACGACGCAGATGACAATGGAGACGATGATGGCGCGGCCGACGTTCTTGTTCGGCTCAACAATCTCCCCGCCACTATTTGTGATCGTTGTGAACCCCTTGTAGGCAAGGATCGCCAGGGCGGTGGCGCCGAGGAAGCCGCCAGCGCTGGTCGTCGCCGGATCAACGGAAACACTCTTGAACGTGAACCCGGTGAGCCAAAGCCCGCCCACGGCGAACACCGCAATCCCGCCGATCTTGAGAAATGCCATGACGAAGGAGAATGTCTGGATAAAGCGGTTGCTGAGAACGTTCACAAAGAAGGCAAAAGTCAGCAGTCCGATCCCCATTGCAGGTACCAACCAATTTTTGTCTGCATCGACGTCAAACAGTTGCAGCGTGTAGGTGCCGAATGTCCGTGCAACCAAGCTCTCGTTGATGACCATGGAGAAATACATCAGGAGCCCGCAGGCGCCGGTCATCATGGTCTTGCCGTAGGCTTTCTCCAGGAACATGGCGATGCCACCAGCCGATGGATAGGCATTCGACATCTTGACGTAAGAATAGGCGCTAAATCCAACGATGATCGCCGCCGCGAGAAAGGCGAAAGGGAACCATTCGCCTGCGAGTTCGGCGACCTGGCCAGTCAGCGCGAAAATCCCGGCACCGATCATGACGCCTGTTCCCAAGGAAACAGCACCCGTCAGCGACAGGCTGTTCTCTTGATATTTGGCCGAGCGATCGTGACTGCCATGCCCTTCGTGGCCGTGCGGATCGGTCATATCGCTTTATCCTGTTTTTGCCGTCATGAATGGGCGTCGCCATGGTAGCGCACTTCGAGTTTGCTATCCGGCGGCACTGACTTCCCGAGATTTACGCTGAACCGCGAGACCTTAAGTGCCGTCGTGATCCTTCTTCCCCGATCCGTGAAGGCCGCCCACCCCGCGTCGGGCTCGGCACCGCTATCGGCGGCGCGGACATGAATATGCCCTCGGCGAAGCCCTGCGCTTCCGAACTGCATCAACCTGCCAGTCAGCACGTAGCCATCTTCCGTCTGCCACGCCTGCAACTGGTCGACTTCCGCTACGGACGAGTTGCCGGCAGGTACCAGAACGGCCTTTTCAAAGAGTTTCCCCGGCCTGAAGCTCGCGCAGGCCGCCAGGATAGGTGCGGCAACAAAGATGGAGGCGATCGCCAACTTGGATGTCATTTTACATCTCCTTCCCAAAAACTGATGAAAATCCTGAAGCATCCTGTAGGAAGAGGGTCAACACCAAGTATCCCGAAAAATATCAATCGTGCGTGATCGTTCCGGACCCGATAGTCGCATACTGAAGAACCAGAACACCAATCACGGCAGACAACAGCGACCCGGATAGAACCGCAAGCTTCGCTGATGACAACACCGCCGGATCCGGAAATGCCCGTGTGGCGATGAACAAGCTCATGGTGAATCCGATCCCCGCAAGAATCGAAACACCGAATACCTGCATCCAGTTGACACGTTCCGGCAAACGGCAAAGACCAGAACGAACCGCGAGAAATACTGCACCGAATATGCCGACCTGTTTCCCAAGGAACAACCCCAGGACGATCCCAAGCCAAACCCCTTCGCTGCTGCTGGAAAATGCCTTCTCGTCCAAAACCACGCCGGAATTGAAAAACACGAATAGGGGAACGACGAGCAGGGAACTCCACAAATGGAGGGTGTTTTCAGCGGAACGCAGAGGGGATTTGGACTTTGTCCGGTCTCCGTGCATGGGAACTGCAGCCGCAATTATAACCCCTGCAAGAGCAGCCTCGACACCCGCTTTCAACATGCCTACCCACAGAACCGCTCCGACGATGATGTATGCAACGGGGTTAGTAACCTTCCAGCGATTAAGCGCGAACAGCCCGACAACCGCAGCCAACCCAACCACCGCCGGTACCAGGGAAAAATGCTCACCATAAAATACACCGATGATGATGACCGCCCCGATGTCATCGAACACGGCGAGAGCCGTCAGAAAGACTTTCAGTCCGATCGGCACACGCGGCCCCATCAGCGAGAGAATGCTCAGAGCGAGCACAATGTCGGTCGCAGTCGGCACCGCCCAACCCCGTATGCCCACAGCGTCACCCTGATTGAAAGACGCATAGACGATCGCGGGCACCGCCATGCCTCCCAGCGCCGCGAAAGCCGGTAGCGCCGCACTCCGCAAGGTGTTGAGCTGTCCTTCGAGGACCTGCTGTTTGATTTCGAAACCGATGATGACAAAAAAGATCACCATGAGTCCCTGATTAATCCAGTAAACCATTGGGCCTTCGATGAGGAGTTCGCCGATACGCAAGTGGACCGGCGTGTGATGGACGGCCTGATACAATGCTGCGAAGGGTGAATTGGCAGCGACCAAAGCAAGCGCCATGAATGCAAGCATGACGATGCCGGCACCTTGATCACTGCGAAGCAGGCTTTTCATTTATTCTCTCAGAAACAGAGGTTGGAGGAATGCACACGGCCACTTCACATGTTGTGTGGCCGGTATCCAATTCCGTTAGCGGCCTGCAACTCGCGAATGTAGCGGACAATGGCCCCGATATCCGCCTCGCTCACCTGTGGCTGCGGCGGCATGTCACCGAACGGCCAATGATGTTGCCGCACGCCCCGCTGGGCCGCAAGTACGAACGCATAGTCTGCATGATGGCCGGGATTGTAGATGTCATGTACCAGAGGCGGCCCCTTGTCAGATCCGGCGGCGTTAGCACCGTGGCACTGAGCGCAGGTCGCATCGAACGCCGCCTTGCCGGCCTTCGCCGGCTGCGACAGCGTGGGCACCTTCACCGAAACGACCGTGTCTGCCCGTTCCGAGGAGAAAATCTTCCAACCGATGATGGCAATGCCGCCTATGACAAACGCACTCACAAAGATAGCGGGCACCTTGTCCATGATCTTCACTACTCCCCTCCACGGCGACGACATCTCTGGTGTTCAACAGCTCTGCCCGATCATTCTATTCATCCCCAGCCATGCGTGGATGCGTGCGGTGTGAAATCGACGGCGCCGCCGATTGCTGTTGCCCGCCGGTATGGCCATACAGAATCACCGGTTTGCCGGTTTCACTATCAACCACGATGGTGTTGACTTGAAACGCATGGTTCCGGTTGCCACCAGGAGCCATCACGGTCACGGCATAACGAGTGCCTGACGCGCTCTCCACAGGTGTTATTTTCAGAACCGTAACACCGTAGTCAGCGGCGACTTTATTTCGAATTTCGTCCGCACTCATCTCAGCCCGCGCGCTAGATACCGCCGTAACTGAGACCACCGCCACCGCCGCCACGACGAAGAACCGGAAAGCGAGACCATATCGACGAAAAGCGTGCGCCCCGCCGGTCAACTTTGTTCTCATAACAAATCCTTCCATTTCCAATGTCATCCGATCACCAATTTCTCAGGGTTGGGGAAAGCATATGGCGGCACGACCAGATTGCGCGGCGCCGGCCCTTTCCTGATGCGGCCGGAGGTGTCGTAGTGAGACCCATGACAGGGGCAAAACCAGCCGCCGAAATCGCCTCGCCGGCTCCCTTCTCGCTGACCAAGGGGAATGCAGCCCAGATGTGTGCAAATCCCAACGACAATTAACCACTCTTCCCTTTGGACCCGGTCCGCATCCTTCTCCGGATCCGGCAAGGCCGCGCTATCATCTGCCTTCGCTTTTGTAACGGCCTCCGGAGTACGACGATCCACAAATACCGGCTTGCCTTGCCAAACGACCGTAACCCGCTGGCCGCGCTCAATAGGCCGCAGGTTCAAGTCTGTCGATGCGAGCGCGAGCGTGTCGGATGCCGGATTAAGGCTGTCGATCAACGGCCAAACCGACAAAGCCACGCCGGTAGCTGCGAGCGTCGATGTTGAGACGATCAGAAAATCGCGTCTCGACCGCTCGTCAATCCTGAGGCTTTCAATATGTCCTTCTGATTTCATCATCGTGAAACAACCTGCTCACTTAGCTTGGTCGTTAACCCCGGATGCGGTTATGTCGTCGTATCGACCAAATTCCCAAACCGAGGGATAAACGCCGGAACCCTGGACCGGTAGTCTTCGTATTCGGCGCCGAACTCCTTTAGCGCCGTCTGTTCCTCCGCATATGCCAGCCGGACGTACATCCAGACGAGGACCGGGAACATCGCCAGCGTCAGAACCGTCGGCCACTGAAAAAGGAATCCGATCATAATGGCGATAAATCCAACGTACTGCGGATGACGGACCTTCGCATAAGCGCCTGTCCTCGCCAGCGTGCCGGATTTCTGCGCCTGGTAAAGAATGCGCCAAGCGGACGAAATCAGCGCGAATCCCGCCAGGATGAATGCGAAGCTCAGAATATGGAATGGACCGAAATGCGGGTTGCCCTGCCAGCCGAAGATCATCTCGGGCAGGTGGCCCGAATCATGAGCTAACCAGTCGATCCCCGGATAATTGCTCTGAAGCCAGCCGGATAGAAGGTAGATGGTTAGCGGAAAGCCATACATCTCAGTGAACAACGCGACCAGGAACGCGCTGAACGCCCCGAAGGACCGCCAGTCCGTTGCCGTCTGTGGCTTGAAGAAACTGAAGGCAAACATGATAAATACCGCGGAGTTAATGATCACAAGGGACCAAAGACCGTAGGCGTTAGTTGTCTCGCTCATGCGCTTGGTCCTCCACGATTATTGCCTTCGTCCCGACCGCCCTCGGCCTTCCCTTCCGATTGGTGGCCTTCGTGCCCCTCGTGGCCGCCATGGCCACCGTGCCCGTGGTGCATAAAGAGGTGCATCAAGGGACACAGAAGAATAAGAAGCCATGGAAGATACGGTAACGCACTGGCCACGTGCGCCTGATGCTCGGTCCAGAGAAAGTATCCGGCAACACCGAGAAACCCAGCAAGGACCAAGCCGCTTCGCGAAAACAACCCGCTCAATATGCCGTTGGAATGTCTTTCAGCCATTTTATCGCCCTCCAACTGAAGCCCATTACTGAACTAACTGATGTCCCTTGCCGCCGACGTCGATCGTGCCGGTCAGTTTCAGGGTCTTCGCATCGACAACCCATAGCTTCGGCAGTTCGACGCTCGAGACATAGATCACGCCTTGGCCCTTGATCACCGCCAGATGGTAGGGCTGCGGTGCCAACGTTAGTTCGCGCCGGTCACCGGAACTCAGATCGATCGCAATGAGCTTGTTCGCGCCCTTGGCGCTCACAAAGAGCGTCCGGCCGTCCTCAGACACGTCGATGCCGTGCGGATCCTCACCGCCCTTTAAAACCTTGGCAACGGCAAGGTGCTTAAGGTCAATGACCGACACAGTGCCGTCGCCGACGTTGTTGACGAACATCTTTCCGAGATCATCTCGAACAACGAGGTGCTCCGGGGCTTCTCCAACCTTCACCCTGTCGGAAACCCGCCAGTTGGCCGTGCGCACAATGCTGACGGAGTTGTCACCGGAATCGCTGATGTAAAGGCGGGCTCCGTCCTGAGAAAAGGCGGCATAGTTGGGCACGGCCCCGGTCTTGACGGTCGCAACGACCGTGAACGTCCGAATATCGATCACGGATACCGCATCCTGATTGGGATGGGTCACAGCGGCGAAGAAACCATTGGGCGACGCAGCAACATGATGAACTCCACCCGGAACATCGACCCGACGAACCACGGAACGGTCCTTGACCTTGATGAAGGTTACGCGGCTTATGACGGCGCTCTTCGCCACTGGTCGGCTTGCCGATTTCGCGTGATGCGCGGCATGGTCTTCCGCCGACACACCCGCAGGCCGTTCAGGTATTGTGGCGCCGGGCTCGACCTCCGTGAAGCTGCCGGCGATAAGGAGCTTCCCGTCGGGCGTCTTGGCAAGCCCGTGGACAGCCGGTACGCCGGTGATGCGCTCGACGACCTTGTTTGTATCGACATCGATAACCGCGATTTCATTGTTGCCGCCCATGGGGACAAAAACCACATTCCGTTCTCCGGCTGAGGCCGAGGAAAGCGCAGCCATCGCGAAATAGGCCGCCATGATAAGAAAGCCCAATCCTGTTGCGCGGGCCTCCGAAACTCGACTGATCGATTGCTGAAACATAACCCTCTCCATTCGCTCAAAACCGAATAAATCTTTGTATGAGGGCTCCCGCAGCAGGAGGGTCAAGTCAAAATTTTCTGCCTCGGTCGCAAACAGCCCCGCGACCAAATCTCAATGAAAAACCATGCCCTCAATATGAAATCCGGCGTCGACGTGGAGCGTTTCACCTGTAATGGCGGAAGAATAATCGCTCGCCAACATCAATGCGGCGCGCCCAACTTCACAGGATTCGACGGTTCTCCGAAGCGGCGCCTTTAGCACCGTTTCATTCAGGAGTTCGTCGAAATGCTCAATCCCGGAAGCAGCGCGTGTTGCCACAGCGCCCGCCGAGATGGCGTTCACTCTAATGGAAGAGCGTCCGAGTTCATGTGCCAAGTACCGAACTGATGCTTCGAGAGCAGCCTTCACAGGCCCCATGACATTGTAGTGATCTACCACCTTCTCAGCACCGTAGTAGCTTAGAGTCATCAGGCTGCCGCCCTCTTGCATCAATGGCTCGGCAAGCTTGGCCATGCGGATAAAGGAATGACAAGATATCAACATTGATTCAGCGAACCCATCGCTCGAACAGTCGGTCAGCCTGCCATGCAGATCCTCTTTCCGGGCCCAAGCGATCGAATGCAGAAGAAAATCCAGTCGACCCCATTTTTCCGCTATCGTGTCAAACAACTTTTCCAATTGCCCGGGGACGGAGACGTCACAGGGAAGGAAAACCGGGGTTTCGATTTCGCGGGCAAGCGGCTCAACAAACGGCATCGCCTTGTCGTTCAGGTAGGAAATCGCCAGTTCGGCGCCAGCATTCCGGAAACGCTGCGCCGCCGACCAAGCAAGGCTGTGCTCGTTGGCAATACCAACGACCAGTCCTTTCCGGCCATTCAAATCTATGACTTCCATTCTCTGATACTCCTCCTGCAGTTCGAGCGAGTGAACCAATCTCACGTCGCCATCAATTCACTGCATATAGACATATGTCCCAGGGGCATCGCAGAGCGGTTTATAGCCTTTCCGCGCAGCCCCCATTCGAGGCGGGTCGACCAGTACTCCCGAATTCGTCGCAAGCCACTTCCGCCAACAGGGCCACCAAGATCCTTCATGATTGTCCGCCTGTGACTGCCAGGAATCAGGATCGAGATAGGCTTCGAGATCATCGTGAGCGGCGATTTGGTGGGATCGCTTCGCGTTGCCTGGCGGATTAACGACGCCGGCATTGTGACCACCAGTAGATAGAACAAAGGTGACATCGGCGTTGGTCTGAGCATGGATTTTATATACGGAGCGCCACGGAGCGATATGATCGGACAAAGTACTGACCGCGAATATCGGAATACGGATGTCCCGCAATGAGATTGCTCGACCGCCGATGACATAGCGCTCGTCGGCAAGGTCATTATTCAGGAAGAGCTTACGGAGATACTCTGAATGCATTTTCGACGGCATCCGTGTTGCATCTGCGTTCCAGGCTATCAGGTCAATCATAGGCAGTCGTTCGCCGAACAGGTATGCGTTCACCATGCTTGACCATATCAAGTCGTTGGAGCGCAGGAGCTGGAAAGCCCCAGCCATTTGCTTGGTGTCCAGGTATCCTGTCTCTGCCATGATATTCTCGAGGAAGTTGACCTGCGCCTCATCGATAAACAGCATAAGTTCGCCAGCCTCGGTAAAGTCGGTTTGCGCAGCGAACAATGTCAAGGATACCAAACGACGATCATCCTCACGGGCCATCCACGCGGCCGCGATAGCCATAAGAGTGCCGCCGAGACAATATCCGACGCCGTGGATGCCCCTCCCAGGCATGATCGCAGAGATCGCATCAAGCGCCGCCATCACACCAAGCAAACGGTAGTCTTCCAGACTGAGTTCGCGGTCCTCCACCGACGGGTTTTTCCAGGAGATGATGAAAACCGTGTGTCCCTGCTCGACAAGAAACCTGACCAGTGAATTTCCAGGGCTGAGGTCGAGGATGTAGTACTTCATTATCCAAGCCGGTGTGATCAGGATCGGCTCTGGATAAACCTTTCCGGATGCTGGCGTGTATTGGATAAGTTCAATCAATTCGTTGCGGAAAACGACCTTTCCTGGCGTGACGGCCAGATTTTGCCCGACCTGGAACTGCTTTACTGCGGACGGGCGTTCACCCTGAAGGGCCAGTTTCCAATCCTCTACAAAATTCAGCGTCCCTTGAACCAGGTTATGACCTCTGCTTTCCAGCGTTGCCTTTCGGAACTCCGGATTGGTCGCCGGGTAATTCGCCGGCGAAACAACGTCAAGTAGTTGGCGGGCGACAAAGGAAACTATCTGTTCATGATGTTTAGAGACGCCGGAAACCTGGGTCGTGGCGTTGTGCCACCACTGCTGGGTAAGAAGAAACCCTTGGTAGGCAAGCCGATAAGGCCAATCCTGCCATTCCTCAGCCACAAACCGCTTATCATGGGGCAAAGGGTCGATGCATGGTGCGCATTGAGGGTCGCAACAGGCACTATGGCTGAATTCAATATACCGCAACAACTTTCGTTGTGCCTTGAGTGCAAGTTCAATCTGTTTGTCCGGCGACATAAGGAGATGTTGAGCCCAATCGATGTACGCCTGAAAGAGAGCTGTGGGGCTAATCCCACCAGTTACCCGCCCAAGCGCAGCATTCAGCGGTTGATCCAACGAAGGTTGGGTTTTGGGGGCATACTTGAGATCAGGCGCCTCACACTCCAGGCCATTCTTCATTTTGTTCACGCTCCAATAGGACAACAGGCGCTTTCAGGTTGGGCTGCACAGTGAATCGCAGACTCGAGTTCCTCCTCGCGCCCTTGTCGTCGTTGAGCCGCCGATGACTGATGCATTAGGACGGCAAGCGCCATTGCCGCCAAGCGCGCCTGAGTCGGATCGGCACGCGAACTTAGGACGACCGGCGCGGACAATCCCAATACGATACCCGCCGCCGTGGCGCCTGCCAGATATTCTAGATTCTTGGCCAAGATGTTGCCGGATATGAGATCGGGAACGAGGAGAATATCGACATCTCCCGCGACCTCGGACACGATCCCCTTCACCTTTGCAGCGTCACTCGAGATCGCATTATCAAAGGCCATGGGGCCATCAATGGCAGCGCCGGAGATTTGCCCCCGTCTTGCCATCAACGCGAGGCAAGCCGCGTCCACCGTCGATACAATCGCCGGATTCACCGTTTCAACAGCCGAGAGCGCTGCGACCTTGGGTCTAGCGACGCCAAGGAGATGAAAGAGCGAGATGGCGTTCTGAAGAATTTGCGCCTTCGCGTTTAGGTCCGGAGAAATGTTTATCGCCGCATCTGTAATCGCCAACAATTTCGGATAGGTCGGGATATCGACCACAAATACGTGACTGACACGCTGGTCGGGCAGCCTGAGCCCGCGATCAGAATCGAGAACCGCCCGCATCAAAGCGTCTGTGTGAATTCGCCCTTTCATGAGTGCATCTGCTCGTCCACCACGAACGAGGTCAACGCCAACCCGAGCCGCTTCCTCCGCATCTTTTGCAGTGATGATTTCAACACCGGTGATATCGGCGTCAATTTCACCGGCGCATGCAACAATCTCGTCCGGCGCGCCGATGAGGAGCGGCACAATAAGACCGGCCTTCCGAGCTTGTACGACAGACTGAAGGACTAGTGCCTGGTCTGCTGCGATTACGGCCATTCGGATCGGCGGAAGCTTTTCTGCACGCTCAACCAGTTCTTCGAGCCCCTCAGCATGACTATGCACAGGCATTTAGTTCCCCTTTCCCCGAGGCGCTTTCCAAAACCGTCCGGACATGCCGAGCGATCACTGATTCCTCATCCGTGTCGAACGCATCAATGGGGACGCGGCTCCGATCAGTAGATACGACCGGAAGGTTTTGGGCATTTCTCTCTGGGTCGATTTCGACACCCAAATAGGACAATCCCTCACAAATTCGGGCGCGGATTTCAGGCGAATTCGCACCAATTCCACCGGTGAAGACGAGCCGGTCGAGACCGCCGAGAGACGCCGTCTGCGCGGCTAGATGCCTCCGAGCGTGATGGCAGAAAAACTCGATCGCCTCAGCCGCCTCGGGTAGATCCTGTTGCGCCAGAAGATCCCGCATGTTTCGGCTTAGGCCGGACCGGCCGAGCAACCCGGATTCACGATAAAGGATATGCTGCAGTTCGGCGGGAGTTAGGTTCTTTTCCATCAGAAGGTAAAGGACGGCACCGGGATCGAGATCTCCAGGTCGCGTCCCCATGGGAAGGCCCGCTAGGGTGCTGAACCCCATTGAGGTTTCGATGCTCCGTCCCCCCTTGATCGCCGTCATGGACGCGCCGTTGCCCAAATGCGCGGCAACGATCTTCCCGTCCGCCGCCTCATCGCCATGCCAACGACGCACTTGCTCGACAACGTACTCATAGGACAAGCCATGAAAACCGAACCGTCGTATGCTGTCGTCATCGAACCGGCGAGGCAGTCCGGTCAACTGTGCAACGCGTGGAAGTCCATGGTGAAACGCCGTGTCGAAACAGGCGACCTGCGGAAGTTCCGGACAACGCAATTTCATCGCCTTGATACCCGTCAGGTTATGCGGGAGATGCAATGGGGCAAGAGGGATCAGTCGGCTTAGGCGATCTTCCAAGTCGGAAGTGATGATGAGCGAGCAATCGCATTCTTCGCCGCCATGGACGATACGGTGCCCGACGGACACAGGCATGTATTGGGTGCCCTGAAGCCAGTCGAGGAGCGCGTCGATGGCGGCAGCGTGACTTTCAACTTCGAGTGTCTCGTCTAAAATGGTCGCGCCGGAACCATCCAACACTGAAAACCGGCCGGCACCTATGCCGATCCGCTCGACCGCGCCACGCGCAATCCGCACAGAACTCTCGAACTCAGGAGAAAAAAGCGCAAATTTTACGCTTGATGACCCACAGTTGATAACAATGATCGCCTCTTCAACCATCATCACGGCTCATCTTTGCCAGGCTTTTTTTGGGAGGGCTCAAACAAGTTCTGGCCGTAGAGCAAGCGGAACACGTGCTCGTTGCCCGCATCGCGCAACTCTCGGACCATCTCCATTGCCTCGGACACACGGCCGAAAAATTCCCGCTCATTCTTTATCATTGGGTAGTTGTCGGACATCGGTCGCCGCTCTTTTGCCACCACGTCGGCGAGACCCGCGACAACCCTCATCCAAGGGTTAAAAACTTCCGAAAATACATAGCGGCTGACACGCATGGGGTGCTGCCATTTGAGGGTTTCCGCGATCCAAGGATTTGTCGCGGCTTGCACCCAAGGGCTCACAAACGTCCGATAGAAAGCTTCATTCGCCTCCGACACTGCTCGAACCCGTTCGAAAGATTCCGGTTGTTTCGCAAAGTCGATGTCCTCGACTTTGCGCTCTATGAACCGGACGGAAAATTGCGGTTTATGGCAGTCCGGATCGCCGCTCGGGTTGTCGATTTGCATCTCATAGAGCCCGGGATTCAACTCTTCGATCTCATCAAGGCTTTCAAGGATCGCGCGGTGTTCAAGCCGAGCGACCTTGGCCGAGACGAATAGCCCAAGATGCCCGACATGCGGGTTCGTCAAATAGACGATACGTTGCCCTGCGCGCTTCAGGTCATCCGTATCCTTGTACACGGCCGGGATCCATCCCAAGGCCTGGTGCGGCGGGGTGATGTTATCACCGTAGGAGGCGAAGATGACGAGCGGGTTTCGAATTCGCCGAAGGTCAGCGGTACAGCCGTTGCAAATTCGGAATTCGCCATTTTCAAGTTTATTGCCGATGAACAGGTTTTCGACGATCGCGACGATTTCCTCGCGGCTCATGAAATAGAACCCGTTCCACCATCGTTCAAATTCAAGAAACCGCTCGCGCTCCGTATCGACCTTGGCGAACAGTCCGGCGTACTTTTCCCAGATTGCCTTTTCCGGCTTCAGATTCTCAAAATTCTGCGCAAGCCACGCGCCATCGAAACGCCCGTTACCGAGATCGGCGGCAAGATGTGCGAGCCAAACGCCACCGAGAAGCCCGCCGGTTATCCGCATCGGATTAACGCCGGCTTCCCCCGCCCAATAGGACATTGGCGAGCCGTTAAGCACAGCCGGGCCGACCAAGCCCTCGCAATCCGCGGATAAAATCGCCACCGCCCAACCGGCTTGGCAGTTTCCATACAATATGGGAGGTGTTTTAGGGTGGCGCTGAGCAACCTCATCGACGAAACGCCGGAGGGCATGCAACACGTCCGCAAGCGTCTGGCCAGGCGATGGTTCGGGATAGAACATTACGAAGTAAACCGGGTGACCTTCGTGTAGGGCCATGCCGACTTCGGAGTCGTGTTTGAATCCTCCGATACCCGGTCCGTGCCCTGCGCGTGGATCAATAACGATGACAGGTGGTTTTTCTGGATCGACGCAATCGTCCCAACAATCATCGCCAACTTCCGTAATCCGCAACAGCGCATAATTTGAAGGAGCCTCAAAATCGCGCCCATCAAGGATCATCTCATATTTGAAATCGAGCAAAGGCGGCAGGCCAGCGCGCTCATGGTCCAACATGTTGTTGGCGCGTTCACGAAGCGTGTCCAGAAACAGTATCGACCGCTGCCAGAGATCTCGCCCATATTCGGCAGCCTGAACTACCTTTTCTCCCGGAACGCCTAACAGTTCCGGCGATGCCTGATTCGCTCGACTAGATTGCGCTGCCTTTCCGACCTTGGTGGTCGAATCTCCCGCGTTCCCCCGGACTGCATGCCTTCGTTTCGTTGTTTCGTTCATCGGGAATACACCTCTGCAGAACCTTACTGGTCACTTGGGGTTTGCCATCCGAATTTATGGCCATCAACGTAACGCGTTATCCTTAATGGCTCCGGCGACCGGAGGGTCAAGGCTAATCTAAATGGGTAAAACCCGGCGGACGGCCGAAGCGATCAATCCTGAGACATCGATCCGATTGCTGTCGTGGCCGATCGTGTTGCAGGTCACAATTTCACCCGCGCCGGCTTGCTTCAATTCCACGTAAGCATTGTCTGCAAATACCGCGTGGATGCCGATGCAAACCGGCGCTTGCAGGCCGGCCGCCCGGACATGCCCAACCGTTTCGATCATCGTACGCGCGGTCGAGATGATATCGTCCACCAGAACCGGCGTTCGGTCGCGCCATTTGTCCACGTCGGGAACCGTGACCTCGACGTCACGGTCTCCTCGCCTCGTCTTTTCCAAGACGACGAACGGCGCCCCGGCATCCGCCGCAACAGCAGCAACCCATTGTTCACTTTCGCTGTCGGGACCGATCAACAAAGGTGCTGAGATCGCTCCTCTTATCCATTCAGAGACCAACGGGGCCGCGTGCACGGTGGCACTCGGCACCGAATAAATTTCGTCAAGTGAACTGCGCCGGTGGAGATGAGGGTCTATCGTGACAAGCCAATCAATCCATGACGAGAGGACTTTGGCGAAATAGATGGACGACACCGCTTCTCCCGGATTGAACCTTTTGTCCTGGCGCATATAGGCGAGATACGGCGCAACAAGCCCGACTTTCGACGCACCAAGTTCCTTCGCCGTCCCGGCCGCGAATATCACCGGCAGAACCTTCTCATCGGGACGGTCCAACGAGGCGACGAGGATGACCTCTCTTCCATCGATGGGCGTTTCATACCGGAAGTAGGATTCACCGTCGGGAAAGCGGCGCACAACGAGCTTTCCGATCTCACCATCGATTTCTGCGGCAAGCGAATGAGCAACCACTTCGTTTCCCGGCAGGGGGTACACGATGGCGCTCATCCCGGAACTCCGATATCGAAGATGGGCGGATGATGCTCGATGTAATCCAGCGCGTAAGCCAACTCGCCCGGCGTCTCAGCATAAAGCGTGAAAAGCGGCGCCCCCTTCTCCACCTGGTCCCCGGGTCGTGTGTGCAATTGCACACCTGCCGCTTTCGCGTCCGGCGCACCCGCAAGTTTCGCCGCCTTGGCCAGACGACGGTTGTCGAGGCCTAGAATTTCGCCGGAAACGTCTGCGTCAATTACCCGTCGTTGGGATGAAACAGGCGGCGTCCGCATACCCCCTTGCGCCTCGCATATAGCCTGGAACTTGGCCCATGCCGCGCCACTATCCAGAGTTTCTTCGGCTCTCTGAAAGCCCATGCCGGAGCCAGCAGCACCCGACAACTCGAGCAAAGCGGCCGCGAGCGCGACCGATCGCGCCCTAAGATCATGCGGCGCGTCCGGCTTTCCCTTCAACACGGAGAGGACATCCAAGGCTTCCAGAGCGGGCCCGATCCCGTTCCCGACCGGTTGCCGCCCATCGGTCTGTAAAACAGTCGACTTCAGACCAATCTCGGAAGCCACAGCGGTCAAGTTTTCGCTGAGGGATTGCGCATCCTTTTCGCTTCGCACCTTGGCCGTCGGCCCGACAGGAATATCGAGAACGAGGTGCGTTGATCCTGCGGATAGTTTCTTCGATAGCACCGACGCAACGAGTTGCCCTTCCCCATCGATGTCCAAGGCCCTTTCGACCCGGATCAGGATGTCATCCGCTGGGCTAAGGGAGACGGCACCTCCCCAGACGATACACCCGCCTTCACGCTCGACCACGCGCCGCATTGCATCGATGTTAAGATCGACCGGCGCCAGCGTTTCCATCGTGTCCGCTGTACCGGCGGGTGACGTGATTGCCCTGGAAGACGTCT
This sequence comes from Roseibium sp., assembly GCF_039982295.1. Lineage (GTDB taxonomy): Bacteria > Pseudomonadota > Alphaproteobacteria > Rhizobiales > Stappiaceae > Roseibium. The sequence continues at coordinate 79,821 of NZ_JBDWYP010000037.1, forward strand.
TGGGCATGGTCAGCCCACAGGCCGCCATGATTGCGACCACGATTGGGGTGGTTCTATTTCCGGGTAGACCACCGACGCAATGTTTGTCGACAATCGGTGATGCTCCCCAGTCCAAAGTGTCTCCGACGGAGACCATGGCGCGGGTCAAGGCAACAATTTCCCGCCGTTTCAACCCGTGCGATGAACAGGCGGTGATGAAAGCGGAGACCTGAACGTCGGAATAGCGGCCTGCCACGATATCCTGCATGACCTCTTCCAAACCTGTGTCCGAAAACTCCGAACCGTAGACTTTCGCACGAACGAGGCTCAGGGAGTCCGGCGGGCGGGGATGCCCGATCGCCACCATGTCGCCTTCCTGGGCATCTAATCTGCCCCAAGCAGCTTCTGACAGCCCCGCCTCTCCTTCCGCCAACAAATCGCCTTTCACGCGGTTCAGCGTGGCGATGATCGATCGGTCGCCGGCAGTCACGCAGACACGGGCCATGGCGGCAAACCCTTCCGCGCGGCAGACGTGGCAATCGCTCCGCATATAGATGACCGCTTCCTGCTGCGTATCGATCCCAAGGCGCTTCAGGCGCAAGGAGTTTGTAGCTGTATCTTTCACGCGACGTCCTACTTCCAGCGTCTTATCCACGGCTCAATCAAGCGTGGCCTGGTCGCCATACTCGGGCACGACGCAGGGCCACTGCAATTCATCGGAGATGCGAACGCGCAGCGCTTCGGAAGCATCCGGCTCACCATGGGTGATGTAGGTCCGTTTAGGAGGCTGCGTGAAATTGCCGAGCCAGGTCAGGATTTCGTCCGCATCGGCATGCGCGGACAGCATGGAGAGGTTCGCGATCTCCGCGCGGATGGGAATATGCCGTCCATGTATTTTCACCGACTTTACACCTGCCACCAAGCTGGCGCCGCGCGTTCCGCCGGCCTGGAACCCCGTAAACAACACCGCATGCCGTTCATCCGGCACATAGAACTTCAGGTGATGAAGTATCCGCCCGCCTGTCGCCATACCGCTTGCCGATATGATGATCTTAGGCATCGGGTTTTCATCAAGCGCTTTCGATTCCTCCGCTTCTCTTACGTAGGTCGCGACGTTGCACGCCGCCTGGCACTCTTCGGCAGTCAGCCGGTGTTCCTTCATGTGGCGGCAGAAAACCTCGCTGGCGCTGACAGCCATGGGGCTGTCCAAGAACACCGGGAGGTCTGGTATACGTTTCGACGCCTTGAGCCGCTGCAGATGAAACAGGATCGACTGGGCGCGGCCGACAGCAAAAGCCGGAATCAGGACGGTTCCACCTCTGGCAGCCACCCTTGAGATCGTTTCGGCCAAAGCGTCCTCTACGTTCACCCGATCATGAAGGCGATTTCCGTAGGTCGACTCCATGATGAGATAGTCCGCGCCGCGCACGATCGTCGGATCCACCATCGTCGCGCTGTTCGGGCGCCCGATATCGCCGGAAAACAGTAGTGATCGACCGCCGAATGACACACGGACGAACGCAGAGCCAAGAATATGCCCCGCCAGCAGGAATCTTATTTGAAGCGCATCAATGACTTCGGTGTCGACCTCGTATGGGCATGCGCGGAAGTGGCCAAGGCAATTCCGCGCATCCCTTTCAGTATATAGAGGGGCGGCCGGCCGGTGTTTGGAGAAGCCGTGTCGATTGGCAAATTCCGCGTCGCGTTCCTGCAGATGACCGCTATCCGGCAGCAGGATCCCACACAATTCAGTCGTCGCAGAGGTGGCGTAGACAGGTCCCTTGAACCCATTCCTGACCAAGAGAGGAAGATATCCCGAGTGGTCAAGGTGCGCATGCGTCAGGACCACGGCGTCAATCTCGCTCGGCTCGATTGGCAGCGGGGCCCAGTTCTTCTGACGCAGCTTCTTGAAACCCTGAAACAGGCCGCAATCGACAAGCACCCGCTGGCCACCAAATGTAAGCAGATACTTTGATCCGGTGACGGTGCCGACACCTCCAAGGAACGTGAGCTGCGCTGTCATGACTGACTCCGAATGAGTATTTACATGAGAGGCATCGCTCTGGAGAGGTTTTAACCTTTCCGCGAGGCGAAGAAGTTGTATAGCGGCCCGAACACCAACGCGACGTACCACCCGTACGCAGCGCTCTCGACGAGACCCAGGAAGAAGCTCGGCCATGTCAGCCAGGTAAAGCCCGGCAACAGAGGCTGCCAGACACGGTACATGGCATAATCAGGGAACAGCAGGTCGAAGCCGACACAAAGCAGATAGGTGATGGCCAAGAAGACGCATAAGCTGTTGCCAAGCGCCATGACCGGCATGCGGGAAACTCGGCTCGAGCCGGCCAGTGGCGTCCCGGGGCGGGCTGGTTCAGAGACCTTTGTATCTGACGGATTAGGCATTGTGCGCCTCCAATCTCGGGTTAGAAGCATCGTCACTCTGCCCGACGTAGAGGTCCGGTTTGGTCTCGAAAAGCTCCCGGCACTCGCGCGAGCAGAAGTAATAGACGTAGCCTTCGTAAACGCTGGGCTTCGCGTCGGCGGTTCTGACCTGCTTCTTGCAGACGGGATCGATATCTTCTGCCGGCGGATACCATTTCAAGTCCTGCCGCCTTTCGGCATCTTGACCTTTTTCCTCGCCGGCACCGCCATGTCGATGCGAATGCCCCATGACATGGCTGCCGCATCCCATGCGCATCATGAGAAAGATAAACACGCCCCAGATGACGAAGTAGACCAGAGCTTCCATTTTATCGGAACTCCCTTGTTCGCCTTCCCGCCTACGGACTTCGGTGGGAACAGAATGAACATGCCCCCTCCTGCAACCGGAGGGTCAAGAGTTTCTAGGTCGCGTTTCTAGAATGGAATGCGCGGTTACTATGAAAACAACACCGGGCATTCCCTGCGGCATTTGTTGCGCAGGATGATGTAGATGAGATGGAGGGTACCAAGTCCAGCCAACAAACAGAAAAACGATATGTAGGCGTAGCTCAAGAACAGATAGACGACGGTAAGCGTGACGATCAGCGTTACCCCAAACCAGCGGACATGAAGGTATGTCGACAAAAGCGTCGGCGCGACGATCAGGAAAAGATAGATCAAGTATGTCATCCAGCGCGGCATGAGATAGTCGAGGAACATGGTGTCTTCATACGCCAAGGACCGGTTGTTGATACCGACATCAATCCAATCCGCGTTCAAAAGATGCGGCACGAAGAGAACGCCGCCCAACGCGACACCGGCGACCGCAAACAACAGGAACATTTTTTTACGACGACTTTCCGGAGGCTCCAATACATAGACACTGAAGGGAACCCAGGCAGGCCACATGAACCAGGAAAAGAACATGAAGCCGAGCGCCGCCCACCAGACCATTGTCGGATCGCCGACATTCAATCCCATCCAGACATGCCCCTCGAACAACTGCTGGACGCCAGCCATCGCGGGCATCAACGCGAAGGGGAGGTAACGCCTGTTCAACGCCGCGGCCTTATAGGTCGCGAAACCGCCGCCGGCGATCAACACGCCGCCGGTCGCGAAACTCACGGCTTCAGAAAAACACATCTCTCGCGCGGGCCATTTCAGATCATGCTCATAAGTTCAGTCCTCAATGTATATCTGTCACGCGCCGCCATGTGAAATGCTCATAGACCCCGGACCAATAGGCGCCGAACATGACGGCGAAAAGAAGCTCCTCAATGGGCATGCCGTAAATCAATATTCCGGACAGTGACTCAAGGTTCCAAACCTTGCCGATGTAACCAGGTGACAGCCACTCCAGTCCGGCAAGAAAGACTAGGTAATAGACAAGGAACAACACGCCTCCGACCCAAGTTTTGGAAATCAGGTCGCGTCGACAGAGCATCGTCGAAACGGCGCCCAATGCCATGGCGACGATCGCCGGATAGATGGGGTTCCACTCCATCAGATAGAGGACAGGGAACACAAGGAACGGCGTCGCCACGGCCCAAAAATGAAACCGATGACTTGCGAGCCGGCGCGCCATCGAACTCATTCGTCCGTGACTTTTTCCCGTCAGGATGTTGTACGAAACCGCGCCGACCCCGCCGATGCCAAAGCAGAAAATGAGGCTTTCGATATCGAACCCCGTCCGTTGCGCGAGATCGAAGAGACTGGGTGGGTTCCAATACTCAGGCACGAACAAGGGCTCCGTCAAACCGAACGGTGTCGTAAACAGGCTCGCCCAAAGAATTACTCTGCGATGGGCCGGGAACGCGCCAAAAGCCACCATCCACGGAACAAGGAATGCGGACGCCCAGACAAACCACACGAATTTTTCCGGCACCAGCTCATGCATGACATGCCTCCTTCTGCTACACCTCCTGGAACACGATAAAATCGAGGTAGCGCATTAAATGGATTCCGACCAACCGAAATCTTCCGTCTCGCGCATTTCGACGCTGCAGATTCTCGTGGTGATGGTGCTTTGGGCGTCGTGCTTTCCGCTCATCACGGCCGGGATCGGGTTCTCGCCGCATTTGACCTTCGCAGCCTTGCGCGCGGTTATCGCGGGCGCAGCGCTCATGATCCTTGCGGCCGCACTTCGCCGCCCTCTTCCCGCCACCGGAAGGGATTGGGCCATCATCACCTTTATCGGCCTGGGCGCAACGAGCCTCGGATTCCTCGGCATGTTCCATGCCGCTGAATTCGTGACGCCTGGCGTCGCAACGGTTGTCGCCAATACACAGCCGCTCATGGCGGCGTTCCTTGCCGCACTCATGCTTGGCGAAACCGTTTCCGTTCGGGGGAAGCTTGGATTGCTTTTGGGATTTGTCGGGATCGTGGTGATCGCCGTCCCGCAGTTCTTTTTAACTGGCGGGGAAACCTACGCCCTGGGTATCGCCTACATTTTGCTGGCGGCAGTCGGAATCACGATCAGCAACGTCTTGATCAAGAAAATCGCCGGCAAGGTTGACGTGCTGATGGCGATGGGCCTGCAAACGCTTATCGGGAGCATTCCTTTAGGGGCAGCTGCTTGGTACCTGGAAGATCCCGCAAGCGTGCAATGGACGCCTGCCTTCGTTGCCTCTTTGCTCGGTCTCAGTATCTTCGGGACGGCTCTTGCGTATTACCTCTGGTTCTCGGCGCTCGAACACACCCCGCTCAACCGGGCGAACGCCTTCGCCTTTCTCGTGCCGATATTCGGTATTCTTCTCGGCATGACCTTCTTTGACGAAACGTTCGGGTGGGCACATTTTATCGGCATACCGTTGACGATCGTCGGCGTGACGTTGGTAAGCCGGTCAGGTGATACGCTTTCACTCAACAGACATCGGGCCGCATCGTCGCCTGCCGACTAATTATAATTTCACGTCATCTCCATGCCTTCGGCTCGCAGACGCAGACTTCGCCAGTGTACGGCTCGTCACGTCGCCCTGATCGATTGGTCTTACGTCATTCTCTTCAATCTTATCCTTGACCCTCCGGCGACTGGAGGTCCTATGTTGGCAACCATCGGAGAACCAATGGAATGGAGTGACTTCGATGATCGGCATTCAGACAGATTTTTATTCTGGCCTTATTCCGCCCATCCCAACGGTCGGGACAGAGGCTGCGATTGCCCCATCGGCGCCTCTGGCTGCAGATCAGGCGGATCGCCTTGATCTTCGGGAAAGTGAGGCGAGGGGCATCAAGGGAGCAGAGCGTCGGCCGCAGTTCGCGACGTTCGTCAGAGACCCGGAAACCGTAAATCGAATATTGGAAGATACTCAGGGCCTTGATCGCTATCGGCAACGCCAGGAAGAGCTCGTGCGGCAAGCCTCCCTTATCACCGACGCCTATGAACGTTCGGTCTTCATTTCGATGATCGATCCCGGGCGGGCGATGACGGTTCTCGGGACAAGAGAGGATATTAAGCTGATAGAGCCCTAGAGAGATGTCAGCTCTACGATGCCAAACGCAACAGTGGGGTTCTCTGCGAACACAAAACGAGGGGAGGTTTAGATGGGCGCCGCAGTGGGCATGTCGGTTTTTCTGGTTATCACGACTTTCCTCCTGCATTACGCCGTCTTTCGATGGCTGTCCGGCGGGATGTCGAACATTGCGATGACAGCGGAGCGACGAATTCTGATCATATGGCTGCTGACCCTTTCTGCCCATGTCGTTGAAGTTGCCCTATATGCAGCGGCCTATGTCCTCGGGGAACGAATGCTTGAGATCGGCAGCCTCGAAGGCCTTCAGATCGTGGGGCCATTGGATTATTTCTATTTCTCGATTGTCGCCTATACCTCCCTCGGCATGGGCGACATCGTGCCGTCGGATCACTTGCGCTTCATCACAGGAATCGAGACCCTGAACGGCCTGTTGCTGATTGCTTGGTCCGCATCATTCAATTATATCGCCATGGTAAAACTTTGGTCCTGGCAGACCTGTGTGGAACCCGTTTGGCGCAAGCTAAAGTGAACCTAGCCGTTAATTGGTCACTTCAAGAACAGCAACCTAGTACAGCTATTTGATGCTTTAAAGCGTACGAATACACGCTCCTGACCTTCGATCGCGAGACACTTTCGTGTAGCTGGGCGGAAATGTCACACGAAGGCGTTTCTAACAGAAAACACGGTAAAATCAGGCAGATGAATGGTCATCGCTCATACACTTCGAGTGATCGGCCAAGACCTCGATGATTTTGCATTCCGCCACCTTGCCGCCGCTACACTGGTTGATCATGCGCTTGAGTTCACGCTCCATAGACCGAAGGCGCGCGAGTCGTTCCTGAACGTGACCGAGGTGTTTGCGAGCGATGATGTCTACTTGCGCGCATGACTGATTGGACTGACCGCAGAACGACAGCAATTGGCGGATATTGTCCAAACTGAAACCCAGTTGTCGGCAATGGCGAATGAAAACCAGCCGAGATGCTTGATCTTCGGAGTAGATGCGACGGTTGCCCCTGGTCCGTCTTGGCTCCGGCAACAGTCCGATTTTCTCGTAATGGCGGATGATCTGGACCGTACATCCGGCACGCTCAGCCAATTCCCCGATGGGGGTGCTTTCAACGGTCATCAGTTTTTCCTATTGCTCCTACAACGATTGTAGATTGTAGCATCTGCGGATCGACGAATGCAAAGCGGCGGACAGTTTCAATGAACGTGCCCATCACGGATTAAAGGAACCGATCCATATGAGTGCCAATTGTTGCGGAGATACTGCCAAATTCGATGGAGTTTCAAAGGATTTCAAACGTGCGCTATGGGTTGTTATCGCGATTAACGGCTCAATGTTCTTCGTCGAAATGGCCGCGGGCGCTTTTGCTGGGTCGAAAGCCTTGCAAGCAGATGCGCTCGACTTTCTTGGTGACACCGTAACCTATGCAATCAGCTTATTTGTCATCGGCATGTCTGTCAGAATTCGGGCAATGGCAGCGCTCGCGAAAGGGTTCAGTCTCGGCGCTATGGGGCTTTGGGTGTTCGGCTCAACAGCATATCAGGTCCTAATTCTGGGTATGCCTTCGGCGACAATCATGGGCGCAATCGGTTTCATGGCGCTGGCCGCCAATATTATCAGTGTCCTCTTGTTGAGGCGATTTAAAGACGGGGATGCGAATGTCCGTTCTGTCTGGCTTTGCAGCCGAAACGATGCCATCGGAAACGTGGCTGTTATGTTGGCAGCGGCAGGTGTCTGGTTTACCGGCACTGCATGGCCCGACCTTATCGTCGCTGCCCTCATGGCCGGGCTGTTTCTTTGGTCGGCAACGCAGATTGTCCTCCAGGCAAGATCGGAGTGGACCAGCACGCAGGCCGGCTAAACGGCACTTGGAAAACATGAGAATAAGAATATCGACGAGTGCCAAAGGGGAGATACCAAACAGGAGGCTGGATAGCTTTGAAGTTGCTATATGCGCGCCGGTTAGATTTCGAATTGACGAGGTGCGTATCGAAGCCGTTGGTTTTCCTGTTGGCGGCGCAGGCGCTGAACAGAGGTGCTTTAAATGAAAAAGCTCGGGGGAGGCGTTCTGCACCGTCTTTTTTTACGATTCGATCAGTCCCCCAGAAGCGTCAAAAGGCATCGGCCATATCGATTGTAAATTAGAGACAACGATGGCCGGGAGGTAAGGAGTGGAGAAATGGATTGGCGCGACATTGCCCAGACTAATCTTCGGTAATCGCTGCCGGCAGACCGGCTTGCATACACTTTCGCCGTTTTTCCTGGCGGCAGGGGCGACGGCTGGCGACCAGGTGACTAAGTGGATCATCCTTACCAGAGTGATGGACCCGCCGAGAGTGATCGAGGTGACTTCCTTTTTTAACCTGATGTTGACCTTCAACACCGGCGTAAGTTTCGGCATGTTTCAGGATTTTTTTGCCTCCCGACCAGGAACACTGGCTCTTCTCTCCCTTGCGATCGCCAGTCTGCTGATGACCTGGGCATTAAGATCCCGCTTGCCGGGAGAGCGCAGAGGACTGGCCCTGGTTGCGGGCGGCGCACTCGGCAACATCATCGATCGTTGGCGACTAGGTGCTGTAACCGATTTCCTCGATTTTCATTGGCAAGGACTGCACTGGCCTGCTTTCAACGCTGCCGATGTTTTCATTTTCATCGGCGCGTTTTTAATTTTGACGTCGACGTTCCTGAACGGCACGAAAAATAAGGGTTAAGGGGGCATCATGCCGGAGCTTAAGCAGAACAAACGAAATGCTGGCTTTGCTTCCATACCGAACTTCCCCATAGCCCTGACGAGAATTTTTGGTTGGGCCATCATTGGCGTACTTGCCGCCTTTCTATTCAATAATTTCCTGACCAATTGGCTTGGATGGCCTGGCGTCAGGATTTTGGCCAACCCGTCCACTGGCGGCCACGATCCCCGCATCTGGTTACAGGTGGCCATCTACGCTGCCGCCGTACTGGCCGCCGCCGCCCATGTCGCACGCACCAGGGACCGCAGCCTTAGAACGGACCACCAGCGGGTCTTTGGGCTCAATGCCGTGCTCATCCGCGCCGGGTTCTGGGCTGTTCTGTTGATCGGTCTGGTCGACTTCACTCTTGCCTTTCTGAAGGGCGAGCAACTCCTGATCGGCCTGGTCGGCGCGCCGCTGGCAGATACTCTGGGGCGCGCGGAATTGCGCGGTGCCTATGTGCACATGCCCTTGGTCGCAATCGGGCTCGCCATCGCGCTTCGCACACGGGTCCTAGCGCTACCTTGGCTGGTCCTGATGATCGTCGTCGCCGAACTACTAATCGTGCTGTTCCGCTTCGAGTTTTCCTACGAACAGACCTACATGGGCGATCTGGTCCGCTTCTGGTATGCGGCCCTATTCATGCTGGGCTGCGCCTACACCCTTTATGAGGATGGCCATGTGCGGATTGATCTGCTTTACGTGGAATCAAATCCCCGCCGTCGCGGGCTGGTCAACGCCATCGGTGCCCTGGTGCTCGGCATGCCGTTCTGCTGGCTAATCCTGAGCGTCGGCACGGCAGGCCGCACCGGCATCCTCAACAGCGCCCTGCGGACCTTCGAGATCGAAGGCGTCGGCGACGGCATGTACATCCTGTACCTGATGACCGTACTGGTCGGGGTGTTCGCGGTCACACTCATCATTCAATTCGTCAGCATGATGTTCGGCGGAATGGCCGACGTGCTGGGCGAGCCCACGCCAACGGGCGGCGCTGAGGGGGGCTGAGGATGGAACTCTTTTTCCTCGTCCTACTGGTCGTGATATTGGCCGTCGCCCTCGGCTCGGGCTTTCCCGTCGCATTCGCCATTCCGGGTTCGGCGATCGTCGCCGTCAGCCTGGCCGCGTTCGCCGGTCTGGTGGTCACTGGAAACCCGGATGCATTCTTTATCCACGGCGGAGGCCCTAGCGAATGGCTATCCGCTGGAGCGATGAACATTCGGGGAATTTATAACAATGACGGGACGGATGTGTTGATCGCCGTGCCGTTGTTCATCTTCATGGGCCTGATGCTGGAGAAGTCGCGCGTCGCCGAAGACCTTCTCGTCGCCATGGCGCGTCTGTTTGGCACGGTGCGCGGTGGGCTCGGCGTCTCGGTCGTCCTGGTCGGCGCCTTGCTGGCGGCAACCACCAGCGTGATCGGCGCGACGGTGATCGCCATGGGCATGATTTCGCTACCGACCATGTTACGGAACCGCTATTCCAAGCCCATGGCGACGGGCATTGTCGCAGCCACGGGCACGCTGGGCCAGATCGTCCCGCCGTCGATCGTCTTGCTGATCCTGGTCCACCAACTCACCACCGCCGTCAACGAAGCCAACGCCGCCCGGCGGGCCCTTTACAAGACCGTGACAGATGACCTGCTGATGCCGAGCCAGTTCGATGTGCCATCGGTCAGCGCAGGCGAGATGTTCATGGGCGCTCTCGTGCCGGGATTGGTCCTTATCGCCCTCTATGTCCTCTATATCCTCGTCACGGCCTATCTGCGGCCAGACCTGGCACCGGTGCACAGGCATACAGATATCTCTGGCAAGAATGCCGTTACGGCGCTGCTCATCGCCTTGGCCCCGCCCCTGACCCTTATTCTTTTGGTTCTTGGTTCGATCATCGCCGGCATCGCCACGGTCAATCAGGCCGGCGCCGTCGGTGCCGCAGGGGCGGCCATGATGGCCGGATACCGCCTGCGTGAAGGTCAGCGTGATGCCTTCTGGCCGACCCTACTGGCCATCGCCGCCCTAGTTGCTCTTGGCATCATCAATGCCCTTTTCCACGTCAATCTGCGAAAGATCGAAGGCACAGCAGACATCGCGGGCATCGTGCTCGCCGCAGTCGCCTCAAGCGCCCTCGCCATCGCCCTCGGTTGGAGCCTCTGGCGCACATGGGCAACCGGCGGCACCTTAAAGCGTGTGTTGGAGGACACGACCAAGACGACCTCCCTGGTGTTCGCCATCCTGATCGGTGCGGTCATGCTGACAGCGGCATTCCGGGGGTTCGGCGGTGAGGACCTGGTGCGTGATTTCATGCGTGGCCTGCCGGGCGGGTTCTGGGGTCAGTTCGCAGTCGCCATGATCATCATTTTCGTCCTCGGATTTTTCCTCGACTTTCTGGAAATCACCGTGGTTGTTGTCCCGATCATCGCGCCGATTCTGCTGACCGACCCCGCAGCAAACGTCGCCGCTGTCTGGTTCGGTGTTATGATCGCGCTGAACATTCAGACTTCGTTTCTAACGCCGCCCTTCGGTTTTGCACTCTTCTACTTGCGCGGGGTCGCGCCGAAAGGCGTCCGTACGCTCGACATCTACAAGGGCGTTGTGCCTTTCATCGCCATTCAGTTGCTGGTCCTTGGTGTGGTTGCGGCCTATCCGACCTTGGTGACCTATCTTCCGACCCGTGTTTCGCTCGGGGCGGAGGCTTCACCGCCGCCAACCAATCCTCGGCTTCAGTACTGCATGGAAGAGTTTATAAGGGACGAGTTTCAAATAAACGGGACGACCATAAGGCAAGCCATCGGCAAAGCCCGGAACATCAATCTGGAGGGACTTCCTTCATACCTTCAGAACGAACTAATACGCAGCTTCGAGAAAGCGGAAAATGCGTTTCCGACGATGGAACGAATCACCGAAACCGCTGCGGCGATACACACGGCGGCGCAGACCTACCGGCCGGTCCACGACAGGGTGCGGCGGATCGAACGCGATATTCGGCGGATCGACAAGAAGATCGAGCAAAACCGGGCTATCATTTCCTGGGCCGGTAGGGCGGCCTCGTCCGAGGAAGGTCGGCGGGCAGAAGCGCGCATAAAGCCCCTAACAAACGAACGCGCCGAACTAACGGCCCAAATTCCGGCAGGCTGGACGGATGTGCGGACCGACATGGCGGCTAAGCTGAAGGCTCACCATGACGCACGTATTCGTTATCGACGAACCGTTGATGCGGCTCATGGCCCCGTGGTCGAAGCGATCCAGGCGATCAATGACGGAGACCGTGTGGGTTCCCTCCAAAAGGCTTTGCAAGAGTTAAAGGCGAATGTGGAGGTGATGCCTGCGGACGATCTGATAGATCGGTTGAAAACAGCCTATGGCCAGGCAGCCCTGGTCCGCCATTCCACGGAAATAGAAAATGCCCTAACTCAAGCGCGCCGGGTTTTGCGTGCTAACCCGACCGCTCGCACCGCGATTGCTGAAAAGGTTCAAGGCGCGCTTGCTGTTGTCGCCAAGGAACGGATTTGGCGCATCCGCGCAGCGCAAGAAGTCTTGGGCAGCCTAATGGCTTATGAGACCGCCATCGCGGAAACCATAGGAATCCGGGGGCGTTCGAGGCTTTCAGATCGCGTGGCATCCGAAATTTCCAACTGCGTTGCGACTCCCCGGGATATCTATTTGAATTTTTGAGATGGCCAGACGGTGCGATGCTCAACGAACAAACAATACTGGAGTTGACGCAGGTCAAAGTACCGACACCGAGAATAGTTTAGCCTTAAGAAAGATGTCGTTATTTCGGCGCGTCTTTTGAAAAAGTGTGAGAGGAGATTGATCATGACACGTAAAACGAAGCTGGCCGGATTGGCCGTGGCCTGTGTTTTGGCCATGTCGATCACCACATCGGCGTTCGCCCATGGCTCCGGAAACTCGAATTCCAGCCAAGGCCAAATGCCGATGATGGGCCAAGGCATGATGGGAAGCCAAATGCCCATGATGGGCGGCTACGGCATGATGGGCCAAATGCCGATGATGGGGCCCGGCATGATGGGAGGCCAAATGCCCATGATGGGCGGGTACGGCATGATGGGCCAGATGCCGATGATGGGGTCCGGCATGATGGGAAGCCAAATGCCCATGATGGGCGGTTGGGGAGGGATGCAGGTTCTGCGCCGCGACCTGACGGCCGATGAAGTTAAGCATATGATGGAGCACCGCTTGGCCTGGAGCGGAAACCAGAACGTCAAACTTGGCAATGTCAGCGAGAAAGAGGGTGATGTGATCGAGGTCGAAATCACGGACAAAGACGGAAAGGTCGTCCAGAAGCTCAAGGTCGACCGGCACACCGGCTGGATGCAGATCGTTCAATAGGTGACGGCATTTAACTTACCTTTTCCATTGCCTAGGTGAACTGAGATTGATCATGTTCAAATTCAACTACGCCTCTTATTCGGCAAGCTGGTAGTTAGCGAGCAACACAATTGGCAGGGCGAAATTCGAGGTAAACGAGGGGAGAATCAGGATCGCAGGTTCTGAGTGGGGAGGTTTCTTCACCTAGCGCCTGCGATCAAACTAAATCTTATTGATCAGCCTTCCGTAAGACAGAAACCTGAAACCTCTGCTCGTTCCCTTTGGGTGTCATGTGCACATGCTTCCGCATATCGACCGTTTTCAAAGCACCCGGTGCGATTTCTTCCAAGGTGGCTACCAGGTCTTCGGGCGAATAACGCATAACAGGCAACCCGGAGCACATCTCCGGCCCGTCCTCTGCAAACGTCATAATAATCGCAATTCCACTGGGCTCGAGCGCTGACAGCATCCTCGAAACGTAGGCCCTGCAGTCGTCTTTTGATGTCAGGAAATGGAACACCGCTCGATCATGCCAGAGCCGGTAGGGCTGATCGGGAACCCATTTGGTTACGTCTTCTGTGATCCACGTTACCTTGTCTGCCCGCGACCCCAGTCGGCAGCGTGACACATTCATTCCTGCTTCGGATAGGTCCAAGATCGAGATGCGGCTGAAGCCGAGATCAATCAAGCTGTCGACGATCCGGGAAGCGCCACCGCCGACATCCAGGATAGGATCGTTTGCATCGGCGTACTTACGGATCAGTTCGAGAGATACGGTGGGGATTGCCTCGAACCAGGTTAGCGCAGTCTCTTCGCGGGCCCCATACACGTCATTCCAATGCTCATGACGATCATTCATAGCAAATCATTCCCTTCAGCCCGGCAGATTGGCCGCAAAGTCTGGCCGTTCTATATTCAAGTGTCTTACACTCTGCAAGAAAACCCGACAGTCAATTCCATCGCATTGACCTATATCGCACGGACCTATACGAAGCGGTTTGTGGCCGGGTTATTCCGGGCTGGTCGCCCCAAGCTCGAGAATCGGCATGCTCGAACTCCAAAGCCAAAGTCAGATTTACACCCTTTCGTGGTTTCTCATGCAATTCTATGAGCATGAGATGCAGCCCGCCCAGGCGGAAGACCACTTCGGCTCCTAGTAGGATAGTCACCTCATTGCGGTCCTGCATTTACGCGACGCCGTCTGCGACTTTGGATTCATGGATCATCACCATGCCCGCAGCTGGTGACGTGACTTTTAGAAGTCGATCCGATTTCGTGCCGGTATTGCGGATCGTCAAATAGGCGGCACCCGGCCGCGATTGTAGGATAGACGCACGCGCCCAAGGTTTCTCAATGACAATTGAAGCGTCTCCTGCTGACGCGCCGCGTGCCTGTATCAGCAGAGTGAAGGCAGCAATGAAGGCGAACAGACTCAATTTCAGTGATTTCATTTTTCAATTCTTTCGTTCTTCAGGCGACGTTGGATCTCCGCCGCGATTTTCTCCGGCGGATGAAGGTTTTCCGAGAACACCGCGTCGTACGAGCCGTCCGGCGTCATCAGGTACATGTACCCCGAATGCCCCATGACGTAGCCGCCCGGCGCATCGGCTCTCTCGGTTTTCCCGTAAAAAACCCGGAATGACTTCGCAGCCTGTTTGATCTGCTCAGGCGTGCCGGTAAGGCCGACGATATCCGGGTGGAAGGCCCCGACATATTCAGCCAATACCTCGGGTGTGTCGCGCTCCGGATCAACCGTGATGAACATCGGTGCCACCTTGTTCGCGTCCTCCCCCAGAATATCCAGAACCTGGGCCATGACCGCGAGCGTTGTCGGGCAGACGTCGGGACAGAATGTGAAGCCAAAAAACACCAGCTGCCATCGTCCATGGAAGTCCTGCTCTGTGACGTTACGTCCGTGGTGATCTGTCAGCGTGAATTGGCTTTTGATCATGGCTTGGCCGAGTTGCCGTGCCGTGGGCAACGGCGGTTCCGGCTTATAGGTACTCCAGCCGACGATACCGGCCACAGCCATGGCCGTGATCAGGACAAGTCCCCAAGCCGCCCATCGCACACCCCGGAGACGGGGGCTATCCTTCGGCGCGCTGGAAGTGCTGTCAGACATCGTCTGGCTTTTCCTTCTCCCCTGGCTTGGACGAACATTTTCCGCTCCCCCCGCTCATGCACATGCCCAGCGCACACATGGCGACACAGGGCAGAACACCAAGAAGAAGCGGCGCCAAGCCCAGCGCCACCACCGTGCCCCAGTTCATCGCCAGGCCGCCACCGATGGCGGCGAGCCCGAACAGAATCCAACCACGGCGCCCGGTGACATAGGGCCAGAGCTTGTTGACGGCGCGTTGAGCGGTTGCAACCGCGAGCACTGCTTGTTGACCATTCTTCATCGCTCTATCACCTTTGATTCTTTGCTGACGCAATCCGGTCCCGGAACAGGGTGACCAAATCCGGCGCATCCCATTCCGCAGGACCAACCAACCGGCCGAGCTGCTGCCCGCTTGGGTCGATCAGGAAGGTCGTCGGCAAACCGCCTAACTTCAGGACACGCATGACCCGTGCATTCTGATCCATGTAGATTTTCAGGTTCTCGATGCCGGTCTTTGCATAGAAATCCCGCACGACCTTCACCCCTGCCCGATCGATCGAAAGCGGCAACACATGAAAGTCGTTGCCGCCCAGAAGGCCCTGCAGGCGGTCTAGCGTCGGCATCTCTTCGCGGCAGGGTGGACACCATGTCGCCCATATGTTCAGGAGCACATGTTTGCCCCTGAAGTCCGCGAGTGCCCCGGGCCGACAGTCTTCGTGGGTAAATGTGACCTCCGACATTGGCAATGGTGCATCGTGCAGGCTAAAGGTCTTAGCCGTTCCCGCGGCGCCTGCGACGGCAGCCGGCAACACCACGGATGCTGCGGCCATAACCGTCATGGCCCGGCGGCGCGTCATGACTGTCATGACTTTGCTCCATCAGCTTTCCGCAGCAGGCGATCGACGATGGGCATGAGCGTGCCGTCCACGATTTCCTGTGTCACAGGCCCCACGTGCTTGTAGGCGATACGCCCGTCGGCGGAGACGATGAACGTTTCCGGCACGCCATAGACACCCCAGTCGATGGCGACACGGCCATCGAGATCGGCGCCTGTCCGCTTGTAGGGATCGCCAAGCCGGTTGAGCCAAGCCGAGGCATCATCGGGCGTGTCTTTATAGTTTAGCCCGTGAATGGGCACGACGTTCCGCGCCTTGAGATCCATCCAAATCGGATGTTCCGCTTTGCATGGTAGGCACCAGGAAGCGAATACGTTGACGATAGACACCTCACCCGAGAGATCCGCCGACGCGAGGCCCGAGGTTCGTCCCTTGACCGGCGGCAGATTGAACTCGGGCACCGGCTTGTCGATCAGGGCCGAGGGCAGCACCTTCGGATCGCGCGTCAATCCCCAGCCCAACGCCACGGCCAAGCCCGCGAACACCACCACGGGCCCCCAGAACAAAAGCGCTGTGCGACGCCTTTGTCCTGCTTCAAGAAGCATTTCACTCATGGCGGTTTCTCCCGCCGTTGCTGAACAGATACTTGATCAACGCGGCCGCGACCAACAACGCCAGTCCGGCGGCTAATGCGCCTGCCAGGATCATGCCCCAGCCCATCGCGCAATCGGTTCCCATCATATTGCTCATTTCTCATTCGCCCTTTTGGTGACGTCCTGCTGCCGGCGCCGAAAACGGTCCGGCCAGGTGCTTTTGATGAAGTCGAGTACGGACCAGATCTCGTCGTCCGAAAGGATGTCGCCGAACGCCGGCATGTCGCTTTCGTATCCCGCCGGTGCCAACGGCGGAACAAGACCGTGCTTGGTCATCCGGAACAGGTGCGCATCCGGATGGTGCCAGGTATGTCCCGTCCGATCATGCGGCGGGGCCGGCAGACGGCCGTCCGGCCGGCGGATCTGCCAATCAGGCTGCCCTTTCAGGTTCTTGCCGTGACAGCTGGCGCAGTGGGTTTGGTAAAGCGTGCGACCCCGGGCAAGGTTGTCCGTCTCGGGTGATTGCGCGGCAACCGGCAGGGAAATTGACCCGACGGTTGCCGCAACCAGCATGAAGGCGGTTGGGTTGAAATCCTCCATCATTCGACCGTGAAGACCTTTGCCGGCCCTTGGCCGAATTGGTAGACGGTGAAGGGGGCTGCCTTTGTGCCCGACATTCCGGGCGACCCTTGCGGCATACCCGGCAGGGAAATTCCCTTGACGTCCGGGCGTTCGGTCAGAAGCTTGTCGATAGCGGAAACCGGGACGTGGCCTTCGACAACGTATTTGTCGAGCACCATGGTGTGGCAGCCCGCGAAGTCATCAGGCACGCCCATCTCACGCTTCATCAAGGTAAGGTCGTGGGATGCCTTGACCGTTACCTTGAAGCCGTTCTCGCGAAGGTAGTCGGCGTAGCTTTCGCAACAGCCGCACTGCGGGTTCTTGATGATGGTGGCGTCAGGCCGGTCGGCCGCAAGAGTAGAAACGGCAGTAACAGCGCTGAGCAAGACCGCAAAGATGGCCGCTTGAATTCGGTTTCTAATGGTCATGATCATTTCCTTTTTGACACTAGATTAACTGAGTTACGCCGGACTGATTCAGCATCGGTTTTCGATGAACGGGCTGATCTCGGACGGTTGGGCAAAGATGACGAAGAATCGATCCCCCCTCATGCCCTTGGGGATGATCACCGGCTTCCCCGCCATCGGCCCCTTATCACTAGAGTCCGATTTGAACCGGAGATTGAACTCCCAGATTTTCTGAACCTGCCCGGCTACCGTACGCACATGATAGGTGCCTCGGCAGTAGGTCAGCGACGCGACCTGACGCTCCGGACCCAGTGCTTCCAGATCAGGCATAGGGCGATCCCCCATCATCATGCTGCCACCGGATTCATTTGAAGGCGCCGGTGACCTTTCAGCTGACTGTTCAGCTTTCACGGCCTTCAAAAAGGCGATGATATCCCGACGGTCGGACGTCGACTTGATGCCCGGAATGTTCATGGACGTTCCGGGAACCAGCCCCCTGGGATCGAGCATCCAGGCGTCCAGTTTTTCATCGCTCCAGACCAAGCCGGAAGCCTTAAGGGCATCGCTGTATCGCCCGAATCCTTCAACCGTCGCGGCTTTCCGCCCGGCGACCGTCGCCAGACTGGGGCCGGTCTTGTGGAGGTCGGGACGGGCCGAATGGCAGGACAGACATTGCAAAAAGGCTTTTCGACCACGGTCAGGGTCGCCGTCCGCCCGCGCCGTGTCGATAAATCCGGTGAACAAGGCCGCGATAATCGCGCCGGCCGTGGAGAATAGATTTCGTCTCATTTCCGGCCCTCCTCATGTCACCTGTATGACACCCATCATGCCGCCGGCCTGGTGTTCCAGGATGTGGCAATGGAACATCCAGCCGCCGGGGTTGTCGGCGATGAAGGCGATTTCGACCTGTTCGCGCGGCGCCATCAGAACCGTGTCCTGCCATTCCTTATGACGGGTCGGCTCGCCGTTTCGGCTGATCACGCGAAAGGAGTGTCCATGCAGATGGATGGGGTGGTGCCAAGCCGTCTGGTTGTCCAGAGCCAGGATGTAGGAGCGGTTCCGCGCCAGCGTCAGAATGGGGTCCATGACGTGACCCGTGGCGGCGACGCCGTTGACCGTCCAGGCCTTGCCGTTCCGCATCATTTCCATCATGCCGACCTCACGTCCGCCCATCTTGGCCATGGACATACCGCCCATCATGCCGCCGCCGAACGCGATGTGATGACGCTCGGCAGAAGCCAGGTCAGGTTCGGGCATGGTGTTGTCGGGCAACGCCGCGACCTCGCGCATCGGCTTTTCCCGCAACCGCTTGGGCCCGTAGACGACATTCAACAGTCGGTATTTCAGACGACTGTAGAAGGTATCCCTGACGGCAAAGGCATCGCCCGGATCGCCGGTCAGGTCGAGGATCAGATCGATCCGCATGGCCGGTCCGATGTCCAACCGTCCCGTCACCTGGTGCGGGTCAACCGGCTGGCCGTCATAGGCGATGACCCAGGGTGTATGACCTTCGAATTCCAGGCCGAAGATACGGGCGTTGGCGGCATTGATCAGGCGCAGGCGGATACGCTCGCCTGCCCTGGCTTCGAATATATCGGTGATCCGGCCATTGACCGTAACCGTGTTGCCGATGCGGCCGGCATGGCTCATATCATGGCGATTCCCGAAATCCTCGCTGATCTGCGCATCTTTCAGCAAGCGCCAGTCGTCCAATACCCAGGTCACATCATGGTCCACTTGGGGCGGGTTCGTTTCCTCGATGATCAGGGGGCCGTAAAGGCCACGCCCGACCTGCTCGAAGCTCCGCTGATGAGGGTGATACCAATAAGTCCCGGCGTCGGGTGCATCGAACTCGTAGACAAAGGTTTCGCCGGGCGCGATGGGCTTTTGCGTCAGATGTGGCACGCCGTCCATCGCATGGGGCACGCGAAGCCCGTGCCAGTGAACCGTCGTCTCTTCGGTCAGTCCGTTGCGCACGGCGACGCGCAGACGTTCGCCTTGGCGTATCCGGATTTCCGGGCCGGGCACGCGACCATTGTACGACCAGACTTTGGTTTTCGCCCCGTCACTGTCCACTAGGTGGGTCGCACCGGGGCCGGCGTCCAAATCGAATTGACGCAGGGGAAGCGAAGGTGCTGCCCAGGCGGGCACGGCAGCCACCCCTGCCGCGGCGCCGGCGGCAGCTAGGAAGGAACGGCGCGACAGGCCGTTGTTGAACGTGTTTTTCATTAGATGATGTCCATTCTCGGGTATGGAGGCGGACAGGCTGACGAGCCTGTACCAACAAAGCCTCACCTGCCCCGTATGGAGGAGGCGGGCCTAAGACGTGACGCGTGGCAAAAGCAAAGGCTTTCGCCGGCTGCGCACTAACCGAGAATGGATTTTGGGGGAGAGGGGTCGAGCAGAGGCCCGGATGACCGCGCGAATTGCCTGCGATCTAGGGGATACGTTCGGTCATCGGCCATGCCGACGGCCGCGCGGCCATCGACCATATCGATTGCGGAAAGGTGACAGGCCGACACGCAATCTATCGATGCCTTTGCCCCATCACCGCCGGTGCCGCACGCAGTACAGCTATCGCCATCGGGACCTTGAACATCGCCGGTCATGGCCATGTCGACACGCATTTGTCCCGCCTGGACCACCGAGACGACGGACCCCACGCCCACTGCAAGCAGCAGGGCGACAATCAGAAGGCGGGATCGCAGCAGTCGTCTCATCGGTCGGAAGTGTTGCCATCAATCATGGCCGGATCAAGGCAAATTTCGCCCTTGACCCTAAAGTATACTACAGGGTTTACGCTGTCCGGAATCGACGGAGATACTGAGAAATGTTGAACATCGGAGATGTCGCCCGGCAAGGCGGCGTGAGCGTCGAAACCCTGCGTTACTACGAACAGCAAGGGTTGATTGAAACGCCTGATCGGGACGCGAACGGCTATCGGAAATACGCGCCTGAGGTCGTTCGGCATATTCAGTTCATCAAACGCGCCCAGGATGTTGGGTTCACCTTGCGGGATATCGGAGACCTTCTCTCACTTAAAACCGATCCCGGGGCATCGTGCAGCGATGTTCGGGACCGGGCGCTGGGGAAACTCAGCGAAATCGAGGAGAAGATCGATGTTTTATCGCGAATGCGGGATGTCCTCAGCACATGGACGAATGCGTGCCCCAGCACAGGGCCAGTGAGTGCCTGTCCGATTCTTGATGCCCTGGAAGCCAGGAAAGGGCCCGCAAATGCCGACCGTTGAATTCGTCTATGAAAAATCATGCCCGAATATCGCGGCGGCCCGAAAACAGTTGATAGCGGCGTTTGGCGCTGCCGGTGTGGCTCCTGCTTGGTCGGAATGGGAGGTTGGTGCCCCAGATACGCCCGACCACGTTCGTTCCTATGGCTCTCCGACGATCTTGGTCGATGGTAAGGACGTGTCGGGACTTCCCCTTGAAGAAGCCAGTTCGTGTTGCCGCATATACACGTTGGAAGGCGATGCGCGTGGCGTGCCGCCGCTTGACCAGATCGTGACGGCGTTGACGCCAGGTTATGAACCCGGCAAGCCCTCCGGAACCTTGCATTTGAATGCGGCCATGGTGCCGTCCATCGGGGCGGCTTTATTGCCGAAACTGGCCTGCCCCGCCTGTTGGCCGGCCTATGCCGGTTTGTTCAGCAGTCTTGGCATCGGATTTATCGACTATACCCCGTTTCTATTGCCGCTCACCGGTGCCTTTCTTGCCGTTGCCGTTTCTGCATTGGCTTACCGGGCGACGACACGGCGCGGGTACGGTCCGTTTGGGTTGGGTGTTGTCGGCGCAGGGATCGTGCTGATCGGCAAGTTCGGCTTCGACAGCGACCCGGCCATGTGGGCTGGTCTTGGCGTTCTCGTTGCCGCGTCCCTGTGGAACACCTGGCCGATGCGAAGCAAAAGCCAATCGGGCCAAACAGCGGGCTGTCCTGCTTGTGCGAACATTAAGGACGAATACGTAACCTCATGACTCAACGAAGGAGATTTTGACGATGCCCCAGAAACGCAAGATCGAAGTTTTCAGTGCCGGATGCGGCTTGTGTGAGGACACCATTGAGCTGGTCAACCAGATGGCCTGTTCAAACTGCGAGGTTTCCATCCTCAATATGAAAGAGGACGAGGTGATCGCCAGGGCCAAGGACTTGGGCGTGCGCACGCTGCCCGCCGTGGCGGTTGACGGCGTTCTGGCCTCGTGTTGTGCCGGTCGAGGCGTGACCGAAGACGCCCTTCGAACCGCAGGAATAGGGCAACCATAGCCCCGCATGGCGGATATGTCATTGGCCTCTGGAACTTGATCTTCGGCTCCTTGAATATCATAAGAGATCGGCCTATTTCTTGCTCGACCCCATGGATTGGTCGGTTTTCCGGCCCGATGCGATGAGGTTGTCGTACGGTCACAAAAATATGATGCCCTGCGAAAACAAAGATGGTGCGCCGCAAAAAAAATTTGATATCGTACCTTATCGCCTTCCCTGCTTCAGATTGTTGGCTCTGTAACCCTGATGCGATTTTTACCTCGTCTGATCTCAGCGATTTTACTGGTATCTGCCTTGTTGCTTCCACCTGTGGTCGCTGCGTGGGCGGACTCGGGTAGCTTATCGACATCAGGCGGCGCCAGCGTTGGCCAAGTGGACGTCATCAGCTGTCAGAACGATGCGGCCCGACACGGAGAAGCGGAAGGTTCTTGTTGCGCGACGGAACAGTCCTGCCCGCCTGAGTTCTGCGTTTCAACCTGTCTTGTTCCCTTGATCATTGGTGCATCAACGCACGAATTTCCCGATCAGGAGACCATCGCGCTTCGACTCGTTAAAGCCGAGAACCTGCGTTCGTGGGCAATCGGTCTGTTATTCCCTCCCCCACGAACCTGATCCTTCGATGACCTCTGCGCGTGCCTTGGACCGGGCCTGAGCCTGGCCGCTAGTCTCGCGTATGCGTGCACCGTTTCCGGCGGCATCCGATGGCCGTCCGCCAAGAAGGATCGAACAATATGTCCGTCATCAAGAGGTTGGCTCCGGGAATGCCTGGGCTTGCCCTCGTCACACTTGTGCCACCATCTCATGGTGTCGCGGAGAAACACGAACTCCTGGCCGCTGTCCCAGTGCCGAAGGGTGAAGAGTCCCCGCGGGAAGCCAAAGGGCCCCCCACTTTTCTCGCTCAATCCTTCCGCGGCTTTTCAATTTTTCTTGTTGCCGTCGCCGCGTTAACGATCGTTTTCCCCAAGGAGCCTCTCGCGCAGGCGCCTGAACCATCAGCCGAATTGACTATTGATCACGCCCTTCGGTTGGCGGAAGAACGTTCATTCAGTTTGCACGCTAAAGACGCCAGGGGCCGGTCATCCCGCGAAAGGGCGGTGTCGGCGGGTAGTCTGCCCGACCCTGTTCTCCGGTTCTCGATCGACAATCTGCCTGTCACTGGTTCAATGCGCTACAGCCTGACCGACGATTTCATGACCATGCGTTCGGTCGGCCTTACGCAGACATTCATCGGAAGTGACAAAAGGGATGCCCGACGCGACCGGTTTGAACGCGAGGCAGAATTGGCGTCGGCAATGCGGTCCATGGAATTGGCGCGTCTTCGAACCGAAACCGCGCGTGCCTGGTTCGACCGCTTTTATCAACAGCGCATATTGAACCTGCTCGAACGCCAGCGTGAAGAAGCCGTCCTTACAGCAGAGGCTGTTTCCACGGCTTATCGAAGCGGTCGAGGCCCGCAAAAAGACGTTATCGCGGCACAAGAGGAGATTTCCCGCATCGACAATCGAATTCACGAGGTGCGAGCGGATGTCAGCAATTCCACCACTCTCTTGGCACGATGGATTGGAGAGAGCGCGAGGTTGCCGCTGGGCACCGCACCGGCCCTGAGCAATATCGGCTGGGACGGACTAGACACAGCGCACCAAGTCGATTTGCATCCTGAAATTCAAGCCCTGAACTCAAAGGAGCAGGTCGCGCTGGCCGAGGTCAAGGTCGCGAGGGAAGACAAGAACGCCGACTGGAGCCTCTCCCTTATGTTCAGCAGGCGAGGTGACAACTTCAGCGACATGGTCTCCGTCGGCGCGTCTATCCCGCTTCAGTGGAACCAAAAAAACCGCCAGGACCGAGAACTCGCCGCGCGCCTCGAAAAAGTCGCCGAGATACGGGCCGAGCGGGAAGAGATGCGCCGCGAGCATCATTCGGAAGTCGAGCGCATGTTGGCGACTTGGCGCTCCAACCTGATGAGGGTGCGGGACTACGACCAGTCGTTAATTCCCCTGGCCACCGAGAGGACCAACGCATCCGTTGCGGCATACCGCGGCGGCAAGGGGACACTGGCGACCGTGCTGGAGGCCCGGCGTATGGAGATCAACACCCAGTTGGAGAGATTGCGAATCGAAAAACAGGCCGCAGCCATCTGGGCGTGGTTGGAGTTTCTCATACCTGAACCCGATGCGTCAGCCGATGCAACCAATTCCAAATCCGACAAGGAGCCGGGACAATGAACAGCAAAAAGATATCGATGAGCCTGCTCGCGATCAGCGTGATCACCGCGGCCGGCTTTGGGCTTTATCGCCTCGGCATGTCGCACGCGGCGCCCCAATCTCCTTCGGTTGGTTTGATGGAGGCACAGGCGATGACCGTCGCGGCGCCAGAAGACCCTTCCAGTTGGGGAATTCCCGAAGGAGAAAGAGCGACCCGCCGCCACATGGAAAGCGGCCTCAAGGCCGGTGATACGGACCCCCTGACAGATCGTCGGATTCTCTATTATCACGACCCCATGGTGCCGGGGAAAAAGTTCGATTCCCCGGCCAAGTCGCCGTTCATGGATATGATGCTCGTCCCCGCGTATTCGGGGGGCGAGGGATCGGACCCGGGAACCGTGACCGTCAGCCCGCGTATCCAGCAAAATCTCGGCCTTCGCGTCGGAGAGGTCGTTGACGGCGTCCTCTCGCAGGAAGTTTCGGCGGTCGGCGCCATCGCCTGGAACGAACGCGGTCAGTCTGCCATCCAGGCCCGCGCGACCGGGTTTGTCGAGAAGCTGCATGTCCGCGCGACGTTGGACCGCGTCACCAAGGGTCAACCGTTGTTCGAACTTTATGTACCCGACTGGGTTGCCGTACAGGAGGACTACCTTAGCGTCCGTCGAATGCAAGGGCGCGATCTTCAACCTCTTGTCGAGGCCTCTCTGCAACGCATGCGGCAAGCCGGCATGGATGATCGCCAGATCGAGAATGTCGAACGCACGGGCAAGGTGCAGGCGCGCACCACGATCGTCGCACCGCATGACGGCGTCGTCACCGAATTGACGGCCCGCGAGG
Organism: Roseibium sp.; assembly: GCF_039982295.1. GTDB lineage: Bacteria > Pseudomonadota > Alphaproteobacteria > Rhizobiales > Stappiaceae > Roseibium. The sequence continues at coordinate 104,629 of NZ_JBDWYP010000037.1, forward strand.
GCAGCACGGTCAATTCGGGAATGCTTCTGGCCCGGATAAACGACCTTTCGACGGTGTGGGCGCATGCCGAAGTGCCAGAAAGCCAGGCGGCGAAATTGCGCGCGGGAAGTCCGGTTTCGGCGCAGGCGCCCGGCCTGACCGGGAAGATATTCGAGGGCAAGGTACAGGCCCTGCTGCCCGAGGTGAACCCCACGACCCGAACGCGCAAGGCGCGTTTGGAATTGGCAAATCCAGAGGAACTTCTTGTCCCCGGAATGTTCGTGCGGATGCGTCTTCTGGATGAGCAAAGCAGAATGGTTTTGTTGGTGCCTTCCGAAGCGCTGATCAGAACAGGCCGACGCACCTTGGTTATGGTGGCCGAGGACAATAACGGGTTCCGCCCCACCGAAGTAGAGGTTGGTAGGGAGCAGAATGGCCGGAGTGAGATTATAAGCGGTCTCTTAAAAGGCCAGAAGGTTGTCCTATCCGGCCAGTTTCTTATCGATTCCGAGGCCAGCCTGAAGGGAGTCGAGGCACGCATGTCCCCGCCGCCAATGAGCACGCCGGAGTCCAATGCGGCCAGGACCTATGAAACGACCGCGCGTGTCGAGGCAGTGTCGGCCGATGCCCTGACCTTGGTGCATCCCGAGATCCAGGCCTTGCAATGGCCGGCGATGACCATGGATTTCAAGTTGCCCCCCCAGATCAAGATGCCCGGCGTGCGGAGCGGCGACGAGATTGAGATCAGGTTCCAGTTGCAGGAGGGAGATGCGCCAATGATCGTTTCCCTGACGCCCCGGAACGGACCCTCCGCGGGAGAGTCGAAATGATCGCCCGTCTAATTTACTGGTCGATCGCCAACCGTTTTTTGGTCTTGCTGGCCACCCTGCTGCTTACCGCCTGGGGGATCATTTCATTGACCCGCACGCCCCTGGACGCGCTTCCGGACCTGTCCGACACCCAGGTGATCATCCGGACGACGTGGCCCGGCCAGGCGCCGCAGCTTGTGGAGAACCAAGTCACCTATCCTCTCACGACCACGATGCTCTCGGTGCCCGGCGCTGCGGTGGTGCGCGGCTATTCCTTCTTCGGTGACAGCTATGTCTACGTGTTGTTCGAGGACGGAATCGACCTCTATTGGGCGCGATCCCGGGTTCTTGAATACCTCAACCAAGCTCAATCACGCCTGCCGCCCGGTGCCAACTCGGCCCTGGGGCCCGATGCCACGGGTGTCGGTTGGATCTATCAGTACGCCTTGGTCGACAAGTCCGGCCGGCAGGACTTGTCGCAGCTAAGAAGCCTTCAGGACTGGTTCCTGAAATTCGAGCTCAAGACGGTTCCCGGCGTAGCCGAAGTGGCGACGATCGGCGGCATGGTGCGCCAATACCAGGTGGTTCTGGATCCCGACAAGCTGGCCGCCTATCGGATCGCCCACGGAACTGTCGTGAACGCCATTCGTCGAGCCAATCAGGAGGCCGGGGGCTCGGTTCTCGAAATGGGCGAGGCCGAGTTCATGGTTCGGACTTCCGGCTACCTTCAATCCCTGGACGATTTCCGAACCATACCGCTGATGACCACGGATGCCGGTGTCTCGGTGGTCCTGGGCGATGTCGCGCATATCCAGATCGGTCCGGAAATGCGGCGCGGGATCGGTGAGTTGGACGGACTGGGCGAAGCGGTGGGCGGTGTGATCGTGATGAGATCCGGCGAGAATGCCCTTTCCACCATCCAAGCGGTCAAAGACAAGCTGGAAACCCTGAAATCGAGCCTACCGGACGGCGTTGAAATCGTTCCGACCTATGACCGCGCGGGTCTGATCGAACGTGCCATCGAGAACCTGAGCTTCAAGTTGTTCGAGGAATTTCTTGTCGTCGCGGCGGTTTGCGTAATCTTCCTGTTTCATCTTCGGTCGGCGTTGGTCGCGATCGTCTCGTTGCCTATCGGTATTCTTGCCGCCTTCATGGTCATGAATTGGCAGGGTGTGAACGCCAATATCATGTCCCTGGGCGGGATCGCCATCGCCATCGGAGCAATGGTCGATGCCGCCGTGGTGATGATCGAAAACGCGCACAAGCACCTGGAGCACTGGCGTCATAAACACCCGGATGAGCCACTGGCGGGAGAGGCAAGGTGGCGGGTCATCGGTGATGCCGCGGCAGAGGTCGGCCCGGCCCTGTTCTTCTCTCTGCTGATCATCACCCTGTCGTTCGTGCCGGTTTTCGCGCTCGAAGCGCAGGAGGGGCGGCTATTCTCTCCCCTGGCCTTCACCAAGACCTATGCAATGGCCGCAGCCGCCGGTTTGGCCGTCACGTTGATCCCGGTGCTGATGGGGTATCTGATTCGCGGCCGCATCCCCGATGAGCACAAAAACCCCATCAATCGCGGACTGATCGCGGTTTATCGGCCGATGCTTGAAGTCGTGTTGCGGTTTCCCAGGTCGACTATTGTTGTGGCCGCGCTGTTTTTCGTGGCCAGTTTGTGGCCGTTGCAGCATATCGGAAGCGAATTCATGCCGCCGCTCGACGAAGGCGACCTGCTCTACATGCCGACGGCGCTTCCTGGCCTGTCTGCGGGAAAGGCCGCCGAGTTGCTGCAACAAACGGATCGCCTGATAAAGACTGTCCCCGAAGTCGCGACCGTATACGGAAAAGCCGGCAGGGCGGTCACCGCCACCGACCCGGCACCCCTGGTGATGTTCGAAACGACGATCCAATTCAAACCCCGTGATGAATGGCGCGCCGGAATGACGCCCGAGAAGATCGTCGAGGAACTCGACAGAACCGTGCGCGTGCCGGGACTGACGAACATTTGGATACCGCCCATCCGCAACCGCATCGATATGCTGGCGACCGGGATCAAGAGCCCGGTTGGTGTCAAGGTTCTCGGGAGCGATCTGAAGGTCATAGACAGGCTCACCGGCGAAATTGAACGGACCGTCAAGAACCTGCCCGGTGTGACCAGCGCCTTCGCCGAACGTATGACGGGTGGCCGGTACGTCGATGTGGACATCAAGCGGGAGCTTTCCGCCCGCTACGGGTTGAATATCGCCGACGTTCAGTCCGTCGTCAGTTCCGCCGTCGGGGGAAAGAATATTGGTGAGACGGTCGAAGGGTTGCAGCGTTATCCCATCAATCTGCGTTATCCCCGTGAGACGCGCGACTCTCTCGACAGGCTTCGTGCCCTGCCCATCGTCACGCCTCGTGGCCAGCAACTGGTGTTGGGTGACGTCGCCGACATCCGGATTAACGATGGCCCCCCGATGCTTCGCAGCGAAAATGCTAGGTTGGCCGGGTTCGTATACGTGGACCTGCGTGGGCGGGATCTCGGTTCAGCAGTTCGCGAAATGCAACAAAGGGTGAGCGAACAGGTCGATCTGCCGCCGGGGTATTCGGTTACGTGGTCCGGACAGTTCGAGTTTCTCGAGCGCGCGAGCGCCAAACTCAAGGTTGTCGTACCCTTTACGCTCCTGATCATCCTCGTGCTGCTGTACCTGACCTTCAAGAGCTTCGGCGAAGCCTTGCTGCTGATGGCCACCCTGCCGTTCGCGCTGGTCGGCGGCATCTGGCTTCTTTACGGCCTCGGATACAATCTTTCCGTCGCCGGCGTGGTCGGGTTCATCGCGCTTGCGGGGGTAGCCGCCGAATTCGGGGTCATCATGCTCCTGTACCTGAAGCAAGCATGGTCCGCGCGGATTGAACAAGGTCTGACAAGCGAGGCGGACTTGCTCGACGCCATTCGGGAAGGCGCGGTTCTGCGCGTGCGGCCGAAAGCCATGACCGTCGCGGTGATTCTGGCCGGCCTGCTGCCGATCATGTGGGGCGTCGGGACCGGCAGCGAGGTCATGCAGCGCATTGCCGCGCCGATGGTCGGCGGCATGATCACCGCGCCCTTGTTATCGATGTTCGTGATACCCGCCGCCTACTACCTAATGCGCCGACGGCGCAAAGGACGACAGGCGGCGGATCAACTGATTCCGTCATCTGCCGATACCGCGTGATGGATATCTTCGGGTCAATCGGCGGTGCCAGACCCCAGCTTGCAACCTTTCACCAACTTGTGGAGAGAATTTGATGAAAAAATCAACGATCGTTCTTTGTGCCGCCTTCCTGGCGATTGCCGCAGCCCCGGCCACGGCTCAGCAAAAGATGATGAACGACATGAAGGACATGCCGATGGGCACTATGGAAAACAACAGGATGGACAAGCCTGCCGCTGACCAAACGATCCATTCCACAAGGGGTAAGGTGACCAAGGTCGATGGCAGCAGTGGCATGGTGACGTTGGCCCACGAGCCTGTCGGCACCTTGAATTGGCCGTCCATGACGATGGGCTTCATGGTCATGGATAAGGCCCTGCTGGAAAAACTCAGTGTTGGTAAAACCGTCGACTTTGACTTTGTGCAATCGGGCAAGGGGTACGCTATTACCAGCGTGAGATGATGACTCCACCGACCCAGGGATTGCCGTAAGCTGTATCATTCGATCACGTGGTCGTGCCAACCACCAAGTCAACTCCATCAAATCTACGAGCTACTGCCCTGGAACTGGTGCGAAGAGCCTTACCGATGAGCATCTCCACTGAGCCCGACGCTGTCCGGCTGCGCGTCACCCTACTCGACCTCAAATCCGCGCCCTGGCGCGAGATTGAGATGCCGTTGTCGATGACCTTAAAGGGCCTGCACTTCGCCATCCAGGTGGCGTTCCTGTGACACGACGTGCACCATTGGGAGTTCGACGTTGACGACCACCTCTACGGCCTGCCGGTCAACGCCGGTTTCAGCGATGACCATATGTACAAGGCCTCCAGCGCCTGCCTTCAGCAAGCTGTGCGAGACGGGGAGCATCGAGTTCCTCTACGTCTACCATCTGGGTGACGACTGAGCGCACTATCTCCGGGTGCTGGAGTTCTTCACAACTGACCCCGGCAACAATTGTCTCACTTTCTCCGCGGCTAGTGGCGAAGGCCACCCGAAGACATCGGCGACGCTCCCGGCATCAGAGTTCCTCTAAGCGCTCACAAAGCCCGGCCATCCCGATCATGGGTACCTAAAGTAAAAAATTGTCATTTGGATGCGCTATGATCTCGTTGGATACGGTTCCCAAATCCGGGATCGACTACAGACTACTTCTCCATCGTCCACCCATTGATCCGACATCCGGTTCCAGTCTCTGGGAAGAATCGACGACACCTTCCACATGGACGTCGCCTTGCGCTGTTCAGCGTTCACCACAAAAACACATCGACGCCCCGCGCCCGGGCGATATTCATTTCTTAACCGTCATGGTTGGGCTGAGCGATTGGACGGTCTACTGGTCAGCATACCATATCCCGTAGGCCTACGACTCCCCGACCTCAAAAACACTTAAGAAGATCCGCCGTTTTCTCGACGAGAACATCGACTAAGTCGCTAACTCAAACTCTTTAAATTGCATATCATTTTTCCACCAAGTCGGATTTCCCGCTTACCTCCAGCTTACCCGCACGAAAAAACGCCTTAGAGATTTCTCTCTAAGGCGTTGATATTATTGGTTGCGGGGGCAGGATTTGAACCTGCGACCTTCAGGTTATGAGTTTAACGGTCGATTGATTGCAGGAGCATGAGGGAGATTGCAGGAGATATAATTATTGTTATTTTTCAATGTATTGAATCATATTTTAGGCTTGACGTGGATTTCAAACGGAGTCCAGAATTACCCCTGGTTTGATTTCCATATGATTTCCACAAGGTCAGTCCCATGAAACTCTCCAAGGCTCGCATCAAGTCTCTCGAGGTTCTGGAAAAGGACTACTGCGTGTGGGACTCGACCCTCCCCGGCTTCGGCGTAAGGGTGCGCCCGAGCGGCACCAAGATTTTCATCCTGCAATACCGCAACAAGTTCGGGCGCCTGCGCCGCTATACCCTAGGTCGGGTCGGACAGCTCACCCTCGACCAGGCTCGGGGCGAGGCCATACGCCTCCGCGGCGGTATCTCCCTCGGAAATGATCCCTCCGACGCCCGCGCCCAGCTGCGTCAGGGTGACACGGTCCGTGAACTGGCCGACCGGTATCTCGAGGACCACTGTGAAGGCCGGTGCAAGGAAAGCACCAAGAACGCGCATATCTGGTTGCTGGATCGCTACATTCGACCAGCATTTGGTGCTAGAAAGATAAACGAGCTGACGGCGCAGGACGTGGCCACCCTGCATCGCAAGCTCAAAAACACGCCCTACAACGCCAACAGGGTTCTGGGATTGGTCAAGGCGATGTTCAACAAGGCGGCCCAATGGGGGCTGATCGAGCCGCACCGTAATCCGGCACTGCCGGTGAAGCCTTATCGCGAGCGCAAGCGCCAGCGCTATCTCACGCCCGAGGAACTGAAAGGCCTGTTCCGCGTCATCGACGAGCAGGAGCAGTTGAAACTCATCGATCCATATCAGGCAGGCGCTATTCGCTTGCTTGTCCTCACCGGCTGCCGCCTGAGCGAGATACTCACGCTCGAATGGGAAGCCGTCGATCTCGCCAACAAGCGTCTCCTGTTGGCCAACCACAAAACGGACGCAAAAGGCCTCAAGGCGATCCCGCTCAACGAGCCGGCGATCGAAGTCCTCAAGCAGCTTGCGAAGACGACCAAGGAATTGACGGAGGCCCGCCAGCGTAAGGATGAGAACATCGTCGATAACGCCTACGTCATCTCCGGCCGCAAGGACGGGACACACTTGGTTAATTTGCAGAAGCCTTGGGGCCGCATTCGCAAGGCTGCCAAGTTGGAGGACGTGCGCATTCATGATCTGCGTCACAGCTTTGCCAGTGCGGCCGCCTCGGCCGGCATACCTCTGCAGATCATCGGCGGCCTCCTGGGCCACTCCAGCCCGCAATCAACGGCGCGCTACGCGCATCTGGCACAGGACCCAGTCCATCAAGCGTCCGAGGCCGTCGGCGAAATTTTGGCAGGTCGGTCGACCGGATAGGAGGATCAGTCAGATGAAAAACATCATCGACAAAAGCGAATACTCGAAGATCTACGCACCCGACGC
>NZ_JBDWYP010000038.1:0-2311 GCF_039982295.1 Roseibium sp.
GGGCTGGCTCACCCCAAGCGAATACGCAACCACCTTTACCCCACGACGGGATCTGGCGCTGCGCTCAATGGCCAGTCCCACGCCAGCTCCCGTCTTCCACCTGGCTCAACAGAGCCAAAACACCCCCAGGGGGCAACGTCAAAAGAGAACGGCGAACACAACCACGTCCTTCGAGAACTGGCTGCCTTTGAAACTGATCGACGCTACACACTTGGAAAAATCTGATCACAGGACCGCCTCCTAAACCGCAACACGCGCAATGAAACCGACCGAGCGAAAGTTGGCAACAGAACCCTGAGGTCTTCTCAAAGCGCCTCGTGCGGATACATTTTGAAACAAAATAATACGTCGGAGATATTCCGACAATATGCAGTCCTCCTAACCTAAAGAGAAGATGGTTCTTCATCTTCGCTAGCGTCAGCGCAGCTGTGCGTTTCACGTTCGTCTAAGTGATTTTCCGAAGCTCGACGCGTTGAGTTCTACGCGAGAAGGCATTTTGTTATCGAGGTTCGCAGATATGAGCCGGCGCCAGCCAACAAAGAAACCCGAATGCGATATGGGGCTGCAGGAGCTGCCGCAGCCTGATCGGTTCTGCACCTCATTTCTTGGGGTGGATCGACAGGTCGAATACTTGCAAAAGTTGTTGTCGCCCCTTGTCGATGTCGCGTCGGCGCAGCCGTCTGCGGGCAGATTCAAGGCGAGTGGTCGCAGCTTCGATCTCGGTGTTGTCCAGATAGCGACCCTTAAGTCGGCGCCGATGCACTTCGGCCGAAGCGCGCCACATGCGGGTTCTGCCGCGAAATACTGGTGTCTGACGGTTCTGCGACGCGGTGCGATTGAAAATCGCGTTGGCGATACCCGGGTAGAGGCCGACCCCGGAACGATTTTGATTAATTCTCTCGCCAGTTCATTCAGCGGTACGACCGACCGGATTGAATGCATCAACGTGTTGATGAACAGGGACTTTTTTTTCGACATGGAGACGGACATCGATGCTTTGGTCAATACTCGTCTCGAAGGTCCGGCTGCACGTATTCTCAGCGACTTCGTGCTGAGTTCCGAAAAGCTCTTTGCCGACTTGACAATATCCGAGACATCCCTGTGGATCGAGTCCTTCTCCCACTTGCTCGGAGCGGTTTTGAGGCACCAGCGGGAGCGCATGCCATCAGTTCCGGTTCCCCGCGATCGAGCCTCTATCGTTTTAGACTACATCCGCGACAACCTCCATTCTCCGAAATTGGGTGCGCAATCAATCTGCCTGGCATTGCGAATGTCGAGACGACAGCTCTACTACCTGCTCGCTCCCTATGGCGGCGTTGCTAGTTTGATCACCCGCAAAAGGCTCGTGGCGGCGTGCAAAGCGCTGGCCAGCAGAGAAGAGTGCAGGTTGATCAGCACAGTGGCCTATTCTCTTGGTTTTTCTGACCATGCCGTGTTCTGCAAGCAGTTCCGTGAAGAGTTTGGCTTCAGCCCGTCACACGCTCGCGACTCCGGCATTTGCGGATATCTCCCCCGGAATGCGCGAAGCAGGCTTGTGCAATGGTTGTCCGATGACGCTCCAATTTCATAGCCGTCTGTCAAGCCGCGTGAGGCAGTCCGGTAGGCCTGAAAAACAGTTCGAGGCTGCGAAATGAGAGTTTGCTGCAACTGTTGTGGCTCTTGGCAAATGCGCGGCATCTCCGAACGAGCTGTTCCTCGCGGGCAACAGTCAATGTGCCGGTCGATTAGGCACTTAATCGTTGAGGCTGGTACTGCACCGGTCCGGTAGTGGTTTTCCGAATTCTAGCGGCGCATTGCCGGGATACTGAAAGGTAAGCAGATGGATACCTCGCAAGAAAACGTCCTGTCTTCGAAGACAGCTTCTGACGACAGGGACAACAGTGCGGTCCTGATCGGTATGGTTGCGGTGGCCCTTTCAGGTGCGGTCGTCGGGTTTTGCTTTGGCGGCTATTTCGCGCTTGCGTTCTGCGTGCCCGGCCTGTTCGCCGCGGGCTGCCTCGCGGGCTGGAAAGCCAATACCGTCTGCAGGCCTGGTAATCATCCCAATTTTGATGGGTTTTAAAACTGGACTTCAGGCCGCTGTTTTGAGTTTCATTGCGGGCGTGATGCCGCCGATGGCCATGTTGGGCCGCTCGTTGTTGTATGTCCATAGCCAGCGTGTGGCTTGGTGCTGTGCCTCCTCGATCGTTTCGAATATGTATTGTCCGAGCCATTCATGGCGGACGGTTCGGTTGTAGCGCTCGACATAGGCGTTCTGTTGCGGTTTGCCGGGCTGGATGTACTCCAAGCCGATCCCGCGTCTTGAAGCCCA
>NZ_JBDWYP010000039.1:0-147933 GCF_039982295.1 Roseibium sp.
CGTCAAGATAGAACGGCGCAGAAGCGCAAAAAAACAAATCCTGCCCCCCAAAAACAACCGCAAAACAACTCAAGCAGAAAGCCGGGAGCTGCCTAAGCGTCGCGTTCGGAAGGCAGTGGGATATTAAAACCGAAACGAGAAAGCCACTCCCCTGACGAGCCTGCGTTCTTTAGTTCGCTCTGTTCGCTAAACGAGGAGACCGACGATGAAGCGATCCAGGTTCTCTCAAGAGCAGATCCCGGCCTGTTCGATCGATGAGGTCAGCTCGAAAGGACCAGCGGCTGGGGAGGCGACAGTGCCCCGGCACCTGTCCGGGCGGTTTTCATCTCCTGACGGCAGGCCCCGTCAGCTGTTTCGATCGTGTCCGGCGGCTAACGCGCTGCAATCTGCTAGCGGAGTACGCGGAAAGCGGAGCTTGCGATAGAATCGTCAGGCCCAGGTGCCCGTCAGGTCAAGCTCTTCGGTGACACCGAAGAAGCGATTGGTTGGCGCCTGTGTCTGAAGGGATGAAGACGGGCTCTATATGACACGCCTTACTCACCCCATTCGCTCGCTTGAGTAGCTTCCTGGGGAGGCTGGAAAGACGACTGTCTTGTTGCCATTGAGGAAAACACGGTGGTTGGCATGTGCGTGGATGGCGCGCGCCAGAACCTGGCTCTCCACGTCGCGCCCGAGCGAGACATAATCCGCGGCGCTTTGTGCGTGCGTGATGCGGACAATATCCTGTTCGATGATCGGGCCTTCATCCAGATCCGCAGTAACGTAGTGTGAGGTGGCTCCGATCAGTTTCACCCCACGTTCGCGCGCCTGCTTGTAGGGATTTGCGCCTTTGAATGATGGCAAAAAGGAGTGATGGATGTTGATGATCCGGCCACTCATCTTCTGGCACATCGCGTCGGAAAGGATCTGCATATAGCGGGCCAGGACGACAAGCTCCGCGCCAGTGTCCTCGACGACTTTCATGATTGCTGCTTCCGCTTCAGGCTTGTTTTCCTTGGTGACCTTGATGCAATGGAAAGGAATGTCCGCGTTCACCACCGCCTTCTGGTAGTCCATGTGATTGGAAATCACGGCAACGATTTCCACCGGCAAGGCGCCGATCCGCGCCCGGTAAAGCAGATCGTTCAAACAGTGCCCAAAACGGGAGACCATGACCAAAATCTTCATTTTTTGGCTTTCGTCATGGAACTCGAATGTCATACCGAAGTTGCTTGCGATTTCCGCAAAGGCCTGTGAAAGCGCCTCCAGCGCTGCGCCTTGTTCTGAGACGAAACCGATCCGCATGAAAAACTGATCTGTATCCAGATCGTCGAACTGCGAACTGTCTGTGATGTTGCAGCCATTGTCGGCCAGAAAGGTCGAAACGGCAGCCACAATGCCCCGTCGGGACGGGCATGTAACGGTCAGGCAATAGCGGGTCATGTCAGCTTCCTGGGCAGTTGTGCTCTTCATTGGCAGACTCGTGTGATGGGAGTCAGACTTTGACGCGTTCGGACTGGGGGTCGTAGAAGGGCTTCAAGGATGGTGTGGCGGACACGCGTTCGCCGGCAATCTCAATCTCGTAGGTGGAGGCCAGAACGTCCTGCGCCGTCTGGCCTTCGCAAGGCACATAGCCCATACCAACGGCCGCGCCAAGCGTGTGTCCGTAGTTGCCAGACGTGAGATAGCCAACAATCGTGCCATCACGGATAATAGGCTCGGCGTGATAAAGCAGCGGTTCCGGATCGCTTAGGAAGAACTGTACCATGCGTTTTTGCAGTCCTTCTTCGCGTTTGCGCATGACAGCATCGCGGCCGATATAGGGGACATCGGTCTTCTTGAGAGCGAACCCAAGACCAGCCTCGAGGATGTGGTCCTCGCTCGAGATGTCATGGCCGAAATGGCGAAAGCCCTTTTCGAGGCGGCAGCTGTCCATCATATGCAGCCCGCAGAGCTTGGCATCCATATCCTGCCCAGCGGCGAGCAGGGTTTCAAAGACATGCACCGCCATGTCGGAAGAAACGTAAAGTTCCCAACCAAGTTCGCCGACATAGGTCACCCTGTGAGCGCGTGCGAGACCCATGCCGATCTCGATTTCCTGGAAGGTGCCAAAGGGATTTTCCGCGTTCGAAAAACCGTTTGGTGAAACGTGCTCCAGCAACGTGCGTGCATTGGGGCCCATCACGCAAATGACTGCTTCTGCGGCCGACAGGTCAGTCAGGGTGACGCGATAGTCGCCCATGTGGCGGCGCATCCACTCCTGGTCCGCCAGGCGGGTGGCTGCAGGGGTCACGACCAGATAGGCGGTTTCCGACAAGCGGGTCACGGTCACATCCGCTTCGATCCCGCCTCGGGTGTTGAGAAACTGACTATAGACAATCTTGCCTGTGGACACGGACAGGTTGCTGGCGGCGACATGGTTCAAATAGGCTTCGGCATCAGGTCCATCGACCCGGATCTTGCCAAAGGAACTCATGTCATAGATGCCGACATTTTCCCGGATGGCCCTATGTTCGCGCGCCGCGTTGTCAAACCAGTTCTGCCGCTTCCAGGAATACTGATATTCGGCTGTCTGACTTTCATCGGCAAACCAGTTGGCACGTTCCCAACCCGCCAATTCTCCCATCACTGCGCCTTCTGCGTTGAGGGCATCGTGCAAGGGTGAGCGGCGGATACCACGGGCGGTCGCCTTCTGGCGGTAGGGAAAGTGGTCGGCGTAGAGAAGACCAAGCGTTTCTTTCGACCGCTCAAAGAGATAGGTCTTGTTGCCCTGGAAAGGCTGCATGCGCGCGATGTCGACGTCTCCGAGGTCGAACGGTTTTTCGCCCGTGTCCATCCATGCCGCAAGGGCCATCCCAGCACCACCGGCTGACTGGATGCCGATGGAGTTGAAACCGGCAGCAACCCAGACATTGTCCATCTGCGGTGCCAGGCCCAGGTGATAGGCGTCGTCAGGCGTGAAGCTCTCGGGGCCGTTGAAGAAGGTGTGAATGCCGGTTTCGGCAAGTAGCGGCATCCTGTTGACTGCCATTTCGAGGATCGGTTCGAAATGATCGAAGTCTTCCGGAAGCTGGTCGAACTCGAAGTCTTCCGCGATGCCATTCATGCCCCATGGTTTTGCCAAGGGTTCAAATGCGCCCAGCAGCATCTTGCCAGCGTCTTCCTTGTAGTAGGCGCATTCCTCTGGAACTCTCAGTGTCGGCAATTGGGTCAGCCCTGGCACCGTTTCCGTGACGATGTAAAAATGCTCGCAGGCGTGCAGCGGAACGTTGACACCCATCTGGCGGCCAACCTCATGGCCCCACATGCCGGCACAATTGACCACGTGATCGCACTCGATGGTGCCGCTTTCGTCGTTGGCCTCCCAGTTCACACTGGTGATGCGGCGGCCGTCTTTGCCGAAACCCGTCACCTTGGTGCGCTCGAGGATCTTTGCACCGCGCATCTTTGCGCCCTTCGCCAGCGCAAGCGCTATGTTGGCGGGGTCACCTTGCCCGTCCTTGTCCAGATAGACGGCTGCTTTCACATCTGACGTGTTCACATGCGGATAGCGGTTCAACAGTTCGGAGGGGCTGATCTCTTCAACCTCGACACCGAAAGCACGTGCCATGGAGGCCTGACGGAGGATTTCTTCTCTGCGTTCGTCTGACAGGGCAACCGTGATCGAACCGTTGCGGCGAAAACCCGTTGCGACTTCGGTTTCTTCCTCGAGTTTGCCGTAGAGTTCCTGACTGTATTTTGCCAGACGCGTCATGTTCTGTGTCGCGCGCAGCTGAGCTATCAGACCTGCCGCATGCCAAGTCGTGCCTGATGTCAGTTGCTTGCGCTCCAGCAGAACAACGTCCTTCCACCCGAGCTGCGTCAAATGATATGCGACCGAGCAACCGATTACGCCGCCGCCGACAATAACGACACGCGCTTTTTCTGGAGGAAAAGCCATTTCTACAACCCCTTAAGTGTACTCAGGCGCGGATGCGAGCGTTGTCCTGATCCCAAAGACAGGAAGTCTCCTGCACCGTGGCACTCAGCTTTTGTCCAAAAACGTCGATTTCGAGCTGTGTGCCAGGCTTAGTTGCCTCGGCATCGACCATGGCAATCGCAATGGCTGCGTCGACACGATAGCCATAAGCCGATGAGGTGACCTCGCCGACAGGCCTTCCGTTCGCAAAAACCGCAGCCATGTAGGGGGCGTCGTGTTCACCCGGTTCGACGACAAGCGTCACCCTTTGCTTGAGCGGTCCTCTTTCTGCCTCAGCTGCGAGCGCTTCCTTACCGGGGAAATCTTGCTTTTTGTCGAGCCGGACAAAACGATCGAGGCCGGTTTCCAGGAGGGTGTAGTCAGTGGACAGATCCCCTTTCCAGGTCAGGTAGCCTTTTTCGATCCGCATCGAGTTCAGGGCATACATGCCGAACGGTGCCGCTCCAGCGTCACGAATCGCATCGTAGATTGCAGGGGTGTCTTCGCGCGATGCGTGAACTTCCCAGCCCAATTCTCCGGCAAAAGACACCCTTGGCAGGAGAGTCGGCCGACCAGCGACTGTCGCGTCTTGATGCGTCAACCATCCGCGCGACAAGTCCGCATCCGTGAGACCGGAGAGCAGGTCGCGGGACTTGGGGCCCGTGACCAGCAAAGAATTTACGTCCGTCGTGCGGTCGACAAGTTTCAGCTCCCCCGGCAAATGCCGCCAGAGAACCTCAAAGTCGTGCCATTGGGCAGCAGCAGCTGTGATCAGGGTAAAGTGATCATCTCCGTGGCGGATGCAGGACATCTCGGTCAAGACGTGGCCACGCGCGTCGGGAAAATAAAGCAGGTTCATCCGGCCAATCTTCGGAAGAGCGCCAGCGATCCTTCCGCGTAGCCACTCAGCGGCGCTCTCTCCGGTCAGTTCAAAGCGCGAAAATCCGCATATATCTATGATGCCGACGCCATCACGCACGGCTTCGACTTCTTCACGTATGCGGCGTTCCCATGGGCCGCTACGGTTCCAGGTCTGCGTTGCTTCTTCCGATGTGTCATCGCCCGGCTTGGCGAACCAGTTGGCGCGCTCCCAACCGCCGTAGACGCCCATCTGTGCGCCGTCTGCAAGCAGGCGTTCGTGGACCGGCGAGAGCTTTTTGTCTCGCGCTGCGGACCACTCGTGATGGGGGAAGTGCATGGCATACTCGTGACCATAGGTCTCGAGTGCCTTGCCGAGGTTGTATTGAGGGTCCGTGTAGTCGGTGTATCGACGTGGATCGATAGACCACATGTCCCATTCGGTGTGGCCATGCATGATCCACTCGGAAAGGACCTTGCCAGCTCCGCCTCCCTGCGCAATGCCGAAGGTAAAGCTGTGCGCCTCGAACGCGTTGGGAACGCCCGGCATTGGCCCGACCATTGGCAAGCCGTCAGGTGCGTAGGGAATGGGGCCGTTGATGTTGCGCTGAACCCCCTGCGACCCAAGAAGGGGGACGCGCTCCATGGCATCCATGATGTACCACTCCAGGCGATCCAAATCGTCCGGATAGAGCTGGAAGCTGAAATCATCGGGCATCGGATCATCGGCGTTCACCCAGGCCGCCTGACAATTGCGCTCATAGGGGCCGAGGTTCAGTGAATAAGTGTCCTGTCGCAGGTAGTAGGAACTGTCGACGTCGCGCAGCAAAGGTAGCTTGCGGCCATGTTCTCTGGTCCACGCCTCAACCTCGGGAATGGCCTCCGTCAGAAAATACTGATGGCTCATCACCGTCATGGGTACTTTGCGCCCACCGTGGGGCAGGAACCAGTCGCCGACACGTGCCGCATAATAGCCTGCCGCGTTGACCACATAGTCGCACCGGATGTCGCCCTTTTCAGTTTGCACGATCCATTCGCCGTCCGACCGGCTTACCCCGGTCGCAGGTGTGAAGCGCAAAATCGTTGCGCCGTGCGCTCGCGCACCGTTTGCAAGCGCTTGCGTGACCTGGCTTGGATCAATGTCGCCATCAAGCGGGTCCCATAGACCTCCTTCGAGATCGTGGGTTTCCAGGAATGGGAAATGCTGCTGCAATTGATCCGGTGTGCACATGTCCATGGTCAGGCCCATGTGTGCAGCCATGCCGCGGACGCGTTCAAATTCCATCATGCGCTCGTGAGAGTGCGCCAGACGGATTGAGCCCGTTACATTGTAGTTGATCGGATAGTCGACTTCATCGCCAAGCCCGCGGTAGAGCTCCAGAGAGTAGCGCTGCATGTTCAAGATGCCATAGTTGGCCGCAAAATTCGGACAATTGCCGGCAGCGTGCCAGGTCGATCCTGCTGTGAGCTCGTTTTTCTCGAGCAGGACGCAATCTGACCATCCGGCTTTTGCGAGGTGATAAAGTGCGGACACGCCGACAATTCCACCACCGATGATCACGACACGAGCTGTAGAGGGAAAGGTCATGGTCAAACCTCAATAAACAGGGGGAGAGATAACCCAAATGGCCAAAGCCGGGTCATCATAAGGATTGGCCCAGCGGTATTTCGAGCCCTTGATGCGGAAACTGTCACCGGCCTGAATGGTGAACTTCTGATCTGCGATCCAGATGTCGAGCGTGCCGGACATGAGATAGACGACCTCGGACGTCGCGCGCTGGCGGCTTTTCTCAAGCGATGCGCCTGACAGAAAGGTCGAATGAATGACCTCGAAATCATCGGTGAGATCCGGCGATACAAGCGCTTCGAAAAGACCGTCGTCACGTTCACCGATTTCCCGGCGTGCGGAAGCTCGCACGACCACACCATGCTCCCGCTCAGGTGCATCCGGGATGCCGAAGAACATGGAAAGCGGCACATCGAGTATCCGCGCAAAGTTGTGCAGGTCGTCGACGGTTGGCGTCGAGAGATTGCGCTCCACCTGAGAGACCCAACCAACCGACTTGCCGACCGCCTTGGAAAGGTCCTCAAGCGTCATCTTGCGCGTAACGCGCAGGGCGCGAATGTCCTGTCCGATGCCCTTGTCTTCCGACATTTTTCCCTCGTGCGAAAATTGCCTGTGAAAATTACGTCTGTTTTTTCATTTCGTGAAGTGAAAAAATGACTGATTTTTTCATATGCTCAAAATATGATCGAGCTGAGCAGCTTTTCATCAAGGCGAGAGGGCAAGTCAGCAAAAGATTTTTGCATGGAACCAATGCGCGGGATCTGCGTTAATGAAAGTTAACCTTTGCGCATTCTTGAATGCGACTGGTTGGCGGACGAACCAAGGAAGGGGATGGGCTTTGTTTCAGCGCGCGGTCGTACCGATAGACCTTAAACACGCGGAAAACCTCAAGAAGGCACGAGAGGCGGCGATTGATCTCGCTGCGCATTATGGCGCGGAGGTTTGGTATGTCGGGGTGACCTCTGCTTTGCCCGGCGCGCTGGCGCACACCCCTGAAGAATATGAGGCCAAGCTGAAGCAGCTCGCAGAGGATGATGCGGCTGGAAAGGGCGTCGCAGTGTCTGCCCAGGTAATTGTGAGCCATGATCCTACCGCGGATCTGGAGAAAAGCCTTCTCGATGCGATTAGGGCGTCAGGAGCAGACCTCGTCGTCATGGGAACGCATGTCCCCAACCTGGGCGATGGTTTCTGGTCGTCCAATGGTGCGTTGATTGCCCGCCACGCTCCGGTTTCGGTCTTTTTGGTCCGTGCCGTTTGACCTGCGTTGAACAGTATTTTCCGCATTCTGAGGAAACTTGAACATGAATATGGAACCGGACGCTCAAGGTATTCCCGAGCCGGAGGGGGCGGCGAACCTCATCGAAACCGAATATGAAATCGGCCAGGACAACATTGAATCCAGCGTCGGGCCGTTCGGCTTCGACGTCCATAATCCCGTTTTTCTTGTGTCGGGCCTTTCCATTGTCGGCTTCGTCATTCTGACGCTTGCGCTTCAGGATCAGGCGGGCGCGGTTTTCAACGGTCTTCGGGGTTGGTTGACTGCCAGTCTGGACTGGTTCTTCCTTGGAGCTGCCAATATCTTCGTTCTTTTCTGCTTTTTCCTGATCTTGTCACCATTCGGCAGTGTGCGGATCGGAGGGCAGGATGCAACGCCCGACTACAGCTATGCCGGTTGGTTTGCGATGCTCTTCGCAGCTGGCATGGGCATTGGCCTGATGTTCTTTGGCGTCAGTGAGCCTATCTCGCACTTCAACAGTTCTTTGGGTGGCACGACCTTCGAGGGAGGCGTCCGGACCGATTGGGCGCCGCTCGGCGCTGCTGCGAACGACCCAAAAGCGGCGGCAGAACTGGGGATGGCGGCGACCATCTTCCATTGGGGTCTGCATCCCTGGGCGATCTATGCCGTCGTTGCTCTGGCGCTTGCGCTGTTCTCCTACAACAAGGGGCTGCCGCTGACGATGAGGTCGGTCTTTTACCCGATCTTCGGGGAGAAGATCTGGGGTTGGCCGGGTCATGTCATCGATATTCTGGCGGTTTTTGCTACTCTGTTCGGCTTGGCGACGTCCTTGGGATTTGGCGCTGAGCAGGCAAACGCAGGGTTGGAGCTGCTGTTTGGCATTCCGAACAACGATGTCTCCAAGGTCATGCTCATTCTGGCAATTACCGGTGTCGCCCTCATTTCAGTCTATCGGGGCCTTGATGGTGGCGTGAAGATTCTGAGCGAAATCAACATGGGCCTTGCGGCTGCCTTGTTGTTGTTCGTGATTGTAGTCGGCCCGACGCTGGCGATTGTAACGGGTTTTCTCGACAATCTGATTGCCTATGTGACACTGCTTCCGGCGCTTTCCAATCCGATCGGACGTGCGGATGCGAACTTCTCGCAGGGTTGGACCAGTTTCTACTGGGCCTGGTGGATTTCATGGTCACCCTTCGTCGGAATGTTCATCGCACGTGTCAGCCGTGGACGGAGCGTCCGGGAGTTTGTTGTCTGCGTCCTCCTGATCCCCTCTCTCGTTTGCGTTTTCTGGATGACCGCCTTTGGCGGCACCGCCATCACTCAAATCGTCCAGGATGGTGTGACAAGCGTTGCCGATGCACCTCTTGAGTTGAAGCTGTTCAAGATGCTGGCCGAGATGCCACTCGCTGGTCTGACGTCGTTTCTGGGCATCGTCCTTGTGATCGTTTTTTTCGTGACGTCTTCCGACTCCGGGTCCCTCGTCATTGACACAATCACTGCCGGAGGGAAGGTCGACGCGCCGATGCCTCAGCGGGTCTTCTGGTGCACGTTCGAGGGATTGGTCGCGATCGCGCTCCTGCTTGGTGGAGGGCTCGGTGCGCTGCAGGCTATGGCCGTATCTACAGGATTTCCCTTTGCCGTCGTGCTGCTTCTCGCCTGTTACGCAACATACAAGGGGCTTGCCGATGAACCGCGGTAATCCGTAAATGGGGCTGCGGTCCAGTTGTGCGCAGCCTCTTGCCTTTCAGGTCGTCTGCTACAGATGACGACGTACGCCATATTAAAGTGAGGGTTCGATTTGTCTGATCGTTTGGCTGTTGTGATCGGGAGCTCAGGCGGCATCGGTAGCGCGTTGTTGCAGACGTTGACCCGAGAGGGGCGCTATGACCGGGTGATCGGATTGAGCAGATCTTCAAACCCGTGCATCGAACTGACAGACGCAGAGGCGATTGAATCTGCCGCTGACTGGATTGGCCAGCAAGCCGGTCAACTCTGCCTCGTGATCGACGCGACCGGCGCCCTGACACTTGACGGACACCGTCCCGAGAAAAGCTGGCGAGATCTGGACCCGGCGGCGATGGCGCGTTCCTATGCGATCAACGCGATCGGTCCGGCTTTGATCATAAAGTCTTTTCTGCCGAGGCTTGCTCGGGATCAGCGCAGCGTTTTCGCTACCTTGTCGGCGCGGGTCGGGTCGATTTCGGATAATCACCTGGGTGGTTGGTACAGCTACCGGGCTGCCAAGGCAGGGCTGAATCAAATTGTTCGCTCTGCGTCGATCGAGCTGGCACGCAAGAACAGTGAAGCAGTTTGCGTTGGGCTCCACCCTGGCACTGTTCGCACGCCATTGACCGAGAGCTTCGCTAAATCGGGTCTCGAGGTTCAATCACCTGAAGATGCAGCAGGGCGCCTGATTCAGGTGATTGACGGTTTGAAGCCGGAGCAGTCAGGGGGCTTTTTTGATCATCGGGGTGTTTCCATCCCGTTCTGATCCTTGAGCCCCGCACCGTGTAAACGGTGCTGGACTCACTTCGGTTGATAAAGCCTCGATAGATCAAAGGCATGGATATCCTTCAATAGATCTACAAATCCGTGGGCCGCATGATCGAGGGACTTCTTCCCTTTTTCTGCGGCTGCATTGGCAGCGTTTCCGAGTGCGCCTTTCGGAGACAGGTCCTGTGCCTTCCATCCGAACTGCTGAGCACCGTGCCCGCGCAGATATTTGAACTCCTTGATGAACTCCTGCTGCGCGGATGTGAAATCCTCGGCGAGGTTCATCCGTACCAGTTCTGGATGCAGGTGGAGCATGATTGACGTTTCGACGTCGCCGCCGTGAATGCCATAAGTGAATTCCTCGGCCGGAAACACCCCGTCAGGCTGTCCAAATCTCGCCCACGCAGTCGCCGTGACAAGCATGTCGTGGCTGACGCGAAGCTCGCGTGCGATCGTGTCGATCACTGGAACATTTCCTCCGTGGGAGTTGATGAGGACAAGCTTTTTGATCCCGGCACGTGCAACGCTTTCGCCGATCTCAAGCCATGCCTTGGTGACGGTGTCCCAGGAGAGGGTCAATGTGCCCGGTGACGAGATATGCTCATTCGATTTGCCAACCGCTTGCGTTGGAAGGAATGTCGCAGGGATGTCGGCCGGAAGAAGCTCCAGGACGCGGCGGACCTGTCCCTCGGCAATTGCGGTGTCCGTGAATACCGGCAAATGTGGTCCGTGCTGTTCGATTGCGGCGACCGGCAGGACAGCGATCCAATCCTTCGTGTCCGGGCTCGCAAAGTCGAGCGTCGTCATTTCGTGCCAATACCGTTTGGGAAGATTTGTCATGGAAAGATCCGCTGCGAAGTGAATTGAGCAATCGCCAACATACTGCCGAAGGGCAAAGTTGCCAGTGCCTTGTCAGAATGGACATGCCTTTCTAAGCGACTGTGGAGGCCGTGATAAAGCCTGTTAAACGCTTCACCGCGAAATTTTGCAGTACGTAGCGCGTTTCTCTTCAAATCTGCGTGTGAATTGGCACTTGCTAACATTTCTTAATGTTTCCGAAAGAGGCTGGAGCAACGCTCGCCCTCATGCTCAGCGTCATTTCGACATTTCCAGCTCAAACCGGTCTGAGAGGAACCGGTGCGGTGCGCGGCCAAGATGAAAACCAGGAGAGGCAATTGGCTTCTCAGGTGGTTCAGGAGGAGGCGCGCTCTTCCGTTGGCCGGTCGCAGGCGGCTGCCCGCGCTGGTGCTGTCTCTCCCTTGAGCGCCGAAGCGGTCCTTGCGCTGCAAGTGGTTGATGAAACGCAAGGTGATGGAAAACGTGGTCGCGAGACGCATGGCTCTGCTCAGAGCTTGGCAAGCCCGCCAGAAGGTACAGACGACACCGCTGGCGATCCTGCTGACGTAAATGCTGGTTCGGCATCAGATCAGAAAGACGCCGGAGGAGCTTCAGGTGGCGCGCAAAATGCTGGTGCTCCAACCGGCGTTGCCCAGTCTTCGTCCAGCGGAGAAACGGAAGAAGATCCGGATGGGGATGGACTGACCGAAGCGGAAGAAAAGCAGGTCGAAGAGCTGAAGCAACGGGACCGTGAAGTGCGTGCGCACGAGCAAGCGCATGCGCGCGTCGGAGGACCCTATGCCGGGGCTCCAACCTATACCTTCCAGCAGGGGCCAGATGGCGGCCGTTATGCCATCGGCGGTGAGGTCAAGATCGATACCTCTGTCGAAAGAACTCCCGAGGCGACCATTCGCAAGATGCAGATTGTCATTCGTGCTGCGACCGCACCGGCGGAGCCTTCATCGCAGGATCTGAAGGTCGCTCAGCAGGCCCGCTCGCAGTTGGCGACCGCACAGGCGGAAGCAAGAGCCGAGGCGGCGGAAGAGCTTTCCGGTGACGACGAAACCTCCGGACCAGGCAATCAAGATGCCGCAAGCACTGATGCGGCGCAGCCCGCGTCCACGAGTGCCAATGAACAAGCGGATACTGGTGCAGGGCGCGATGGCTCGGACCAGCAGGGCTCAGGGGAAAATGAGCGCAGTGCCGATGCGCGGAAGGATGCCGAAAGAGCATCACGTCTTTATCAGGCCGCCGGTGACATTCTGCTCGGCGTGTCTGGAAATTCCTCAAGCGGTTCAGGTCTTGCTGCGATTGCCTAAACTTGTGACGCACTAAATTCACGGCAAGCGCTTGCTAGGTTGTTTCTTTGAAGCGTAGTGTGGCCGCGCCTTGTCGATCAGGCGTTCTGCGCATTCTTTCCTTATGAGTTTCTCATGCATATCAAACGTGCCCGGCACGCCGTCGGGATTGTCTTTCTGCTATTGGGAACCCTTATTGGCGTCTGGGCGACGCGCATCCCTGACTTTAAGCTGATGCTTGATGTTGACGAGAGCGGATTTGGCCTGGTTCTTCTGGCCATGGCGCTCGGTGCTGTGCTTGGTTTTCCGATTGCCGGCTATCTGATTGACCGGTTCGGCGCTGCTTCAATGTCGAAGGTTTTCGCGGTCGGCATGCTGATCGGCTTCGCGATCTTGCCATTCGGCATGTCTGTGGCGGTGATTTTGCCGTTGATGCTGGTGGTCGGTTTTTGCATCGGTACATTGGATGTTGCGATGAATGGCTGGGGCGCTGAAGTCGAAAAGGAACTGGGCCGGTCTGTCATGTCATCTTACCACGGGCTTTACAGTCTTGGGGCAGCACTTGGCGCAGGAGCAGGCGCGCTTGCGCTCTGGTATGAGCTGGATCTTCTGCCGCACTTTGCCGGTTGGTCGTTGTTTATGGCGATCCCGCTTGTGTTCGCGCTGAGAACGCCTTGGGCTTCGGAGAAGACAGGGCCGGGTGGAAAGAGACCGCCGTTTGTCGCAATTCCAAAGGGTGGCTTGTTTTTCGTCGGGATCATGGCCCTCATCGCCGCGCTGGGCGAGGGCGCGATTACGGATTGGGCCGCGCTCTATCAAATTCAGGAACTTGGCTTTGAAAGCTCCGAGGCCGCGGTCGGATTTGCCGCGTTCTCGGTTGCCATGGTGGTCATGAGATTTTGCGGCGATCAGGTGATCGCACGTTTTGGGGCAGTCCCAGTCGCGCGCGCCAGTGGCATTGCCGCAGCGTTCGGCTGTGTGCTTCTGGTCTGGGGGCAAAGCATCTGGATGATATGGGCAGGCTGTGTTGTCATGGGCCTTGGCAATGCGGTCATTTTTCCCCTCGCCATGTCGCGGGCCGCCGCTGACCCAACGATGTCCAAGGGAGCAGCGCTGGCGTCCGTCGCAACGCTTGGCTACGGCGCCTTCCTGTTCGGCCCGCCTATACTGGGTTTCATTGGTGACGCGTTTTCGCTGAGAGCATCCTTTGCGCTGGTTGCCATGTTGGCGCTTTTGATCGCAGGCCTTGCAGGAGCATTGAAGGTTCGACCCTGAAGCCTGTTCAGCGCCGCACTTTACCGAGCGCGGCGCCAGGGTCGCTCAGAGGCTTTCGAGAAACCGTTTTGCAGCAGCGCCATGTTCGTGGCGAAGTTCCGCAATGTCGATGCTGGTCGGAATGCCGTCTGCGACGGTCCAGTCGCCACCAATCATGACGCGGTCAGCAGTGTGAGCGCCACACAGAACGAGTGCGGCGAGAGGATCGCCTGCGCCTGAGAACCGAAGCTCATCCAGCTTGTAGAAGGCCATATCGGCCATCATCCCAAGTTTGATGGCGCCAATGTCTTCTCGCCCAAGGCATCGCGCAGAGCCTTCGGTAGCCCAGCGGAACGCATCGAAATGTGTCACCGACGCTGCGTCATAGGTCAGGCGGTTGATCATGAGGGCGTGACGAACGCTTTCGATCAGATTGGAATTGTCATTGGACGCTGAGCCATCCACTCCAAGTCCGACAGGGCAGCCAGCTGCTTCAAGCTCCTTGGTCCGGCATTGTCCCGAGGCAAGGACCATGTTCGACGTTGGACAGTGGCAAACACCGACGCAGGCATGTCCCAGACGCTTGACCTCATCATCATTGAAGTGAATGCCATGGGCGAGCCAGACGCGCTCGTTCAGCCAGCCGCACTCTTCAAGATAGTCGACAGGGCGACAATTGAATTTCTCGAAACAATAGTCGTCTTCGTCGATGGTTTCGCCGAGATGCGTATGGAGACGACAGTCGTATTTCTCGGCGAGGCTGACGCTTTCCTGCATCAGGCGTTTGGTCACCGTGAAGGGCGCGCAAGGGGCAAGCGCAACCTGCAGCTTCGCCCCCTTGGACGTGTCGTGGTACCTGGACAGGACACGCTCGCAGTCTGCCAGGATCGTATCCTCGTCCTGGACAACCGTGTCAGGTGGGAGCCCACCATCCTTCTGGCTGAGGTTCATGGAGCCGCGGGTGAGGGTCATGCGAATACCAACGCGTTCCGCTTCCTCAGCCTGAATGTCCATGGCGGATTCCAATCCGTCCGGGAAAAGATAATGATGATCCGATGCGGCTGTGCTCCCGGATATCATGAGTTCCGTCAATGCGAGGCGCGTCCCAAGGCGAAAGTTCTCGGGCGTAACGTTCTTGGCCCAAATCGGGTAGAGCGAGTGAAGCCAGGGAAAAAGTTCCTTGTTGATTGCCTCCGGATGAGCCCGGGTCAACGTCTGAAAGAAATGATGATGTGTGTTCACGAGACCCGGTGTGATGACATGCCGGGACGCGTCGAAGGTTTGGTCCACCGGCAGCATCGGTTCCTTGCCTGCGCCGATCAACTCAACGATGACGCCATCTTCGATGACGACGCCGCGTTCGGCACCTTCGGCTAGGATTGCAATTGGGTCTTTGATCCACAAACGCATGGGACTGGTCCTTGTTGTCGGACCTGTCGGCTTTGATAGCAGCCAGAAACGACCGGCTTGCCCGAGTTCCGCACAGGAGTGGTTGCGGCGAAGACAAGCGCGGCAAAGGCGCTGCTTCAGCCATTAAAGGCGAGTGCATTTTTCAAGGTGTTTGCCCTCAGACGCAAGAGTTGCCACCAAAAGAAGTGCACCTGCCTGGAAGATCGGTCGTTCAGACCGAATGGCGCATGAGTTTCTTCAGGGTTTTGCCGCGATCACTTCGACTTCGACAACGAACTCTTCGCGGGCAAAACCCGAGACGATCATCAATGTTGATGCTGGCGGCGGGGCCGCAGTGAATTCATCTCGTGTCTTCATGTAGCCTGGGAGATGCTCGCGACCAGTGACATAGGCGTTGATGCGGACAAGATCGGAGAGGTCCATATCCGCCTCCGCGAGAATTGCCGAGATGTTCTCAAAACACAAACGTGTCTGGCTTTCGACATCGCCGGGGATGCTGTCGTCGCTTGAGATTCCAAGCTGGCCGGAGGCGAAGACGATGCGATGGTCCGCAGGCACTTCAATGCCGTGGCTGTAGCGCGCGAAGGGGGGGCGTATTGTTTCGGGTGTCAGCGGGTGGGGCATTGATGTCGCCTTGGTGTCATGTGTCTATGATCAAAAACTGCCTTGCTCTGCATTCGGGAGCAAGTCAGTGTCTGGTGAAGCTGGTGGCAATTTCGCACAGTATGTGCACAATAAAAGTGCAGTGGCGTTTTGGGTTTTCCGAAGGCAATGTCGATAGCGGCGTGCTGGCAGGTGGCATGTTAAATGAACATGGCTGTTTCTTGCGACGGAACGACTTTTTGGCGCTTATCGTGCGGCGATTGGCACAGGCTTTGCTTTTCAGGGGCTGCATGATTGCCTGATCCGCTCCCAGGGCCTGAGGAGGCACAGCGGCAGAGCACAACGTTGGCGCGCCCGATGCGTGGTGCCGACTTAGAGCGATTAGGAGACGGAAGACAACATGCGTATTCTCAAGTCCTTTGGTGTGGCAATTGCCGCCCTGTCAGTTTCCACCAGCGCCTTTGCGCTCGAGAAGGTTTCTTTCGGCACAAACTGGGTCGCCCAGGCTGAGCACGGCGGGTACTATCAGGCTGTCGCCGATGGTACCTATGAAGCATGTGGTCTCGACGTCGAGATCAAGCCGGGTGGGCCTCAGGCCAACAATCGTATTCTGCTTCCGGTTGGAAAGATCGATTTCCTCATGGGCGGCAACATGCTGCAGGCGTTTTCCGCTGTAGAGCAGGGTATCCCGACAACAGTGGTCGCCGCGCATTTCCAGAAAGAACCGCAGGTTCTTCTGACGCATCCGGACGCTGGACACGATACCTGGGAAAGCCTGAAGGAAATCAACCTGCTCATCGGCAAGGGTGGTTTTAACTCTTACTATCAGTGGATGATTTCCGAGTTTGGTTTCTCAGCAGACCAGGTTCGTCCCTACACCTATAATTCTGCGCCTTTCCTTGCAGACAAGGACCTGGGCCAGCAGGGCTATATTACGTCAGAGCCCTTCGCGATTGAAAAAGAGGGTGGCTTCAAGCCGAACATCTTCCTGATCGCCGACTATGGCTATGACAGCTATGGTACGACCGTTGAGACGCGCACCGACCTGATCGAAAATAAGCCGGAAGTCGTGAAGTGCTTTGTTGATGGGTCCGCGATCGGCTGGGTCAATTTCCTTTATGGCGATAATGCTGCAGCTCTTGAGATGATCAAGAAAGACAATCCTGGCATGTCTGATGAGCAGCTCGCGTTTTCCATTGAGAAAATGAAGGAATACGGCATCGTCGATTCCGGCGACAGTCTGACAATGGGCATTGGTGCCATGACCGACGAGCGCAACAAGTCCTTCTTTGACAAGATGGTTGCATCCGGCGTCGTGAACGCTGATGTCGATGTCAGCAAGTCCTACACCCTGCAGTTTGTAAACGCGGGCGTTGGCGTCGATCTCAAAAAGAAGCTGACCGGTAACTGATCGCAGGAAACCCGGACAGTGATTATTTCAGGCGCGAGCCGTGGCTGTGAGGCGTACGCATGACAGCCACGGTATCGGAGTCGGGACAGGGCGCTAGGGCGTCCTCTCCTGCCATCGTTTCTCTCAACCAGATCTCCAAGACGTTTTCCAATGGCACCATTGCGCTGCGGGAAATGTCTCTGGATATCCGACAGGGTGAATTCGTTACGTTGCTGGGCCCCTCAGGGTGTGGCAAGTCAACCGTGCTCAGGATATTGACCAGTTTGACCAGCCCGACAACCGGGCGCGTCGAATGGCCGATGGAGCAGAGTGGACAAGACGAGCATGAAATGAGCTTTGTCTTCCAGGAGCCGACCTTGATGCCCTGGGCGACTGTGTTCGGAAATGTCTGGCTTCCGCTCCGGTTGAAGGGCATTTCCAAAAAGCAGGCTCATGATCGGGTCATGGAAGCGCTTGAAATGGTTGGGCTCGCCGGTTTCTCGGAAAGCTATCCGCGAGAGCTTTCAGGTGGCATGAAAATGCGTGTCTCGATCGCGCGAGCACTGGTGACCAAGCCAAAGGTCCTCCTGATGGATGAGCCTTTTGCTGCGCTGGACGAGATCACTCGATTCAAGCTGAACAATGACATCCTGCATCTGTGGGAAACCTTCGGCTGGACCGTGGTCTTTGTTACCCACTCGGTGTTCGAGTCTGTGTATCTGTCCAACCGGATTGTGGTCATGGCTGCACGTCCAGGACGTGTGGTCAACGACATGACACTGGATGCACCCTATCCACGCGGTGATGAATTCCGGACGTCTGCGGAATACGGAGACTACTGCCGGACAGTGTCCGATGCGCTCCATGCCGCGATGGATGCCAACGACCACCTGTAATCAGTTCCCACGGGTGGGAATGGAAAGATCGAAGCAATGACTGTTCTAACTGAACATGCTGTCGCTGTGCCCGAGAATTCCGGGCAGGCCGTGCCGCTCGACCCGTTGGAGGTCTCCAAAGCACGCGCAGCGAAAATCGAACGCCAGGGCCGCTGGATTCTGCCGGTCCTGATTCTACTGGTCTCTATAGTTCTTTGGGACCGGATTTGCGTCTGGAACGAGATACCGCACTATATTCTGCCACGGCCAATATTGGTCTATGAGGCGTTGATCGCCGACTGGCCCATCCTTTCGATTGCGCTTTTGAACACGCTCAAGATCACGCTTGGCGCGATGCTCATCGCAACCTTCGGAGGACTGGCGCTCGCGGTGCTTTTCACACAATCCAAGTGGATCGAGATCTCCTTCTTCCCCTTTGCTGTGATTTTGCAGGTGACGCCAATCATCGCAATCGCACCGTTGATCTTCATCTACGTGGATTCCGTCGAAGCTGGCCTTTTGATCTGTGCGTGGATCGTCGCTTTCTTTCCTGTGCTGTCGAATACGACGCTCGGCCTGAACTCGGCGGATCATAATCTGCGCAACCTCTTCCAGATGTATGGTGCGACACGCTGGCAAACTCTTCGCTATCTGCGACTTCCAGCGGCGATGCCTTATTTCCTGGGAGGCTTGCGTATTGCTGGTGGTCTGTCGCTTATCGGTGCGATTGTCGCCGAGTTTGTGGCGGGGTCTGCGGGCTCCGGCTCAGGTCTGGCCAATCAGATCCTCGAGTCCAGCTACCGCTTGAATATTCCGCGCATGTTCGCAGCCCTGATCCTCATCTCGGGGACCGGCATCGTGATTTTCTTGCTGATGAATTTCCTCTCGCATGTTTTTCTGCACAAGTGGCATGAGAGCGCATTGAAGCGGGAGAACTGAGATGGGCGCCGTTTTGGGAATGGATGCGCAGGAAGACATTCTTCTGCGCAATGCGACGGTGCCTGCCTGCATGTTGCCGGCTGACCTTGCTGGAACTGATGAAGTCGCCTTGTTGTCGATGGATATCGGCATTGTTGCAGGACGTATTGCTCGTATCTCAGCCGCCGGGGAACTGGATGGTACGGACGGGTGGAGTTTTGATCTTGATGGCGGCATGGTGCTGCCAACCCTGGTCGATATGCACACGCATTTGGACAAGGGGCATATCTGGCCACGACGCCAAAATCCGGACGGGACGTTTCTCGGTGCCTTGACGGCCGTTGGTGAGGACCGCCTCGCTTGCTGGACAGCAGAGGATGTACGCGCGCGTATGGAGTTCGGCCTCCGCTCTGCTTACGTCCATGGAACCTCTGTCATTCGGACACATATTGACAGTCTCCCGCCGCAGGATGAAATTTCCTGGCCGGTATTCGTGGAGCTTCGGGATGAATGGAAAGACCGGATCCTTTTGCAGGGCTCGTGTCTTTTTGGCGTTGACCGTCTGATTGACCACCCAGGTTACCTGGACAGTATTGCTGACAGGGTTCTGGCCGCCGAAGGTGTGCTTGGTGCTGTTACCTACATGGTGCCGGGGCTGGATGATCATCTGGATGGAATTTTCAAGGCAGCGATCGATCGAGGGTTATCGCTGGACTTCCATGTTGATGAAACCAAAGATCCCGATTCGCGAACCTTGAAACACATTGCCGAGGCGGCAATCCGCTCGGGCTACGATGGCAAGATCGTGTGCGGCCATTGTTGTTCGCTAGCGCGCCAGGAATCTGATGAAATCGACGCAACGCTTGATCTGGTCGCCACGGCTGGTATCGGCGTCGTGTCCTTGCCTATGTGCAATATGTATTTGCAAGATCGCGAGCAAGGCAGAACACCCCGCTGGCGCGGCGTTACCTTGTTGCATGAGATGAAAGCCAGAGGGATCCCGGTGGCTGTCGCTTCCGACAACACACGCGATCCCTTTTATGCCTATGGCGATCTCGATTTGATCGAGGTCTATGCGCAAGCGACCCGAATCCTGCAACTTGATCATCCGATCGCTGACTGGGTTTCAACGGTGTCCTACGGCGCTGCAGAGATGCTGAACGTGGATGCAGGGAGCCTGACAGTTGGCGCAGTCGCGGACCTGATCCTTTTCAGGGCACGTGATTGGAGCGAGTTGCTATCACGCCCGACTGGCGCACGCGAAGTGCTGCGCGGGGGGCGGACGGTTGTTGATGCCCTGCCAGATTATCGGGAACTGGACCATTTGATGACGAAGAGCGGAGCCGCATGATGAGTACTCTTGAGACGCTCAAAGCCGAGCTTGACGGCTTGCAGATTGAAGATAACCCACAGATCGTGAAACAGAAAAGTCGAGACTTTTTCTGGTATTCGCCGGTGCTAAAGCATCAGCTTGAAAACGTCTCTGCCGAGCTGGTGGTCACGCCGAAAACCGAGGACGAGATCGTTCGGGTCCTGAAGGCGTGTTATGCTCACGACGTCGCCGTCACAACGCGCGGCGCTGGTACGGGAAACTATGGTCAGGCAATGCCCCTGGCGGGCGGTGTCATTCTCAATCTCGCCGAGATGAACAAGGTCAAGGACATTCGGCCTGGTGTCGTCGTTGCCGAGGCTGGAGCGATCATTTCCAAAATCGATGATGAATGCCGGGTTCATTCGGGTCAGGAACTCCGCCTGCATCCGTCGACTTACCGAACTGCGACCATCGGTGGATTTATTGCCGGCGGATCCGGCGGTGTCGGGTCGATCAACTGGGGTGGCTTGCGCGATGCAGGCAACGTCATCAGGCTCCGTGTCCTGACCATGGAAGCAGAACCCCGGGTCCTTGAGATGACGGGCGAAGATCTGCAGAAGGTCATGCACGCGTATGGCACGAATGGCGTGATCACGGAGGTCGAGATGCCATTGACGGCGTCTTGTGACTGGGTGGACGTGCTGGTTGGTTTCGATGTGTTTATGGACAGTGTCCATTTCGCAGATGCACTTGGAAACCAGGACGGTCTGCTGCTGAAAGAGATTGCGCCGATAGCAGCTCCTGTTCCGCATGACTACTTCTTGCGGCATCAAAAGTTCATCCGCAAAGATCAATCGGTCGTTGTCTGTATGGTCGCACCGTTCGCGATGGACGCCTTTGCGGCCTTTGTTGCTCGCAATGGTGAGGCTTCTATTCTTTACCGCTCGGATACAGCCGACGAAGGCACCAAGAAGGGGTTGCCGCCCGCCTATGAATTGGCCTGGAACCACACCACCTTGCGTGGTCTGCGCGTCGACCCGAATGTGACCTATCTTCAGGTTCTTTATCCCTATCCGAACCAGGTGGAAAAAGTCCGGACGATGGTCGAGCTGCTTGGTGATGAGGTGCCGGCCCATCTCGAATATGTGCGGTTCGATGGCAAAGTGACCTGCTTCGGCTTGCCGATCGTCCGTTACAGCAGTGAAGAGCGGCTGAACGAGATCATCAAGCTTCATGAAGACAATGGGTGCCCGGTCTTTAACCCGCACCGATACACCCTCGAAGAGGGCGGGATGAAGCAGACCGATGCTGTCCAGCTTGCCTTCAAGAAAGAAGCTGATCCAAAAGGCCTGCTCAATCCGGGCAAGATGATTGCGTGGGAGGACCCCTCCTATGACTATTCGTCTGAAAAGCTCTTTCTTTTTCCCGGATTGCAGACCGGCTAACGGAGCGTTTTCTTTTTCGATGAGGTTTGGCCGCCCTGCTTCCGAGCGGGCCGTCCCTTTGTCATGTCCAGATTTTGATACGAGGGTTTGAGGTTTTTCATGCGGGTTCTGGTGTTATTCGCACATCCGGTCGAAACGAGCTTTGGCGCAGCTCTCCACCAACAAGTGCTCAGTTCGCTTCATGAAGCGGGGCATGACGTGGATGATCTCGATCTCTACGGAGATGATTTTGATCCGCGTCTGACGCGTGATGAACGGCTTGGCTATCATGAGCTGGAGACCAACACGAGTTCGGTTGCAGACTATGTCGAGCGATTGCAGAAGGCCGACGCGCTGGTGATCGTGACACCGGTTTGGAACTTTGGTTACCCGGCAATCCTCAAAGGATTTTTTGACCGGGTGTTCCTGCCTGGCGTGTCGTTTGAGATGAAAGACGGCAAGGTTGCGCCGTGTTTGCGCAACATCAAGAAGCTGGCGGTGGTCACCACCTATGGTGGCTCGAGGTTGAGGGCTTTTCTGGTTGGCGACCCGCCGCGCAAGATTGCGACGCGGGTTCTTCGTGCAACCATCAAGCCGGCAGCACCGATTTCCTATCATGCCCTTTATGACATGAACCGACGGACGCAGGCTCAGCGCGAAGCGTTCTTGGCTCAGGTGGCAGACAAAATGGAGGCATTTTAATGCGCACGCTCGTCGTCTATTGCCACCCTTGCCCGGAGAGCTTCAACGGCTCGGTGCTTGCAACAACAGTCGAAACGCTGAAGTTAGCGGGACATGAGATAAGGATTAGCGACCTTTATGCCGATGGGTTTGATCCGGTGATGAGCGCGGATGAACGACGCGGTTATCACACTCCAGAGACCAACGTGACGCCGGTGGCAAAACACGTCGATGACATTCGCTGGTGCGAAATGATTGTGTTTGTCTACCCGACCTGGTGGTTTGGCCTGCCCGCGATGCTGAAGGGGTGGTTTGACCGGGTTTGGGTGCCACATGTAACCTTCGAAATGCCGACGGCGGACCAGGGCATGAAACCGAAGATGCAACACATTGGGCGTATCGCGATCGTGACCACTTGCGGTGCGACCTGGTGGATCTCCAAGCTGATTGGTGAGCCGGGGCGCAAGACGATCCTGCGCGGTATGCGCGCCCTCTGTGCTCCGCGTTGCAAGACGCTTTATCTTGCGCACTACAAGATGGATTCATCGACCGAGCAGACACGATCCAATTACCTGGCTAAAATTCGTCAACGCTTGGCAAAATTTTGATTTTTTGTGCTCCTGTGCCCAGTGTCATTTGACGGTTAAATATCGAGGGTAGGCTCCGTTTAAATCCGGGGGCGTTGGCCGCCGATTGTCATTCGAAAGACAAACGGAAACCTGACGATGGCATTTAACTACAAGAAGAGCGTTACGTTTCGCTTGGTTCAAGCTGCAAAGGCTCAGCGGGCAAGATCTGGCAGCCACTTGATGCGCATTGGATTGCATCCAGGCCAGGAGCTGGTGTTAAAGGTTCTCGCAGACAGCGATGGCCGGACCATGAGCCAGCTCGCCTTGGCTCTTGGCGTCCAGCCTCCGACGGTTACGAAGATGGTCACTCGTCTGTCCGCACAGGGTTATGTTCGCCGACAGGTTTCCGACACTGACGGTCGGCTCGCGCGTGTTTACCTCACAGATGAGGGCAGGGGGCTCGTCGATAATGTTGACAGAGCCTGGAAGCGTCTTGAACGTGAGGCAATGTCCGGCCTCGATGACAAGGACCGCAAGAAGCTGAGGAAGCTGCTACGGCAGATCGAGAAAAACCTCTCCCTATCCCTCGACAACGACCCAGAGCACGAAAGTGAGACGGAAACCGACACAGACAACGAGCCGGGAACCAAGCCAAAGCTGGCTACGGTCTGAGGTCGCGGAAGAGAGGAAGCAATCCTTCTTTGCCGCATTCGCGCTGAGCATATGCCGGAGCGCGTGGCGGAGCCTGCTTCAGAGAAGGAATGGGTATCCGCCTTCGTGCTTCAAAAGCGCGATTTTCGTATCCAGCCCGCCAGAGCCTGAGTACCCGCCCAACCCTGTGGCTGACAGCACGCGATGGCAGGGTATGATCAGCGGTATCGGGTTTGCGCCGCAGGCTTGGCCTACTGGCTGGCCGTATGTGTCGAGCTCCTTGGCGATCTCGCCGTAGGTGCGAGTTTGGCCAAAGGGAATGTCGAGCATTGCCTGAAAGACCGCCTGATGAAGCTCTCCTCCCTTTGGATTGAGCGGAAGGTCGAAGCGGTCAAGCGCGCGGTCAAAGTAGGCCAGAAGCTGTTCCCTGGTTTCTTCCAGAAGGGGCGTTGTTTCATCCTGCCCCTGGCCCCAGTCGAGCCTTGTGAGATGCCCGTCCTGCTCGGTCACACGGATCCAACCGACTGGTGTTGGTATAGAGGCGGTTGGCATCGTCGGGTCCAATGCGTGTTTGCGGGCAGGTGGCACTTCGAACGGAGAACCGTACCGTTCGAGGTTGATGCGGCCTTTTAACGAAGAAAATCTCACGGTAACATTTGCAAGTTGTGTGGCTTTTTTTCGCCACACCGATCGTGGAAGTCATCCTTACATGTCCGGCAAGAAAAAGATCAAAGTTCCCGGCGGCTCCGCTACCGGACCGGTGGAGACAGCCGCTTCGCCGGTCGCTCAGGCGTCTCTTGCCGCAATAGGCCTGATCCTGTTGGCATGCCTGTGTTTTTCCGGGCTTGATGCGACGGCGAAATATCTCAGCCAGTCTCTTCCACCGCTTCAGATCGTGTGGATGCGATTTGTCGTGCATGTTGTTCTGGCGCTCATCATATTTCAGGTCTGGAAGGCGCCAAGCCGTTTCAAGACAAGGCGCCCCTTTCTGCAGATTGTTCGCGCCTTTTGCCTGCTTGCGACAACCACAGGGAATTTTTTGGCGGTTCAGCACCTTCAGCTGGCCGAAACAATGTCGATCATGTTCGCGGCACCCTTTGTGGTCACCGCGCTCGCGGGGCCGATGCTGGGTGAATGGGCCGGCATAAGGCGCTGGGCGGCCATTCTTGTCGGCTTTATCGGTGTCCTTATCGTGACGCAGCCAGGCAGCGGGGAAATGCACTGGGCCGCCATCTATGCGGTCGCAGCTCTTTTCTTCTATGCGCTCTACGCGCTCTTGACCCGAAAACTGGCGGCAACGGATTCGTCTGCCAGCATGTTGCTGATTTCCGCGGCTGTCGCCGCGGCGGCGATGACGCCGGCCGGCCTTTCAGTCTGGGTTACGCCATCCAATTGGTTCGATTGGGGCTTGCTTCTGTCCACGGGCGTCTATGGTTGTGTTGGGCACTTGATCTTCATTCAGGCACATCGGCTTGCGCCGGCTCCCGTTCTTGCACCGTTTATCTATGTTCAGATCGTATGGATGGTGACCCTCGGGTATCTCGTCTTCAGTGACGTTCCTACGATCAGCACGATTGTCGGTGCCTCTATCGTCGTTGCGTCTGGCCTCTATATTCTCTACCGAGAACAATTAAAGGCGTCCTGATGTAATGAGTGCTCGCACAGCAGTTGACGCTCGCCCTGTAATTCAGGCTTAATGCATCCTGACTTGAGGGGCGTAGATTTCCGAAAGTCTAGATCTTTGACTTGCAATGCGGGAGGCAGCAATGTCCTTGACGCGACGGGGTTTTCTTGCTGGCAGTGCAGCGATGGGCGCGTCCGCGCTGGTAAGCAGTCCAGCTTTTTCGAGCGCTGCGGCGAATGCATATTTTGACGGCTATCGTGACGACAACGGGTTTCGGTATCGCTCGACCAATTTCAACAAGATCGACCCTGTTTGGCACCGCCAGATGGTCAAATACTTCAGTCCCGAAGCTCCGGGCACGGTCGTTGTCGATACGCGCAATCATTTTCTCTACGTAGTTTGGGAGAACAACACGGCATTGCGTTACGGCGTTGGTGTTGGTCGCGAAGGCTTTCAGTGGTTCGGACGAGCGAGGATCGATCGAAAGGCATTGTGGCCCAGATGGGTTCCGCCGCCCGAAATGCTTCAACGGCAACCTGACCTTCCGCGCCGTGTGGAAGGTGGGGCCGCCAACAACCCACTTGGCCCACGGGCGCTGTACCTCTACCGAGACGGTGGCGATCTTGGGTATCGACTGCATGGAACTCTAGAGCCCTGGAGCATTGGGCGAGATGTTTCAAGTGGCTGCGTCCGCATGTTCCCGGAAGACGTCATCGATCTTTATCAACGATGCCCGAAAGGAACAAAGGTGCTTGTTCTGGAGCATCTGGGCGCGAATGCGGGCTGATCAGAATTCATAACAAGACTATCTGGCAGGCGGCCGTTTTGAGCCGCCTGCCTTTTTTCAAGGGGGCTAATTTGACGGGCTTTGGAATTTTTCGGTGGAGCGGGCTTTTCGTGGTGCTGATCGCAGGGGGACTGCTTTCCGCATGTAACAGCGCGAGCAATCTTGCCACTCCAGATGTCACGAACGCGACCGCCGCCGGTTTTGTCGACATGAAACCTGGTTCGGAAGAGGAATTCATGCTGAACGTTGGTCGGAGGATTTACTTCGACCAGGGGTCGTCAACGGTGTCCGATGAAGCCCAGATGACGATTGTGCGTCAGGCGGACTGGCTCAAGGCCAATAAAAAGTGGCTTGTCAAAATTCAAGGTCATGCGGACGATCCGGGTAGTGAAGCGGCGAACAAGACGCTTTCGACCCAGCGTGCCGATGCTGTCCTGAGTGCTCTCGTCGCCCGGGGTGTCGACCGAAATCGGCTTTGGACGAAAGGCTATGGTATTGAGCGCCCCGTAACCGATTGTGATGATATAACCTGCAAGTCGCAGAACCGGCGCGTGGTCGTGAACCTGCGTGAAGAGTTTGACGATTCTGCACCTGGGCGCTAAGCGAGTTGTGAGGGTCGGCAGGTCGCTGAAGGCGTGACCGATCCAACCATTTTGGCGCGAAGCGCAGGCTTGAGACGAATTGCATGACGGACGACACCGGTTCTGACAAATCGCCCTCCGACGAGGAAGCTGCAGAGGTGGGCCGCGATGCGGATGGGCCGGATACATCCCCCTCTGATTTCCACAAGCCCGGCAAGAGACTGACGCTCGGACATATCGCCGATCAGCTTGGCATCTCGACTGCCACGGTGTCTCTCGCGTTGCGCGACAGTCCGCTCGTTGCTGAAGACACGCGCGCGAAAGTCAAAAAGACCGCAGAAGAGATCGGCTACATCTACAACCGCTCGGCTGCTTCGCTGCGTACAGCGCGCAGTCAGATTGTCGGTGTGGCAGTACACGACATCCTCAATCCCTATTTTGCCGAGGTTTTCACGGCCCTTGAGGACGTGCTGGAAGAGCAGGGGCAGATGATTTTTATCTGTAACCACCGGGATGATGTGAAGCGCCAACGCGCCTTCATCAATACGCTGCTACAGCACCGTGCCGACGGATTGATCTTGTGTCCTTCGGTCGGTACGACCGCCGAAGAAATCAATCGGCTTGTCGGCCAAGGGGTTCCCGTGACCTTGATGTGCCGTGAGGTGCCCGGCGTTTGGGCGCCCTGTGTCCACGGCGATGATGTGGCTGGTGCCTATGCGGTCACCAAACATCTCATCAACCAGGGCCACAAGAAGATCGGGATGATCGGTGGACGAAGAGAAAGCTCCACCGGCCGCGACCGGCATGCCGGGTGGCTCAAGGCATTGGAGGAATCGGACCTCGACCCTGAAAAGCAGGTCGATGTACCTGAACTGATGACGCAGGCGGATGGGCGGCGCGTTGCACCTCAGATCGTGTCATCGGCAGACCGGCCGTCTGCCTTGATGTGCTTCAACGACCTTGTTGCGCTTGGAATGATGCCTGTTTTCCGGCGCATGGATGTGGAGCCTGGTCCGGACATGGCGATCACAGGCTACGATGACATTGACGGTGCCGCGAGCCGCACACCGGCTTTGACCACGGTCTGTAATCATGCGGACAAGATCGGACGGCTTGCTGCCTTGACACTCCTGCGCCAGGTTGCCGGTGAGCGGGTGCCCAACAAACCGATCCTGATTGAGCCCGACCTGCGCATCCGTGAAAGTTCGCCGCCCAAGGGCATCAGGCTCGGGCCGCGGCTGGTCGAATGATGCTGGCGTTTGCCGAATTCAATCGCTGCTGAAGAACTTTATATTGGCTTCCGATTGCCTGATCACGTCGCTCTGCCAGGTGCAACGGTTGTTTCGTCCATTGCCCTCGTCTCTACTATCTGTCTGAAGTTTCGTACCGACCGGACATCTCATAATAGTGTTCGAAGCCGATTTTCTGCCGCAGCGTTTTGAAGTCCATGAGCTGGGGCGTTCTGTCGGCATCGGTGGACAAGCAATGAAGAACTTCATTCATGGCCTTCATTGCGGCTGCCATGAGAGTGAGTGGATAGGCTGCGATGGAAAAGCCGATATCACGTAATTCATCGTGTGGCAGATCCGGAGTTTCGCCGCCTTCAACTATATTGGCCATCTTCGGACCTGGCAGCTCACGACACAGAAGCTGCATTTCCTCTACGGTCCTGGGCGCCTCGACAAACAGGATGTCGGCTCCCAGTTCCTTGAACTTTTGTGCGCGGTCTATCGCTTCATTCAGGCCATGATCGTGTCGCGCATCGGTCCTTGCCAGGATCAAGATGTCGGCACCTTCGTCGCGTGCGTCCCGAGCTGCCCGAATGCGATCGAAAGCTTCTTCCCTTGAGACGACGGCTTTACCAGGCGTGTGGCCGCATCGCTTGGGCGCAAGCTGGTCCTCAATCATCACGGCTGCGGCACCGGCCTTGGCAAAGCCGGATATTGTCCGACGGACGTTCATGGCGTTGCCATAACCGGTGTCCCCATCGGCAATCAGCGGAATTGAAATGGCGTCGGTGATGTTCCGTGCCTGATCCAACACTTCACCATAGGACATCAGGCCAAGGTCGGGTTCCCCGATCCGAGATGCAGATGTCGCGAAACCGGACATGAATGTCAGGCCAAAACCGGCTTGGTCAATAAGCTTTGCGGAGAGCGCGTCAAAACAGCAAGGCATCACGTGCAACTTGTCTTGGGCAAGCAGTGCACGGAGCTGGTCGGCGGGAGACATGGCGAATTCCTAGAGTTTGAACGGTATGTAGAGCGCGATGTCAGGCAAGAGATAGAGCAGCAACACACTGATCAACATGATGACCAGGAATGGCAGGACGCCCCGAGAGACATCGCCGAGACTTGCGCGTGAGACGGATTGGATGACGTAAAGGTTCAGGCCAACAGGCGGTGTTATCAGCGCACACTCGACTAGGATGACCATGTAGACGCCGAACCAGATCGGGTCGAAGCCCATCGCAAGCGCGGCAGGCAGAAGCACGGGCGTCATGATCAGGACCATGGACAAGGCCTCGAAGACAAGCCCCATGAACAGGAGCACAATCGAAACGACAATCACAAAGGCAAAGGGGCTGTCGATCGTCTGTCCGATAAACATCGAAATGTCCTGGGGTATACGGTAAAGCGTGATCGCTTTTCCGAAAACCTTTGCCCCGGCGATGATCAGCAGGATCGCGACTGTGGTTGCCATGGCCTCGAAGGCTGCGTCACGAAAACCCTGCCAGGTCAGCGTGCGCAGAATGAGCGTCGTGATCACGAGAGCCGCCGCAAAACCAATAGCTGCCGCTTCTGTCGGCGTGGCTGCGCCTGTGTAGATTGCTCCGATCACAATGGCTGCCAGGAGCATGGACGGTGCCGCGCGGAGTGTAGAGGCCTTGCGTTCTGCCCAGCCGGTTGCGGGTTCGGGCGTGTATCCGCCAAACCAACGTGCGTAAACCATGGCAAACAAGATGAAGAAGATGACGAGCAAAATGCCCGGTCCGACACCTGCCAGGAAAAGAGCGATTACCGATTGTTCGGTGACGAAGCCATAGACGATCATGGGGATCGATGGCGGGATGAGGATCCCGAGTGTGCCTCCTGCAGCCAGGAGGCCATAGACGAATTTGCGTTCGTATCCGCGCTGAATCATTTCCGGAATTGCGACGGTGCCAATCGTTGCTGCGGTTGCCACCGAAGAGCCGGAGATGGCTGCGAAAATCGCGCATGACAGAATGGTCGCGACGGCCAACCCGCCGGGCCAATGTCCAACCCATGCATGAACAGCGGCAAAGAGATCCTTGCCGACACCGCCCTTCAAAAGGATGTTCGACATCAGCAGGAAGAGAGGAACAGCAAGCAGAATAAATCCGTCAAGCGTCGAGAGCACGGCCTGTGGTGCCATTAGAGGCGAGAAGCCTCCTGATACCAGCAGTGCCAGGCCGAGGCCGCCAAGTGCAAAGGCCACCGGCACCCGAAGGAGCAGCAACGCAAAAAGCGCCACAAGGATCATCAGGGTGCTCATTCATAGGCTCCATGAGACGCGCTGGCGTCGCGCTTGCCGGTTATTGCCAAATAGGCTTCAATCACGCCCTGAATGAACAGAAGTGCAAAGCCGACAGGGACGGCGAGCTCGGACACCCAGGTTGGCAAGTCGAGCATCGAACCGGTGGTTCGACCGCGTTCGAAGGAATCGAGAAAAATTCCCCATCCCTTCCAGGAAACGGTTGCTGCAAAAATCGCCACTGCCAGCATGGCAAAGGCCTCGGTGAAGCGTCGTTGTTTTACGGAAAGAAGCTCTACAAGTGCATCGACCGCAATGTGTCGCCGGGCGCCCAGAAGCCAGGTCATGCCGAGCAGCGAACCCCAAATGAGACAGAGTTGAGAAAGCTCGGCCGCCCAAATGGTCGGAGCTGTAAAGAAATGGCGCGCGACAACCTCAAAGGTCAGCATGAGCCCTGCGGCCACGAACAAGCCAGAGGCTGCCCACGCGAGCGCTTTTGTAAGGTGTTGGAAAAGTGTCATGAAACAACGATCGCTGGAGGTCAGACCGCGGGCAAGTGCATTGCCCGCGGTGGTCATTCAGTAGAAGGTCAAAGACCTTGGGCGGCTTCAAGAACCTTGCCGCCGAGCTCGCCAGCCTTCTCACGATAGTTTTCGTAGACTGATTCAGAGACGGCCTTCCAGGCGGCGATTTCATCCGCGGTGGGCTTGTAGATCGTCATGCCGTTTTCTTTCGCCGCCTCATATGCGCTGGCTTCGATTTGGGACATGTTGTCACGAACATTCGCCTCCGCCTTGAGAGCTGCTGCCTCGATCAACGCCTTGTGGTCGTCCGAAAGTCCGTTCCAGAAGTCGGTGTTTACAACGACGATGAACTCGATGTCGGCATGATTGGTGACCGTGATTGTATCCATGACCTCCCAAAGCTTGCGCGATTTGACGCCGGATACACCTGTCATTCCGATGTCCACCGTGCCGCGCTGGTAGGCCAGGTACTGCTCAGAGCCCGAAATCAGGGTCGGCGCACCACCGGAAGCGGTTACGAAGTCGCCGAGTGTTTTGCCGAATACGCGTGCCTTTTTACCCTTCATGTCTTCAGGCGTTTTGACCGGACCGCCATTCGAAAGCATGATGGCACCGCCATAGGCTTGCCACCAGAGCACAGTCGAACCTGTGTCTTTTATGGCGTCATCCAGTGGACCTCGTACCGGAGAGCCCTTGGCAACCGCGGCCCGAACCTTCTCTTCGGTATCAAAGAGGAAGGGCTGGTAGAAAATGTCGACAGCGGGGATGTCGCCGACATAGCGCGTGAGCGATGCTACGCCCATCTCGATCGCGCCGGAGCCAACAGCTGCGGGAA
Organism: Roseibium sp.; assembly: GCF_039982295.1. Classification (GTDB taxonomy): domain Bacteria; phylum Pseudomonadota; class Alphaproteobacteria; order Rhizobiales; family Stappiaceae; genus Roseibium. The sequence goes on from NZ_JBDWYP010000039.1 coordinate 31,161, forward strand.
CTTCCTTGTCCTTGTAAAGCTGGGCGCTGTCATAGATCTCGACTTTGATCTCGCCGTTGGAAGTTGCTTCGACTTCTTCCTTGAACAAGCTGAGGTTTTGGCCAAGGTGGCTGGTGAGCGGCAGCTGCAACGAAATGCGCAAAGTCGTGTCCGCCGCAAGAGCGGAGGTGGACGCAATTCCGGCCATGAGTCCAGCAGCAAGGGCTGCGCCTGAGGCCCAGTTAAATGAAATCATGATTATTCCTCCCAGTTTTTATGCGTGTCAGATTGACCTATGGTGAGGGGCCGGTCAACACGTTCTAGAATTTACTGTTTTGGCCGCAGATGTTTGCTTTTTTCGACAAGGCGCCCTTGTGGTTGAAGGTGTTTTTCCGAATTTTATAGAAGCAAACATGTTGATCCGGAGACGATCTCCGTCATCCTCCGGTGCCCAAGGGCGTCTCCTGAAGGGCGCGATCATCACCCGAAATCAACCTCGATACATACGATTGGGAAAGCGAATGCAGAGACCAGACATCCTGATGCCAGCCCCCTTGCGCGCAATCGTTCCTGAGGGGCTCGAGAAAATCTCGACGCTGCACAAGACTTTTGAAGCAGCTGATCCCGAGGCTGCTATCGACGCAGTTGCCGACAAGATCAGGGGGCTTGCGGTTGGCGGCTTCAAGGTCGACCGGGCGCTGCTCGACCGGTTCCCCAATCTGGAAGTCATTTCGAACTTCGGAGTCGGCTACGACAGCATTGATGCGGTGTTGTGCGGCCAACGGGGCATCATGGTGACCAATACACCTGACGTTCTGAGTGATGAAGTTGCCGATACGGCCCTGGGCCTCATGATCATGACAGTGCGTGAGCTGTCCGCGGCTGAACGCTGGTTGCGCGCGGGGAATTGGAAGCCGGGACAAAACTATCCGCTCACCAAGGCAACCTTGCAGGGCCGAACTCTCGGGGTGTTCGGGCTTGGGCGGATCGGAAAGGCGATTGCTACCAGAGCCGAGGCTTTCGGGATGACGGTTCACTATCATGGCCGGACCAAGCAGGAAGATGTCTCCTATCCCTATCATGCGACGCTGAAGGGGCTTGCGGAAGCATGTGACACGTTGATGGTCGTTGCACCTGGTGGTGCCTCAACGCGGCATATGGTCAATGGCGAGATTTTGGAGGCCTTGGGACCGACTGGTATCCTGATTAATGTCGGTCGCGGAACTGTTGTTGATGAAGCAGCCCTCATTCATGCACTGCGCTCGGGTACGATCCTCTCGGCAGGTCTCGATGTGTTCGAAGATGAACCAAGCGTGCCCCAGGCACTGATCGAAATGGAAAATACTGTCCTGTTGCCGCATGTGGCGTCGGCCTCGGTGCATACGCGCGACGCCATGGGCCAACTGGTCGTCGATAATATGAGCAGCTGGTTCAGCTCCGGCAAGGTCCTCACGCCGGTTGCGGAGACGCCTCAGTCCACTTGAATTGTGTGGGAGCGTCTTTGACGAGGGAGCCGACCATATGGCCGGCTTTTCTTTTTGATCCTGGTTGATTCGGATCAACGTTGGCGGCGCTGTTCAAGGCTAGCGTGATGGAAAGATCAGGGAGCCAAAACGATGAGCGGTACTGGCAAGGCAATCGACATGGAAAAGGCATTGCTTGATCCATCGTCTGTTTTCGCATCTCCGGAAGAAGTCGCCGAGCGAAACGATTTGAGCGTTGAGCAAAGGATCGAAATCTTGCGGCGATGGTCCTACGATGCGGCGGAAGATGCGGTCGCGCTCGAGGAAGGTATGCCTGATGGCAACAGCGATTTACAGCATCGCGTCCTCACCGTCCTTGACCGGCTGACGGGCGGCCTTGATGTCGAAATGGTGGCATCCGGCAAGCATCATGGCTTGCGGCGTGAAGCGACCGAAAAGAAATAGCAGCCAAATCTGCGCTCAATCCAAACTCAGAAACACCCGAGGAAATGGTTATGGCAAAAAGCTCTGCCTATCAGTCAGCACGCGAAGCTGTTGGTCTCTTTCATAGCGCCGAAGAACTGCAGGCGGCAGTGGACGCCTTGCTGACCCACGGTTTTGATCGTGCGGATCTCAGCGTTCTCGCCAGCGAGGATGCTATTGGCAAGGCATTCGGGGATTCGCACATTCCGGTGCGCGACCTGGAAGACCGCCCGGACGTTCCGACGATGTCCTATGTGCCGAAAGAAACGATCGGCGATGCCGAGGGGGCGGTGCTTGGTGCTTTCATCTATGTTCCAGCACTCGCTGGAGCGGCGATGGTTGTCGCATCGGGCGGCGCACTTGCCGCAGCGATCGCGGCGGCCGCAATCGCTGGCGGTGTTGGCGCGAGCCTCGGCGCCATCGCAGCCTTGGTCATTGGCGAGACCTATGCCCTCCAGATCGAAGAGCACATCAGCGATGGTGGTTTGTTGCTCTGGGTGCGGGCGCGAGATGCCGCGCATGAAGAGCGAGCCGTTGCGATCTTCAAGGAAAATGGCGCCGCCGATGCGCATGTCCACGACTTGCCGTCACTGTCTTGACGATCGGCAGTGCTTTTTTCGCTGCGGTTCAGGCTTTTCTGTTCTGTGTCAGAAAGTCTTCCATACGCTTTAGGGCGCGCTGAATGTTCTCGGTCGAATTCGCATAGCTGAGGCGGATGTAACCTTCGCCCAGAATTCCGAAGTCCGGACCACCGATGATGGCAACGCCTGCCTCTTCGAGCAGGGCAGATGCAAGCTTCTTGGCTTTCCAGCCTGTCGCCTTGATGTTCGGGAAGGCATAGAATGCGCCCAGAGGCGTTCGGCAGCTGATGTTCGGCAGAGCGTTCAGGCCATCAACGACGACCTTTCTGCGGTTGTCGAATTCGGCGACCATGGAACGCACGTCATCCTGTGGCCCGGTCAAGGCCGCCAAGCCAGCAAATTGTGCGGGTGCATTGACGCAGGACCAGGCGTTGACCGCAAGCTTGCGGGCCTTGTCGATGAGCTGGTCCGGCCAAAGAGAGTAGCCCATCCGCCAACCTGTCATGGCGTATGTTTTCGACCAGCCGTCGAGCAGTATCAGGCGATCGCGAATCTCTTCGAAGCTAAGCAGAGACACGTGCTCGATGCCGTCATATGTCATCTGGGCGTAGATTTCGTCGGACATGATGGCGAGGTCGGGAAACGCTTCCAGTCCCTTGACCAGCTTTTCGATCTCGGCGCGTGGAGTCACGCCGCCAGTTGGGTTCGCGGGCGAATTCAGGATAAGGAGCCGCGTCTTGTCGGTGAGAAGCGAGAGGGTTTCTTCTGCCGAAAACGCAAAGTCATTTTCTTCACGGATCGGCACCGGAATCGGCGTTGCACCGGTAAATTCGATCATCGAGCGATAGATCGGAAAGCCGGGATCGGGATACAGGATCTCTACGCCGGGCTCGCCAAACATCAGGATCGCCATGAACATCGTGACCTTGCCACCCGGTACGATCAAGATGTTGTCCGGGTTGGTTTCCACGCCGATACGCTTGTGCAGATCCGCCGACACGGCTTCGCGTAAAGGCAGTATGCCTGTGGCAGGTGTATAGCCATGGTGCCCGTCGCGCAGCGCCTTGACCGCGGCTTCGACGATGTGTCCTGGCGTCTGAAAGTCCGGCTGGCCAATGCCGAGGTTTATGATGTCCCGGCCTTCAGAGGCGAGTTGCGTGGCGCGGGCCAGCACCGCAAAGGCGTTTTCTTCACCGATACGGTCAAATCCGGCAATCGTCTTGAGCATGGTTCCACCCGAATGATCTTGTCGCTTGTTCGATTGCTCACAGCTTTAGCCGAATTATCTGCCGCGTGAAAAGTGCCGCAGGCCTAAACTGTTTTTCCAAAGTCCCCTACAGGGCGTCAGCCTCAAAGCGTTGCGACGTAAACTGTGTTGGATTCCTTGACGTCATTCAATGGGCTGTCGAAGGACACAACATGGCTCTCGGCGTGCGCGAAAACACTTTTGAGAGCGGCTCCGAAGACGGGATCTGGCGCGTCGTTTGACCAGAGGGCAAAGACACCGTTTGGCTCGAGATGTGCCGCCAGTTTTCCTAGTCCCTCAGGCCGATAGAAGTCGAGATTCTTCGGATCCAGAACGTTGGTCGGGGAATGATCGATGTCTAGCAGGATGGCGTCAAACCTCTTGCCTGGCTCTTTGGCGTCGAACCCCTTTGATGATGCTGCGAGTTCAAAGAAATCTCCTTCAACGAAGTCGCAGCGGTCATCGGCCGTGAGGTGCTTTCCAAGCGGCAACAAACCCTCCTTGTGCCAGTCGATGACTGGTCCCAGGGCATCAATAACGGTCAACGAGGCGACGCGCTCATCATCGAGAGCGGTCTTTGCCGTGTATCCAAGGCCGAGGCCGCCAACAGCAACTTTGAGGTTTTCACCTTTGGCTGCGGCGAGGCCCATGCGGGAGAGTTCTTCCTCGGCGACGGTGAAACGGCTCGACATCAGATAGGCCTCGCCGAGGATGATTTCGTAGATGTCTTCGCCAGACGAGAGGTCGCGTCGGCGGCGCAGGCTAAGGGCGCCAATTGGCGTCGGACGGTAGTCCAGTTCTTCGAACATAGCGCTCAAGGGATGTCTTTCCTGTATGCGCAAATTGCGCGAAGTGGTTGATCCAGCATAGAGGACGGGGGCAGGGGCGCCAGAAAAACCCTTGCTCCATCTGCTACCATCATCAGAAATTATTCACTTCTACGACGCAAGGCTCGTTGACCTGAGGCCTCATGTCTGGCACGACCTTTCGCCAAGGGGAATAATCCCGAACAACAAGAAAACAACAATAACTGTCGGGACACCCATTGCTACAAGATCAGATCCAAGAGCTTGCGGCGCATTGCGCACGCTACCGCACTCCGAATGCCTGGCGCGCAGCCGGTCAGATAGTGACCACCCTGTTTCCGTTTCTCACGCTTTTTGCCGGCATGTATCTCAGTCTTGACTACAGCTATTGGATCACGCTGCTTCTTGCTGTTCCGACTGCCGGGCTTTTGATCCGCTTCTTTATCATTCAGCACGATTGCGGGCATGGATCTTTCTTCGCGTCCAAGACTGCCAATGACATCACGGGCCGCATCGTGAGTGTTCTGACGTTGACGCCCTACGCTTACTGGCGCCGGGCACACGCACTGCATCATGCTTGCTCTGCCAACCTTGATCGACGGGGCATTGGGGACATCAGTACTCTGACAGTTGAAGAATACCGGGCGCTGCCGCTGCTCAAACGGATCGGCTACCGCATATACCGGAATCCGTTCTTCCTGACGCTTGTTGGAGGCGTGTTGCACTTCCTCGTTATTCAGAGGCTGCCGTTTTCCGTGCAACGCCCCTCCTGGCAGATGACAAGCAGCGTTCTTGCTCTCAATTTCGCGATTTTGGTCGTCTATGGAACATTGATCTATGCGCTGGGCTGGGTTGATTTTCTCATGCTGTTCGCGCCGATCGTCTTTGTGTCGTCAGCGGTCGGTGTCTGGCTTTTCTTTATCCAGCATCAGTTCGAAGAGACGCATTGGTCGAAGGACGGCGAATGGGACCGCAAGACTGCAGCGATCCTTGGCTCTTCCTATTATGATCTTCCGCGTGTGCTTGACTGGTTCACGGGCAATATCGGCTTGCATCACATCCATCACCTGTGCAGCCAGATACCGAATTACCGGCTCCAGGAGTGCATGGCAGCGAAGCCGGAGCTGGCGAACATCAATCGCCTGACGGTGTGGGAAAGCCTGAAATGCGCCAACCTTGCGCTTTGGGATGAGAAGTCGAAGCGGCTGGTTTCCTTTTCTGGAGCCCTTGCTGCAGCGTGAGCTTTTTCCGGCGAGGGGCCTGAATACCGTTTGCTGCTGGAATTATAGGTTCCAGGACCCTCCCACTCGTGAGAAAACGTGCCTATATTCGGCAAGACTCGACGCCGGGCATCAGCTCGGCCACATCTGTTTTATCCGCTAGGGATTTCCCCATGTCTGCGCCTCAAGAGACGACCAACCAACAAATTCCTGTAACAGTGCTCACGGGCTACCTTGGTTCCGGCAAGACAACGCTCTTGAACCGGATCCTGACTGAAAGTCATGGCCAGAAATATGCCGTCATCGTCAATGAATTCGGCGAGATCGGCATCGATAATGACTTGCTCGTCGAATCCGATGAGGAAATTTTCGAGATGAACAACGGCTGCATCTGTTGCACCGTTCGCGGCGATCTGATCCGCACAGTTCAAAACCTGATGAAGCGCAAGGGTGCGTTCGACGCGATTATCGTTGAGACGACGGGCATTGCTGATCCTGCACCTGTTGCGCAAACCTTCTTCATGGATGATGACGTGCGGGCGGCCTCCAAGCTTGATGCAGTGGTAGCCGTCGTGGATGCGCGCCATGTGCTGCAGCGTCTGAAAGACACCGCGGAAGCTCAGGATCAGATTGCCTTTGCCGACGTGATCCTGCTTAACAAGACCGATCTTGTGACGAAAGACGAGCTTGCGGCGGTGGAAGCGCGTATCCGTTCAATCAATCCCTATGCTGTTTGCCATCACACGGAACGTTGTGCCGTAGACCTGAAAGCGGTTCTGGACCGTGGTGCATTCGATCTTGATCGTATTCTCTCGCTTGATCCCCAATTTCTGGAGGATGACGAGCATACCCATGACCATGATCACGGGCATGACCATGCCTGTTGCTCAAGTTGTGATCATGAAGACCATGCCCATGACCACCAGCATCATGATGATGGTCTGCACTCGGTCCAGAGCATTTCATTGAAGGCAGGTGACCTCGATCCGGAACTGTTTTTCCCCTGGATCAACCAGATCACGCAGGCGCATGGTCAGGATATTTTGAGGCTAAAGGGCATCATGGCGCTCAAGGATGACCCGCAGCGCTACGTCATTCAGGGTGTGCACATGATTGTCGAAGGCGATCATCAGCGTGACTGGAAAGACAATGAGCCGCGCGAAAGTCGGCTTGTCTTTATCGGGCGTGATCTCGACTGGGATCTGCTGAAGCAGAGCTTTGAAGCCTGCGCTGCGCAGTAGGGGATCAACGTGCCGACACTTGCTCCTGTTGATGTGGATGGTTTCGTCGTCCGCGCCGGCTTTTTGAACGGCGGACCGTTTTTTGCTCTTGGCGACGGCTCGCTCTGTTTCGCCGAAGGCGGCGAGCGACGGGTTCGGCCCCATAAAAACGGACTTCTTGCCGCGGAGAAGACGCTGGACGAAAAAGCCCTGGTGACTTCCGGAGATGACGGTTTGATCCAGAGGGTTGAGCTCGATGGAACGGTCTCGACACTGGCGGAACGACCGAGAAAGTGGATTGACCTTCTGGCATGCGGTCCGAACGGAGCTGTTGCCTTTGCTTCGGGGCGGACTGCATGGGTGCGGCTGGACGATGGCAAGGAAAACGAGTTTGCCCATGAACGCGCCGTCGGAGGTCTGGCCTTTGCGCCTAAAGGCCTGAAATTGGCGGTGGCCCGGTATGATGGGGCGACGATCTGGTGGGCCAGCGCCGGCGGGGTGGCGCAGGAGCTTTCCTGGAACGGCGCTCACCTGGGGATCAGTTTCTCGCCTGACGGAAAATACCTTGTTACGGCGATGCAGGAAAACGCGCTCCATGGTTGGCGTCTGAGTGACAATCAGGACATGCGGATGACGGGTTATCCGGCCAAGGTGAAGTCCTGGAGCTGGTCGCAGAAAGGACGCTACCTTGCGACGTCCGGTGCCAATGCGGCGATCTGCTGGCCGTTCTTCGGGAAGACCGGGCCAATGGGCCAGAACCCGCTGCAGCTTGGTACGCGAGGCGATAGTCTTGTTTCTGCCGTTGCCTGCCACCCGAAAGAAGACGTCGTGGCGGTCGGCTATATGGATGGCATGATCATGATGTGTCGGTTTGAAGACAATGCTGAAGTGCTGCTGCGTCGGCCCGGAAAGGCACCGGTGTCTTCCATGAGCTGGGACGTTGAAGGCGATCGACTCGTGTTTGGTTCCGAAGATAGCGAAGCCGGGATTATTGCTCTTCGGTAGGTTTCGCGAACTGGAGAGAGGCCGATATGACGAGAATGCTCATGTTGATCGTTGCAGTCATATGTGGAACAGCCACCTCGCAACTGCCTGAGTTCGCGCAACAATATCGTCAGCGTATTGGCGGCGCGATCGATGCGCTTCAGGAAGTCATGGCCGATTTCGAGGCCGATGCGAGCCAATTCGGGTTGACTGTTGACGAAGCGATCGTCCGCCTGAAGTCAGGCGCGGATGACTTTGCCCGCGAGCGCGGCGAAACCATGGAGCAGACGCGAGCCAGGCTTTCAAAGCTCGTCGATCAACGCGATGCATTGGCCACTAGCGGGCCCTTTGCCCGGCTGGCTGTGGTTTTGGAATCAATGGACCCTAAGCTGGCGCAGTCGACGGCAGAAGACTATGAACCTGCCTTGCCGGTCACCATGGAAGGAGCCGTCAGCGCCGGACTTGGCGGTGTGGCGGGGTTGCTTGGCGTCCGTTTCCTGGTTTCCCTTGTGAACATTGGCCGACGTCGTCGCCGCGTTTATTAGCATTCAAGACAGCGCATAAGGATTTCATCATGGATACGACCACTTCATCGGGCGGCATGGTGGTTGCCCCGCACAAGGCGGCAGCCGACGCGGGAGCTGATATTCTGGCCGAGGGGGGCTCTGCCATCGAGGCGATGATTGCCGCGGCATCGACCATTGCTGTTGTCTATCCGCATATGAATGCAATCGGCGGTGATGGTTTTTGGCTGATCGCGGAACCTGGCAAGGACCCCAAGGCGCTCATGGCCTGCGGCAGTGCCGGCTCTGGCGCGACGATTGAGGCCTACAACAAGGCTGGGCATGGCGTGATCCCGACGCGAGGACCTCTGGCGGCACTTACGGTCGCCGGAACCATTGGCGGCTGGGCCAAGGCCAAGGAGGCCGCCGAAGCAATTGGCGCTGGCAAGATCCCGAATACAGAGCTTTTGAGTGCTGCTATTCGCCATGCAAAGGAGGGGATCAGTGTTACGCGCAGCCAGGCCGCACTGACTTTGGAAAAACTCGCGGAGCTGAAAGATCAACCTGGTTTTGCAGACGTGTTCCTGGTTGATGGCGAGGTTCCTGACGAGGGCTCGCTGCTGAAACAGGCGCGGCTTGCCGATACGCTGCAACATCTGGCCCATGAGGGGTTTGATGAATTCTACCGTGGCGATGTCGGGGCGGCGATCGCAGATGATCTGGAGCGCATCGGGTCTCCGGTGACCAAGGGAGATCTTGAAAAATTCGAGGCGCGTTTCAAGGATGCCCTGAAGGTTGATCTCAAGTGCGGTACCGTTTTCAATGCGCCGCCTCCGACCCAGGGGCTTGCCTCACTGATCATCCTTGGGCTGTATGACCGTCTGAAGACAGATGGCCGTGAGGGCTTCGACCTGGTGCATGGTCTGGTCGAAGCGACAAAGCGGGCTTTCCTGGTGAGAGACCGTGTCGTCACAGACCCGTTGAGATTGCCCGAACCTCCCAGGACATTTCTGGCCGCAGACTGGCTCGATGAAGAGGCTGCCAGGATCGACATGCGCCGCGCTCTTGAATGGCCGCAGATCGCCAAGCCCGGCGACACGATCTGGATGGGCGCAGTCGACAAGAAAGGCGTGTCGGTCTCGTTCATACAGTCGATCTATTGGGAATTCGGCTCTGGATGCGTTCTGCCGAAAACAGGAATTACCTGGCAGAATCGCGGCGCCAGCTTTTCCCTCCGACCTGATGCACTGAATGCTTTGGAGCCAGGCCGGCAGCCGTTCCATACGTTGAACCCGGCAATGGCAAGGCTCAGCGATGGTCGCACAGTCACCTACGGCACGATGGGCGGAGAAGGACAGCCACAGACCCAGGCCGCGATTTTCACGCGTCATGTGCTGAATGGCATGCCGGTTGGCGAGGCAATTGACGCTCCCCGCTGGCTTTTGGGCCGGACATGGGGCGATGAAACGACGTCCTTGCGTCTCGAAGCGCGGTTTGATCCGGATCTTGTTCGGGACCTGGAAAAAGTCGGTCATGAGGTCGTTCAAATTGCAGATGATTACTCCGATACCATGGGGCACGCCGGCATGATTGTCCGCAATGCGAAAGGCGGCCTTGAAGGTGCGCACGATCCGCGCGCGGATGGCGGTGCGTCCATTGTCTGACCAAGGCGAAGAGCAAGGTCGCTTGCAAAGCTGATGGTTTTCGGGACACTTCTCGAAAGTTGGCAGTTTTTATCGTTGCTTCGGAGAGATCATGGACGCCATTACCCGCATGCGCTGCTTTATCCAGGTGGTCGACAGCAAGGGCTTCTCGGCGGCCGCCCGTGAAATGGGTCGGTCAAAGGCATTGGTCTCGAAATACATCGGCGAACTGGAGGATGAACTCGGTGCGCGTCTTCTGAACCGGACGACCCGGCAGGTGTCCCTGACCGAAGTCGGTGAGGTCTACTACAAGGAGACGACAGAGATCCTGCAGCGGATCGATGATCTTCAGGCGTCTGTCCAGTCTTCTCACCAGGCGATACGTGGTCGTCTGAAGGTGTCGGCGCCCCGCTCGATGGGTGACAGCCTGATCAATCGCGCGATGATGGAATTTCTCGTCGCAAATCCCGAAGTCAAAATGGACCTTCGCCTGGAGGATCGCTTTGTGGATCTCGTGGATGAGGGTTTCGATGTTGCGATCCGTGTCACCGACCTGGAAGATTCCAGCCTGATCGCGCGGAAAATTGCGCCCTTTCGCGCGGTCGTCTGTGCGACGAAGGAAGTGACGCAAAAATATGGTGTTCCAACGCAGCCGTCGGAACTGGCCTCACGGCCCTGCATTATCGACACGAATTACCGGCAAAAGCAGAACTGGAACTTCATTGTTGAGGGCCAGCGGATCGTCGTTCCGGTCAAGGGGCCCGTCGAAGTGAACAGCGCCTCTGCGGGGCGTGATGCAGCACTGTGTAACTTGGGATTTCTTCGAACCCCGTTGATGTTTGTGGCTGAAGATATTCAAAAAGGTCTGTTGACCACCGTGCTCGATGAATTTCAGCCGGACAACCTTGGCGTCTATGCAGTCTATCCGCACCGCCGGCATCTAACCGGCAAGGTGCGGGCGTTTGTGGATTTTCTGGTCGCGTGGTTCTCGGAGCGCAAAAAGGCAGGTGAGCCTTGCCCAGGTTAACAACGCCAATTGCCAACGGATGCGGGATCAGCGTCGCCGGTTGAGCCGTTCTTCGGCGATTTCGTCCGCGATCTGTTCAGGAGGGCGGTTGGCTTCTTCCGCACGGCTGAAGATTGCGCTCATCGTGTCGGCTATGGCGAGTGTCTTGGCGCGGACAGCCTGCTCTCCGCCACCTGGTGTCGCCAGGGCGATGGAAATCACGCCGCCAGCATTGATCGCGTAGTCCGGGGCGTAGAGGATCCCACGTTTTTTCAGTGCGACACCATCTTCTGGAGTCTGCAGTTGATTGTTGGATGCGCCGGCGACGATTTTTGCGCCGATCTCCAGCACCGTCTGCGCATTGAGGACGCCGCCGAGCGCGCACGGGGCGAAGATGTCGGCGTCGACCCTATGCGCATCCTCCGGCTCTACGGCTGTCGCATCAAAACAGCTGACCGCTCTTTCGACCGCAGGCTCATGGATGTCGGAAACGATGAGGCTTGCGCCTGCTTCATGCAGGTGTTTGCACAGATCGAAGCCAACGTGGCCCAGCCCTTGAACAGAAACACGCTTGCCGGTCAGATCGGTAGATCCAAAAACATGTCTCGCGGCGGCTTTCAGACCTTCAAACACACCGAGCGCCGTGAAAGGGGACGGGTCACCAAGCCCTGTCGCCCTGGTTCCGCGGACGTGACGCGTCTTCTCGGCGACGGCTTCCATGTCCTCGGGCGAGACGCCAACATCTTCGGCGGTGATATACGTCCCGGAGAGCCGCTCGACATGAGTGCCGAAAGCCTTCATCATTTCCGGCGTCTTGTCTTTTCGAGGGTCGGCAATGATCACCGCCTTGCCGCCGCCAAGGTCCAGGCCGGCCAGCGCATTTTTGTAAGTCATTCCTCGTGACAGGCGGAGCGCATCAGTCAGCGCTTCGGCCTTTGACGGGTAGGGCCAAATACGACAGCCTCCGAGAGCCGGCCCCAGGGTCGTATCATGCACAGCTATGATAGCGGTCAGGTCGCTTTCCCGGTCACGCGCGAACACCACGTTCTCGTGGTCATCAAACTCGTCGTGTTCAAATGCAGTCGGGACGGGTGACTTTGAAAACTGGACGTTCATGGTCGTTTCCCAAGGCTGTTGTTACTTGAGATGAATATGATCGAAATTTAGTGGTTTTTGCGTTCTGTTTTCCTTTTGCTCGCCTTATGTGAGAGGAAAACTTTCCAGTATCGCGTAGCTATCGGAAAAATCATGCGATAAATCATGAGTGACTATGGGTCGCCCAGGCCTTGATCCTGCCGCGTTCTCGGGGCACAGATCCCCTGTCATTCTTGCCGATCGATCGGAAACCTGCCTTGTCTGCTGCATCTATGGGCCTCACAGCTCGGATTTTCCTGGTTTTTTTAGCCCTTTTTTCCGCGAACGTTGCGGCTTTGGCCCATCCTCACGTCTTTGTGGAAGCGCGCACGCGGCTCGTCTTCGATGATGACGGCATTGCATCTGCGGTTCGCCACGTCTTTCGGTTTGACGATGCCTTTACGGCCTTTGCCATCCAGGGATTCGATACAAATGGCGACGGGTCTTTTTCCCGCGAAGAACTGGCCGAACTCGCTCAGGTGAATATCGAAAGCATGGCAGAGTTCGGGTACTTCACATTTGGAGATAACACCCGTATCGAATTCGATTTTGATCCGCCAGAGGACTATTGGCTGGAAGTTGCGACAGTTCCCCTTGAGGACTACTGGGCAATGAAGCCGGAAGACTTTGAAGCGATGGCGGAGGACGTCAAGCTTAACGGTACTGAAATGCCAGAAACCGTTCAGCTTCTGGAATTGAACTTTCTTCTGCCCCTGAAGGAAGGGTCTGATGCCGATCAGACGATCACGCTCGATGTCTATGATCCGACCTATTACGTCGATTTCCGCTTCGGTGCGGAGCCCGAGGCCACTGGCCTGGAAAATGCTCCGGGTAGCTGCAAGGTCGAGCGCAAAGAACCACCGGCACTGGATGATGCGACAGCGTTTGCTCTTGCGCAGATAGGCCCCGAACAGCGCAACCTTCCGCCGGAACTTCAGTCGGCAGCCGCCAGCCAGGTCAATCAGATGATCATCAATTGCTCTGCTGTGGGCTCTGGTGCCGCCAGCGACGGGAAAGCTGTTGTTGCTGAAGCTGGCGAGGCGGCGACTGCGAATGACGCCGTATCGACACCACCAGCGGAGCAGTTTGATGTCAGTCTTGCAGACCGCTGGTTTGGCACGATTGCTCGTCTCCAGCAGGAATTTTATCAAAAACTGATCAGCGCGATGCGGGCGTTTCGTTCCAATCCAAACGCTGGTTGGCTTTTGATTGGTCTGTCCTTTGCCTATGGGATTTTTCATGCGGCAGGCCCAGGCCATGGCAAGGCGATCATTTCTTCCTATGTGGTGGCCAACAACGAAACCTTGATGAAAGGCATAGCGCTTTCTTTCGTTTCAGCTTTTGCGCAAGCGGTGACAGCAGTTTTGTTGGTGGGTGTCGCAGCCGTCGTCCTGAAGCTTACATCGATTGCGATTCAGGACACGGCAAGATGGTTTGAGATCGGCTCCTATGCCCTGGTCACGGCGCTCGGCGGGTATCTTCTTTGGCAGAAGGCCTTGCTTCCCGTCTTCAGGCCGGGCCATGCGGCCCATGACCATCACTCGCACGACCATCATCATGCCCATGCCCATGCCCATGACCACGATGTTCATGGTCACCACGACCATAGTCACGCGCACCACGATCATGATCATCACATTGGTGATGACGGGGTCTGTTCGACCTGTGGTCACGCGCATGCGCCAACGCCGGAGATGCTGCAGGGACGCATGACACTCGGACGTGCCGCGTCAATTGTACTTGCAGTCGGTCTGCGTCCGTGCTCGGGAGCCTTGATCGTGCTTGTTTTCGCCTTGTCTCAATCGATGTTGGGGGTAGGTATCGCGGCTACATTCGCAATGGCGGTTGGCACGGGAATTACGGTTTCCATTCTTGCCGGTCTTGCAGTGGGCGCCAAAGGGCTTGCGGTTCGATTGTTCGGGGATGGATCCGTCATGGCAACGCGTGTGCACCGGACGATCGAGATCGCCGGTGCACTGACCGTTCTCTTGCTCGGCCTGTCGCTTCTGATTGCGGCAATAGGCTGGGGTTAATGCAGAACTGTGGTGCTCAGGTTCTCTGGCCGGCGTAAGCGCGGGCGGCGTCTCCAAATGCCTTGAACAGCTTTTGGGACGGCCCGTCGCTGGCAACCCAATACTCCGGATGCCATTGCGTGGCGACGACGTAGCCTTTTGCCCCTGTCACGGAAACAGCTTCGATCGTGTCGTCCTCGGCCATGGCCTCGATCTTCAGGCCTTTGCCAAGGCTTCCAAGCGCTTGACGATGGAGCGAATTGACATTGAATTTCGCATCACCAATCACCTTTTCAAGCTGACTGCCTGATTCAACATCGACCGTGTGAGCGATCCGGAACCGTTCATCCTGATGCTCGGAGGTTGGTGCGCGGTGATCAGAGCGGCCCGCCATTTCCTGAATTTCAGTCAGTAGTGTTCCGCCGAAGGCGACATTCAGCTCCTGCATGCCGCGGCAAATCGCGAAAACCGGGATGCCGCGTTCGACAGCCCGGCGCAGAAGCGGAAGGGTGGTTGAATCACGGGCCGCGTCATAGGGGCCGTTGGCTTCTGTCGCCTCCGCACCGTAGAGCTGTGGGTTGACGTTGGAGCGCGAGCCGGTTGCCAGCACGCCGTCCACGCGGTCGAGGGCTGCGTCGAGATCCACTTCTGCGCCGAGTGAGGGAAGAATGACAGGTATCGCGTCGGCGCCGCTCAAGGTCGCTTGCAAATAGGTGGAGGGTGCTGCGTGCCAATTGTAGCCATCGAGAGGTTTGACGTCGGCTGTGACAAGAATGAGCGGCTTTTTCATTTTCTGAGGGTCCGGCTGGATAGAGTATTTGTCTAATGCTTGGAAGGTGCCTGTCGGAAACTAATCGAGCAATTTGAGTTCCTGCGCGATCTTGTAGAGTTGGGCGGCGTTCTTGCTGCCTACCTTTTCTCTGAGATTGAGCCGGTGAGACTCCACCGTGCGAACACTGATGCCGAGATTGGCAGCGATTTCCTTGTTCGGCTGCCCCTCGGCGATACCTGACAGAACCTGTTTCTCACGGTCCGTCAATCCATAAGGGTCATTCACCTGGGCTGTCACATTGCCGCCGACGAGCGTCGGGCCGACAGCGGAAGAGAAATAGTAGCCGCCACTGGCCACACTGGTAATCGCCGTCAGCATCTCTTTCGCCGAAATGTCCTTGAGAATATATCCCCTCGCGCCTGCCTGTACGACGCCGCGGACATATTCCGGATTGTCGTAGATCGAAAGCACCAGAATGCTGGTTTCGGGAAAACGCTTTCTGATCTCGTTGGCCGCATCCAGTCCGTTCATGATAGGCATGGAGACGTCCATCAAAATGATGTCTGGTCGAAGTGCTTCGACTTGTTCAACGGCTTCGCGTCCATTTGTGGCCTCGCCGACGACTTCAAGCGTTTCCGTCTGGGCAAGGCGCGCACGAATGCCATCTCGTACGAGTTCATGGTCATCGGCCAGCAAAACGCGGATCGGGCGCATATGAAGAGTGTCGGTGATCTGCGCCATTTTCATGATACGGCTTGTTCCGAAGTCTTGTTGAGAGGCATCGTTACGCGGATGCGGGTGCCTCCTTCTGCCATGTTCTGAAGCTGGAGAAAACCATCGTGAGTTTCCATCCGCTCACGCATGTTTCTGATACCGAGACCACCGCCCTGCGGCAAGGGATGCGGCAGGCCGCAACCGTTGTCTTCAATTGCCAAACCAAGGGTGTGGTCGCCGACAGCCAGGGTTATGGAAACATGGGTTGCGCCGGAATGACGTGCGACATTGGTCATGGCCTCCTGAACGACACGGTAGAGGGCAGTCTTGGCGTTATCTGACAGGCGATCGTGCGTCCGTTCAGCGGACACATCGACTTTGATGCCCGAGTGCGTTTCAAATTCCTTGCCCAGGCTCACAAGTGCGGTTGCCAGACCCATGTCATCCAGAACGCTTGGCCGCAGGTCCCTTGAAATGCGACGGACCTCCGAAATGGCACCATCCAGAATCCGCATGCACTTATCGGCTTGGCTTCGCAGGTCTGGCGTCCGGCTGGCTTCAGACTGGATCATTTCGATGCCATATCGAACGGAAACCAGCAGCTGGGAAATACTGTCATGAAGTTCGGTGGAAACGCGTTTTCTTTCCTGCTCCTGTGCCTCGAAAATCCGATTGGTCAGCTCTTTAAGTTTGCTGTCGGCAAACCGCTGTTCGGAAAAGCGCACGCCTGCAATCAGCAGTCCTGCGATCACGATCGCAACCAGCGTGATCGCGAAGACGACGATAACAGTCTGCCGGATGGACTCCGAAAAGTCGGCACGTATGGCGGCAACCTCGCGGGCAATGTCATCGGTGTAAAGGCCGGTCCCCAACATCCAGTCCCACTTGTCCAGGATGATTGCAAAGGCGAGTTTTTCCTCCACCAGTCCGGTGCTGGGTTTGTGCCATACATATTCATGGAAGCCGCCGCCGTTTTGAGCGGTTTCGATCAGATTACGAATGACGAAATCGCCTTCAGGGTCCTGAAGATCCCACCATTTCTTGCCAACCAGGTGCGCAAGTTTCGGATGCACTAAATTTGTGCCGTCCAGCGAGTAGACGAAAAAGTAGCCATCCTCACCGAAGGTCATGTTGTGAAGGATCTGCTTCACGCTTTCCTGGGCAGCCTCGCGGCCGCCGGGTTCGCCCTCATAGATGCGTTCAATCGATGTCAGCGCAAGATTGAGGTAATTTCTGATTTCCTGTTGTTTTGTGGCGAGAATCCGCTGTTCTACAGAGTGTGTTTCAATCTCGATAAGGCGCCTGGCCTGGAAGTAGCTAACACTCCCGATCAGGATCGAAACAGTGATCAGCGGCAGGATCGTGATCAGCATCAATTTTGTCTTGAAGGTCACCTGAGCCTACCAATTATTTCGCGAGGCACGCACGTGGCGCAGGAGTCTTGTTGGTCATTCAGTAGTAATACTGAATTGATGCGCAAAACCACGAATAGCGCTTAACTCCCTGCATCACCTAGACATATCGTCAGATCGGTGCAAGGGTACGCGCCGATTGGATGTGTATCCGATTTGGGAGGAAATAGTTTATGGATCGTCGTTCCTTTATCAAGAAGGCTGGCCTGGGTGCTGGTGGTGCTGTTGCAGCTTCCACTCTTGCAGCTCCGGCTATCGCACAGTCGACCACCGACATGGTCATTGTTTCGACCTGGCCGCGGGATTTCCCGGGTCTTGGTGTTTCCGCGCAGCGCCTTGCAGCGCGCATCGGTGAACTCACCGAGGGTCGTATCAACGTTCAGTATTTTGCTGCCGGCGAACGCGTTGGCGCATTCGACTCCTTCGATGAAGTCGCTTCCGGCAATGCTCAGGCCTATATCGGCGCCGACTACTACTGGAAGGGTAAGCACCCTGCATGGGCTTATTTCACGGCTGTTCCGTTCGGTCTGACTTATGCCGAAATCGACGCCTGGATTAAGTTCGGTGGCGGTCAGGAGCTCTGGGATGAGCTTGCTGGTGAGTTCGGTCTGAAGAACTTTGCTTGTGGTAACACCGGCGTTCAGATGGGCGGCTGGTTCAACAAGGAAATCGAAACAGCTGATGACCTCAAGGGTCTGAAAATGCGTATTCCAGGCCTCGGCGGTGACGTCATGGCCAAGCTTGGCGCTTCCCCTGTTTCGCTTCCTGGCGGTCAGATCTACGAAAACCTCGTATCTGGCGCTGTTGATGCAACCGAGTGGGTAGGTCCTTACAACGACTACTTCATGAAGTTCTACGAAGCTGCGAAATACTACTACTACCCGGGCATGCATGAGCCGGGCTCGCAGCTTGCCATGGGCATGAACGCTTCCTGGTGGAACTCCCTGTCCAAGACGGACCAGGCAATCATCGAAGCTGCTTGTAACGAAGAAAACGCACGTCAGATGGCCGAGACCAACGCTGAAAACGGCGTTTACCTCGACAAGCTGATCAATGAGCACGGCGTTGAAGTGAAGAAGTTCTCCGACGAAGTCTATGACGCATTCGGCGAAGCTGCGGAAGAAGTGTTTGACGAAACCATCCAGCATGGTGATCTGACCGCTCGTACGCACGAGAGCTTTGCAAAGGCTCGTTCCGAAATCGGTCGTTGGATGCTTCTTGCTGACACTGGTTACACTGAACAGCGTAACCGCGTTCTGGGCATCACTGTCTAAGTATTGCGGTTTTAAACGCAGGGGACGGGAGAAATCCCGTCCCCACTCTTGTTGCATCTAAATAAAAACCAAAGGGCACATCCGCAATGACGGCCTTGAACACCGTTCAAGACGTGTCTGCCAACTCCAACGCGACAACGGGCTCGTCGAAGAGCCCTGTCCCAGTCCGGGCTTTCGCCTGGATCATTCTCGCGGTGATGGCAGCGTTCTTGCTGAACAATTATCTCAACTACTGGCAGGGACTTCCTGGTGTTGCGCCGATTTTCGGTGGCCCCGTGAACGGTTCCATGCCGATCCTTTGGTCTTGGGTGCAGCTGGGCCTTTATGCCCTGGCTGTCGTCCTCGCCTTTGTGCATGTCGGGCGGACGAAGCCCGTCACCCTGCGTGAGGATGCAAAGCGTATCAGTGACATCAACGCGTTCCTGATCCGTGCTGCTTTCTGGGCAGTGCTCATCGTCGGGCTCGTCGATACGGTCATTTCCTTCCTTCGTGTCGAAGGGATGCTTGAAGGCATTGTCGGGACAGAGCTTGCTGCTGATCTGGGCAGATCCCACTTCCGCGGCGGTTACGTTCATATGCCGCTTATCGCGCTTTCCGTTGTGATCGCTGCCTTCACCCGGACGCTCGGCTTTACATGGCTCGCACTGCTCGTGGTCGCAGCCGAACTCCTGATCGTGATCGGGCGCTTCATCTTCTCCTACGAACAGGCCTTCATGGCCGATCTGGTGCGCTTCTGGTATGCGGCGCTGTTCCTCTTCGCCAGTGCTTACACGCTTTTGCAAGAGGGGCATGTGCGCGTTGACGTGTTCTATGCCGGGTTCAATTCGCGGCTCAAGGGCAAGGTCAATGCCGTCGGCTCGCTTCTTCTTGGCATATCCCTGTGCTGGGTCATTTTGATCATTGGCATGGGCGGCAAGCAGAACATCATCAATAGCCCGATCCTTTCCTATGAAACGACCCAGGCTGGCTTCGGGCTTTATGTGAAGTACCTGATGGCTGGCTTCCTGGGCGTTTTTGCCGTGTCCATGATGATCCAGTTTGTCAGCTACCTCATGGATGCCGTTGCCGATATGCGCGGTGAACCGGGCGGTCGTGACCACGACGTCCCTGCTGCCCACTAGACCGTCAGAGACTGCTTGATATGGAACTCTTCTTTCTAGCCCTTCTTGTGATCCTGATGGCGACCGCGCTTGGGTCAGGATTTCCGGTGGCCTTTGCGTTGCCGGGGTCGGCGATCCTAACCATCGGCATCGCCGCCCTGTCCGGGTACATTTTCTCGACTGGGACAGATGCGTTCTTTGCGCATGGTGGTCCAGGCCAGTGGCTTAGTGCCGGTGTTACCAACTTCCGCGGGATCTACTGGGAGGCCGAACGAGATACGCTGATCGCCATCCCGCTGTTCGTGTTCATGGGCATCATGCTGCAGCGTTCGAAGATCGCTGAAGATCTGCTCGTGACCATGGCGCGCCTGTTTGGACCGGTGCCGGGCGGACTTGGCATTTCCGTCGTGTTCGTGGGTGCACTTCTTGCTGCGACGACAGGTATCGTTGGGGCAACCGTTGTTGCCATGGGTCTTATCTCCCTGCCTGCCATGCTGCGCAACAACTACTCCGTTCCGCTCGCGACCGGCACGATTGCTGCGTCAGGCACGCTCGGTCAGATCATTCCGCCGTCTATTGTTCTGATCATCCTTGCCGACCAGCTTGCCAGTGCGGTTGATCAGGCAGGTGCTATCCGGCAAACGCTTTACAAGCAGACAACCGGCGAAATTTCGATGCCATCGGACTTTGCCGTCGTATCGACCAGTGCCGGTGAAATGTTCCTCGGCGCGTTCCTTCCCGGAATGGTTCTTGTCGGCCTCTACATGGCCTTCATTCTCGGGTTCGCACTGATCAATCCGAAGGCAGCTCCTGCGGTCCACCACGAAGGCAAGTTTGATCGCAAGTTCGCGGTCCAGGTTTTTGTAACGCTGGTTCCGCCGTTGGCGCTGATCTTCCTCGTCCTGGGTTCTATCATCGCGGGTATCGCAACCGTAAACCAGGCCGGTGCCATTGGCGCTGTCGGCGCCATGGTTATGGCCGGTTATCGACTGCGGGACGGTAAGCGCGGGGCGTATTCGCCTGCGATTATCGCTATCCTTTCGCTTTTGGCGATTGCGCTGGTTGTCAGTTTCATCGGTGAGATCAACATCAAGCGCATCGAAACCAGCCAGGACCTTCTCGGGCTTGTGATCGCACTGATCGCCGTCTCCATGCTGCTGATCGCAGTGTTCTGGAGCGGTTGGCGCACGCTGAAGATTGAAGACACGCTGCGCGGGGTGATGGTCGAGACAGCGAAGACGACCTCGCTGGTGTTCATCATTCTCGTTGGTGCGGCCATGCTGACGTCTGCCTTCCGGGCGTTCGGTGGCGAAGAGCTGGTCAAGGAATTCCTTCTTGGATTGCCTGGCGGCTTCTGGGCGCAGTTCCTTATTGTCATGATGGTCATCTTCATCCTCGGCTTCTTTCTCGACTTCATCGAGATTGCTGTGGTTGTCGTGCCGATCGTGGCTCCGATCCTCCTCGCTGATCCTTCCGCCAATGTGACCGCGGTCTGGCTCGGTGTGATGATCGGTCTGAACATTCAGACGTCGTTCCTGACGCCGCCGTTTGGCTTTGCCTTGTTCTACCTGCGTGGTGTCGCTCCGGCGGTGGTCAAGACCATCGACATGTACAAGGGTGTCATCGCCTTTATCGGTCTTCAGTTGTTTGCTCTGGCAATCGTTGGGCTATACCCGCAGCTGGTGAACTACCTGCCGAACAGGGCGTCGCTGCTTTCCGAGACAGCGCCTCCGCCGAAGAACCCGCGTCTGCAGTATTGCATGGAGACCCTCGTCTACGAGGACTTCCAGCAAAACGGCGAAACCATCCTCTCCGCGATCCAGACCGCCGAAGCGCTCGATGTGAGCTACCTTCCGGAAGACCTGCAAAAGGATCTGGCGAAAGGGTTTGAACAGGCTCGCAATGCGATCCCTCAGATGACTGCTATCGTCGATGCGGAAAAGGGCGTTGCCGCCGCTGCGGGAGACTACCGGCCGCTTCACGGCGAAGTGCGCGCCCTTGAGCGTGATGCGCGCCGTATTGATGAGACCATCGAGGAGTTGAAGGTTATCGTCAGCCGCTCAGGCGAAAACGCGATCTATACCGCCGCGCAGGGCGAGCGGGCTCAGGAGCGGATCGACGCACTGACAGTTGAGCATGACGCGCTGTTGGCGCAGATCCCGGCCGAATGGGAAGAGGTCAACAAGACCTTTGCGGATATCCAAAAGGCCGAGACCAAGGCGCGTCAGACCTATCGGCGAACGGTCGATCAGGCCTATGAGCCTTTGAGCGAGGTTCGGCTCATTCTTTCCGATGCGGACAAGCTTGCGTCCAAGGAAGCTGAAATCGAAGGCTTGAAGGAAGCGATCTCTACTCTGGATGCGGCTGCGGCCGTCGAGCAGATCGAGGCCGTACGGTCGTCTGTGGGCGAAGTCGAAGGTGCAGGCGATATTCGCAAGGGCCTTTCTGCCGCGCGCAAGATCATGCGTGGGAAGACGCCAGACAAGGAGAAGGCGATCGCCGAGATCGTCAACTCTCTGGCGGAACTCAAGGCTGATCTGGAATGGCGGGAAAGAGGGGCAGCAGAACTTTTGCCCAAGCTTGCAGCGTATGATGAAGTCATCAAAGACAACATCGGTCTTCGCCAACAGTCGCGACTGCCCGACGGGCTTGCGCTGGACGTAGCTGCCTGTCTTTCCGGGCACCGCGATATTTCACTGAACTTCTAAAGTTCAGCGAAACAGGGGATCTTGAACGGGGGAAAGGCAACTTTCTCCCGTTTTTTGTAGGCACGAACAATGATGAAGCAGATTCCAATAGTGGTGACGCAGGTGAACCGCTTTGCCGCCTCGATTGCGTCGACATGCTTGTTTTTTTTGTTCGTAACGCAATTCTGCGTTGTTCTGCTTCGTTATGTTTTCGACACCGGCTTTGTCTGGATGCAGGAGTTGCCGCTCTATTTTCATGGCGCAGCAGTTCTCTTGGCCATTGCTTATACGCTTCATACGGGTGGCCACATTCGGGTGGATATCTTCTATCGCTCGGCGGACCGCAAACGAAAAGCACGCATTGATGCCGCCGGCAGCCTGTTTTTCCTGTTGCCGGTCTCGGTCACGATCTTCTGGTATTCGCTTCCCTATGTGATAGCCTCATGGGCGGTCATGGAAGGATCGGCGCAGCCGGCGGGTATTCCAGCGGTTTTCGTTCTCAAAACACTTTTGCCTGTCTTCTCGCTCCTCTTGGCGTTTCAGGGCATCGCACAATTCTGGCGAGCTTGTGCGGTGCTGTCAGGCGAGCATGAGGCTGACCTGGCTGCCCCTGGTTCTGAAGATGAGGACCTGGCTTGACCTTGCTCCTTGAACATCTCGATCTGCTTATGCTGGCCATGTCCTTGCTGATGCTCTTGTTCGGCTATCCCGCAGCGTTCACGCTTGGCGGTGTTGCACTTGTCTTCGCGGGAATTGGCTTTTTCAGCGGGGCGGCGCCAACAATGGGGGCCATCCCGATACGTCTCTTCGGCATCATCAGTAACGAGACGCTGATAGCGGTGCCGCTCTTCATCGTGATGGGTATCGTTCTGAAAAAGGCCCGAATAGCGGAGGATCTTCTGACCGCGCTTGGATGGTTGTTCCGAAAGGTGCCAGGCGGGCTTTCGGTCTCGGTGACTGTTGTCGGAGCACTTCTTGCGGCGTCCACCGGGATTGTCGGCGCGACCGTTGTGACTATGGGGTTGATCTCGCTGCCTTCGCTCCTGAAGGCAGGCGTGTCTCCACGTTTGGCAACAGGATCCATCGCAGCAGCGGGAACGCTTGGCCAGATTATCCCACCGTCCATCGTCCTCGTTTTTCTCGCTGATCAGCTCTCGAACGCCTATCAGACCAGTCAGCGTGAAATGGGAAATTTCGCGCCTGATCCGTTTTCTATCGCCGACCTTTTCGCCGCAGCCTTTTTGCCGGGCCTCCTCTTGGTCGGCGTCTATGTGATCTATCAAATTGCGGTGTCCTTGCGAACAGACACCGGAGGTCGGGATCGCTCTACCGGATGCGGCGCGATGACAGCGATCGATGTCTGGTTCGCAATGGGGCCGCCGCTTGCATTGATCCTATGCGTTCTCGGTGCAATCCTGGGCGGTGTGGCAACGCCTACGGAAGCTGCGTCCCTTGGGGTAGCAGGCGCCCTTGTTCTTGCAGGAAACAGGCAGCTGCCCGGCCGCCGTTGGTTGCTTCTTGTGCCTTTGTCAGGGGCTTTCATCCTTGTCCTCACTCAATTTGGCGAAGCACTTTGGGATGGCTCGGGCTCCGTCTTCACCTTCGCCGTCTCAGCCATCGGGGCGCTTGCCGTCGCCGGAGGGCTATTTGCCAATATCATCGTCCTGTTTCGAAACGGGATATTGCAGAATGTCTTGAAGTCCGCGGTCGAATTCACTGCCATGGTCTTTGCGATCATGATCGGAGCGACGATTTTTTCGCTTGTCTTTCGGGACTTGGGTGGAGACGAGACCGTCTCTGTTCTTCTTCAAGACCTTCCAGGAGGCACCCTTGGTGCGGTCCTGATCGTCATGGCGGTGATGTTCGCACTTGGGTTCTTTCTGGATTTTCTGGAGATCGTCTTTGTGGTCGTGCCTTTGGTGGCTCCGATCCTGCTGCAGCTGCCGATGCCGGACGGCAGTCCGATGAGCCCAGCCTGGCTTGGTGTGATGATGGCTGTAAATCTTCAGACGTCTTTTCTAACGCCACCTTTTGGCTTCGCGTTGTTCTATCTTCGCGGGGCTGCACCTAAGGAGGTCGCGACCGCTGACATATACCTCGGGGCAGCGCCTTTCGTTGGACTGCAGCTGCTGGTTCTGATCTGCCTCTGGTTCTTTCCCGATATAGCTACGTGGTTGCCTCGGTATCTGTTCTCGTGAGGGTCAGGACCAGGTAACCGCAGCGGCAAGCATGTATCCGGAGCCATAGACCGTTCTGATAAGGCTTGGTTTGTGCTCTGTGCTGAGCTTCTTGCGGATGCGCGAGATCCGGACATCTATCGAACGGTCCATGCTCTCATCACGCCCGCCATGTTCCAGAAGATAATCCCGGCTCAGCACTCTCTTGGGCGCGCGCAGCAGCGCATCGAGCAAGGTGGCCTCTCCTGTCGAGAGGAAAGTCTCTTCACCGTCTGGCGAGGTAAGACAGTGCGATAAGGGAAGGTACGTCCAGCCTTCGAAGCGGGCTTGCCGTATCGTCGGCTCCGGGGATGGATGATCGCCAGAGCGCCGCAGGATGGATCGGATCCTGGCGACCACTTCACGGGGGTCAAAGGGTTTGACGACATAGTCATCGGCCCCCATCTCGAGGCCCATTACGCGATCTGATGAGTGATTTCTCGCAGAAAGAACGATAATCGGAACCGAAGATGTCTTGCGGATCTCATTGATCAAGGACATTCCGTCAATGTCGGGCAGGCCAAGATCAATCAGGCAGACAGCAGGTGTTTCGAGTTGCAGGGCTTCCAGAAGCTCTCCCCCGGACGCGAATACGCGCCCGGAAATGCCGAACGGTTTCATCGCATCTGTCACCAGCGCGCCGATATCTGGCTCATCGTCTACAATGAATGCAAGCGAAGAGGGTATATGGCCGGGGTCTGTGAAGCGGGCGGTCAAGGTCATATGCTCGTGATCTGCTTGAGAACGATGGCGAGTTTTTCCGGCCGTAGCGGCTTGGTCAGGACGGGAAAGTCGATTTCCTTCTCCGGTGTCTCAAGATTGCCCCAATCCGCGTAGCCTGTCATCAGTGCTATCCCGACATCTGCGCGACTGGTGCGGATTTCACGTGCAAGGGCAAGGCCGTTCATCTGGCCGGGCATGACAATGTCACTAAGCACGGCTCGAAGTTCAGGGAGTTCCGCCGCGAGAGATCGGGCGTCTTCCGCCCCCTCTGCCAGGAGTGCCGTGTAGCCTAGATCTCGCACCTGCTCTGCGAGGACCTCCGCAATGTCGGCGTTGTCTTCGACAATCAATAGCAGTTCGCCGTCGCCGAGCGGCAGATCGCTTGAGTCGTTTGCACTATTGGACTTAATCGCATCTGAAATCGGCAATGCAGGCAGAAAAAGCCTGACCCTCGTGCCGTTGCCGACGGTTGAAATAACCTCGATGGCTCCTCCCGATTGCCGCATGAAACCATAGACCATCGACAGCCCGAGTCCGCTTCCGGTCCCGAAGGTTTTGGTCGTGAAGAAAGGCTCGAAAATCCGAAGCTTGGTGTCCTCGTCCATTCCAGCGCCGGTATCGGCGACGTTGATACAGGCAAACCTTCCTGGTGTGACCTCCAGATCGGCAGCGCGCCGCTCGTCGATCTCGACCTCCTCGGACGAGATAAGCAGCTCTCCGCCCTCAGGCATGGCGTCTCGGGCGTTGAACGCGAGATTGATCAGGGCCGTTTCCATTTGAGTTGGGTCTATCCGAGCAGCCACGTTCGGCGAACAATCGTCCACAACAAGTTGGACGGGGAGAGGAAGAGATCCCTGCAGCAAGGCGGAGACGTTCTCCAAAACGGTAGCCAGGGACACAATCTGGGGATCAACTGGCCGGCCGCGGCTGAAGGAGAGAAGCCTTTGTGTCAGGTCCGCTCCCCTTTGTGTCGCCTGCATCATAGGCGAGAGACGTGCCTTCAAAACCTCGGGCTGCAGAGGCCCCTCCTGTCGGCTGAGGCTCAACAGGTTGCCCATCAAGATTGTCAGCAGATTGTTGAAATCATGGGCAAGGCCTCCGGTGAGCTTGCCCACTGCATCCATGCGCTGCGATTGCATTAGCGTTGCTTCGCTGCGTTTTTGCTCGGTCGCGTCCAGGGACAACACGAATACGCCCAGGGTACGACCGTCCTTGGTCATGTCCGGGATCAATGTTGAGCGCATGGACACGGTTTCGCCATCCGGGCGTTTGCGAACATATTCGTAAGACACAGCGTTGCCGCGAAACGCATGCTCTATATGTGGCGCGATCTCTCGAAAGAGCGCTTCCCCGACGACTTCGGCGGCGGGGCGATTTGCGACCGAGGCAATGGAATGTCCAAACCACTCCGCGTACCGCCGGTTGGCGAAACGAAAAATCGGTCCGGGCGCCATATACGCAATGAGTGCCGGGATATTGTCGGTCACGAGTCGGAGCCAGTCTTCACTTTGGCGTAGAGCCCGCGTGCGCTCCTCAACGGTTCTTTCCAGTTTTTCCTGCAATTTTCGGTCTTTGGTGACGTCGGTATAGGTGGTCACGAACCCGCCCTGAGGGAGAGGTGTTCCGCTTACCGAAATAATCTGGCCGTTGGGTCTGATACGTTCGAAGTAATGGGACTCGAACAGCCTGGCCCGATCCAGGCGGCGTTGGATCTTACCGCTCGTGTCGCCAGGGCCATATTCTCCACGTTCCGCATTGACGCGCAGAAACTCCTCAAGATGAGTTCCGCGCTTGGCGAGTGTCTGCGGAAAGTCGAGCATCTCCCAAAGCCCTCTGTTCCAGGCGACAAGACGCAAGTCCTTGTCGAAAACAGAGAAACCCTGATTTACGTGGTCCAGCGCGGCCTGTAGCAGGTCGATCTGCGATTGTGCGGTTGTTGTCTCCTTCATGGCCAAGACACTATTTCGGCAGATGGCGATTGACCAGAATCTTTCCCTATTGCAACGCGTTGAATGCGGCTGAAATAATTCGTCACAATTGAAACATACTGCGGCAATGTCGCCGTCCTAGCCTTCCCTCGGGCTCATCAGTCCGGTTGGCTGTTTCAATAAAAACAAAAAGGCCTTGAACGGCGCAGCCAATGGGTTGTTTGATGGGTTCATAAAATTCGACCCCGGCAAACGGGGCGAACCTAAAAGGGATGGAACACGCTATGGCAGGGTTGGCCGACGTCGCTTCGCGCGGCGAGGACACCTTTCCGAAGATTCTGCTGCGCAACGCGCGGGACTTCGGAACCCGGACAGCTTTTCGGGAAAAGGATTTCGGGATCTGGCAAAGCTGGACCTGGGCAAATGTTCTCGATGAGATTCGAAGCTTGTCGCTTGGTATGAAAGAGCTTGGGCTAACCAAGGGCGACAAGGTTGCCATCGTCGGCTCAAACCGACCGAGGCTCTACTGGTCCATGGTCGCAGCCCAGGCAGTGGGCGCGGTGCCGGTGCCCGTCTATGCTGATTCTGTTGCTGAAGAGATGGCATTCGTTCTCGGTCACGCCGAGGTGCGGTTCGCGGTCGTGCAAGACCAGGAGCAGGTCGACAAGCTTCAGTCGATGACGGATGAGGTGCCGAGCCTGACCGAGATCATCTACGACGAGCCGCGCGGATTGCGTGACTATGACCATAGCCATCTTCATCACTTCGAGTCCGTACAGGAGCGCGGCCGCGCCGTGCTGTCCGCCGATGCCGGTGCTGCTGATGCCTGGGTTGCAGGGTTTTCCGATGCCACGGGCCCCGACATCGCGGTGATGCTCTACACGTCAGGCACGACAGGCCGGCCGAAGGGTGTCATGCTGTCTTTCGACAACCTCGTGATTTCAGGGCGTAACGGAAACATCTTCGACAATCTCGACGAAACCGAGGAAGTCTTGGCCTATTTGCCGATGGCCTGGATTGGAGACCACGTTTTTTCCCTGGCGCAGGCTTTCACCGCGGCCTACTGCGTGAACTGCCCGGAAAGCATGGATACGATTGACGTCGACCGTCTTGAGATTGCGCCGACCTATTTCTTTGCGCCGCCTCGCGTCTTTGAAAACATGCTGACGTCCATTCTTGTCCGAATGGAGGATGCCGGAACGACCAAGAAAAAGATGTTCGACGTCTTTATGGGAGTGGCCAAGCGCGTCGGCGAAAGGATCCTCAACGGGGAACAGGTCTCTCTGAAGGACAGGGCTCTTTACGGTCTGGGCGAACTCCTTGTCTACGGGCCACTGAAGAACCGCATGGGTCTCACGCGACTGAAAGTCGGGTATACCGCCGGTGAAGCAATCGGTCCGGAGATCTTTCAATTCTACAGGTCGCTAGGCCTGAACCTGAAGCAACTCTACGGCCAGACAGAGGCCAGCGTCTATATCACGCTTCAGCCCGATGGAGAGATCTTTGGCGATACGGTGGGCAAGCCGGCGCCGGATGTCGAACTCAAGATCGCCGAAAGCGGGGAGGTGCTCTACCGCTCCCCGGGTGTCTTTGTCGGCTACTTCAAGAATGACGAAGCAACCCGTTCTACCAAGACGGAAGACGGTTGGGTGCACACGGGCGATGCTGGTTTCATCACCGATAATGGCCACCTGAAGATCATCGATCGTGCAAAGGACGTCGGAAAGCTGACTGACGGAGCCCTGTTCGCTCCCAAGTACATCGAGAACAAGCTGAAGTTTTTCCCGAACATCAAAGAGGCGGTTGCCTTTGGCAACGAGCGCGAAAAAGTTGGGGTGTTCATCAACATCGACCTGACTTCGGTCGGGTCCTGGGCTGAGCGCAATAACGTCAATTACGCCAGTTATCAGGAGTTGGCGGCTCATCCCGATGTCTATGAAATGATCGAAAGCCACGTGGACCAGGTCAACCGGGATCTCGCGAGCGAGCCGATGATGGCCGGGGCACAGATCCAGCGTTTCCTGATCCTGCACAAGGAACTCGACGCCGATGACGGCGAACTAACGCGGACGCAAAAGGTCCGCCGAACCTTCATTTCGGACCGGTATGCGACTTTAATTGAGGCGCTCTACGACGGCTCGAAAGAGAAATACGTTAAAACGGAAGTGACCTTCGAGGACGGTCGGACGGGGGCCATTGAAGCGACCGTCGAGATCCGGAACATGACGCCTCATTCTCGTGGTGCAGTCCACCAGGAGGCGGCAGAATGAACGCCATCACAAGCACTAGTGAAATGCCGCAAGAGGGCCGCGCTGTGGAACGGGAAGACCTCCTGAGAGTCGACAATGTCTCGCTGTCCTTTGGCGGTGTCAAAGCGATCACCAACATCTCGTTCGACATCAAGAAGGGTGAGATCCGTGCGATCATCGGGCCAAACGGCGCCGGAAAAACCTCGATGCTGAATGTCATCAACGGCTTCTATCATCCTCAGGAAGGGACGATCACCTGGCAGGGCAAGGTGCGCCGGAAAATGAAGCCCTATGAAGCGGCCAGCCAAGGCATCGCTCGCACCTTTCAGAATGTGGCGCTCTTCAAGGGGATGACGACACTCGACAACATCATGTCGGGTCGGTCTCTCAAGATGCGTAAGAATTTCTTCTTGCAAATGGCCTGGATCGGGCCTGCGCGGACCGAAGAGATTGAGCACCGGAAAAAGGTCGAGGAAATCATTGACTTCCTCGAGATTGAAGCAATCAGAAAGACGCCAGTCGGCAGATTGCCTTATGGCCTGCAAAAGCGCGTGGAGCTCGGCCGGGCTCTCGCCATGGAGCCTGATCTTCTGCTTCTCGATGAGCCTATGGCTGGCATGAACCTAGAGGAAAAGGAGGACATGAGCCGCTTCATTCTCGACGTAAACCAGGAATTTGGCACCACAATCGCCCTGATCGAACACGACATGGGCGTGGTCATGGATCTCTCTGATCGGGTGGTGGTCCTCGACTATGGCAAGAAGATTGCTGACGGGGCACCGGAAGACGTTCAGGCAAGCCAGGCTGTGATCGACGCTTATCTCGGCGTGAGCCACTGAGGGGGACCAGAGATGCTCTACGATATATTCATTGACCCCTTCGTTCAGATGGTCGAGATGCCCGACTTTTTCCTGCAGGTCTTGTGGGAAGGGTTTGTTGCGGGGATCCTCTATGCGCTTATTGCGCTCGGCTTTGTGCTGATTTTCAAGGCTTCAGGCGTCTTCAACTTTGCGCAGGGCATCATGGTGGTGTTTGCGGGTCTGACACTCGTGGGTCTTCATGAGAACGGCGTTCCAGCCTTCCTCGCGCTGATCCTCACCATCGGGGTCATGGGCGTTCTGGCCTATGGCATCGAGCGTGTGGTCATGCGCCCCCTTGTCAATCAGCCCGATATCATCCTGCTGATGGCCACCATTGGGCTGACTTATTTCCTCATCGGGTTCGGGGAATTCGTCTTTGGCGGTGAGCCGAAACGTATGATCGCCGAAGAGCTAGGCCTTCCGACCGGTTCTACTGCTTTCGAGATGGGCGAACGCGGTTTGGTCATCCTGCAGCACATTGATATTGCCGCAGCCGTGATCGCGATCATCATGGTGACTGCGCTTGGGATCTTCTTCAACAAAACGAGGATCGGGCGGGCACTTCGTGCTGTTGCAGATGACCATCAGGCGGCTCTGTCGGTCGGGATTTCACTCAATCAGATCTGGGCAATCGTGTGGTTTGCAGCGGGTCTTGTTGCCCTGGCGACGGGCATCATGTGGGGCGCGCGTTCGGACGTTTCCTTTGCGCTGGAGATTGTCGCGTTCAAGGCGTTGCCGGTCCTCATCCTCGGCGGCTTTACGTCTATTCCAGGCGCTATCATCGGCGGGCTGATCATCGGCTTCGGAGAGAAGATCGGTGAGATCTACTGGGGTGGTCTTGTCGGTGGCGGGATTGAATCCTGGCTTGCCTATATCATCGCCCTCATCTTCCTTTTGTTCCGTCCGCAGGGTCTCTTCGGCGAAAAAATCATCGAGCGGGTGTAATCATGTTTTATCGCGAAGCAGGCCAGTTCAAGACCAGCTATGAGGCGGATCAGTCACTCTTTCCAATTCGGCAAGACCGGATCGGATTGGCCGTCATCTTGCTCGTCGCTTTCATCGTCGTTCCGCTGACCGCCAATGACTTCTTCCTGACGTCCATCATGATCCCGTTCCTGGTGTTCTCACTGGCGGCGATCGGCCTTAATGTGCTCACCGGATTTGCTGGCCAGCTGTCCCTTGGGTCGGGCGCATTCATGGGTGTCGGTGCCTACGCCGCATATAAGCTGACCAGCATTTTTCCAGACGTGAATGTCATTCTTCTGGTTCTGGTCTCGGGGGTGTTCTCCGCCGGCGTGGGGGCAATTTTCGGATTGCCCAGTTTGAGGATCAAAGGCCTCTATCTGGCTGTTACCACTCTTGCAGCGCAGTTCTTTCTCGAATGGTGCTTCATCCGGATACCCTGGCTCTACAACGACAACGCATCAGGAGCGATCGAGATTCCCAGACGCGAGATGTTCGGGGTGACGATTTCGGGTGCCGAAGCCACGCCGATCGCCCGATACTTTGTGGTGCTCTTCATTACCGTCCTCATTGCAGGATTGATCGCCAATGTGATGCGCGGACGGATCGGTCGGTCCTGGATGATGATCCGGGACATGGACATCGCAGCTGAACTGATGGGGATCAGGCCTCTTCAGACCAAGCTGATGGCCTTTGCCGTTTCTTCCTACATCTGCGGTGTTGCCGGGGCGATGATGGTGTTCTTCTGGCTGAACGCTGCCGAACCGTCATCCTACTCCATCACTCTTTCGTTCCAGATCCTGTTCATGGTCATTCTTGGCGGCCTTGGAAGTATCGCGGGATCCTTCATGGGCGCTGCGTTTATCTGGATCCTGCCGGTGTTCCTGAAATTTGTGCCAGGTGCGATTGGCATCGAGATCGGTGCCGAGACCGTCGAGCATCTGACTTTCATGGTTGTCGGCGCCCTAATCATCTTCTTTCTGATCGTTGAGCCGCATGGTTTTGCGCGGCTCTGGCAAATCGGGAAGCAAAAGCTTCGAGTGTGGCCTTTCCCCTACTAGGCAGCTGCACTCTGACAACGCCATCCGGACTTCGAACCTGTCCGGGGAGGAATGGCGCAACCGGTTCGGCGGTCGCAATATCAATCAGCGACTGCAAGGGAGGAAATGGATGAAGAACTTCAAGCAATTTGCGATTGGCTCGGCCGTCGCACTTGCCATCGGGGCATCCGGATACGTTGCGGAAGCCGCTGCAGAGGATGGCAACTATGTGCCGCTCCTGACCTATCGGACCGGACCTTATGCCGGATCCGGCATTCACATCGCCAACGGCATGAATGATTACCTTCAGATGCTCAATGAGCGCGATGGCGGTATCGGCGGCGTGAAGATCGTGATCGAGGAGTGCGAGACCGGCTACAACGCTCAAAAAGGCGTGGAGTGCTACGAGGCGACCAAGGGCAAGAATGCGGTTGTCTACAACCCCTACTCGACCGGGATTACTCTGCAGCTGATCCCGAAGGCAGCTGTCGACAAGATCCCGGTTCTGTCCATGGGTTATGGCCTCTCGGCTGCTGCGGATGGCAACACGTTCCCATGGGTCTTTAATGTTCCTGACACGTATTGGGATGGTGCTTCCGTTGCCATCAAATACATCGGCGAGCAGGAAGGCGGCCTCGAGAACCTTAAAGGCAAGAAGATCGGTTACATCTTCCTGGACGCCGGATATGGCCGTGAGCCAATCCCGCTGTTTGAGCAGATGGCTGAGAAATTCGGCTTCGAACTCGTCAAATATGCGGTTCCGGGCAAGGAAATGCAGAACCAGTCTTCTCAGTGGCTGAATGTTCGCCGCGACCGTCCAGATTACATGATCATGTGGGGTTGGGGGGCAATGAGCCCGACTGCGATCAAGGAAGCGGTCAAGATCCGTTACCCGATGGACAAGTTCATCGGTGTCTGGTGGTCAGCCGGGGATGACGACGCTGCAGCTGGCGGTGAGGGTGCCAAGGGCTACAAGGCCATGAACTTCTCCGGTGTGGGCAGCGACTATCCCGCTATTCAGGACATCAAGAAACTCGTTGTAGATGCTGGAAAGTCTCAGACCGATCCGAAGAGCATTGGCTCGACGCTCTATAACCGCGGTGTCTTGAACTCGGTCATCATTGCTGAAGGCATTCGTGCCGCGCAGCAACTGACCGGAAAGAAGGTCATCACTGGCGCAGACATGCGTGCAGGTCTGGAGACGCTTGATCTCACAAAAGAACGTTTGGCCGAACTCGGTCTGACAGGCTTTGCCCATCCGATGAAGGTGACTTGTGAAGACCATGCGGGAAGCCACCCTGTCTTTATCCAGCAATGGGATGGAGAAAAGTGGGCCGTTGCCAGTGGATGGATCGAGCCAATGAAGGACCTCGTTCGCCCGCTGCTGGAAGCTGCGGCAAAGGACTATGCAGAAAAGAATGCACCGTGGCCAAAGCGCACGGAAGCCTGCCCGAACTGATCGGTCAGCACGGCCCGTTGCGGGTCACCTGTCCCGCCGCATGTCGCGGCGGGGCTCTTTCCGGAGTGATTTGAGAATGTCGATCCAAGCGATGACCAAGCCGAACGACGCACAGGCCGTCGACGCGGGCGCAGAAACGATCCTGTCGGTGAACAACATCGAGGTGATCTATGACCACGTCATCCTTGTGTTGAAGGGTGTCTCCCTGACCATACCGAAAGGTGGCATCGTCGCACTTCTCGGTGCGAACGGCGCTGGCAAAACCACGACGTTGAAAGCGGTGTCCAACCTGCTGGGCGCCGAACGCGGTGAGGTGACCAAAGGCAAGATCCTTTTCGACGGCGATGAAGTGCAATCACTTTCACCCAATGAGCTTGTGCGCCGTGGATGCATACAGGTCATGGAAGGGCGGCATTGCTTCGGCCATCTTTCGATCGAAGAGAACCTTCTGACTGGCGCTTACACACGTAAAGACGGTGCAGCCGCGGTTCGCGCAGATCTCGAGATGGTCTACAATTATTTCCCGCGTTTGCGAGAGCGCAGGCAGAGCCAGGCAGGCTACACGTCGGGCGGCGAGCAGCAGATGTGCGCGATAGGCCGAGCCTTGATGAGCCGGCCCAAAATGATCCTTCTCGACGAACCGTCAATGGGCCTGGCACCGCAGCTCGTCGAGGAAATTTTCGAGATCGTCAAACAGCTGAATGACAACGAGGGCGTGTCGTTTCTGCTGGCCGAGCAAAACACCAATGTTGCCCTGAGATACGCGACCTACGGGTACATCATGGAATCCGGACGTATCGTGCTTGACGGAGATGCCAAGGCACTTCGTGAGAACGAGGACGTCAAGGAGTTCTATCTGGGCGTCGGTGGCGAGGGGCGTAAGTCTTTCAAGAACGTCAAGCATTACAAGAGAAGGAAGCGCTGGCTGGCCTAGTCCTGCAACGCGGAGACCTATCATGAGCGATGAAATGTTTGATGCGCGCGAGCGGGTGCCGCCTGCTCAGCGCGAGGCGGAGCTTTTTGCCAAATTGCCGGAATTTTTGGCTTTCGCCTGCTCCAATGCGCCTGGTTGGGCACGGCATCTTGCTGGCCAGAACCTATC
The DNA here is from genome assembly GCF_039982295.1 of Roseibium sp. Taxonomy (GTDB): domain Bacteria; phylum Pseudomonadota; class Alphaproteobacteria; order Rhizobiales; family Stappiaceae; genus Roseibium. The sequence continues at coordinate 65,940 of NZ_JBDWYP010000039.1, forward strand.
GACCGTAACCGATCGCAACGCCCTTGCGTCACTCCCGGTCCTGCGCAAGGCAGATCTCTTGCGGTTGCAAAAGGCCGAGCCGCCGTTTGGAGGTTTCTTGGCTGGGGACCTGACCGGCGTCGAGCGTGTGTTCATGTCTCCGGGGCCGATTTGGGAACCGCAGGCAGTCGGCGAAGACCCCTGGAACGGTGCACGCGCGCTTTTCGCCTCCGGGTTCCGAAAGGGAGACGTGGCTTTCAATGCGTTTTCCTATCACCTGACACCGGGCGGCTTTATTCTTGATCATGGTGCGCGTGCTCTTGGCTGCACGGTCTTCCCTGCCGGGGTTGGCAATACTGACATGCAGGTTGAAGCAATCGGGGTGCTCAGGCCCTCTGGCTTCATAGGCACTCCGGATTATCTCAAGGTGCTTATTGACCGTGCCGCTGAACAGGGACGCGATGTATCGTCGATCAAGAGAGCCCTCGTCTCCGGCGGTGCTCTGTTTCCCTCGTTGCGGGAGGAATACGAAGGGGCTGGCATTTCCGTCGGCCAATGCTACGCGACAGCTGATCTCGGTGTCATTGCCTATGAGAGTGAGGCGCGTGAGGGCATGATCGTCAACGAAGATTACATTGTTGAAATCGTGCGGCCTGGTACCGGCGACCCTGTTCCGGAAGGAGAGGTCGGAGAGCTTGTGGTTACCTGTTTCAATCGGACTTATCCGTTGATCCGTTTCGGGACTGGCGACCTGTCGGCCGTGCTGCCAGGACAGTCGGCGTGTGGCCGTACCAACAGCCGTCTGGCGGGATGGATGGGGCGCGCGGATCAGCGTACCAAAGTCAAGGGCATGTTTGTTGACCCTGCACAAGTCGCCGAGATTGTTGAGGCGTATGGTGAGATCGAGAAAGTGCGCCTGACTGTCAAGCGTCTTGGCGAAAGCGACGACATGATGCTTTCGGTTGAAACCACTTCCACCGAGGACGAAAACTTGCGCGAAAGACTGGCGCAGTCCTTGCGCGATGTGACCAAGCTCCGGGGCACGGTGATGCTCGTAAATCCTGGTGCTCTACCGAATGATGGCAAGGTCATCAGTGATGAAAGGGATTACGGCTGAGAGGCCCTGAATGACCTGATTTCGGGTCTTGGGACGGCCTTGCTTTAATTTAGAATCGTTATGATCTAAAAGCTGAGCTGAAGCGTAAGGAATTATGCCGCACTGGTGATAGCTACCTGCGCAGTCTAATGATCCCACGAGACCCATAGAAATTCGCCGGAAATCTCATGACCGTTCAACCGACTTCACCCGTTTCTGCAGATGTTGCAGCTGAGATGCGGAAGGTTCACCTTCCATCTGACCATCCTTCGGTCAAGACCGGCAAGATTGGGGTTCTTCTGGTCAATCTTGGAACGCCTGATGGCACCAGCTATTGGCCTATGCGGCGCTACCTGCGTGAATTCCTCTCGGACAAACGGGTGATTGAGTGGCCTCGAGCCCTTTGGTATCCGATCCTATATGGCATTGTCCTGATGACGCGCCCCGGCAAATCGGGCAAGGCTTACGAGGAAATCTGGAACCATGAACGCGACGAGTCGCCGCTTCGTACGATAACGCGGAGCCAGTCCGACAAGTTGTCGAAGATCATGGGTGATCAAGGCGGGCGGCTGTCGATTGACTGGGCGATGCGGTATGGGAATCCGTCGATCCGATCGCGGCTCGAAGCGCTCAAGGCGGATGGCCGCGACCGCATTCTGATCTTTCCACTCTACCCGCAGTATTCGGCCGCAACTACGGCGACGGTCAATGACGAGGTTTGCAAAGCGCTTTTGGATATGCGTTGGCAACCTGCGATACGAACAGTTCCGCCCTATCATGATGACCCGGTTTACGTGTCCGCGCTGGCCAGGTCGGTGGAACAACATCTGGCCAGTCTGGATTTTGAACCTGATGTGGTGTTGACGTCCTACCACGGCATTCCGCAATCCTATTTCAAAAAAGGCGACCCCTATCATTGCCATTGTCAAAAGACGACGCGGTTGATGCGAGACGTGCTCGGCTGGAGCAAAGACAAGCTGCAGGTTACCTTTCAGTCGCGCTTTGGGCCTGAAGAATGGCTGCAGCCCTATACGGATAAGACCGTTGAGAAGTTTGCAAAGGATGGGGTCAAGAACATTGCGGTTATGAATCCGGGGTTTGTAGCCGATTGCCTTGAAACGCTCGAAGAGATCGCTGGCGAGGCCGGAGAGATCTTCGAAGAAAATGGCGGAGAGAATTTTTCCCATATCCCTTGCCTGAACGACAGCGATCTTGGGATCGAGGTTCTTGAGCATATCGTTCGTCAGGAGCTCGGAGGCTGGATCTGATCAGATCTAGCTACGATTACATCCGTCTAGGGGAGCCCAGTGCTCCCCTTTTTTGTGTCTCACCGTATCTCACGGGGTGGCCTCAACTGCGAAACAAACGCATACTTGGAGAAAGTCCCAAGCCTCGCACTTTGGAGCACTAAATGCCTCAGGAATTTTTCGGTTTCGATATCGTTTTGCTCGTGGTTCTGGTTCTCGTCATTCTGGTCATTTTCGCCGGAGTGAAGACGATACCGCAGGGCTACAATTATACCATCGAGCGTTTCGGCAGGTATCGGCGCACACTTGCTCCCGGATTGAACTTTATTATCCCGTTCATTGACCGCGTTGGCCACAAACTGAACATGATGGAGCAGGTGCTTGACGTTCCTTCCCAGGAAGTCATCACCCGCGACAACGCCACCGTGACAGCGGATGGTGTGACTTTTTATCAGGTGCTCGATGCAGCTCGGGCCGCCTATGAGGTGCTGGGATTACAGAACGCGATCCTGAACCTGACCATGACCAATATTCGGTCAGTCATGGGCTCGATGGATCTGGATCAATTGCTTTCAAACCGCGATGAAATCAATGCCCGCCTGCTCCACGTTGTCGATGCGGCTGCGGAGCCATGGGGCATCAAAATCACACGAATTGAGATCAAGGACATCAATCCACCGCGGGATCTTGTTGAGGCGATGGGCCGCCAGATGAAGGCCGAGCGTGAAAAACGAGCCTCGATTCTGGAGGCTGAGGGCAAGCGTCAGTCTGAAATTCTCAAGGCCGAAGGTGAGAAGCAATCCTTGATCCTGCAAGCAGAAGGGCGTCGTGAATCAGCATTTCGGGATTCAGAGGCACGCGAGCGGGAGGCCGAAGCCGAAGCCAAGGCAACCAGCATGGTGAGCAAGGCCATCGCAGATGGCGACGTGCAGGCGATCAACTACTTCGTTGCAAACAAATATGTTGAGGCATTCCGTGAACTGGCGACGTCCCGGAACCAGAAGACGCTGATCCTGCCCATGGAGTCGACCTCTCTTCTTGGTGCTCTTTCCGGTATCGGCGAAATCGCTAAAGAGGCCTTTGGGGATGCTGAAGGCAAAGCCGCACGACGTTCGGGAAGAGTGCCGAATGCAAGAACAGGCGAGGGAACCGACAATTGAGCATTGTTGAACGGCTGATCGCCGAACTGGGTCCATGGAGCTGGTGGATCCTTGGATTGCTGTTGCTAGGCCTGGAGATCCTCGCTCCTGGAACCATCTTCTTGTGGTTCGGCGTTTCTGCAATCCTGGTTGGAACGCTGGCGTTGTTTATTGACCTGAGCTGGCAGACAGCGCTGGTCATCTTTTTGGTCTTGTCGTTCGTTAGTTTGATCGTCGGTCGACGATTGATGGCCAAGCTGTCTTCAGAGGCGGGAGATCCGGGTCTTAACCGCCGCGGAAGCCGCTACATCGGCCGTGTTTTCGTGTTGGAAACGCCAGTGTCGCAAGGAGCTGGGAAACTATCCGTCGATGATACGGTTTGGCGCATCACCGGCCCGGACCTTTCAGCTGGCACGAAAGTTCGTGTCACCGAGATCGATGGCGCACGGCTGGTGGTTGAAGCTGCAGACGAGGCGGCTGAGGCTTAGGCCGTCGCGCGGCGATTTGCCTCGTTTGTCAGAGCTTGTGACCGGGGGGGACAGGCGGCGCTTCGGCTTTCAAAAGAATGCCGATCCGCCTGTTGGCTGCCAGATAAGGGTCATTCGGGAACATCGGCTCTGTATCAGCCTTGCCGATGACGCCAAAGAACTGATCGTCGGGCACGCCATACTCATTCAGGATTTGCCGGGCGACATTTGCGCGCTCGGTCGACAGGTCCCAACCTGTATAGGACGGGTCTGGTGACTGACGGCCAGCGGTCGTGTGACCGGTGATTTCGATCCGATTTGGCATCTGGGACAAGACGGGAGCCATCTTGGCCAAGAGGCGTCGCGTCGTCTCATACGGATACTTGGAGCCTTCCCGGAACATCGATCGCCCGTCCTGGTCGATCAGGAGGATGTTCAATCCTTCTTCCGTCTCCTCCAGAATGATGTTGCTGGAAATCTCGGTGATTTCCGGCATTTCTTGCCAAGCTTGCCGCAATGAAGCGGCAGCCGTCGCAAACTGGCGTGGTTTCTCGATTTCAGCTTCGGTGGTGTCGTGGGTGTTTGCCTCGGGTCCCTGCTTGCTACGGCTGTCGTGGCGCACTTGAGAAAAATCGGAATCGGCTTCCTGAGGGACTTGTGTGATGTCCTTCATATATTGACGGATCGGGATGCCCTCAACTTCGATAATGCCGGTGCGCTTGGATGTATCCTTCACACCGAATGCTTCGCGCATTGAGCCCGCTACCACCTGGAGCTTTTCCTTGTCCTGAATGGAAAAGGAAATGATCAGAACGAAGAAACACACAAGCAGAGACATAAGGTCGGCGAAGGTCACCAGCCAATCAGGGGCACCGCCGCCGCCTTGCTGCTTCTTTTTCGCCATTGAGTGCGTCCTTTACCGTTTGAGCGCGAGTTAGGCGGCGTCGGCCATTTCGGCGCGTGCCTTATCCGGCAGGTAGGCGATCAACATTTCCTTGATCAGCGCCGGGCTCTTGGATTCGCGGATCTGAAGCACGCCATCAATGATGAGGGTCTGGTTCACTTCGTCGACATCGAACTTGGCATCTAGTTTCTCAACCAGCGGCAAACAGACGATGTTTGAAATCAGAGCGCCGTAGAGCGTGGTCAACAAAGCAACGGCCATCGAGGGGCCAATGGCCGCAGGATCGTCCATGTTGGCAAGCATCTGCACCAGACCGACCAGGGTCCCGATCATTCCGAATGCAGGTGCAGAATCTCCGAGTGCCTTGAACACGCGTTTGCCCTCGGAAAGCCGCGTGAGCTGAAGGTCACGCTCGCGTTCCATGGACTCCTTGATGAACTCTAGCTCGTAGCCATCGGCGATGTATTGAACGCCCTTTGCCAGAACCGGATCAGACACGTCCACGTTTTCCAGGCCGAGTGGGCCGGACTTGCGGACGATTTCACCGAGGTTCGTAATTTCAGAGATCAGGTCCCGTGGGCTGGCGCTCTTGCCTGCAAGGGCGACCTTGATGCCTGTCCCGAAAGCACTGCCGATATCAGAAAGCTGAAAACGGATCAGCGTCGCGAGCAAGCCGCCCCCGATCACGATGAGCATTGAGGGCACATCTATGAACTGGCCGAAGCTTCCGCCCAGGAAAATCGCGGTCACAACAATGCCAAAGGCACCTATAATCCCGACTAGCGTCGCCAGATCCATTACGCACACCAAAAACTACAGGCTCGAGAGCCGTTACAATTTGATGTTCATTCTAAGGTCAGCAAGGCTAATCAATTCCTAACCGCAGAAACCTAAGTGCATCCTGTACGGTAGAATTCTAGCAAGTATCGTCAAATGCCCGCTAGGCGGCGCCAATGCGCAGCAGGTCATGCAAGTGAATGATGCCGACCGGACGATTGTCCTCCACAACGAACACTGTTGTGATTTCGGAGGCGTTGATCATCTCAAGCACCGATCCTGAAAGCGTCGACGGATCGATGGTCTTTGGGCCCTTGGTCATGATTTCCTCGACCGGCTTGTCCAGGAAATCCGTACTGATATGGCGTCGTAGGTCGCCGTCCGTGATGATGCCGATGAGGCGGTGCAGTTCATCAGCAACGCCCAGGACACCAAATCCCTTCTGCGACATCAGAACAATCGCATCGCGCATTGGCAGACCAACGGAGGCAAGGGGGACAGCATCACCGCTATGCATGATGTCTCTGGCGGTCTTCAGGCTGGCGCCAAGGCGTCCACCAGGGTGGAAGGTCCGGAAGTCCTGAGCAGTGAAGCCACGGTTTTCCAGCAGAGCAATTGCCAAAGCATCGCCCGTTGCCATCTGAACAAGAGCGGAACTCGTCGGAGCAAGGCCATGAGGACAGGCTTCTGTTACCGCCGGCATCTTCAAAACAATGTCTGCGGCTTTGCCAAGTGTGCTGTTTTCTCGCGATGTGATGGCAACCAGCGGAACCTTGAAACGTCGTGTGAAGGCAACGATGCTTGCAAGCTCCTGTGTCTCGCCAGACCACGAGAGGGCGATCACGACATCGTCTCGTGTGACCATGCCCAAATCCCCATGGCTTGCCTCGGCCGCATGCACGAAGAACGCAGGAGTACCAGTCGAGGCAAGCGTGGCAGCGAGTTTCACGCCGATGTGGCCGCTCTTGCCGATGCCGGAGACAATGACCCGACCAGGAATTTTTGAAATCAACTCTGCCGCTTCCACGAATGATGCGGACAGACCATTCTGTAAAGCGGCGCGCAATGCACTCAGACCAGCAATTTCAGTTTCAAGCGTGCGTTCTGCCGTTGCGAGGAAACTTGGCGTTTCTGATCGTGAGGCTGCCGCTGCTGCTGAATCCTTGGAAAGGTCTGGCATTGGGTATCCCTGCTCTTTTACTTGTCCCCACGCATCGTGTCTAAGCCAGGTTTGATTGAGGTGCAAGTTGAAGTGCGCACCTCATCTGCGGCACCGAGCGATATATTTTGCTCATCGCCGATTTGCGAAAATCAACAAACAATTAACTATGATTGGGCACTTTGGCGGTACGTTCCATCAGCCTTTGCAAACCGGATATAAATGCAACGCCTTCCGCTCATATTCGCAAGCTTGCTCATGATTTCAAGCAGTCTGGCCAGCGCCCAGGATCTTGGGGCGGGCCTGCGCGGTGGCCTGTCTTCCGACGATAGCGGCAGTTCTGATGGTCTGAACACCGATGATGAGGGAGCAACCGGGGCTGCCGACCCGGGTGTCTTTGCACTTCGCGGTTCTTCCAACGATGCGACAGCAGAGAACGGATCGACTGGGTTAAGCGGGGCCGGCCGGGTGTCGCCTGCCCGTCCGTTTGCTGACCGGCTGGCTGCGGTTCGTCGGCTGCAGTCTGCTGGGGGACCGACGCCGGTCGATAGTGCGTTCGATGGTGACACGAGCTTTGATCAGGCAGAAGGTATTCGTCTTGGCACTTTTACGATTTTGCCTGATGTCACGATCTCAGGCGGCTGGACGGACAATACCTCTCAAACAGCCTCGGGAAGCTCGGGGAAGCAATACACGATTGCTCCGAACATAGCGGCGTCTTCTGGCTGGTCGCGTCATCAGTTGGACCTGGCTCTGCGAGGCAGCTATGTCAGCTATCCGGATGCGTCTGATGACGATGACCCGAACCTCACCGCATCAGCGGTCCTTCGGCTGGATCTGAACAGCCGGACCACCGTCAACGGCACTGCGTCCTATACATATTCTCGGGAGGACGCCTCGAGTGCTGAAAGCTCTGGAGACAATGATGACATCCATCAGCTTTCTGCAGGTCTCGGCGTCACACGGGACGCTGGCCTGCTGGCTGTGACCTTGCGTGGGGCGCTCGACCGAAATGTTTACACCGCGGATGACGATGGCAGCACCTCGAGTGGGCGCGACAACTCGCTCTATTCTGCCAATTTGCGACTAGACGCAAACACCGGTGCGTCGCTTTCGCCATTTGTTGAAGGTTCTCTCCTGGTCCGCCGGTATGATCGAAGCTGCAGCGATTCCATTTGCGAGAAGCGGGATGCAAATGGCTATCAGCTCCGCGGCGGCGTGAACATTGCATCAGGGCCAAAACTGTCAGGAGAGATTGGTGCCGGGTGGCGAATTGAAGATCTTGATGACGCGCGTCTGGACAGCCTCTCTGGAATGGTCGTGGATGCATCGCTGGTGTGGTCGCCGACACGTCTGACGACCGTAACCGGTGGTCTTGGAACGAGCTTCGAAGCGACGGACATCGACGGTGCGTCCGGCTCGATCATCTACTCCGGCGACCTGCGGGTCGCCCATGAGTTCAGTGATCGTATCGTTGGAGAAGCGGGTGCGGGGTACAATTACCGAACCTATCAGGGCGCCTCTATCGAAGAACAGACATTCACAGGTCTGGTCGGGATGACGTTTGCCCTGACGCAGAACATCGCTCTTCGCACTGAGTACAGCTATCAGAAATTCACCAGCTCGAGCGAGGGGGCCGATTATGACCAGAACACGATTCAAGCTGGTGTCCGGTTCCGTCACTGACGGTGTGAAACCGGCTCAACGACATGATTCTGCCGTGAGGCGGTGCCAGCATCTCACAAATCGAGCAGCTGGTTTTGAAACAGGAAGGCACTGGGAGGCCTCTATGAAAACTCTGGGAAGTTTCGCCGTGCCAATGATCTCGGACATAGCTAAGAAGTGGGCAGAAATGCGCCGAATTTCGTTGACACTTTTGGTAACCACTTTTGCTGCGCTTTTTTCGGCGGCTGCAATCGCAGACCAGAGATTTGACCGATTTGTTGCGGACTTCTGGCCAACTGCGAAGGCTTCTGGCATTTCGTCGTCGACTTACCGTTCTGTGTTTACGGGCATGGACCCGGATCCTGACACGCTACGACTGATGGAAAAGCAGTCCGAGTTCGTAAAGCCGGTCTGGGACTACCTTGATAGTGCCGTCTCCGAGGCGCGGGTGACCCGTGGTCGCGAGCTTTTGACTGAATATGATACTGTTTTGCGGAATGTCGAAGCCCGATATGGCGTTGACCGCGAGGCTGTATTGGCCATCTGGGGCATGGAGACCAACTACGGTGGCTTCATGGGCAAGCACAACGTTATTCGAGCGCTTGCAACCCTCGCCTATGCTGCCCCGCGGCGAACCAAATTCTGGCGTAGCGAACTGGTGAAGGCATTGTCTATCGTGCAGGCTGGCCATGTTCGTTTCAGCGATATGGAAGGTTCCTGGGCAGGGGCGATGGGCCACACTCAGTTCATGCCATCCAGCTGGGAAGCTTATGCCGCTGATTATGATGGTGATGGGCGGCGCGACATCTGGACGTCAGTTCCGGACGCGCTCGCGTCGACCGCCTATTATCTGAAGAAGCATGGATGGCAGACCGGCAAGACATGGGGCTATGAGGTTGTTCTGCCGCGCTCCTTCGATTTCCGTCTGGCGGATGATGATACGAGCCTGACGCTGGGTGATTGGCGTCGTCAGGGTGTTCGCCGGGCGAACGGGCGTGACTTTCCGCGGCCAGGTGACAAGGCAATCCTGGTCATGCCGGCCGGTGCCTCCGGACCGGCCTTTCTAATGCTGCGCAATTTCTACGTGATCAAGCGCTACAACAACGCGACCGCCTACGCACTTGCGGTTGGTCATCTGGCCGACCGGATTATCGGCGGTGGGACGCTGGCTGGCGACTGGTCGCGCGAGTATATGCCTCTCTCAAGGTCCGAGACGGCTGAGCTGCAGTCGGAGCTGAACCGACGCGGATTTAACGTTGGCGCAGCAGATGGCCGGATCGGTCCCGCGACCCGGCGTGGCATTCGAGCATATCAAATGGCGAGGGGATTGATCCCCGATGGTTATGCTTCTGTGGTTTTGCTGGCAAGGATCAAACTGGACAGCTAGAATTGCCGGCAATGCACTCCGGTTGGGACAGTTCCAGTGGCTCTTAGTCAGCTTGGCGCAAATTTCTCTCTGTTGGCTAACATTCGGCGCGCGTGCCTGATCGCGCTCACGCTTGTCTTTTGCGCGTCGATCTTTGGCGAGGCGATGGCGCAAAGCTCGGGAGCTGTTATCCGACCGGCGCCTGGGAAGTCGAGAAGCTTCAATCCGCTCAGTCCGTTTTTGAAGATGTTTGGTGTGGAGACCAGAAAGCGCCGCACCACGAGATCCAGGCCTGCGGATACAAGCACCCGTCGCACTTCGAGTGCGGCTACGCCACGTTTTGTCGAAACCCCCAAGGACCCTGATGCCGGCATTATTCTGGTCGTTGGGGATCGAATGGCTCGGGGTGTCGCCGATGGCCTTGCGTTCACACTTGCCGACAAACCCATGGTTCGTGTTGAAACCCTGACCGAGGACAAAAGCGGCCTTGCGGGCGACAACGCTCCGGACTGGAACGCACGTGTTCTTGCGAAGGTGCGCGGGGCCGACGTCAAAGCCGTTGTCATCACAATGGGCCGAGAAGATCTGGGCAAACGCTTTCCGTCCGAACCGCCGATAGAATTTGGTGTCGATGGCTGGTGGTCGACCTATGAGAAGAAGGTCGGCAGCCTCGTGAGAACCATCCGTCAGGAGCGCAAACCGGTTCTTTGGGTGGGTCTGGCGCCGACAGGCAATGCGCTTACCAACACCGACTTTGTCTTGTTGAACGAGATCTTTCGGGGCCAAACGGAAGCCGAGCGCGGATATTTCATCGATCTTTGGGACGTGTTTCTGTCGGATGCAGGCGAATATTCTTCTTACGGTCCGGACGTGGACGGCAAGAACCTGAGGCTGCGCACCAACGATAAAGTCGGCTTTACCTGGGCAGGATATCGGAAGGTCGCGTTCTTTGTTGAACGCCAGCTTTCACGTCTCCTTGGAGGCTATGGGGGCCTCGCTTTCGAGGGCGTCGAGGATGACCCTGATTTCATCGTTTTAACTGGGCGAACCACATCCCCGGAAGATGTGCTGCTTGGCGGTGATGTCGATCAGGAAACTGGTGAGGGTGAAACCCTGGCACACCAGTATTTCGTTGAGGGCAGGCCACTTCAATCAGTGGCCGGCCGCGTCGACAACACGGCACGGATTTCTCAATAGCGGGTGATTTCGGAATTTCGGTCTCGTCAGCATCAACCGAGCAAACAAAAAAGGCTGCCGTTTGGCAGCCTTTTCGTCAATCGTACTGAGAGTTCTAGACTGGCAGATTGGTCGAGCCAGTGAGGAACTTGTCGACAGCCCGTGCGGCCTGCCGTCCTTCCCGAATGGCCCAGACAACCAGTGACTGACCACGGCGTACGTCGCCTGCGGCGAAGACCTTGTCGATGCTGGTCTTATAATCTTCCGTGTTGGCTTTCACATTTGTGCGGCCGTCCAGCTCGAGCTTTTCGCCCGCCTGAGCGATATAGGTGTCGAGCCGAGGACCAGAAAAGCCGATTGCTGCGAGAACGAGATCTGCACGAAGAATGAACTCGGTGCCCTCGATTGGACGACGTTTTTCATCCACGCGCGCGCATTTTACGCCAGTCACATGTCCGTCTTCGCCGACAAGCGCGAGGGTTGCTGCCGAAAACTCGCGTTCAGCGCCTTCCGCCTGGGACGAGGATGTTCTGAATTTCGTTGGCCAGTAGGGCCAAACTGTCAGCTTGTCTTCCATCAGCGGCGGAATCGGCCGGATGTCCAGCTGTGTGACGGACAGCGCGCCTTGGCGGAAAGCGGTGCCCACGCAGTCTGATGCGGTATCGCCGCCACCGATCACGACAACATGCTTGCCTGCAGCCCAGATCGGGGCCTCATTGCTTGTGGCGCTAATTTCCGGCTCACCGCCGACACGGCGATTTTGCTGAACGAGATAGGGCATCGCCCAGTGGCAGCCCTCCAGCTCCATGCCACCGACTCCTGGATCGCGAGGGCGTTCCGCACCAGCGCATAGAATCACGGCGTCATGGCGCTCTGCGAGTTCATCGAGAGACACCGTGCTGCCTACATCGACGTTGTAATGGAAGGTGACACCTTCGGCTTCCAGTTGCGCCACACGCTTGTCGATGTAGTGCTTTTCCATCTTGAAGTCTGGAATGCCATAACGCAGCAGGCCGCCAGCCTTGGGTTCGCGCTCATAAAGGTGAACCGTATGACCGGCGCGAGCCAGCTGTTGTGCAGCAGCCATTCCCGCAGGGCCGGATCCCACCACGGCGACTGCCTTGCCGGTTTTGGATGCTGCCGGCTCGGGGACAATCCAGCCCTCGGACCAACCCTTGTCAGCGATGGCTTGCTCAACGGACTTGATGTTCACCGGAACGTCTTCAAGGTTGAGCGTGCAGGCTTCTTCGCAGGGCGCAGGGCAAATACGACCCGTAAATTCCGGGAAATTGTTGGTGGAGTGCAGATTCCGCACTGCTAGCTCCCAGTCACCCTGGAAAACAAGATCGTTCCAGTCTGGAATCTGGTTATGAACCGGACAGCCGGTCGGTCCGTGGCAGAACGGAATGCCACAGTCCATGCAGCGTGCTGCCTGGCGCTGAACTTCATCTTCGGCCAGAGGGATGGTGAATTCCCTGAAGTGGCGAATACGGTCGGAGGCAGGGGCGTATTTCTGTTCCTGCCGATCGATTTCCAAAAACCCGGTTACCTTGGCCAAGGTGACCTCCTCATAAGTCTCTTGTCACATTGTCGGCTGCGACCGGGCATTGGAAAATGCCCGAGAGCCGGTTCAAGTCCAGATTTACGCGCTATTCCGCCGCCACCATGCCGAGGCGCTTCTCCTCCATTTCACGGAGCGCACGGCGGTATTCGACAGGCATGACCTTGACGAACTTGGGACGATAAGTTGCCCAGTCATCAAGAATGGTCTGCGCCCGCGTCGAGCCGGTGTGAAGCACGTGCTTGGTCAAAAGCTGGCGCAGGCGTTCATCGTCATGGCGGGTCATGTCACAGCTGACGTCGACGCGGCCCTTATGCTCGATATCACCGCCATGGTGATGCAGCTTTTCAAGCAAGTCGTCTTCTTCAGACACAGGCTCGAGTTCAACCATTGCAAGATTGCACCGGCTGCCGAACGTACCATCTTCGTCCAGAACATAGGCGATGCCGCCCGACATGCCGGCCGCGAAGTTGCGCCCGGTCTGGCCAAGAACAACGATAACGCCGCCGGTCATGTATTCGCAGCCGTGATCGCCTACACCTTCTACGACGGCGAGAGCACCCGAGTTGCGCACCGCAAAGCGTTCACCAGCCACACCGCGGAAGTAGCATTCACCGGTGGTGGCTCCATAGAGCACGGTGTTGCCGACGATAATGGAATCTTCGGGTACAATCCGCGTGTTCTGCGGAGGCCTCACTATGATCCGTCCGCCCGACAAGCCTTTGCCGACATAGTCGTTGGCATCGCCTTCCAGGTTGAGCGTAACGCCCTTGGCAACAAAGGCGCCGAAAGCCTGGCCGGCGGTGCCCTTGAGCATGATTTTCAGGGTGTTGTCGGGAAGGCCTTTGGCGCCGTAGCGCTTGGCAATCTCGCCAGAGAGCATCGCGCCGGCGGATCTGTCAACGGAGCAGATTGTCTCTTCAACGATCGTCGGTTCCTTGGACTCCAGTGCAGGCTTTGCCGCAGCGATCAGGCGACGATCGAGGATGTCCGTGATCGGATGTTCCTGACGCTCGGTCCAGCGCGTTTCTTCCGGCTCGGCTTCCGGCTGGAAGAAGATACGGCTGAAGTCGAGGCCCTGAGACTTCCAGTGGCTGATTGCCTGTTCCTTGTCGAGGAAGTCAGACCGGCCGATGATCTCGTTGAGGTTCTTCGCTCCTAGAGCTGCCATCAGTTCGCGCAGTTCTTCTGCGACGAAGAAGAAGTAGTTGACGACGTGCTCAGGTGTGCCCTTGAACCGTTTGCGCAGGACCGGGTCCTGGGTCGCAATGCCGACAGGACAGGTGTTGAGGTGACACTTGCGCATCATCAGGCAGCCAGCGGCGATCAGCGGCGCTGTCGCGAAGCCGAACTCGTCCGCGCCAAGCAGGGCACCGACAAGGACATCCCGGCCTGTGCGAAGGCCGCCATCGACCTGCAGGGCAACGCGTGAGCGCAATCCGTTGAGAACCAGTGTCTGCTGGGTTTCAGCCAAGCCGATTTCCCAAGGGCTGCCGGCATGTTTGATCGAGGTCAGCGGCGAAGCGCCTGTTCCGCCGTCAAAACCCGAGACGGTGATGTGATCCGCGCGAGCTTTCGCGACGCCTGCGGCAACTGTGCCCACGCCGACTTCAGACACGAGCTTGACCGAGATGTCGGCCGCCGGGTTGACGTTCTTCAGATCGTAGATCAGCTGGGCCAGATCTTCGATCGAATAGATGTCGTGGTGCGGTGGCGGTGAAATCAGGCCAACACCTTGCGTCGAGTGACGGACCTTCGCGATGACCGCATCCACCTTGTGGCCTGGCAGCTGCCCGCCTTCGCCGGGTTTTGCACCCTGGGCGACCTTAATCTGGATCATGTCGGAGTTGACCAGATACTCGGTGGTCACCCCGAAGCGGCCAGAAGCAACCTGCTTGATTGCAGAACGCTGCGGGTTGCGGGAACCGTCGGGCAACGGATTGAACCGCTCCGGCTCCTCACCGCCTTCGCCGGTGTTGGACTTGCCACCGATCTCGTTCATTGCGATCGCGAGCGTGGAGTGCGCTTCGCGGGAGATTGAGCCAAAGGACATGGCGCCGGTCACAAAGCGTTTGACGATGTCTTCTGCCGGCTCAACTTCAGACAGGTCGATCGGGTTGCGACCCAATTCGTCCGCGCCCTTGATCCGGAACATGCCCCTGATGGAATAGCGGCCAGATTCCTTGTTCACCATGTCGGCGAAAGACCGGTACATGTCCGGTAGCTTTGAACGGACGGCATGCTGAAGGACGGCAATGGAGTCCGGTGTCCACATGTGGCTCTCGCCGCGCATGCGATAGGCATACTCACCACCGATCTCGAGCGAGCGACGCAGAACGGCCACATCGCCGAACGCTTCATCGTGGCGTTGAACGGTTTCGGAGGCGACTTCGTGCAGGCCGACGCCTTCGATCGTTGTCGCGGTGCCCGAGAAATACTTCTTCACGAACTCGCTCGACAGGCCGACAGCGTCAAAAATCTGCGCGCCGCAATAGGACTGGTAGGTGGAGATGCCCATTTTGGACATGACCTTCAAGATACCCTTGTCGATCGATTTGATGTAGCGCGACGCCACCTCGCCAGCATCGACTTCCTCAGGGAAATCGAGTTCGGCATGCATCGAGAGCAGGGTCTCAAACGCGAGGTAAGGGTTGATTGCCTCGGCTCCGAAACCGGCCAGAACACAGAAGTGATGGACTTCCCGCGCTTCACCGGTTTCGACGACAAGGCCGACCGATGTGCGCAAACCCTTGCGGATCAGGTGATGATGAACCGCTGCGGTAGCCAACAGGGCTGGCAGGGCGATCCGCGTGCGGCTGATCAGGCGGTCGGAAAGGATAATGATGTTGTCGCCGTACCGGACAGCTTTCTCGGCGCGCTGACAGAGTTCTTCCAGGGCAGCTTCCATGCCCTCGGAACCCTTTTCAGACGAATAGGTGATGTCGAGCGTTTTGGCGGAAAACTGATTGTCACCAATCTCGCCAATGGCACGGATCTTCTCCAGATCTTCGTTCGTCAGGATCGGCTGACGTACTTCCAGGCGCTTCGACGAGGACAGTCCCTTGAGGTCGAACAGGTTCGGGCGCGGGCCAATGAAGGACACGAGGCTCATCACCAGCTCTTCGCGGATCGGATCGATCGGCGGATTGGTAACCTGCGCAAAGTTCTGCTTGAAATAGGTATAAAGCAGCTTCGACTTGTCGGAGAGTGCCGACAATGGCGTGTCGGTGCCCATGGAGCCGATGGCTTCCTGACCAATGGTCGCCATGGGTGTCATCAGCAGCTTGATATCTTCCTGGGAGTAGCCGAATGCCTGCTGGCGATCGAGAAGGCTCTCGCCGGCAACAGGCGCGCGGCCACGAACTTCCGGCATGTCTTCAAGAACGATCTGAGTACGGTGCAGCCAGTCCTTGTAAGGATTGGCTGTCGACAGCTCCCGCTTGATTTCGTCGTCGGAAACAATGCGGCCCTGTTCGAGATCGATCAGGAGCATCTTGCCAGGCTGAAGACGCCACTTGCGCACGATACGCTCTTCGTCAACCGGGAGAACGCCGACCTCAGAAGACATGATGACAAAGTCTTCGTCAGTGACGATGTAGCGTGCTGGGCGCAAGCCGTTGCGGTCAAGTGTTGCGCCGATCTGGCGTCCATCGGTGAACGCAACGGCAGCCGGGCCATCCCACGGCTCCATGATCGCGGCATGGTACTCGTAGAAGGAGCGGCGGTTTTCATCCATGAGCGGATTGCCGGCCCAGGCTTCCGGGATCAGCATCATTGCCGCGTGGGCGAGCGAGTATCCGCCCATCACGAGGAATTCAAGGGCATTGTCAAAACAGGCCGTGTCCGACTGACCTTCATAGGAGATCGGCCACAGTTTCGAGATATCGTCGCCGAACAGCGGTGACGATACGGATGCCTGCCGCGCGGCCATCCAGTTGACGTTGCCGCGCAGGGTGTTGATTTCACCGTTGTGGGCGACCATCCGGTAGGGATGGGACAAGTCCCAGGACGGGAAGGTGTTGGTCGAGAAGCGCTGGTGTACCAGGGCGAGCGCCGAGATGAAGCGCTCGTCCTTCAGGTCCTTGTAGTAGGCACCCAGCTGATAGGCCAGGAACATGCCCTTATAGACAATCGTGCGGCTCGACAGGGAAACGTTGTAAAAACCCTTCTCAACCGCGTCGGTCTCCGCACGGATTGCGTTGGAAATCACCTTGCGCAGAACGAAGAGGCGACGCTCGAATGCGAGTTCATCTTCGTTTTCCGCGCGCCTGATGAAGACCTGGCGCGAGACGGGCTCGGTCGCTGCAATGTCAGGGGCTTTTGACAAGGAAGAGTTGTCGACGGGAACATCGCGCCAGCCGATGAGGCTTTGACCTTCGGCGTCGATTGCTCGTTCGATGATTTCCTCACACTTGGCGCGGAGGACATCGTCCTGAGGCATGAATAGGAAGCCGACGCCATAATCGCCCTGCTTGGGCAAGGTGATGCCCTGTGCTGCCAGTTCTTCGACGAAGAATGAATGAGGGATCTGTACCAGCATGCCTGCGCCATCGCCCATCAGGGGATCTGCGCCAACGGCTCCGCGGTGGGTCAGGTTCTCCAGGATCTGCAGGCCATCTGCAATCACGCGATGGGACTTTTCGCCCTTCATGTGAGCAATGAAGCCGACACCACAAGCATCGTGTTCGCGCGACGGGTTATAGAGCCCTTTGTCGGCGGCCTCGCCCAGTCGCGTGGCCAAAGAAGAATTGGTGACGGTGGTGTTCTCCGCTTCCAGTCCTTCGGCCTGCATGGCTGTGCTGGTCGTCAGCTCTGTCTTCGTCATGTGCGCCCTCACGTTTGCCCCAGTTTTACCGTAGCTAAAGCGTCGGGTCACGTTCGGGTCGCGTTCCTGTCCGGACGCGGCTCGTGCGACGACCCTGGCTGCCAGCCTCGGCTCTGTCGAAATATCTAACGTTTCGCCCCCATTAAAGCGAACCGTCGCATTGACGCAGCAGTTGCGTACTGCCACCGAGTGCCCGATCTCCGCCGGGCCTTCGCTTCAGAATTGCCCCGATTTGGCAATTCTCTGGTCGGCTCGGGATGAAAGCCTGTTTCTGTCCGCGCTTTTAAGCTGCCACAATCCGGGCGCGCTAAAAGGGACAGTGGTCCTGTCCTATTCCGAGCGGCGCGAACATGCCAGATTTCGAAGCGAGGAGCAAGAGCGTTTATATACTCTAAAATTATATTTGTTTCGCCTCTCAAGTTGCGAGTGGCCAATTTAATAAACTTAAACGCATTAGCGAGTAAGAATGTTGCGCGGCCGCGTTTGGGGATTGCTTCCTGCTCTCCCAAAGGTCACGGCCGTTTGATTTCCTATTGATGGAAGAAATGCTCATTTCTTTCTCATGACACGGCTGAATCAGGAACGAAGCCTGTCGTGTTCAGAGATCCTAGACGGAGGAAGTTTCGATGCAGAAAAAGGTCATGACTGCCGCGATCGTCGCGGGCGCTGTTGCAACAGCAGTTGCCGGTGTTGCGGCGCCAACAGCTGCGAACGCGCAGGCCAAGGAAAAATGCTACGGCGTTTCCCTGAAAGGCAAGAACGACTGCAAGGCAGGTGCAGGCACGACGTGCGCAGGCACCTCTACGGTTGACTATCAGGGCAATGCATGGACCCTCGTACCAAAAGGAACCTGTGTTTCCATGAAGTTGCCTGATGGCCGCAAGGGTTCTCTGACTGAACTCGACCGCGACCTTCCGAAAGCATAATATAGCTTTCATCGATCGTGTCCGGGCCGGGGAGACCCCGCCCGGAACCATCTCAATGCCCTATGAGTAGTCTGATGTCCCACTCATCCGCCGAGGAAATGTCCCGGGCCGACAGAGTTACGCCCCGGTTGCCGGCGAGAGCCGGTGCGGGTCTCAAGGGAGAGCATGTGCCGCAAATTCTCGAGGCCAGGCCAGATATCGGCTTTTTCGAGGTGCACGCTGAAAACTACATGGGCGCTGGTGGTGTGCCCCACCGCCAGCTCGAGGCTATCCGACGCGACTATCCGATATCTTTGCATGGCGTAGGCCTTTCGATCGGTGCGGAAGGACCGCTGGACACTGCCCACCTTCAGCGCCTCAAGTCTTTGAATGAGCGTTACGAGCCGGGTCTCTTTTCTGAGCACCTGGCCTGGTCGACCCATGACACGACCTACTTCAATGACCTCCTTCCGGTGCCCTATGACGAAGCGACCCTGTCGCGCGTTTGCGAACACATAGATGTGGTGCAAGAGACGCTCGGACGCCGGATGCTTCTCGAAAACCCGTCGACCTATGTTGCTTTCGAACAGAGCTCCATGACCGAGCTTGAATTTCTCAAACGGATTGCCGAGCGCACGGGCTGTGGATTGCTCCTGGACGTCAACAACGTCCATGTTTCTTGCGTCAATCATGAGAGATCTGCAGAAGACTATCTGGACGCTTTCCCCATGGCTGCGGTGGGGGAGCTCCATCTTGGAGGACATGCTCCGGATGTGGATGATGCAGGCCGACCGCTGTTGATTGACGCTCATGACCGGGCCGTGGACGATGCAGTCTGGCGACTCTACGAAAAGGTGATTGACCAGTGGGGCCCGCTGCCGACATTGGTCGAGTGGGACAATGACGTTCCCGCATGGCCCGTGCTGCTGGCAGAGGCCGAGGCGGCCGACTGTATTTTGGCTCGACGTGGAAAAGAGGAGGCGCGGCTTGTCGGCTGACGGTCAACCCGCTGCACCAGCTCTGCCTGCGTTCAGTGAGGCCCTTCTGGACACGTCCTTGCCAGTTCCAAGCGGTGTCATCGGGCCTGATGGAAAACCTGCGCCCAAGCGGTTCAGCGTTTATCGGAACAATGTCGTCGTCAGTCTCGTTGAAGCGATCGAGCAGACATTTCCCGCAGTCCAGCGCATGCTTGGAGAAGACTACTTCAAGGCGCTCGCGCGGGTGTTCGTTGTCGGGAACCCGCCGACATCACCGGTCCTGATGTGGTATGGGGCTGAATTCCCCGCCTTTTTGGAGACGTTCGAACCGTTGGCGGCTTATCCCTACCTCGCAGATGTTGCGCGGGTCGAGTGGAGTTGGCTGCGGGCGTATCACTCAGAAGATGCCATGCCGCTTTCTCCAGGAGAGCTTGGCGAAGTTGCCCCTGATACGCTTGGCAACATGACGCTCAAGATCCATCCGGCAGCAATCCTTGTGGAATCTGCCTGGCCAATCCTGTCCTTTGTGGCTGCGAACAGGTTTTTGCCGGATGATGACATGGCCATCGATCTGAATGATGCGCAAAGTGTTCTGATTACACGCCCGGATCTGGATGTGGAATTAATGCTCCTGCGTCCAGGAGGGGTTTTGTTTCTGGAGCAATTGACCTCGGGATCCACATTGGGCCAGGCGGCTGAGGCCGCAAGTGCCGAGGTTGAGAGTTTTGACCTGTCAGGTGTTCTGACAGATTTTTTATCCGCAGGGGTCTTTCGCACCTTTGCATCATGATGCTGTGCCGGCTTGGTTCTGGTCGCAATGCCAATTGGGGGAAATATGAGCACGATAATCGGACTACTCGTCAGTCTCTATCATACAGTCTTCGGCACGCTGGAGCGCCTCACTAACGGATGGTTCATCGGGCTTGCCGCCCGGTTTGTCTTTGCAAGCGTTCTTCTTGTCTATTTCATCAATTCTGCCCTCACAAAGATCGGTCCCGGAATTTTCGGCTTCCTGTCTCCAAGCTCTGGCGCATATGCGCAGATTCTCCCGGGGATGATGGAGCAGGTCAGTTACGATACGAGCCAGATTGCCTTCTTCCCCTATGGACTCATCGTTCTTTTGGGAACGTGGAGTGAGTTTATCCTTCCGGTGCTTGTCACACTCGGGCTTTTCACAAGAGCAGCCAGCCTTGGGATGATCGTCTTTGTGGTTGTCATGAGCTATGTCGACATCACCGGTCATCATGTTGACGCGGCAACGATCGGATCGCTTTTTGACGGCAACCCAGGTTCGCTCATCGCGGACCAGCGTCTGATGTGGGTTTTCGTGCTTCTGGTGCCGATGCTGAAGGGACCGGGTTTCGTATCGCTCGACGCCTTGCTTGGCTCCTACTATCGCAAGCGTGAACGCTACTACTGATCGAGTGATCTTGCCCCGGTTTGATAGAGCTGATTAAACCGGGGCATGAATTTTTCCAGCGATAATTGGGCGGGAGCCACGGCGCCGGTGATGGCTGCCCTGGCCCGTCATGCCACAGGGCTTGCCCCTGCCTATGGTTCTGACCCACTGACCGAGAGCGTTACGGCCCGGTTTTCAGAGATCTTTGAAACGGACGTCTCCGTGTTTTTCGTCGGAACGGGCACGGCGGCCAATTCGCTCGCCCTTGCAGCCTTCGCCAAGCCTGGCGGCGCGATCTTCTGTCATCCAGATTCTCATATTCAGGTTGATGAGTGTGGTTGCCCGGAATTCATGACCAGCGGCGGAAAACTGGTCTCGGTTCCAGGCGAAGATGGCAAATTTTCGGCTGAGGCGTTGCAGGAGGCCATGTCAGCCTTCCCTGATGGGGTTGTTCATCATGGGCAGGTCGCCAGCGTTTCCATCACGCAGTCGACCGAGTGCGGGACTGTCTACACCCTGGATGAAATCGCGCGGATCAAAAGCGTTGCGCTTGAGCGCGATGTCGCACTGCATATGGATGGTGCGCGATTTGCCAATGCTCTGGTTTCGCTTGGAGTAACACCGGCCGAGATGACATGGAAGGCGGGTGTCGACGTGCTGTCCTTTGGGGCAACCAAAAACGGATGCTGGTGCGCCGAGGCGGTCGTGTTCTTCAATCGGGAACAGGCGCGAGGGTTCGAGTATTTCCGCAAGCGCGGGGGGCACCTGTTTTCCAAAAGCCGTTTTGCAGCTGCGCAGTTCGAGGGCTATTTCGAAGAGGATGCCTGGCTCGGGACAGCAGCCCATGCGAATGAAATGGCGCAACGGCTCGCAGATGGTATCCGACTGGCTGGTGGGCGGACCGCTTGGCCGGTTGAAGCCAATGAAGTGTTTCCGGTCCTCAGGCGCGAGCTGGTTGAAAGGCTTCGCGATGGAGGCGCTGCGTTTTATGAATGGCCGGCCAAAGGGCTGGATCTTTCCATTGCGCCAACAGCGGATGAGGTCTGTTTGCGGCTCGTCACGAATTTTGCAACTTCTGAAGAAGACGTGGATGTTTTCCTGAACTTGCTGGGGGCGTAGAGCCTCCGGATAGAACAAAGGACGCCCGGTTTCCCGGGCGCCCGATCCGTTCTCTCAAACGAATGTGTTTAGTGAGCTTTGGTTTCGATCTGTTTTGGTGAGCCAGCGCCAATCTCGATCTTGCGCGGCTTCATGGCTTCCGGGAGTTCCCGGACAAGATCGATGTGCAGGAGGCCGTGCTCCAAATGAGCGCCGTCAACACGGACGTATTCCGCGATCTGGAAACGGCGTTCGAAAGCGCGGGAAGCTATGCCGCGATAAAGAATGTCGCGTTCGGCCTCTTCTTCCTGTTTCTCACCCTTGATCGTGAGCACGTGTTCCTTCGCTTCGACCGTGAGATCGGCTTCAGCAAAGCCTGCCACAGCCATGGTGATGCGATAGGTGTTCTCCCCCGTACGTTCAATGTTGTAGGGCGGGTAGCTCGGAGCGTCTGAATTTGCGGTGTCGAGCATTGAAAACAACCGGTCAAATCCGACGGTCGAGCGATAAAGTGGTGAAAAGTCCAAGTGACGCATGTGTTCTGTCCTCTTTAGTTGAGCAACGGATATGGTCTTGCTTCCCGGTCCCCCTATCTGGCGAGATGGAAAGCTCTATGTGAGCCCGATTGGCGCCCATAGAATCTAGATGGTGGCTGGCTTTTTCGCTTTCAAGTGGGTCGGCTTCTGCTGAACCGAAGATGAACAGGTGCTTCCGTTTCGGTTCAACCGCCTTGGAGCAAAGTCTCTTCAACATCAGTACAGCGCTGGTGATGGGAACGAGGAGACACGAGATGTTCATTGCCAAGAAATTCATAACTGCACCAGTTGCCGCCGCTCTTGTTGCTGCAACTCTGATCGGTACGGCTCAGGCGGGGTCTCGCCACCAGCAGGTTCCCGAGGCGCGTGGCGGAGCGATCACGCTGGAGATTGACTACCGGAAGGGGCAGCATAAAGGGCGCGGGAACGGGGCGAAGTGGGGTCATGGTGTCAAGCGCGGACACTGGGGCAAAATGGGTCCGCGCCAGGTCCGTCGCAGTCTGAAGCATCGCGGCTTTCACAAAATTCGCATCCTCGGCGAGCGCGGTCCTGTCTACATGATCCGTGCGCATGGCTGGCGCGGCATGCCGATGCGTCTCGTCGTTGACGGCCATACCGGCCAGATCCTTCGCAAACGCCCAATCCACCGTCACGGCCACTGGAACTATCGCTGGTGATCCGCGATTGCGAGCTGCATCAAAGGGCCGTTGCCATTTTGGCTGCGGCCGTTTGCAGTTGTGAGGTGCGTCGGCTGCAGCTATCAAAAGGGTGGTAAAACCTTGATGGACAGTGCCCGTGACTTTGATCGACCATCCGGACAATCCCATCCCCGAGGGTTCTAATTCGGGTTCGATACAAACCGGCGACGGTGTAGCGCTTCGCTACGCTCACTGGCCAGCGACAGGTAGCCCGCGCCGTGGAACTGTGACGCTTTTGCAGGGGCGGGCGGAGTTCATCGAAAAATACTTCGAGGTTGTCGAAGACCTGCGCCAGCGAGGTTTCGCGGTAATCGCATTCGACTGGCGTGGGCAGGGCGGATCCGAACGACTTTTGCGCAATCGTTGGAAGGGTCACATCGGCAACATGCGTCAGTTTCGCGAAGATCTTCATACGATCCTTCAGAAGGTATCTCTGGCCGAGTACCCGGGGCCTCACTTCGCTCTTGCCCATTCCACTGGCGGTGCCGTCTTGCTGTCCGATGCGCTTCGCTTGCGCACCATGCTTGACCGGGTTGTCCTCAGCTCGCCGCTTACGGGCATGCTTGACAATGGCTGGAAGGAGCGCTGGGCCTTTCGAGTTGCCGCCGCCCTCAAGTGGTTTGGCCTTGGCCGTCTTTATATTCCCGGTGGTAATGGCGATCTTTTCATCGACTTCGAAGAGAATCGGCAGACGTCGGATAAAACGCGGTTCGATCGCTTCAATGCCGTCCTTCGGCAAGCACCGGAACTGGGGCTTGGGTCGCCGACGATTGGCTGGCTCAATGCGGTCTCGAAAGCCATTTCATCGTTCCGCAAGCGAGAATACGGGCCAGGCGTCTCCTTGCCATGCCTCGTGATAGCGGCTGGCAAGGACAGGATTGTCTCGACGCCAGCCACCGAAGAGCTGGTGTCGCGGATGAAGTCGGCGGGCTATCTGGAAATCGCTGGCGCTGAGCATGAGCTGATGATGGAACGCGATGCCATTCGCGACCAGTTCTGGGCAGCCTTTGATGCGTTTATCCCCGGTCAGGCTGGCTGACAGGGGGGCTTTGTTCTCGGCACTTGCTCAGACTGCGGCGCTTGCCAGCTCCTTGAGAACCAGTTCGTGCAGTCTCGGGTCACCGCTTGCGACGATCTGCCCACCGTCTGCCGCGGACCCTCCGGTCCAGTTTGTCATGACGCCGCCGGCGCCTTCCACGATTGGAATCAGAGCGACAACGTCATAGGCTTGCAGGCCTGTTTCGACGACAAGGTCAGCGTGACCTGCGGCAACCATGCAATAGCCGTAGCAGTCGGTGCCATAGCGTGTCAGCTTGGTCCTGGCCTCTATCGCATCATATGCACTCCGTTCCTCGCCCTGGAATAGTGCGGGTGTGGTCGTGAACATGACTGCATCAGACAGGTCCTGGCAGGACCTTGTCTTTAACGACTTGGAGCCGATTGGACCCTTGTACCAGGCTGTCTTGCAGTCACCCACGTAAGCTTCCCTGACATAGGGCTGCATCATCATGCCGAGACGTGGGGTGCCTTTTTCTGTCAGGCCAATGAGTGTGCCCCAGGTCGGCAGGCCGGTGATGAAAGCGCGCGTTCCGTCGATTGGATCAAGCACCCAAACGTGTTCCGCATCGGTATTCTCGGGGCCATGTTCCTCGCCAAGGATCCCGTGATCGGGAAGCTCGGCATTGATCAGGGCTCGCATGGCGGTTTCCCCTGCCTTGTCGGCGACAGTCACCGGGTCGAAGCCACCTGCCAGCTTGTTTTCGACATCGTGCCCGGTTCTGAAGTGCGGCATGATGGCGTCGCTCGCCGCCGTTGCAAGGCGTTCGATAAAATCCGAGTAGATATGCGAAGTTCGCATGCCTTCATTGTCCATTGAGTGCACCTTGTGGTTGGGTGGCAGATCTTCTTGGCTGGCTGAGTGTCACGGCTATTGCTTATATAAAACAGGCGTTTGTTTTGATAAAGATTAGAGTGCATTTACTTGAAAAATGGGCAGTTGCTTAGAATTTGACCATGCCTTGCCTACAAGCTGCGCTTGACGTTTGTGCGATGCGGTGCGAATTTTATTGCAGCGCGAAACGAGCTTTCGTTTAGCGCCGCCCTCCTTGGGCGTTTCCTCCCTAGACTCGGGCCGCCTTTTGAGCGGCCCTTTTTTTATATTTTTTGGGGGGCGGAATTTACTCTGCGGCCAAGGCGTCGCCGATGAAGGACGCGTCAGGCATCGAAGTCAGGTCCCTTGCAAATCGCGCGAGGTCATCTGCCAGCGCGTTGAAGCCATTATGGGGTGCATGCGTGGCTTCATCCATGTACAGGCCCCGATTGATTTCGATCTGAAGCGCATGCAGACCCCGCGCCGGGCGGCCGTAGTGCTCCGTGATGAAGCCGCCTGCATAGGGTTTGTTGCGGTTGACCGAGTAGCCCATGCCAGACAGGAGTGATGCAGCATACTCCGTCAATTCGGGCGCACAGCTTGTACCGTAGCGGTCTCCGAGGATGAAGTCCGGGCGCTGGTCCGTTGTCTGACACCTAACGGTCGAGGGCATGGAGTGACAGTCGATGAGAATTGCATGGCTGAACATCACATGCGTTTGTGCGAGCAGTCGCCGCAGGGTCGAGTGATAAGGCTTGTAGATACCCTCGATCCGCAACAGCGCTTCGCTGACCGGCAG
Organism: Roseibium sp.; assembly: GCF_039982295.1. GTDB lineage: Bacteria > Pseudomonadota > Alphaproteobacteria > Rhizobiales > Stappiaceae > Roseibium. The sequence continues at coordinate 91,583 of NZ_JBDWYP010000039.1, forward strand.
CCTGTGATGATAGATCTCCTGCGCTTCACTCACGACGCGTGCGACTGTCCCAAGGCCGCCTGCGACCCGAATGGAGCGAATGTTCGCGTAGGAAGGCAGCCGCCCCTCGAACATCTTCGGATCGAGCTCATAGGGCTCACGGTTCACATCAAGATAGGCGCGCGGAAAGTGTGCCCGCAAAAGTGGGGATCCGAGCGGTACGACATGTTTGAAGAGGCTGTCGACGAAGGCATCTTCAGACCGGCGAATGGTGCGGCTGTTCAGACGCGAAGCTTCCAAAAAGCTCTGCGGATACTGACAACCCGAATGGGGTGAGTTGAAAACAAAGGGTAGGCGCTGATCTGCCGGGGCAAGAACCTCGAAAGGCGGGTGGCCGTTGAAGTCGACCTGGTCAGTTCCGTATGGATCTCTGGGGCCGCTCGTCGCCAATTGATACCCTTTCGTTTCCTGACCTACTATGGTGCCAAGGAATTAACACTCAGTCCACAGAAACCGCCCGCCGTCCCCATCAGATCGGTTTCACTCTATCTTTACGCGGGATTCTCACTATAACCGAGCGGGAGGTTGGCGGGGCGTCACCCGTTAGAAATGGTTCCCTCGTGAGGTAATGGTTGCAAACGATGTCGCGTATCCTTCTTGCGGAAGATGACAACGACATGCGTCGTTTCCTGGCCAAGGCGCTTGAAAATGCCGGCCACGACGTTGTGTCTTTCGATAACGGCAAAAGCGCATATGAGCGTCTTCGGGAGGAGCCCTTTTCGCTGCTTCTCACCGATATCGTAATGCCTGAGATGGATGGCATCGAGTTGGCGCGCCGTGCGACGCAGCTGGATCCCGACTTGAAGGTCATGTTCATCACCGGCTTTGCGGCTGTCGCGCTCAACCCGGAATCTGATGCGCCAAAGGATGCAAAGGTCCTTTCCAAGCCTTTCCACCTGAAAGACCTGGTTCAGGAAGTGGATAAAATGCTCGCCGCCTGATGGTTGGGGGCGGCTTTTGGCCGGTATCCGGTTGCTATGTGGAATTGTTTGACGGTTCTGTGAAAAAGGGTGTTGCGTCGGTCACAGATCCTCGTTATATCGCTCCCCACCACAGCGTTTCGGCGCAGTGATACCGAGTAATTCGGGCGTGTAGCTCAGCGGGAGAGCACTTCGTTGACATCGAAGGGGTCACAGGTTCAATCCCTGTCACGCCCACCATTTTTGCGCTGTTGGCCATTACGGGCTTGATCGGCGCGGGTCTTCCCGGACCAAGAAAATCGGCGCAATGGATCTTCCATGCTGCGGTTTTTCCGGAGAGGGCCAGTCACAGCGAGCGCTTGGGGGCGCTCGTTTCATGTTTACGGGTAAGTAAGGCCCTTTCGGGGGACAGTGTCATGAAGATCAAGAATTCGCTTAAAGCGCTTATGGGACGTCACCGCGACAACCGTATGGTTCGCCGTAAAGGCCGCGTCTACATCATCAACAAGAAAAACCCGCGCTTCAAAGCTCGCCAGGGCTGATGCGGGGCGCGATCTCGCGCCTTTGTGATCTCTTGATTGTCCGTTTAACGGATTGACCGCTGCAGCCGACAGGATATCTTGTCGGCATGCGGCTTTTTCTGTTTGTCATTTTGATTCTTGGAGCCATGGGCTCCGCCCTTGCACAGACGTTCCCGGACTTGGGGCCGGAGGCTGGTGTTCCGTCTGTCGATGATCTGGATACGTTGATACCGGACGTCGATGCGGACCAACCTGCTGTTGTCGATCCGGACGGTCCACCTGAGGCCTCCGAGCTGGATGCCCTGTTTGTGCGTTTAAAAGATGCTGATGGAGTTTCCGAGGCGAGCCGGATCGCGCGACAGATACAGCTTCTCTGGCTGGATTCGGGCAGTGATACAGTCGACCTGATGATGGCGCGGGCTGGTCAGGCGCTGAAGGCTGAAAATCACGCCTTGGCGCTCGATATGCTCGACATTGTCGTGACGCTTTCCCCGGACTTTGCCGAAGGCTGGAATCGCAGGGCGACCGTCTTCTATATGCGACGGGATTTCGCCCGTTCTCTTGTCGATATCGAACGAACGCTTGCACTGGAGCCGCGCCATTGGGGCGCCATGTCGGGACTTGCGATCATCCAGCGCCGTCTCGGACAGGAAAACCGGGCACTGGATACTTTCAAGAAAGCCGTCGAAATTCACCCCGGTCTGACCAATGCTCTCGAAACGATTGAGACTTTGGAAAAAGAAGCTGCCGGTGAGCCAATCTGAGCAGCTTGAACCGGTGGCTCAGTCGGCACGCCTTGCCCTTTTCCAGTTGTCGGGCAAGTCGTCTCCGAGAGACTGAAAAACCCTTTCGAATTGATCCTTGAGCGAATGAACATTCAGGTGTTGATCTTTCTTCTGTCTGCTTTCCCCTTGGCCCTGCTCATCTACACCCTTGTGAGAAGCCGCCGTATCGCAGGAGAATTTCCGCCAGAAGGCGAGCTGAAGACCGTTGGAGGTGTCCATTTCCACTATCACTATCGAAAACGCTTCTCTGGATCTGTGTCTCTGCCCGTCCTGGTGTTTATCCACGGAGCCAGCGGGAATGCCCTGGACCAAAAAAATAGCGTTCGAAGGACAGTTTGATGAAGACTTCGATCTGCTGTTCGTGGATCGGCCCGGACTTGGGCACAGCAGTCGCCGGATGCCCGATCACAGGGACCCGATCGAACAGGCGCGATCAATCGGAGCGCTTCTGGATGCATTGGGCATCTCATCGTGTTTCGTCGTTGGACATTCGCTCGGCGCAGCTGTCACGGCCGCCCTTGCGTTGGAGCGAGCTGATCTCGTTCGGGGCCTCGCCTTTCTCGCTGCTGCGACCCATCCATGGCCGGGCGGTGTGAACTGGTACTATCAGGTTGCTGCAAGGCCCGTTTTGGGGCCTGTATTTTGCTGGACGCTGACATTGCCCGTCGGGGAACTTTTGGCTCCCAAGTCACTCACGCAAGTGTTCGCCCCCGATCATGTGCCGCCGAATTATGCGAATGAGATTGGCTTGCCTTTGCTTTTTCGCCCGCACAGCTTTCGCGCCAACGCGCAGGACGTTGCAAGCCTCAAGCGATGTTTGTCTCGGCAGTCCGAGCGATATGGAGAAATAGATCAGCCTAAACTTGTGGTCACAGGCACACATGACAGTGTTGTGTGGCCAAGCATTCACAGCGACGGTTTGATGCGAGATCTGGGCAGTGCAAGATTACTGGTGCTTGAGGGTGCCGGGCATATGCCGCACCATACGCATTCAGTTCAGATCGCGGCCGAGATCCGCGAAATGATGGCAGCTTTGATGGACGATGAGGATATGAGTTCTGATTCTGGGCCGTCCGGCGTGCAGAACGAGTCGGTATGGTAGGCGTTCAGCGGCAGGGATGCCGCTGAACTGCGTTGCGCTGGCTTTAACCTTCGGCGGAGCCGGCCATGCCGAGAGCGTGGAGATAGAGATCTAGAACAGCCTCTTCTTCTTCTCGTTCATGTGGCTGTTTCTTGCGCAGGGAAACGACCTTGCGCAGGATCTTTACGTCGTAGCCATTGCCCTTGGCTTCCGCGTAGACGTCCTTGATGTCATCGGAGATGACCTTCTTTTCTTCTTCGAGGCGCTCGATACGCTCAATGAAAGCGCGCAGCTGATCGCCGGCCACTCCGCCCGGATCTGACATGGGGATGCTTCTCCTTGTTGGTATTGTTGTCGCTTGGTTTGAAGTTGGAATGTGCCGTGCCAGAGATGATTGGCAAGGTCAAGCCGCTTCGCCGTTCCAGTCCTCAATGCTCTGGTTTGTTCACTTCGAAGGCTGCTTTTTGTTCTGCGGTTGCCTCACTCTGGAATTTTTCCTTCCATTCCGAATAAGGCATTCCATAGACGATTTCCCGTGACGATTCCTTGTCCATTTCAAGGCCGTGCTCTTCGGCGGCGTCACGGTACCAGTTCGACAGGCAGTTTCTGCAAAAGCCGGCCAGGTTCATCATGTCGATGTTTTGAACATCAGTTCGGTCCTGCAGATGTGAAACAAGGCGGCGAAACACTGCTGCTTCGAGTTCGGTTTGCGTGTTCTTGTCCATATGGCTCTCCTAGCTCAATCGGTGCGATCGGCTCGCGATTGATGATGGCTGATTTGCCTGAGGTCGGCACGTTTCCTCAAATCTTCAAGGATGGGCTGCAGTCTATCTGCCCATTCCAACACGCCAGGCCGGTCGGCGATCAGATCCTGCCTGACCTCTAGCAGGGCGTGGGCAATGCCTTTGCGTGTGGCATGTCGGTACATGGTGTCGTTCTTGAGAGCTCCGTCGTAGGGTTCGTTGTCCCCGACCACGAGGTCTTTCTGGGCTTTCAGCTGGTTGATAAATGGGCGCACGGCGCGCTCATCGCTGTCCCATAAAATGCCGGCATGCCAAGGTCGCGGCACCCCGCGCCAGACGGCTGTGTAGCTGTGGATCGAGATGATGACCGGTGGTGGTGCCTTGCCGAGCATCACGTCGAGAGTTGCGTCGACCAGGTCATGGTACGGGCGATGAAAGCGGGCAATGCGGCTTTGCCGTTCTGTCTGGTCAATGCGGGCATTCCCGGGAATCACGGCGCCGTCCGAGAGCCGCATCACGATTGTCGGGTCGTCCTCACCCCGGTTGGGATCGATCAGAAGCCGGGAGTAGGTCGTCATCAATGCTGGTGCGCCAAGACGTTCGGCCAATTCCACGGTCAATGGCCGGACACCGATGTCGTAGCCGATATGCCTTTCGAACTCTTCCGCTGGCAAGCCGAGGTCGCCATATTCTGGCGGCACCGCATTTCTGGCGTGATCGCACAGCAGCAGAAGTCCTCCAGCGAGGTCCCCTTCTATGGTCTCGGTGGGGTCGAACCGGGCGTTTGCGGGCGCGCTGGGAGCGTTGGGCATGGCGGCTGATGAACTGTCTGCTTGGTCAATTGCTGTTGTGAACGCACTTGCCGTGCGCGGTTTAGATTTAGACCAAGCGCCGCAATGAACCAAGCCTGTTGGCGTCTGGATCGACGTAAGGAGCGATCAAATTCGGAAAAGCTGCTATTTCAGGCGGTAACGGCCTTGGCGTGGCGCGGACAACGCTGCAAATTGACGGAAACCTTGTGATTCTTTTCAGCGCATACGTTTTGTGCCGCGACTGAAGAAAGCGCAAATGAAAGGCAAAGCATGACTGAGGAACGCCCGAACCAGGAGCTGCTTCGTGCCATGTTCGGTGCAGCCGTAGCAGCGGCGCTTCCGGAGAATTGCCTTCCACCGTATCTACCTGCTCCGGCGGAACACGGTCGGATCGTTCTGCTTGCCGCAGGTAAAGGCGCTGGGGCAATGCTGGAAGTGGCGGAGCGGCACTATCGTGAGACCTTGGGGCTGGGTCGTGATCGATTGATCGGGCTCGGTGTGACCCGCCATGGCTATGGTCGTCCTACCGGAACGATCGAGTTGATTGAGGCAGGTCATCCGGTTCCGGACGAGGCTGGTGTAAATGCGACACGCCGATGCCTGGAGCTGGTCAAGGCCGCACGCCCCGGCGACCACATCGTTGTTCTGCTTTCAGGCGGTGGGTCGGCCAACTGGATTGCGCCTGTCACGGGTGTGACGCTTGATGACAAGCAAACGCTGACGAAGGCATTGCTGAGATCCGGCGCAACAATCGACGAGATCAACAAGGTGCGTAAGCATCTCTCGCGCATCAAGGGTGGTCGGTTGGCTGCCCTTGTCGGCGATGCACGCATGACGACGCTGGCCATCTCTGATGTTCCCCATGACGACCCTGCTGCCATCGCATCCGGTCCGACTGTCCCGGATGGTTCGACGCTTGCGGATGCCCGTGAAATTTGCACACGCTACGACCTTGAGCTTCCCGAGTCTGTGCGCATGGCCTTGGATGATCCCGAGAACGAGACGCTGAAGCCAGATGATCCGGCTTTTGAGCGAGCGGAATTCAAGATCGTTGCCCGGCCTCAAGCGTCACTGGAAGCTGCTGGCGAGATTGCACGACTTGCGGGTTACGAACCTGTTTTCCTCGGAGACAGCCTTGAGGGTGAAGCCAGAGACCGTGCACGAGAGCATGCCGACCTTGCAAAGCAACTCGCCAAGGACGGACGGAGGGCTGTCTTCCTCTCTGGTGGCGAGCTGACGGTGACTATCGCTGGTGACGGCATTGGCGGACCGAATCAGGAGTATGCGTTGGCGTTGGCCTTGGCATTGTCAGAAACTCCGATGGTCTCCGGGCTGGCTGCCGACACGGATGGAACGGACGGTGGAAAAGGTTTGGCGAGTGATCCTGCCGGTGCCTATGTTTTTCCCTCGACCATTGGCCGAGCACGTTCTTTCGGCCTTGATCCCGCCTCATTTTTGGTCAGAAACGATAGTACGCGTTTCTTTCATGCGCTTTCGGACCTTCTTGTCCCCGGTCCGACTTTTACAAACGTCAACGACTTTCGAGCTATCATCGTTGACAATACTGACATGTCCTAGCAAAAAGCTAATGTTATAAAGCCGCGAGACAAACGACTGAATATGAGCAACGATGGGGAACGACGCCGGACGGGGCCTCTTGGGCTTTTCCGATTTGCTGTGAAAACGGCATTGGGCGCATGCGTGACTCTGCTGCTTTTGTCAGCAACTGGTGGTGTGGCAAAGGCAGACCTTCGTCTATGCAACAAGACGGAGAGCAAGGTCGGAATTGCAATCGGTTACAAAGACAAGACCGAATGGATTACCGAAGGCTGGTGGAATTTAGACGAGAATTCCTGTGAAACACTTGTTCCAGGGCCCCTCGTGTCACGCTACTATTACATCTACGCTGTCGATTATGACCAATTCGGCGAATGGGGTGGACGTGCGTTCATGTGTACGCGCGAAAAGGAATTCACCATTCGCGGTATTGAAGACTGTGTGGCTCGCGGCTTTGAGCGCACAGGTTTTTTTGAGATCGACACGGGTGAGCAGAGTAGCTGGACAGTTCAGCTGACAGAGCCCGTGCAACAGGGGACAGGCGGGCGATGAGACGTAACCGACGAGTTAAGATACTAGCAACTCTCGGACCCTCCTCTTCAGAACAAGACATCATCGAGAAGCTGTATTGCTCCGGTGCGGATGTGTTCCGCATCAACATGAGCCATACTGACCATGATCGTCTCAAGATGCTCGTTGAGCGCATCCGTTCGGTTGAGGAAAAGGTTGGGCGGCCGATCGGAATTCTTGCTGATCTGCAAGGGCCGAAACTTCGGGTTGGCATCTTCAAGGATGGCCCGGTCATGCTTGAAAACGGTTCGACCTTCACGTTGGATTCGGATCCGGCTGAAGGTGATGTGAACCGCGTTCAGCTGCCACATCCGGAAATCTTGAAGGCACTCGAGCCGACGCACCGTCTGCTTCTGGACGATGGCAAGATTCAGCTTCGTGTCGTTGAGTGCACGGACACGTCTGCGGTGACTGAAGTCATCGTCGGCGGCAAGCTTTCCAACCGCAAGGGCGTCAGCGTTCCCGATTCTGAAATCGCGACGAGCGCGATGACGGAGAAGGATCATCGCGATCTTGTCGCAGCTCTTGAGCAGAATGTTGACTGGGTTGCGCTTTCCTTTGTTCAGCGTCCGGATGATATCGCCGAAGTGCGCAAGATCACACGCGGCCGCGCAGGTGTTCTGGCGAAGATCGAAAAGCCTCAGGCGATCGGTCGTTTGGCTGAAATCATCGAACTTTCCGACGCCATCATGGTGGCGCGTGGCGACCTCGGAGTCGAGATGCCGCTTGAGCAGGTGCCAGGTCTGCAAAAGCAGATCACGCGCGCAGCAAGGCGTGCGGGCAAGCCGGTCGTGATCGCAACACAGATGCTGGAATCCATGATTTCTGCTCCGGTGCCTACACGTGCTGAAGTTTCTGACGTCGCAACTGCGGTTTTCGAAGGCGCTGATGCGGTCATGTTGTCTGCAGAATCTGCCGCCGGCGATTTCCCGGTTGAAGCTGTCGAGACCATGGACAAGATCGCGCAGGAAGTGGAGCAGGATCCGAATTTCCTGAACATCATCCATGCGCAACGTACTGAGCCGGAAGCGACAGGCGCTGATGCGATCTCCGCCGCGGCGCGGCAAATTGCTGAAACGCTGAACCTTGCGGCGGTTGTCTGTTACACGACGTCGGGCGCGACTGGTTTGCGCGCTTCACGCGAGCGTCCATCCTCGCCGCTTATCGTGTTGTCGCCGGTTGTTGCAACAGCACGACGGCTTGCGCTGGCCTGGGGGCTTCATTGTGTGGTCAGCGAAGACGCGGCCAATGAGGACGATATGGTCGATCGTGCGTGTCGTATCTCTGTCACCGAAGGTTATGCCAAGCCCGGGCAACGGGTCATCGTAACAGCTGGGGTGCCTTTCGGGACGCCTGGCTCGACCAACATGCTGAGGATTGCCTTTGTCGGCAGCGACGGGCAGGGCGGCGTTTGACAGTCTAATCGATTAGACAATCCAACGTAAAAAGGCGGCCGCATGGGCCGCCTTTTTTGTTTGATCCGATGAGCGACTTAGCGTGCGAATGTCACAGGCAGGACAATGACGGCCGGTCCGTCAAAGCGATCCGTACGCAACGCACCGTAGGGGAAGATCTCGAAGCCGCCGCTGACGAACCTGTTGCCCGGCGCAAGGAAATTTTCCAGCGTTCTCTGCTTTGGATGACTGAGCGACGCGAAAAGCCCATGCCGGGTGGTGCCGTTGCCGGAAATCAGGCGAGGTTCGGTTTTGTCTGGCAAGCCGGCAAATCCTGCGAGCGGATCCTTGATTTCATCAAGCGGGATGCGACCAGAAACGGACCTCGCGACGGCATTGGTTGCAGCGCCCGGTCGCGGAAGTTGCGAAGCTGCCACGGAGGATGCGCTGCGAGGGACAGGTTTGGAAAGCGATGGCACGGCTGTTGCCGACGCATAGGCGAGCGTTGCCGGTGCCAAGGTGTCAGACGCTGGCAAAACCGTGCTGCCGCCAGTTGCAGCCACTATAGCTGCGACCGGGTCCGTCGCTGGCGCGACCGGCGGGACCGGTACATTTCCGGAAATGCTTTGTTCGTTCAGTGCAGCCGCCTGGGTTGCCGCGACCAGTTGGTCAGCGGGTTTTTGCGCAGGTAGTCTTGTGGCGACGTCGAACCTGCTGCTATCGGCGAGCGGAGCTGGGGAAGCCGGTGTGATGCCCTGTTCGAGTGCAACACGTTGACTGTCCAGCGTATTGGGCGCTGCAGCAGATGCCAGCTGCGTTGTGGCTTCAGCTTGAGCCGGTAGATCTGGTGCGATAGACGGCTTTGAAGACGGAACGATCCCGGCAACTATAATCCTGTCATCGGCTTGCGGGGCAGCTTCGGGTTCGGCGCCTTCCTTCAGCACGGGAATTGGCGGTGCCTCGGTGGCAGGAGCCGCAGCGCGAGCTGGTGACGAGTTGTCACCAGACCTGCGAACACCAGGCAACGCACCCGGTGGAAGTGGTGCGTCGTTTGGTCGAACGGCTGCGACTCTTGATCGTTGTGCCACGTCATTCGAATTGTTGTTGCGGAACAGTGACGCAAGGAGGTTTCCGCCACCTGAGGCCTGCGTTTCCACAGGTGAGGGCCGCACAATGTCACCAGAATTTCGTGCCGACTGACCAGTGGTTCCGCCTGATCGCACCACAGGTGCGGGGCTTCTACTGGCGACGATCGTCGGGCTGCTCGAACGCTTCTTGCCTGACTTGCTTTCTGCGAGTGCGAGCTTGTACCCCTTCATCGGTTTGCCATCCGACGGGAAATGCAGAGTCTTTCCATCCGGGAAGACCTTGGCAAGCTGAGATCGTGTCATGCGCGGCCAATGACGGACACTGCCGGTGTCCATGTGAACGAAGGGCGAACCCGATCGCGGATAGTAGCCGACGCCACCGACTTCCTGACGCAAGCCCGTTGCACGCAATTTGGCCAGGTTCACGCCAGGGATATAGAAATCCATGGCCTTGCCAAGCGTATGCTGGCTGTTTTTGGCAACGCCACGTGAGCGCTTGCGAAGCATGTTGTTGGTGGCAGGCGAGCGGTAGCTGGAGACGACGTATATCGGTTTTTTGCCACGAACCTTCTGATAGACTTCCCAGACAAGGTCGAGCAGCTTTGGATCGATGTTGGTGATCTCGTTGCGGCGCCAGTCGCGTAGAAACCGATTTGCTTCACGCAGACCCGAAGGAATATAGCGGCCGTTCTTCTTGAACGTGACTTCGACGCGTTCCTTGGTGTGCGTATTATAGAGCTTCAGCGTCCGGGTCTCAGCGGATGCAGTGCCAATTGCAAAAATGGGCAGTGATGCCAGCAGACACAAAAGGGTTGCCGCACGCTGCAGCATCCTTACGGCGTCGAATCCAACTAACCGTTTACGCAAAATACCATCTCGCCGTTTTTGATGGCCCTTGGCCCATCCCTTGCTCCCCAGCAAAAGCGAAAATAGCTCTCGCAGGTTAAGAAGCTTTTACCCTGTTTTCATTTGAGCCAAAAACGTGGCGGAATTGCAACTTCGCTTTCTTTTTTTGAGAAAGTTTTATCCTGAAAAAGGCGAGCTAAAATCGGGCGCCGACCGTCAGTCGTCCGCTATGGCTTCGCCGTTGTGTCAGGCAGCTGCATCCTTGTTGCCGTCCTGATCCTCCAAACCGTATTCTTTCAGCTTTCGATAGAGTGTCGAGCGGCCAATGCCCAGACGCTTGGCGACCTCTGTCATACGACCTGAATAATGGTTGATTGCGGTTCGAATAAGTTCTTCTTCCATGTCCGCAAGCTTGCGGACATGGCCGTCATTGTCGAGGCTACGCATGAACCCGAAGGGAGCCGCGTGGCGAAAGGCGTCTTGAGATGCTGCAGAGTGTGATTGCTCGATCTGGTCATGATCCGGCATTGCCGTGTCTGAAGCCTGACCGTCAGCAGGGGGCGTCGTGGATGCTTCTGCCGTCGTTGATACGCGGATCGTATGGGCTGGCGTGGACGGGCGGCCCGACATCGCTGGGCTATGGTCGATCGCAGCAGCGACTTGGGGGAAATCATCAACAGACAGACTGGCGCCATCGCAGAGAACAACGGCGCGGAACACGGTGTTCTCAAGCTGGCGGATATTACCTGGCCAATTGTAAGCCTGAAGCATGGCAAGGGCGTCAGGCGTGATGCTCGCAACCTGCGGCTTTCGTTCTTCTGCGGCAAAGCGCGCAAGGAAGTGACGGGTTAGCGCGGGGACATCCTCAGGTCGATCACGCAGCGGCGGGATCCAGATGGGGAATACATTCAGGCGATAGTAGAGATCTTCGCGGAATGCCCCTTCCTTGACCTGGTCGATCAATCGACGATTTGTCGCAGAAATCAGGCGGAAATCGACTTTTGCAGGACGCTTGGCACCTATGGGGTCGATCTCGTTTTCCTGAATTGCACGCAGCAATTTGACTTGAACCTCCGGTGGCAGCTCGCCGACCTCGTCGAGGAAGAGAGTGCCGCCATGGGCTTCCTGAAATTTTCCGACATGCTTTTCGACTGCGCCGGTGAAAGCACCTTTTTCGTGACCGAACAGGATCGACTCGACCAGATTGTCGGGAATGGCACCGCAATTGACCGTCACGAGCGGTTTGGACTTGCGGTCTCCCGACCCCTGAATAGCGCTGGCGATCAGCTCTTTTCCGACGCCGCTTTCACCTTCGATCAGGATCGGGATGTTCGACGAGGCGGCACGTTTGCCAAGATTGATCACACGTTCCATCGCAGGTGAATGTGTGATGATATCCGAGAAGGTCAGTGTGCCGGAGGCCTGCTTGCGAAAGCGGGTGATTTCTCCCTCGAGCGCGGATGTCTTCAAAAGGTTGCGAATGGAGACATCCAGGCGTTCTGGCCCCACGGGTTTGACGACGAAGTCCTGGGCACCCGCGTTCATTGCGCTTACGACCGCATCGATCCCGCCATGTGCTGTCTGAACAATCACAGGTACCGAAATCTTTTGGCCGCGAATTTTGGTCAGGACGCCGATTCCATCAAGCTCCGGCATGACCATGTCCAAGATGACAAGGTCGACGTCAGCGCCTTCCGATCCGGTCAGGATACGCACCGCTTCAGCGCCATCTTCGGCGAGTTTGACCTTGTGTCCAAATTTCTGAACAGCCTCTTGAAGCAGGCGCCGCTGGATCGGATCGTCGTCGACTATCAGGATTTTGCCGCTATTGGACTGCATCTTCGCCGTTCCCGGATGTTCTATTTTGTCTCAATTCGGGCCATTCTGGTCTGATACGGGTAAACAAATCGTCCTGTACGGCCAAAAAAATCAGGGGTGGACCGATTGCGAACCCGGGCCTGCAAAGCCTACACATTTGAGTAGCTGGTCCTGGCGCTGATCTGTGCCTGACTGATTTCTTTCAGTTTCGGAGATAACAAATGCCCTTCGACAAAATCGTCCGCACTGTTGCAGAAGGGGCGACCCCCGGAACACTGGGATCCTTGCCCGAGTGGGATCTGACAGACCTGTATGGTGGGGTAGATGCCCCGGAAGTCGCCGCTGACCTGCAGGCTGCCCTGGATCGGGCCAAGACGTTTGAGACTTCCTACAAGGGAAAACTTGGCGAGCTAGCTGAGCAAAATGTTGGCGCACTCGTGACTGCGATACGGGCCTACGAAGACCTTGAGGATCTTCTCGGACGCCTGATTTCCTTTGCCGGTCTGGTTTACGCCGGAGACACGACCGATCCAAAGGTTCAGAAGTTCTATGGTGACGTGCAGGAGCAGATCACCTCATCAAGCTCCCATTTGCTGTTCTTCACGTTGGAGATGAACAGGATCGATGACGAGGTCCTTGAGTCGGCTCTCAAAGACAAGGCACTCGCACACTATCGTCCATGGATAGAAGACCTCCGCAAGGAAAAGCCGTTTCAGCTGGAAGACCGCGTCGAGCAGCTGTTTCACGAAAAGTCCGTGACGGGACGTGGAGCCTGGAACCGGCTCTTTGATGAAACCATAGCGTCGCTCACGTTTGATGTGAATGGCGAGACTCTGTCTGTCGAGCCGACTCTGACCTTGCTTCAGGATGCTGATCCTCAGAAGCGGCAGCAAGCTGCCGAGGCCTTGGCCAAGACGTTTTCGGAGAATTTGCGAAGCTTTACGCTGATCACGAACACGCTGGCTAAGGACAAGGAGATTTCCGACCGTTGGCGCAAGTTTGGTGACATCGCGGACAGTCGTCACCTTGCGAACCGCGTCGAGCGGGAGGTGGTTGATGCCATGGTATCAGCCGTTCGGGAGGCTTATCCAAAGCTGTCTCACCGTTACTATGCGATGAAGGCGAAGTGGCTCGGCGTTGAAAAACTCAATCACTGGGATCGTAATGCGCCGCTTCCTCAAGCCGACAAGAGCGTTATTTCCTGGGAAGAGGCCAAAGGGACGGTGCTGTCGGCGTATGGTCAATTCTCACCCGATATGGCGGACATCGCCCGGAGGTTTTTCGACGAAAACTGGATTGACGCACCAGCGCGATCTGGAAAGGCGCCGGGCGCTTTCGCTCATCCAACGGTTCCGAGCGCGCACCCTTATGTACTGGTCAACTATCAGGGCAAGATCCGGGATGTCATGACCCTTGCTCATGAGCTTGGGCACGGGGTGCATCAGGTTTTGGCCGGGCACAATGGGCCGCTTATGGCTCCGACCCCGTTGACGCTTGCCGAAACCGCAAGCGTGTTTGGCGAGATGCTCACGTTTCAGTCGCTGCTTGAGAAGGCGGAAACAAAAGCTGCGCGAAAGATCATGCTGGCCGGCAAGGCAGAGGACATGATCAACACGGTGGTTCGCCAGATCGCGTTTTATACCTTCGAGCGCAAGCTTCACACGGAACGCCGGAATGGCGAACTGACGTCGGATCAGATCGGCGATCTTTGGCTGGATGTCCAACGAGAGAGTCTCGGGCCGGCGGTCGAGATCAATCCCGGCTACGAAACCTTCTGGACCTATATTCCTCACTTCATTCATTCGCCCTTCTATGTGTATGCATATGCGTTTGGCGATTGCCTCGTGAACTCTCTCTATGCGGTCTATCAGGACGCGGAAGAGGGTTTTCAGGACAAGTATTTCGAGCTGCTCAAGGCCGGTGGAACCAAACACCACTCCGAGCTTCTGGCTCCGTTCAACCTTGATGCGAGCAATCCCGCTTTCTGGAAAAAGGGCCTGTCAGTGATCGAGGGCATCATCGACGAACTCGAGGCAATGGAAGACTGAACCACACCACGCGTGGAGGCTCTAGGAAGGCTAACTCATGTCTTTCAAGCATACGCCCTATGATGGCTCGAAGCAGCCGTTTACGGTCGGTCTTGAACCGGTTGCTGAGGCGTTTTGGCTGGAGCCGGATGACCATATTGCGCAACACCTGGAACGCAAGGCGGAGCTTCTGCGGTCCAATCGTGAAGCCGTTTTCCGGGCGGAGGCGCATACGGAACAAGCCCAGCAGGAAACCTTGGCGCTGGTTGTCGATCACCTGGAGCGCTGTCATGCCGAGCGCTATGACTTCACGGGAAAGCTGCCGCATCCGCTTGGGCTGACCGGCAGCGCTTTTCAGGACGACGACGCGCCGCTCGTCGTTGCAGCGCAGATGGTTCAGGAAGATCTGGTCCTTATGCGCCCAGGTCCTGAGGGCTACCGGCTTGCTGCCGCCTGTCTTTGCTTTCCTTCATCATGGTCTCTGGCGCAGAAATTTGGTCAGTCCATGCATGATATTCATGTGGGCGTGCCAGCGTTCAACGGTGCGCGCATGGGACGCGTCGTTGGTCGCATCTTCGAGAACCTGAAGGCTGGCCAGCTGATAGAGCGCTATAACTGGTCCATCTACGACGACCCGGATTTGCATCATCCACAACCCAAGCGCATTGCAACAGACACTGCTGAAGAAGACCCTGCATTGCTCGGCCGTTTGTTTTTAAGGGTGGAGCGCCAGACACTACGCCGCCTTGAAGGGACGGGTGACATCCTCTTCACGATAAAAGTTCATCATGATCCAATGTCTGCGCTGCGGGCTCACCCACGCAGTTCGGAGTTGGCCACTGGCCTGCGGCGGCAACTGCTTGACCTGAAGCCGGATCAATTGGCCTACAAGGGTCTGACTGACCATCAGAGACGTCTTGCCGATGCCCTTCAGCGCCTGACCGCACAGACAACGGCCGAGTGAAACTTTCAGCAATTGCTTAGATGACTGGTCAAAATTGGTCAGAGTTCTACATGAAGATATTGAATTCGAGTCGTAGCAAAGGAGTCCGCTCGAGATGGCACGGGAGAAGGACCGGGAAGGCAACCGGCTGACAGCGCGTGTCGGGCGCTACGCAAAAGTGGGAACCAATGTCGGCGGAATTGCCGCCAAGCTTGCCGGTGCACGCTTGCTTGGCTTCGATATCGACAATGAGAAAAATGCTGCAGAGATCGCAGCCGCTCTTGGCGGGCTAAAAGGACCACTGATGAAGGTGGCGCAGCTGCTTTCTACAATTCCAGATGCCTTGCCGCCAGAGTATACGACAGCACTCGCCGAGCTTCAGGCTAATGCGCCACCCATGGGCTGGGCCTTCGTCAAGCGCAGGATGCGCGCCGAGTTGGGCGCGGACTGGCAATCCCGGTTTGGAGAATTCGGGAAAGAGCCGGCAGCCGCTGCATCGCTTGGCCAGGTCCATCGTGCGGTTGGAAGAGATGGGCGCGATCTTGCCTGCAAACTGCAGTATCCCGATATGGCGTCGGCGGTCGAAGCGGACCTCCAACAGTTACAGATGCTGTTTTCACTGCACCGGCGCATGCAGCCGGCGATTGATACCAGGGAGATCGCGAAGGAAATCAGCGCCCGCGTCCGTGAGGAGCTGGACTACAAGCGCGAGGCTGCCAACATGGCGGTCTATCGGAACGTTCTTCGTGACCGCGATGATATCCGTGTGCCGGATGTTGTCGAAGAGCTGTCTACAAACCGTCTGTTGACCATGGGCTGGCTTCAAGGCGAACCTCTGTTGTCGTTCAAGGAGCATCCGCTTGAAGAGCGCAACAGAATTGCGATGACGATGTTTCACGCCTGGTGGCACCCTTTCAGCCACTTTGGTCTGATCCACGGAGATCCGCACCTAGGAAATTATGCCGTCTTTAGCTACGAGGGTGCACCAGCCGGCGTAAATCTTCTCGACTACGGATGTATTCGGATCTTTCCTGAGAGCTTTGTCGGGGGCGTTGTGGATCTTTATCTCGGCTTGCTCGAAGGAGATGATGACCGCGTTGTGGCTGCTTATGAACGCTGGGGCTTCCAGGGGCTGACCAAAGAGCTGATTGAAATTCTGAACATCTGGGCCCGCTTTATCTACGGGCCGTTGTTGACAGATCGCGTGCGGTCCATCGCCGATGGGGTGAGCGCTGCCGAATACGGCCGGAAGGAAGCTTTCAAGGTGCATAAGGCACTTAAGGAACTTGGTCCGGTGACCGTTCCACGTGAGTTTGTCTTTATGGACCGGGCAGCGATTGGTCTTGGTGGCGTCTTCTTGCACCTGCGCGCGGAATTGAACTTTTTCCGTCTGTTTAACGAGCAGATCGACGGGTTTTCTTCCTCTGCGGTCGCCGAGCGACAGGAGAAAGCGCTTCGTGCGGCTGGTGTGCCAGTAGTGACAAGTGCTGCCTGATGGGCATTTTGCCGCAGCCATGCCTTTCGCAATGCGGTTATTCTTTGCGGAAAGCGTTGCCCGAGTATAAGGCTTTAATGTAAACCCGCTATCGAACTCGCAATTTGAACCTGGGGGACTGAATGTCTGATAACTCCGCGCCTGCAATGGACTACGAAGCGCACGAGCGCACGTATGAAGGCTTCATCAACTTCTCCAAGATCGGCACCGTTGCTGTCCTGAATGTCATGCTGTGCCTGATCCTGTTTGCGTTCGGTGGCGCTGCGGCAACGGTTTTTGGCTGGATCATGCTCGTTGCGACTCTCATCGCGACTGCGATTGGAATGGCGCTTGGCGAAAAAGGCTGGGTACCGTCCGCTGTGGTTTTCGGTCTGACAGTGGTGATCGTAGTCCTGACGGTCTGATCTGTGCTGATTGTCTTTCCGGACGTTTGACGTCAACGCTTGGCAACAAACTCTATTTAAGAGGCGCGGGAGACATCTCCTGCGCCTTTTGTTTTGCTGTGCTTGCGCTATAAGCGCTGCATGGCTTCAACGCAGCTTTCTTCCTTCATCTACGATCCGCCTCAAGATCCGTATCTAGAGGTTATTCATGCTGATGACGATATTCTGGTCGTGAGTAAGCCTTCAGGGTTGCTGAGTGTTCCCGGTAAGGCGGAAGAGCACTCTGACTGCCTCGAGGCTCGGGTCAAGGCTGCCTATCCTGAGGCTCGCATTGTCCACCGCCTTGATATGGACACGTCAGGCGTGATGGTGCTTGCGATGAACCCTGTCGCCCATCGTCATCTGGGACTGCAGTTCGAGCGCAGAAAAACCGCGAAGAGTTATATCGCCAGGGTTTGGGGCACACTGAAGGGCGAGCAGGGTGAAGTCGACCTGCCGCTTCGCTGTGACTGGCCGAACAGACCAAAGCAGATGGTTTGTCACGAGCATGGTCGAAGTGCCGTCACCGGCTGGCAGGTGGAAGCGCGCGAAGCGCGAGCCACAAGGCTCAGGCTCTTGCCTGTGACAGGACGTTCACACCAATTGCGAGTGCACATGCTTGTTCTCGGGCACCCGATACTTGGGGATCGCTTTTATGCAGAGGGGGAGGCCTTGGCTGCGGCAGACCGGCTTCAGCTGCATGCGCAAGAGTTGACGCTTCATCACCCAACGGGCGGCGAACGCGTCACCTTCAGCGCAGAGTGTCCCTTCTAGTTGAGGGCAGATTTTTCACCGCCTGCCTTAATTCTTCGGAGCAGGCGTTTTCTTTTTCAGACTGACTTTTCCTACCGTTTCGAAAATTGTGCCGCGAATCGGCTTGGTCCCGATTGTAACCAAGATCAGAGAGATCTTTGTCCCTTGTTCACCCGAGCCAGACCTTCTCTTGCGAGATCATTCGAAGCGTCCAGGTTAAGCGCCTTGTTGTAGTTGCGCCGCGCGTCTTTCGCCTTTCCGAGCAGCTCGAGAGCAACGCCACGATTGGCCCAGGCGATCGACGAGCGCTTGTCCAGGTTGACTGCCACCGAGAGGTCGGAGAAAGCCGCGTTGGGGTCATTGATTGCAAGGTAGGAGATGCCGCGGGCGATATAGGGCTCATCCGCATTGGGATTGAGACCAATTGCAGTCGCAAAATCCTCGATCGCGCGCTGATGCTGGCCCTGTGCCTGATGGATGAGGCCGCGGTTGTGAAACGCCCTGGCGTCGGAGCTGTTTCTGGCAATGACGGCGTTGAAATCGTTCAGGGCAGGGCCGAATTGCCCAAGCTGTCTGTATGAATTTCCACGGCCGACATAGGCTACATCATAGTCCGGCTTGATACTGATCGCTCGGGTGTAGTCGGAGATTGCAGGCTGCATTTGCCCGAGCCGACGATGCACCAGCGCCCGGTTGGCATAGGCTTGATAGGACTGTGGATCAAGCTGTAGCGCTGTGTTGAAGTCGGCGATTGCCTTGTCGAGTTTGCCTGCCTGGCCATAGGCAATACCCCGGGTGTTGTAGGCACCTGCATCGCGGGGGTTCGAATCGATGACTGCCGTCAGTGATTCGATGTTGGCGGAAGATCCGACTGCGGTGTCGACAGGAACGCCCTGATAGATGCCGGACGATTGGCATGCGACCAGCAGAAGAGAGCCCAACAGCAAGATTGCTGATCGGAGCGACGCAAATCGCGATGTATTCATGAGAACAGGAGCGGATTTGTCATGCTTCATCGATGGGACTGCCTGCTGATCGATCGCGCTGTTCGCCGCGCCTGAATTTAACCTGCGTCTGTTTTTTGGCAAGTAAAGCCATTCGACAGTTGCAAGTGCCAAAAAGCCAGCTGCGGTCGGCAGCCAGCTTCATTCATAGCGTAGTAAAGATTACTTTTCCGAAAAGGTTCGGTCAGGCGCAGTTCAACCGCGGCCGCCGGAGCGGCCCGGGAGAAGACCTTCGCGCTGAGCAAGCTTGCGAGCCATCTTGCGGGCACGACGAACAGCTTCGCCTTTTTCGCGCGCCTTTTTCTCAGACGGCTTCTCGAAATGACCGCGAAGCTTCAGTTCGCGGAAAACGCCTTCGCGCTGCAATTTTTTCTTCAGCACCCGAAGTGCCTGATCGACATTGTTGTCGCGAACCAGAACCTGCACGCCTCTGTTTCCTGTATTGTGACGGTTCCCGAGTGTTTCGCGACCGTAATTTGCGATTATCAAGACTAAAAAGCGATTGTGGCAGCCGAAAAACGAACATCCCACTTGCTTTGGCGCGCGTCATATCAAAGGTTGCAGCTTCTGTCCACAGGCCTTTGGGCGCTTCTGGACACCGTCGGGGAATAATTCGACGCTGTTGTTGCCGAGAATGGCCACGCATGTTGCTGGACAGCTCCCTCCTTTGGGACTAGAGGGGATAGTCAACCCTCTTTGAATCGCAAGGGGTTTCCCAGTCGCGAACTACAAGTTTTAAGCATCAGTTATGGAGGCCGATTTGGCCGTTGACGACCGATCAGGACAGTCTGACACAGGGCTTTCTCGGCTTTGGCGCAGCGATATTCGACCGACGCTCGCGCTTGGTTTGCCTCTTGCTGGTGCGCAGATTGCACAGATGGCAATCAACACCACGGATGTCTTGATGATCGGCCGTCTTGGTGCGGAAGAACTCGCGGCATCGGTACTGGCGTTCAACATGTGGATGCTGCTCTGGTTCTTCGGTATGGGCATTATCCAGGCCGTCATTCCTCTGGGGGCTCAGGCGCGTGGGCGTCGCGCGGCTCGTGATTTGCGCCGGACCGTGAGAATGGGCGTGTGGGTGGCCGTTCTCTATTGTCTCCCCGCCTGGTGCATCACGTTCTTCGCTGAAGAAATTCTCGTGGCGCTCGGTCAGGATCCGGAAATTGCCGAGATCGCCGGGGGCTATATGGATGCGCTGCAGTGGTCCCTTCTGCCTGCGTTGGTGATCATGGCGATCCGTGGTTTTTTGACCGTTATGGAGCGCTCGCAGATTGTTCTTTACGCGACGCTCGCCGGACTCGTTGTGAATGCTGCACTGGATTACGTGCTGATCTTCGGCGAGTTCGGTTTTCCGCGGCTTGAACTGGTCGGTGCTGGTATTGCGTCAGTCTTTACCTCGGCTGTCACCACGGTGATCCTGCTTATCTACACGAGCCGACAGCGCCAGTTGAAGCGATATGCAATCCTGGGCCGGCTCTGGCGATCGGATTGGCAGGTTTTCTTCAAGATCCTCCGTCTCGGTCTGCCGATTGGAATCACGCTGGTGGCGGAGGGGGCGCTTTTTGCCGCTTCGTCCATACTGATGGGTTGGCTTGGCACGATCCCCCTCGCGGCACACGGGATCGCGCTGCAGCTCGCGTCCATCACCTTCATGGTTCCAGTAGGATTGAGTCAGGCTGCTCTGTCGCGCGTTGGCTTTGCAGCGGGCAAGAAAGACTTCGATGCCGTGGGGCGTGCAGGCTGGACCGCGCTTGCAATCACAGTGGCCTTCATGAGCTGTTTCGCGCTGGCTTTCTGGATCTTCCCTGCGCCGCTTGTCTCGCTCTACCTTGACCTGAATAATCCCCAATCGTCGGAAGTCTTGTGTCTGGCAACCTCGTTTCTCGCGGTGGCTGCGATTTTCCAGATCGTTGATGGCGGACAGATCATCGGGACCAACAATCTGCGTGGCTTGGGAGATACGACCGTCCCGCTGATCTATGCGGTGATCGGCTATTGGGTGATCGGTATCAGCCTGTCACTCGGGCTCGGCTTTGGAGCCGGCTTGGGCGGAGTTGGTATCTGGAGCGGTCTCGCAGGAGGGTTGGCTTTTGTCGGGATCCTCACCAACATTCGCTTCTACAGGCGTGAACGACTCGGCTTGATGAGCTGAGGCTGCGTCCAAAGCGCAGCCTTGTCTCATTGGGTCAGCTTGATTTGGGCGTGATGCGGTTCACGTGGCCCATCTTGCGGCCTGGTCTGGCTTCCGCCTTGCCGTATAGGTGCAGTCGAGCGGATGGGTCGGCGAGAACTGCAGGCCATGTATCGCATTCGTCACCGATCAGGTTTTCCATGACAACATCGGAGTGGCGGTTGCCTGAGCCAAGTTGCCAACCGGCTACGGCGCGAATGTGCTGCTCGAACTGGGAGGTCAGACAAGCGTCTTCCGTCCAGTGCCCGGAATTATGCACACGCGGGGCGATTTCGTTGACCAGAAGCGTTTCTTCCGCACCTGAGCCACTCAAGAACATTTCGACGCCCATTACTCCGACATAATCGAGGCTCGACGCGATACGCTCCGCCATGTCCCTTGCCATTGATGCTGTCGTCTCGGAAACACGCGCTGGTACGGTCGACGTCTTCAGAATGTGGTTTTCGTGATGGTTCTCGGCAATGTCGTAGGCCTGGCATGTGCCGTCGACGTCGCGCGCGACAATCACGGAAACTTCGCGTTCAAAGGGGATCAGTTTTTCAAGCACGGCTGGAGCGCTGCCGATCTTGTCGAAAGCGCCTCTGGCGTCGTCCGCGGTGCGGATCATGACCTGTCCTTTGCCGTCATAGCCAAAGCGACGGGTCTTCAGGACGCCCGAACCGCCGAGACGCGTCAGAGCTGCTTGCAGATCGTCGTCACTGTCGACGGTCGCAAAATCGGCGATTGCGACGCCGGCTGAACGGAGAAATTCCTTTTCATTGAAGCGGTCTTGAGAAACCTCGAGCGCCTTTACGCCCGGGCGAACGGGGACCCGGCTTGCGAGATGTGCAGCGGTCGGTCCGGGAACGTTTTCGAACTCATAGGTCACGATGCCGCAAGAGGCGGCAAACGTGTCGAGCGCTGCAATGTCCTCGTAAGGTGCGACCGTATGCGTAAACGAAACATCGAACGCGGGGCTGCTTGGGTCCGGACAGAAAACATGGGTTTTCAATCCAAGACTGGCAGCAGCGAGCGAGAGCATCCGGCCGAGCTGGCCACCGCCGAGGATCCCGATTGTGTCTCCGGGCTTGAGGCGGATCTCGTTGCTCATGGACGGTTCCTTCGCAAGAAGTGATGACTGGTGGTTAGCTGTCGACGGGCCGCTCGGTGACCGCGGCGGTTCTTGCCGAACGGTAGTCGTCGAGCGCCTGTTCGATTTTCGGATTCATCAACGCGAGAACTGCAGCGGCGAGCAAGGCCGCGTTCGTCGCGCCCGCTTTGCCGATCGCCAATGTGCCAACAGGAATGCCTCCGGGCATCTGCACAATGGAAAGCAAGCTGTCTTCGCCGGACAGGGCGCGGCTTTCGATCGGCACGCCAAACACCGGGAGTGGCGTCAAGGCAGCGGTCATGCCTGGCAGATGAGCCGCGCCGCCAGCGCCCGCGATGATGACCTTAAAGCCATCATCTTTTGCGCTCTTAGCGAAGTCATACATTCGGTCGGGTGTGCGGTGAGCTGAAACAATGCGTGCATCGAAGGCGATCCCGAGCTCGTCCAGAACATCGGCAGCATGTTTCATCGTCGGCCAGTCGGACTGGCTCCCCATGATGATGGCAACTTCGGCTTTTGGCACGTGGCTTATCCCGGATGCTTGAGCGTCTTTTGGAAAGGCGCGGAGTATAGGCAGGTACGGCGCCTATGCAAGACTAGATTTCCAGCATTGCCAGGACGCCTGGGCGCCATGAAACTCATGCGATTATGTCGGGGAACAACTGGTCTTCGAGACTGGAAATACGGTCCTTGATGAGGAGCTTCTTCTTCTTGAGCCGCTGCATCTGAAGGGCATCGGCATTGCCTGCAACGGACAGGGCCTCGACAGCTGCATCGAGATCTCGATGTTCCTGGCGCAATTGTCCCAGCTCGATTCTTACGGCTTTGTCTTCCGTGTCAGCCATTCCACTCCCCCGAAAGCCTCTCAACCGGTGAGTGTGTCCTCACGGCGACGGGATTTTTCACAAACATCCACAGGCAAAGACATGCAGATGACCCCGAAGGCAAACTAGGCATGCCACAGTGCGTCTTCGCTTGCAATTCTATAAGCTGCTGAACCCACTCTCAGTTTCAATTTTCTCAAGGGTTTGATCGTTAAATTTCAGCCTTTCTAAAGGCTGAAATCTGAAACTCGGCCCAAGTCGGCAAAATAATTCTCCCGTTACGTAAACAGGGTTCGACAAGCCCCGTCTTCTTGTGGCACGGTGTTCCTGTTTGGCCCAACAGACAGGAGGCAATTCCATGTCCATGCAGTCGCATCTCGCAGAACTCGAGCGCCGTCACGCCGCACTGGAACGCAAGATCGAAGTCGCACTTCTTCACCCGAGTACGGACTCCCTGGAATTGGCCGATATGAAACGAAAGAAGCTCAAGATCAAAGATCAGATCGAGCGAATACGAACTGACGAAACGCTCCACTGAAGCTGGAGCTGTTTTGAAACGCGCCGCGGCCCTGACCGCGGCGTTTTTTGTTTTTGAACTCTGTTCAGAGCAACTTCGCTTGCTCTCGTAGTTCGTACTTTTGGATTTTGCCCGTCGACGTTTTGGGAAGTTCACAGAAGACCACGGTCTTGGGTGACTTGAAGCCGGCGAGATGCTCCCGACAGAAGGAGATAATCTCCGCGTCAGTCCTTTCGGTGCCCTGCCTCAATTCCACAAAGGCGCAGGGAGTTTCTCCCCATTTTTCATCAGGCCGAGCGACGACCGCGGCAGATGCGACGTCCGGATGCTTGTATAGAACTTCTTCGATCTCGATGGAGGAGATGTTCTCTCCACCCGAAATGATGATGTCCTTGGACCGATCCTTCAACTGGATGTAGCCGTCAGGATACTTCACGCCTAGGTCGCCTGAATGAAACCAGCCACCGGCAAAGGCCTCCGCCGTGGCTTCCGGGTTTTTCAGGTAGCCCTTCATCACCACATTGCCCTTGAACATGACTTCGCCAATCGTCTCACCGTCGGCGGGAACCGGCTGCATGGTCTCCGGGTCGAGGACCGTGAGGTCCTCCAGGGCAACATAGCGCACGCCCTGGCGGGCTTTTCTGGCCGCCTGTTCGGCTGGGGGCAGCGTGTCCCATTCAGTCTGCCAGTCGTTTACGACAGCCGGGCCATAGACTTCTGTCAGGCCATAGAGGTGAGTGACGTTGAAACCGGCATCTTTCATGGCCGACAGGACGCTTTCAGGTGGCGGAGCGGCAGCGGTGAAGAACTCGACCTCATGGCTGAGTTCCCGCTTGTCTTCTGCTGCTGAGCCAAGAAGCGTCGACATGATAATTGGCGCACCACACAGATGCGTCACACCCTCATCGGCGATCAGATCCCACATGGCTTTTGGGCGGACCCAGCGCAAGCACACATGGGTTCCAGCGACCACGGAGATGGCCCAGGGAAAACACCAGCCGTTGCAGTGAAACATGGGCAAGGTCCAGAGATACACCGGATGTTTGGCCATCGACGTGGTGAGAATGTTCGCCTGCGCCAGCAGGTAGGCCCCTCTGTGATGATAGACGACGCCTTTCGGGTTGCCTGTCGTTCCGGAGGTGTAGTTCAGCGAGATTGCATCCCATTCGTCTACGGGCAATGACCACGCGAAATTCGCATCTCCATCCGCGACAAAAGCTTCATAGTCGAGTGTGCCGAGCCGCTTTCCGTCCTGGGGGAACTCAAGGTCCGAATAATCAATGATGATCGGATTCACACTGGCGAGCGCAAGCGCTTCTTCCATGACCGGCGAAAACTCCCGGTCGGTGATCAATACCTTTGTATCGGCGTGGTCCAACTGAAACGCGATGACTGCGGCGTCCAGGCGCGTATTCAGGGAGTGAAGTACTGCGCCGGTCATCGGAACGCCGTAGTGGGCCTCAAGCATCGGCGGTGAGTTCGGCAGCATGACAGTCACGGTGTCGTTCTTGCCGACACCTGCATGGGCGAGCGAGGAAGCCAATTGACGCGTCCGGGCATAAAAGGTCCGATAATCGGTCCTTTGTGCGCCATGAACGATCGCGATTCTTTGCGGAAAGACGTCTGCGGCGCGGGCGAGAAAGCTCAACGGACTCAGCGAGGCGTGGTTGGCCTCATTCTTTTCCAGACCGAATGAAAATGGATGTTCGCCGCCGCTCATGGCCAGATCCTCCCTGATCGTTACTTGAGCGCTATCAAAACGATAATTCGAACCGTCTGCAATCTGTCTTAAGGCGTATTCAGCCTGCCAGGGCAGTTGCACCATCCCAGACAAGTTTGATGCCGACGACGGTCATGATTGCGTAGGTCATCTTGTAAAAAATGCCTTGGTCCACGATCCTGACCAACCACACGCCGACGGCCGTCGCAAGGGGCGCGAGCGGCAGCAGCATTGCGGAGGTCGCGAGGTTTACGGTGTCGAACTGCCCAAGCATGAAATACGGTATCAGCTTCAGCGCATTGACGACCGAAAAGAATATCACCGCTGTACCGGCAAAAAGCGTTGGGGCGAGCCTGAGCGGCATCATGTAGAGCTGAAATGGCGGGGCTCCGGTATGGCTGACAAAGCTGGTGAAGCCTGCGATGGCTCCGCATATCAGCCCCTTGCCTACGTTGTGCTCGCGCGCCTCGTTCGCACGTGCGCTTTTAAGCAGATAGTCAGCAACGAAGATCAGTGAAATGACGCCGACCAGCAGGCGGACAAAAGACTGGTTCACAAGCGTTGCGGTTGCCCAGCCAACGGCAATACCGGCCATGGCGGCAGGCAGCAAGATCATGAGGCTGCGTCGGTCCGCGCGGCCCTTGTAGGCGAACAGGCCAACCACATCCATTGCAACAAGGATCGGAAGCATGATGCCGGCTGCCTGAATCGGTGAAACGACGAGCGAGAGGATCGGGACAGCCAGCATGGCCATGGATCCGCCGAAGCCGCCTTTCGACAGGCCAGCGAGGATGACCGCCGGAATCGCTGCGGCGTAGAAATAGGGATCGGGGATCGGATGCATGGAGATCGTTTCGGAAAAATCGGGAGTGCAGAGGGGAGCGGCAATCAATCACGGGTTTGCTTCTAGGTAAAGTCCCGGCCCCTGCGAATGTCTTAGGGCGAGGGTCTTGCGCGACACTCGCATGTTACCGCACTCTCTCGGCCAAAGGGTTGTCGTTGAGTGAGGTGCGATGGCCAATGGGAGGAGAAACCACAATGACGAGCCGCTATGCTGCAACCTATCAATCCTGGAAGCATGACCCTTTCGGTTTCTGGAAGACGGCTGCCTCCGAGATCGACTGGTCCGTGCGGGGCGAACAGGTGTTCGATGCTGATCAGGGACAGTATGGTCGATGGTTTCCTGGCTGGGAATGCAACACCTGCTACAATTGCCTTGACCGCCATGTCGAACGGGGACGTCGCGGTCAGCCGGCGCTGATTTACGACAGCCCGATCACCGGCAAGCAGGCGAGCTACAGCTACGAAGAACTGCTGGATCGTGTTCAGGCGATGGCTGGTGTGCTGCTGGACCAGGGGATCCAGAAAGGCGACCGGGTAATCATCTACATGCCAATGATTCCCGAGGCGGCGATGGCGATGCTGGCGTGCGCCCGTATCGGCGCGATCCACTCGGTGGTTTTTGGCGGGTTCGCCGCTGCAGAACTGGCGACCAGGATCAATGATGCAACTCCAAAAGCAATCATTGCAGCCTC
This sequence comes from Roseibium sp., assembly GCF_039982295.1. Lineage (GTDB taxonomy): Bacteria > Pseudomonadota > Alphaproteobacteria > Rhizobiales > Stappiaceae > Roseibium. The sequence continues at coordinate 118,281 of NZ_JBDWYP010000039.1, forward strand.
TTGTGGCATCGAGCCGGGGAGGGTCATCGCCTACAAGCCCTTGATCGATGCCGCTGTCGAGCAGGCCTCCCACAAGATCGAGAGCTGTCTCGTGATTCAAAGAGAGCAGGCCCTCGCAACTCTGCAGGAGGGGCGGGATCATGACCTCGGCGCCCTGATGCAAGAGGAGCTTGCGGAAGGCCGGGAGGTCGAATGCGTTGCCGTCAAGGCGACAGACCCGCTCTATGTTCTCTATACTTCAGGTACAACAGGCCAGCCCAAGGGTGTGGTTCGAGACAATGGTGGCCATATGGTGGCCCTGAAATGGTCAATGTCTAACCTCTATGGCATCGACCCGGGCGAGGTTTTCTGGGCAGCGTCAGACGTCGGCTGGGTCGTCGGGCACTCCTACATCGTCTACGGTCCGCTTTTGCATGGTTGCACCACGATCATGTTCGAAGGAAAACCGGTCGGGACACCCGATGCCGGAGTCTTCTGGCGCGTGATCTCGGAGCATTCCGTCGTTTCGCTGTTCACCGCTCCGACAGCCTTCCGCGCCATTCGCAAGGAAGATCCTGAGGGTAAATTGATCGGCAACTACGACTTGTCGCAGTTCAGATCCTTGTTCCTTGCAGGTGAACGCGCGGATCCTGATACGGTCAACTGGGCTGCGGATCAGCTTCAGGTGCCTATCGTCGACCATTGGTGGCAGACCGAGTCGGGCTGGTGCATGGTCGGAAACCCGCTTGGTCTTGGGCGATTGCCCGTGAAACCGGGCTCCCCGACAGTGCCGATGCCGGGCTACGATGTCCAGATTCTGGATGACGCCGGACATCCGCTTCCGGCAAATACTCTTGGCAACATCGTCGTGAAATTGCCGATGCCTCCCGGATGTTTGCCGACACTTTGGAATGCCGAGCAGCGTTTCCACGATGCGTATCTCGCAGAATTCCCAGGCTACTACAAAACCTCGGACGCCGGCATCATCGACGAAGACGGATATCTTTCGATCATGTCCCGCACGGACGATATCATCAACGTTGCCGGACATCGTCTTTCGACCGGTGCCATGGAAGAAGTTCTTGCGACGCACCCGGCCGTGGCGGAATGTGCCGTGATTGGCATCGCGGACAAGTTGAAGGGTCAGCTGCCTTGCGGTTTTGCTGTGCTGAAAGCGGGGGTCGAACAATCTCACGAGCAGATCGAGGCCGAGCTTGTCAAATTGGTGCGTGAGAAGATTGGCCCAGTGGCGGCTTTCAAGCTCGCCATCACCGTGGATCGCCTACCGAAAACGCGTTCGGGCAAGATCTTGAGAGCAACCATGCGGCAGATTGCAGATCAGGAAAGCTACAAGATGCCAGCAACGATCGACGACCCTGCCATCCTCGACGAGATCGCCGAAGCACTCCAGGAGCATGGGATCCGGGTTCAAAACTGATCTGGTAAAACCCATCGACAGCTGGAAAACATGCTCTTATGGTTCGGGTCGCCGCTTCGGCGGCCCGATTTTTTAAAAGGCCAAGAGGTTTTCCGTGTCCCTTGAAAATAAGGTTGCCATCATCACTGGCGCTGCCCGTGGTATTGGTTTTGCTGTCGCGAAACGGTTCGTCATGGACGGCGCCAAAGTGGTTATTGCCGATGTCGATGACGAGGCCGGGCAATCTGCAGCCGATGATCTGAACAAGATTGGTGATGCGACATATGTGCATTGCAATGTTGCCGAGCGTCTCGATGTTCGCAATCTCGTGGCGGAAACGATCAACGCCTACGGTGATGTCGATATTCTCGTGAACAACGCAGGCGTCGTTGTCGGTGCGGATTTTCTGGAGCTTGAAGAAGAGGATTTCGACCGGGTCCTTTCGATCAACCTCAAGGGTACGTTCCTGTGCAGCCAGGCAGTTGCCCGTCACATGGCGGAGAAGGTCCAGGCCGGTGGCGAGCCTGGCACCATCATCAACATGTCTTCGGTTAATGCGGTACTGGCGATTCCGAACCAGATTCCCTACTGCGTCTCCAAGGGTGGTGTCTCGCAACTGACGAAGACCAGCGCGCTTGCGCTCGCGCCGTATGGCATTCGCGTGAATGCTATTGGACCTGGTTCGATCATGACGGAGATGCTCTCGTCAGTGAACGACGATCCGGCAGCGCGCAACCGGATTCTGTCGCGTACACCTCTTCAACGGGTCGGCGAACCTTCCGAGATCGCTGGTGTTGCAGCTTTCCTCGCCTCCTCGGATGCGAGCTATGTTACCGGACAGACAATCTACGCCGACGGCGGCCGCATGCCTCTGAATTACACAGTGGCTGTTCCCGACGCCGACTGAATTCTGGGCTGTTTCCAGAGCCGTTTAGGTCTGACTTGCTTTGCTGGCCCCTGCATCGAATTGCAGTCGGGCCAGTTTTGCATAGAGGCCTGCACGCGCGGTGAGTTCGGCATGGGTTCCTATTTCCACGACCCGCCCTGCATCCATAACGACAATTCTGTCTGCTTTCAGTACCGTTGCGAGACGATGTGCAATCACGAGCGTCGTTCTGCCTTCCATAAGCCGGTCGAGGGCCTGTTGGACGAGCTGCTCGCTTTCAGCGTCGAGTGCGCTGGTTGCTTCATCCAGAAGCAGGATCGGAGCGTCCTTGAGGATCGCGCGGGCGATTGCGATACGTTGTCTCTGCCCGCCGGACAAGGTCATGCCCTTTTCGCCGACCATTGTGTTGTAACCAGCGGAGGTGGCCGAAATGAAGTCATGTGCGGATGCTGCACGCGCTGCAGCCTCTATTTCCTCGTTGGTCGCGTCTGGTTTCCCATAAGCGATGTTCTCTGCGATGCTTGCCGCGAAGATTGCTGCATCCTGAGGAACGAGTGCCATATGGCTGCGCAGATCCTTTGGGACGAGCTGTCTCAGATCCACACCGTTCAGGGTGACCTGTCCGGAAACGGGATCATAAAAACGCATCAACAGATGAAACAGGGTCGATTTTCCCGCGCCGGAAGGTCCGACAACCGCCACCGTTTCGCCAGGCTCCACCTTCAGCGCAACGTCGTGAACCACAGGCGTGTCTTCGGCGGCCTCATATGCGAATGAGGTGTGGTCGAAATCGATGCTGATCTTTTCGGGCGAGGGAAGGGCTTCCGGATTTGCGGGAGCTGCTATCCGGGGCTCAATCTCCAGCAGCTCACTCAGGCGTTCGGCCGCGCCAGCGGCCAGTGAGAGCTCGCCCCAGACTTCCGACAGTCCTGCAAGTGAGCTGGCGGCGAGGATTGAGTAGAGCAGAAACTGACCAAGCTCACCGCCGCTCATCGTGCCGGTGAGAACGTTGTTTGCGCCGATCCAAAGAACGGCGACCACACTTGCGCCGATGATGAACATGGCAAAAAACGTCAGGATTGCCCGCTCACGCGTCGCCTTCCTCGCTGCGTGGAAGGCACCTTCGGCGGCGCTTGAAAAACGCCTCGCTGCCTGCATTTCATGGGTGAAGGCTTGCAGGGTGCGGATGTTCCCAAGCATTTCGCTGGCATAGGCGGCCGCATCGGCGAGCGTGTCCTGAGCGAAACGGGAGCGTTTGCGAACCTTCCGGCCAAAGCCGATCAGCGGGAGGAGAATGATCGGTATTGCGGCAAGGACGATGATCGACAGGCCTGGGCTGGTGACAAGCATCATGATTACCGCACCGATAAAGAGCACGAAGTTGCGCATGGCCAGTGATGCGCTTGCGCCGAAGGCCGATTTTATCTGGGTGGTGTCGGCAGTGAGACGAGACAGGATCTCGCCCGACTTTGAGCGGTCGTAAAACGCTGGGCTCAGTTCCGTCATGTGGGCGAAGACATCGCTTCGTACGTCTGCGACAACGCGTTCCCCGATCCACATGACCAAGTAGTAGCGAATGGAACTGGCCAGTGCGAGAGCTGCGACCACGGCCAGCAGGAGGCCGAAGTAGTTGTTGATGAGATCGGAGTTGTCTCCGCCAAAGCCGCGATCAATCATCTGACGGACGGCGGTTGGCAAGATCAGCGTGAAGACCGCGGCTGAAATCAGGGCGATCAGTGCTCCGGCGACCATGGATTTGTAACGGCCAAGGTAAGGCAACAGCCGCGCGAGCGGTCGCAGAAACTTGCGCCGTTCGTCCGTATCATCGCGTTTTGCCTGTTCCGTGCCGACCAATGTTCGTGCCCCTAAATCAGTCCTGATTCCATGCCGATAGACTTGGGTGATTGCGTCGTGAAAACCAAGAGGTATTTTGCCGCGCCGGAATCGCGCAGACCCCTTGTTTCATCCCACTGCATGGGGTATAGCCCGTCTCCATGTTTCCTGGGCTGTATCCATTGGCGGATTGGCGGCCCATTAGTTTCGTTTGCACCTCAGAGCTATTTCCCTCGATCGGAAGCGCTCGATGTGCAGGAAAGGACAGCCATGAAAGCGGATACGCATCCCGACTACCACACCATCAAGGTCGTGATGACCGATGGTACAGAATTCACAACTCGCTCCACCTATGGTGCTGAAGGCGATACGCTGACCCTCGACATCGATCCGACATCTCACCCGGCATGGACCGGTGGCGACCGTCAGATCATGGACCGTGGCGGCCGCGTGTCCCGCTTCAAGAACAAGTTCGCAGGCTTCCTCGGCTCCTAAGAGCTGCGAAGTTAAGCGCTTGATACGAGACCCGGCCTTGGCCGGGTCTTTTTTTGTGCGAATGTTTGCGGCCTGAGCCTGGAAAGCCTGCGCTTAAACGAAAAAAGCCGCCTTGCGGCGGCTTTCAAGATAGCTCTTTTACATGGCCTCTATGGATCAGCCTGCGTTTCCAAATGCAGCGTGCAGCTGGTTGAGCTGTGCAACGACCGGATTTCCTTCGGCGTCAGCTGCTTCCTGTTCCTTGTCCTGGTAGAGCATCTGATCCAGGTGCACGACGCGCTCTTGTAAGCGCACCGACCGGTTGACCAGTTCCTTGAGGCTGTCGGGCAGGTCTTCCCAGGCGGGGCCTGTCGAGGCGCTGCTCAAACGGTCGAGGCGCACCTTGTTCTTTTCGGCGCCAGCTTGTTCCCGGGACATTTCGCCCTCGTTGACGGCGCGTTGCAGGAGAAGCCAGGACGCCAGCTGCATGAGGCGCGTGGTCAGCCGCATCGATTCTGTTGCATAGGCGAGTGAGGCCGGGCGTTCCAGAAGCTTTGCTTCCGTGCGTCCGTCTCCATCGAGATAGACAGCGGTCTCTTCAACGAGCGACATGCCTTCCTGAAACAGTGACTGGAATGTGTCAGAGGTGGCCAGTCGGGGAGCGAAGTGTACCGCTTCGGGAGTTCCGCTGAGGTTGGTGTTCTCATCCGTCATGGTTCGATACGCCTTCTGCTACTGCTCATTCGTTTGCCGCGGATGTCTTCCTGGCTACCACTACGCGCATGGGACATGCTCTTCATAGGGGTGTGCCACGGTGGGACGGTGCAGCGCCTTGAACAACTGATTTGCAACGGACGTGCCAGTTGGGCCAAAGGCGTCGTACGAACGTGACGGAGATCATAATAACGCCAGGGAGGGCCAAAAAAAAGAGCCGCGAAGGCCGCGGCTCGAAGTCATTAACAGGGAGGCGTCAAACAGAGTGGACTTGAGCCACTCAGAGATCCAGATGACTGGATAAACATGGTTATCGCCTGGAAAGCTTAATGGCTGGTAAATAGCTAAAGTTTTACCTAACAGATTGAGCCATATTCAGACAGAACGTCTTTGAGTGGGATGTAATTGGTAAATTTAGCTATTGTCATTTTTGAAGAGGGCATCGGCGGCGCTGCGAATATTACTTCGCTCAGAAAGGACACCTCGCGTGCGTGTGATTTCTGCTTCGAGGACAGTGATACGTTCTCGAAGCTCATCTTCGGAGGCTCGGGACAAATCTTCACCCACGGCGACCGGCTTTGCTGCTTTGGGTGAGCTTGTGTGAGGTTTTGAGTCCATTGTCGTTCTCGCTGCCCGATCGTGCAATTCGTTGGTTTATCTCCCAGACTATCGCGACATGGCTCGATTGTCAGCCGCCTGGCGGCGCGCTACACGGGAGTGAGTTCTGATTGGAGGAAAGCGCATGACCGATTTGCCCCGGAAGATGACAGCGATTGCAATCACGGCGCCGGGCGGTCCGGACGTTCTGGCTGCCGAAGATCGCCACGTGCCTGTGCCGCTTGGCGAAGAAATCCTCATCAGGGTCGAGGCAGCCGGTGTCAATCGTCCAGACGTGCTTCAGAGGATGGGCGCTTATCCCCCCCCGAAAGACGCATCTGATCTTCCGGGCCTTGAGGTGAGTGGGACGGTGGTGTCCAAAGGCATTGACGCCAAGAGCTACGAAATTGGCGAGAAAGTCACGGCATTGGTGGCAGGCGGAGGCTACGCACAATACTGCAAGGTGCATGAGAGCCATGCCCTGCCAATTCCTGAAGGCATGTCGATGATTGAGGCAGCTGCAGTCCCGGAGACATTCTTCACCGTGTGGAGCAACGTCTTCGACCGGGTGGGATTGAAAGCGGGCGAACGCTTCCTGGTTCATGGTGGGACGTCCGGAATTGGCACAACGGCGATCCAGCTTGCAAAAGCCTTTGGCGCGGAGGTCTTCACCACCGTCGGATCTGAGGAAAAGGCAGAGGCGGTTCGCGCGCTCGGAGCTGATCATGTGGTGAACTACAACAAGGTCGACTTCGTTTCAGCGTTTCTGGAGGCGACAGGAAAAGAAGGCATTCACGTGATTCTGGATATGGTCGGAGGGGACTATGTCGAGAAAAACTGGAAAGTGGCTGCTGTCGAGGGACGGATCTGTCAGATCGCGACGCTAAATGGTTTTGCCGAAGACGTGAATTTCTCTCGCCTCATGATGAAGCGGTTGACCCACACCGGATCAACGTTGCGTCCCCGTGATACAGCGTTCAAGGCCGCGATTGCTGCCGCCTTGAAGGAAAAGGTCTGGCCGCTTCTGTCGTCTGGACAAATCCGTCCCGTCCTCGATTCCACCTTTCCCCTTGAGCAAGCTGCCGAGGCACACCGGCGTATGGAGGGCTCGGGTCATATTGGGAAGATCGTTTTGACGGTCGAGTGATCCCTGGATCCCGGCTGCTGAGGGGATGTGTTTCGCAAGGGGAGTTTTCCAGAACCCCTGCGGGAGTGTTTGCCTTTGGGCAAAGGAAATATTATATAGGTTCTAGCTCCCATGAAACTTGAATTAATTTTTGCTTTTTCGCCTTGCCGGGTGAGGAAGCCCACAGGAGGAATTTGACCGATGGCGAACACGCCGCTGATGCCGAAGGCAACCGCCGTCTGGCTTGTTGACAACACTGCACTGAGCTTCACGCAGATCGCGAGTTTCTGCAAACTGCATCCGCTCGAAGTGAAGGCGATTGCCGATGGTGAAGCCGCGCAGGGCATCAAGGGTCTTGATCCGGTTCTGACGGGCCAGTTGAGCCGTGAAGAGCTGGAAAAGGCGCAGACAGACCCAAACTACGTTTTGAAGCTGCAGGGTTCGAAGGTCGTTGTTCCCGAATCGAAACGTAAAGGCCCGCGCTATACTCCGGTGTCCCGCCGCCAGGATCGTCCCAATGCGATCTTGTGGCTGGTGCGCAGTCACCCCGAGCTCAAGGATGCGCAGATCATGCGCCTGGTCGGCACGACGAAACCGACAATTGCTGCCATTCGCGATCGGACCCACTGGAATTCGGCCAACCTTACTCCGTCTGACCCGGTGACGCTGAGCCTCTGCAGCCAGCTTGAACTGGACATGGAAGTCGAAAAGGCTGCGAAGAACGCTCCGCCACGTCCTGAGGGTGAAGTTGAAACGCTGATGTCAGTGGAAGAGACCACGAGCGAAGAAGCCTTGGCTGCCGCCTTCAGCAAGCCGATCGAACGTGAGGTCGAGGAAGAGATCGATGCTGACGCGGTCTTTGCGAAATTGAACTCGCTCAAGACCGAAGGCGACGATACAGATGAGGACGAGCAGTCCTAGTCGCGCCTGCAGGCGATATAACAAATTCGAAAGCCGCCGGTTGTTCCGGCGGCTTTTTTTGTCGAGAGTTGGCCGACACGTGCCCTAGCGTTCGGTCAGTTTGAGCTCAATACGGCGATTGCGTGCAAGCGCCTCGGGAGTATCGCCTTCTTCCAATGGTTGGAATTCTCCAAAGCCTGCGGCGACCAGGCGTTTTGGATCCACACCTTTTTCAATCAGATACCTCACAACGGATATCGCTCGGGCAGCAGACAGTTCCCAGTTGTTTCTCAGACGGCCGGATCCGGACAGCGGGCGAGCATCCGTGTGACCATCCACGCGCAGCACCCAATTGATTTCATCGGGGATTTGAAGGCTGAGCTCCTGAATGGCCTCGGCCAGCTTGTCGAGTTCGCCAGTGCCGTCCGGGTTCACTTCTTCCGAGCCTGACGAAAACAGGACTTCAGACTGAAATACAAAGCGATCGCCGACGACGCGAATGTCGGAGCGCTGCGACAGGATCTCGCGCAGGCGACCGAAGAAGTCGGAGCGGTAGCGCGAGAGTTCCTGTACTCGCTGGACAAGCGCTGCATTCAGACGGCGCCCGAGGCTTGCGATCTTGGTTTGACTTTCGCTTTCCTTTGCCTCTGCGGCTTCGAGTGCCGCATTGGCGGCCGCAATTTGGCGTCTCAGAGCGGAAATTTGCTGATTCAGAAGTTCGACTTGCGCCAAGGCGCGTTGGGAAATCTGCTTTTCGTCGTCGAGAAGGTTCTCCAGCCGCGCAGCGCGGCCTCCTGCGGCTTCCGCACTGCCCGAGCTTGCATCCAGCAAACCAAGCAGGCGATCGCGTTCGCCGGTCGCATCACCGAGGCTCGCTTGAAGTCCGGAGATTGTGTCCTCAAGTTCGCTGGAATTGGCGCGCTCGAGCGCCAGCAGCTCTGTCAGCTCGCTAATCTGTGTGTTCAGCCGGTTGAGGACGGTATCGCGTCCGGAGAGCTGTTGGCTCAAGAAGAATTGAGCGAGCATGAAGATTGAAAGCAGGAAAATAATGACGAGCAGAAGCGTCGCCATCGCGTCGACGAAGCCGGGCCAATAGTCTGTGCTTTGAGTACGGCGACGACCGCGCAGACTGGCCATGGATCAGTCCTTAGCTCGGTCGAAGGCGGATGAGATGGATGTCAGCAGACTCTCGATCCGCTTTTGCTGCTCGCCCTGGCTCTCGGCCCAGTCACGCATCATTTGCTGCTCGGAACGAACGTGTTTGACGAGCCCTTGAATGCCTTCGGCGAGGTTCGACATGGCATGGGCGGCGTTCTTGCTGCCGCCTTCCTCGATCGTCTTCCGTAGCTCGGAAATCGATTCCTGGATCTGTTCGCTGTTGTTTGTCGGCGCAGCCAGAATTGGGCCTTCTTCAGGCTCAATGTCAGTGACGGTCGACAACCAGTCTTCCAGCTCATTGTAGAACCGGTTCTGGGCCTGTCCGGCCTGAAGATCCAGAAAGCCCAGGACAAGGGAACCGGTCAGACCGAACAGAGAGGACGAGAATGCGGTGCCCATGCCAGACAATGGTGCTTCCAGGCCAGCCTTGAGATCTTCGAAGATCACATTCGCATCACCCGATCCCACATCAAGTGACTGGATGGTGGCGCCGACGGCACTGACGGTTTGCAGCAGACCCCAGAAGGTGCCGAGAAGGCCCAGGAAAACAAGCAAGCCCGTCAGATAGCGGGAGATCTCGCGCGATTCCTCAAGGCGCATGCCAATGGAATCCAGGATCGAGCGCGCTGTTGTCGGGGTTAGCGCCATTTCACCGACCTTGTTGCCAAGGAGCGTTGCCATTGGGGCAAGGAGCACCGGGGCACGCGTATCGAGGCCAGGATCGCCGATGCGGAAACTGTTGACCCAGGAGATCTCGGGGAAGAGGCGGATCACCCGGCCAAACAGTAAGAGAATGCCAAAGACGCCGACCATGATGATCAGGCCGTTGAGGCCCGGATTGCTCAAAAAGGCGACCGAAATCTGCCGATAGAGAATGAATGCAATGAAAGAAACGATCACCAGAAAGATGATCATGAAGGAGAGATATGCCTTCGGGCTGGACAGACTATAAGGGTCAAAGTCGCGTGCCATGAGTCGCCAATCAATCGCCTGTTGTTCCTGGCAAGATTGATAGCGTGATTTCCTAAAGGTTGGAAACCGTTATTCGTAAGTTAACCAACGACAACAGAGTGTCGCGGCCTTTCCGGTCGGGTATTCCGCCGACCGGTCACGCTGGTTGTCGCTGGAAGGCGGGTTATCGGTATCAGCTGTTTGCCAGCTTGATCAGGCGCAGGATGTGCTTGTGGGCAAATTCATTGCCGACAGCCACATTGCCTGTTTCCAGCATCTTGTCCTTGCCTTCGGTGTCGGAGACATAGCCGCCAGCCTCGCGGACCATCAGCAGACCAGCTGCGATGTCCCAGGAGTTGAGGTTGTGTTCCCAGTAGCCGTCGAGACGGCCCGATGCGGTCCAGGCAAGATCGAGTGCGGCAGCGCCGCCACGGCGGATGCCAGCCACTTCGGGCATGACATGTCGCAGTTCCTTCAGCGCACGGCCATGATCACCCTTGCCGATGAAAGGTAGGCCGGTGCCGAAGACCATTTCGGGCAGTTCCGAGCGTCCCGCGACGCGCAAACGGCGGTCATTTAGGAACGCCCCACGGCCACGTTCGGCTGTGTAGAGCTCGTCCATGACCGGGTTGTAAATCACTCCGGCGACGATCTGTCCCTGACGCTCCAGGGCAATCGAGGTCGCGAAGATCGGAATGCCGTGAAGGAAGTTCGTTGTGCCGTCGAGAGGATCCACATGCCAGCGGTGCTGACCATCAGTTCCCTCGATCTCGCCACTCTCTTCCATGACCAGACCGAACTGCGGCCGCGCCTTTGTCAGCTCTGCCTTGATGATCTCTTCGGCCTTGCGATCGGCTGCCGAGACGAAGTCACCGGGACCCTTGCGGGAAACCTGGAGGTTTTCAACCTCGCCGAAGTCGCGGACGAGACTGCGCCCGGCCTTCATAGCGGCCTGAACCATGACATTAAGGAGTGCTGTGCGGGCCATTTTGTGTGCCGTCAGTTCTTGGGTCCAGCCTGAAGGTTACGGGCTGGGCCAGGTCAATGGAATGGGGAGATTTAGTCGGCGCGGCGTACGTATTCCAGCGAGCCCGTGTCGACAATGATGCTTTCGCCTGCCGTCACAAATGGTGGGACCATGACGCGTACGCCGTTTTCCATCATCGCTGGCTTGTAGGATGAAGACTGTGTCTGGCCTTTGACGACTGCATCGGCTTCTGCGATCTGCAGCGTCACAAACTGCGGAAGCGTGATGCCGATTGGACGCTCTTCATGCAGCTCCACGGTTACCATCATGCCATCCTGGAGGAATGCAGAGCGGTCTCCGACGAAGTCAGCCTGTAGTTCGAGCTGTTCGTAGGTCTCAGTGTCCATGAAGACGAGCTGATCGTCCTGAGTGTAAAGGTACTGGAAGTCCTTTTGCTCAAGCCGGACGCGCTCAACCTTGTCTTCCGAACGAAAACGTTCGTTGAGCTTGCGGCCGTCGATCAGGTTTTTCAACTCCACCTGCGCAAACGCTCCGCCCTTGCCAGGCTTCACGTGCTGGGTCTTGACGACTGCCCAGAGCGTGTCCTGATGTTGAAGAACGTTTCCTGGCTTGATTTCGTTACCGTTGATTTTCATGGAACGACCGACTTGATTGACTTTGTGAAACGAAGATGGATGGCGCAGGACTGAACGCAACCGGTCCGCGCGAACCAATGTGAGCCTGTCCTACACAATTGCCTGACTGTTTCAAGGAAAAAAGGCGAATTGCGTTACCGCGTCAGGGTGATTTCTGGCTGGGGTCTTCAACTTCTGGAATAAGCGTCGCGGAGAATTGCTCTGCTTTCTTGCGTGCCTGAAGGCGGGTCTCGTCGTCGAGACTTTCAACGAAGCCGTCCAGCTGAAAGTCTGAAACGCCTAGCGCGCGGGCGACATAATGCCAGCCGGCAGCTGTCACGGGGTCTAGTTCCCGGCCTCGGCCATAAGCGTATAATCTCGCAAGGCGGTTCATGGCAACCGGATTGCCGGCCGTTGCCGCGCGCTCAAACCAGTCGCCCGCCTCCTGCTCGTTCGGCTCTACGCCTTTGCCCTGAAAACGCAGTATGCCGTAGTAGATTTGAGCAGATGTGTGCCCGCGCCTTGCGGCTCGACCGAGCCAGAACGCCCCCTGACCGGCATCATTCACGCCGCTTAAGCCTTCCAGAAACGAGAGGCCGAGTGCGTACTGCGCGTCTGCATCGTTCAAAGAGGCAGCTTCCTTCAGAAGCTCACGCGCCTTGTCCTCGTCGTGAGGGCGACCCTCGCCTTCCTGATAGAGAAGTGCGAGATTATAGAGGGCAGACGGATTGCCAGACTCTGCCGCGATTTCAAAAAGATCTGCGGCCTTCTTTTTGTCTGTAGGGACACCCTTGCCGAGAAGATGGAACTGCGCAAGCTGCAGGGATGCTCCGGGGTCTCCCTGACCAGCAGCAAGCTCGTACCACTGGGCGGCCTTTACTGGATCCTGCCGAATGCCAAGTCCCGTTTCGTGTAGGACACCCATCAGCGTCTGGGCTGCCACATCGCCGGCTTCGGCAAGAGGTGTTGCTAGTGCAAGAGCTGTCAGGTACCAGCCGCGCTGAAATACACCATAGACAAACTCGGCATCCGGCGATGTTCCCTCGGGCAGCTTTGGCAGGGGCGTTTGTGTCGGCCCTTTGAGCGTTACTTCAGGCAGAGCGGTTGTAACAGTCTCAGTGGTGCTATTTGCTGCTGCTGTTTCCGGCGCTGTTTCTTGAGCCGTGGCAAGTCCTGCCCCAGCCACCAGAGCGGAGGCGCTCAGGATCAAGGCTTTCAAGATGACGGCTCGCGATTGCATGGATTAGTCCATGTCCTCAAACGGGTGATTTTCCAAAATGGCATTGGCTTCAGTGACTGCCGCTGCGGTTCCTTTTGCATGCTGCCAGATTGCGTCCTTCAAGGCCACGAAATCTGCGCCGGTTGTAGCCGCTTCTTCAACCGAAGCTATTGTGTTGCCACCAAGGGCGACGCAAGGCGTCTCGAAAAGCTGGGACCACCATTCAGCCTTTGAGAGCGTTTTGGGATGTGGCGATGCCTGTTCTTCAAGGTCAAGGCGACCGAGAAACAGGTAATCTATGCCGGTTTCCGCTGTTTCCATGTCCTCATGCTTCAATTTCGTTCCACCGGCGCCGACGATTTTCGCAGGCTGAAGACTTTCCACGGCGAGTTTCACGTCTTCCAGTGATGAATCAACATGGGCACCATCGGCCCCGCTGCGACCTGCGACCTGGGTGTCGCCGTAAATCAGTGCGGCTGCGCCGCCTGCCTGGATAATCGGTACAAGCGTCTCGGCGGCCGTTTGCAGCTCTTTGGAATTCGCATCGGGCATGTAGATCAGAACGGATGCGATGTCTCCGCCCTTGAACGCGTCGTCAAGCGACAAAGCGAGCGCAGCTGTGTCAAAAGATGGCGGTGTGATAACAAAGAGGCGCGGACGGTTCACGGGTGTTTCCGTTTCTTGATCTTGAGGGCAATTCCAACGTTCTATTGTCCCTAAAGACGGCGAAAGAGGGACGCAAGGCCCCTCTCTCTGAAAGTTCAAAAGATATCGGCAGGGCGTTTGCCCCGGTCTGGCTTCATATCAGCCGATTTTCGGGTCCAGGCTACCGCTCTTATACTTGGTTGCCATTTCAGCCAGCGTTGCGATCTTGCAGATCTTGGAGGCTTGTCCTGCCGTGTTGAAGTCTTCAAGACGAGAGACGCAGAGCTTCTCCATCGCTTCACGGGCTGGCTTCAGATACTTGCGCGGATCGAATTCGCCCGGGTTTTCGGACAAAATCTTGCGGATCTGGCCAGTCATGGCCATCCGGTTGTCCGTGTCGATATTGATCTTGCGAACGCCGTGCTTGATGCCGCGCTGGATTTCCTCGACCGGAACGCCCCAGGTTTGAGGCATCTCACCGCCGTATTGATTGATGATGTCCTGCAGGTCCTGTGGGACCGATGACGAGCCATGCATCACTAAGGGCGTATCGGGCAGGCGGCGGTGAATCTCTTCGATGACGTGCATTGCCAGAATGTCGCCATCGGGCTTGCGCGTGAACTTGTAGGCGCCGTGCGATGTGCCCATGGCAATTGCCAGTGCATCGACCTTGGTTTCCTGGACGAATTTCACCGCTTCATCCGGGTTGGTGAGAAGTTGGTCCTCGGTCAGCTTGCCTTCTGCGCCGTGGCCATCTTCCTTGTCACCCATGCCGGTTTCCAGTGAACCCAGCACTCCAAGTTCGCCCTCGACCGAGATGCCGCCCAGATGAGCCATATCAGTCACGGTCTTGGTGACACCGACATTGTAGTCCCAATCGCCTGGTGTCTTGCCGTCGGCTTCAAGGGAACCATCCATCATCACGGACGTGAACCCGGCCTGGATTGCGGTCATACAAGTTGCGGGTTCATTGCCGTGGTCGAGGTGAACACAGACCGGGATATGCGGGTAGATCTCGCAGACAGCGTCCATCATGTGCTTGAGCATGATGTCATGGGCGTAGGATCTCGCGCCGCGCGACGCCTGGATGATTACAGGTGCGTCGGTCTTGTCGGCTGCAGCCATGATGGCGAGAGCCTGTTCCATATTGTTGATGTTGAACGCGGGGACCCCGTAGTCGTGCTCAGCAGCATGGTCGAGCAGTTGGCGAAGGGTAATGCGAGCCATTTAATTCTCCCGTTGTCCAGCGCAGCAAATCCGAAAACGACGGGTCGAGATCGCCTGTCCATGTTTGCAACGCATCAAATTGATGTCGTTCTAACAAATACATCGGCTTTTGAAAGGCAGGTGGTAGGGAGCTAAATCGATTAAATTACAAATAGTTCCGTAATTTTCAGAACATTTTTAATTTGGCAGTCAAAATAATTATTGCAACAAGAAAATGCACTGCCCCGAAGAAAACGCGGGGCAGTGACAATTCATGTTTTTAGACTTCGAGAGCCTTCACGCCGGGAAGTTCCTTGCCTTCCAACCACTCGAGAAATGCGCCACCGGCGGTGGAAACATAGGAAAAGTCGTCTGCTGCGCCCGCATGGTTCAACGCGGCAACGGTGTCACCGCCGCCTGCTACCGAATTGAGCTCGCCGGATTTGGTGCGTTCTGCCG
The DNA here is from genome assembly GCF_039982295.1 of Roseibium sp. GTDB lineage: Bacteria > Pseudomonadota > Alphaproteobacteria > Rhizobiales > Stappiaceae > Roseibium. The sequence continues at coordinate 133,447 of NZ_JBDWYP010000039.1, forward strand.
CGTGGCGTGCCGCTGCAACCGTTGCCTTGTCGAATGGTTCGATTTCAAAAGCACCGAGTGGGCCGTTCCAGACAAGCGTATTGGCGGCGTCGATTTTTTCGGCGACCTTGGCAATGGACGCTGAACCGACGTCGAGCATCATGGCGTCTGATGGAATTGCATCAAGAGTGACCGTCTCATTTTCGGCGCCGGCCTTGAATTCCCTTGCTACGACGGCATCAGCCGGAAGAACGATTTCACAATCGGATTTTTCTGCCGCTGCCATGATCCGGCGTGCCGTGTCTGCAAGGTCATGTTCGCACAGCGACTTGCCGACATTGATGCCATTGGCTGCCATGAAGGTATTGGCCATGCCGCCGCCGATCACCAGCATGTCGACTTTGCCAACCAGATTCTCGAGGAGATCAATCTTCGACGAGACCTTTGCGCCGCCAACGACCGCCAGAACCGGGCGCTTGGGCTCGCCGAGTGCAGAGCCGAGCGCCTCAAGTTCCGCCTGCATGGTCCGGCCGGCATAGGCCGGCAGCAGCTTTGCTATGCCTTCCGTGGAGCCATGAGCGCGGTGCGCGGCGGAGAAGGCATCATTGACGTAAATGTCACCCAGCTCAGCCAGGTCTTTGGCAAACGCGGGATCATTTTTCTCCTCGCCTGCGTGGAAGCGTGTGTTTTCGAGCAGGAGGACGTCGCCGTCGGACAGTTCCGCGATCGCGTCTTCCGCGGACTTGCCAATGCAGTCATCGGCAAAGTCGACGGGAGCGAGCAGAAGATCCGCAAGCGGCTGTGCCACCGGCTCGAGCGACATGTCCGCGACGCGTTGTCCTTTAGGTCGGCCGAAATGGGCGAGGAGAATGACCTTTGCGCCTTTTTCCGACAGCTCACGAATGGTCGGCAAAACGCGTTCAATACGTGTGGTGTCTGTGACCTTGCCATTGTCCATGGGCACGTTGAGATCAACGCGGACCAGTGCGCGCTTGCCGGAGATATGCGAAAGGTCGTCGAGTGTTTTGAAAGTCATGTGTCTTGAACCCACCAATCAAAGACGAGAAGAGCTAGTTGTCGCGGCAATCCCGATGCCGAACAACGTCAGAAGAATGCCGAAAGTGCGCTCCATCCAGAGTTTCATGCGCATGAAACTCTGCCGGACCGGAGCTAGCGTGAAGAACACCGTGACCAGCACAAACCAGATGAAAACACCGGACGCCATGATCACGCCGTAGCCGATCTGTGTCCAGAGTGGGGTCTCGGGTGAGGTCACCTGGAGAAAAACACTCATTGCAAACATCGTGGCCTTCGGGTTGGTCACATTCGTAAGGAAACCCCAGCGGAGTGCCTTCAGTGGCGGCATGCCTCCACTGCTTGTTTCAGCTGGTATTTCTCGCGCCGCGCCACGATACATGGTCACGCCGAGAAACACGAGGTAGGCCGCACCGATCAGTTTCAAGGCGTTGAAGAGAAAGATCGACTGCGACACCAACAGGCCGATGCCGGCAAGTGCGTATGTCACATGAACAGCCAAGGCCAGGCCGATGCCTAACGCGGTCATGATGCCGGCAAGCCGTCCTCCGACAAGAGAATTCCGCAAGACCACTGCAAAGTCGGGTCCCGGCACAATGGCGACGACGATCGTCAGGGAGATAACGGTCAGGAGTTCAAGCAAGCAGCTTTCCTTTCATTGACCTGGACAAAAAAGGCGGATGCGGAAGATCCGCACCCGCCTGTCATTTCGGAACGAGCGTTCATCCCATGGCAGCTTAGATAAGCTTTGCCATTGCTACCGCTGTGTCGGACATGCGGTTCGAGAAGCCCCACTCGTTGTCATACCAGGTCAGGATGCGGACAAAGGTTCCGTCCATGACCTTCGTCTGATCCATGTGGAAGATCGAGGAATGACTGTTGTGGTTGAAATCGACGGAAACAAGGGGCTCTTCGGTGAAGCCGAGGATACCCTTCAACTTGCCGTTGGCAGCTTCCTTGATAGCCGCGTTGATCTCTTCGACAGATGTTTCGCGCTTGGCAATGAAGTTAAGGTCGACAACCGAGACATTTGGGGTCGGGACGCGAATCGCGACTCCATCCAGCTTGCCGTTCAGTTCCGGTAGAACCAGGCCGACAGCCTTAGCTGCACCGGTCGACGTCGGGATCATCGACATGGCAGCAGCGCGAGCGCGGTAGAGATCCTTGTGCATGGTGTCCAGCGTTGGCTGATCGCCCGTGTACGAATGGATCGTTGTCATGAAGCCTTTTTCGATGCCCACGGTCTCGTTCAGGACATAGGCCACCGGCGACAGGCAGTTGGTGGTGCAGGACGCGTTGGAAACAACGAGATCATCTGCGGTCAGAGCGCTGTCGTTGACGCCGAATACGATGGTCTTGTCTGCACCGGAAGCTGGAGCGGAAACCAGAACACGCTTGGCACCTGCTTCAAGATGAGCTGATGCCTTTTCCTTGGCCGTGAAGATACCGGTGCATTCCATTGCGACATCGACGCCGAGTTCACCCCAAGGCAGGTCTTTGGGGTCGCGGATGGCTGTGACCTTGATAGGTTTGCCACCACCAACGGTGATGGTGTCACCATCGACCACGACTTCAGCCGGGAACCGGCCATGCACTGAGTCGTAGCGAAGCAGATGTGCGTTGGTTTCTACAGGTCCCAGATCGTTGATGCCGACAACTTCAATATCGGTCCGGCCGGATTCAACAATTGCGCGCAGAACGTTGCGTCCGATGCGGCCAAATCCGTTGATTGCTACCTTGGTAACCATATTCCACTCCCACATTTTTAACGCGCCTGATTAAGCGCCTGTGCGTTGGCCGCCACTTCGCGGCCGGAACGGAAAGCGCCCCTGTGGCGCGTTCCGGTTGGGCCGCTCGCGGGAAGGCGCGGGCGGCTCCAAAAGATCGTGTGCCTTAGGCGTCGAGCTTTGCCTTGGCTGCGGTCACAACGGCTTCCGCCGTGATGCCGAAGTGCTCGTAGAGTGCCTTGTAAGGACCGCTGGCGCCGAAGCTGGACATGCCGACAAAGGTTCCGTCGTTGCCGATGAAGCGGTCCCAGCCCATGCGGATACCCGCTTCCACTGCAATCTTGACCGGGCTGCCGCCGATGACTGATGCCTGATAGTCTTCTGATTGAGTTTCAAACAGCTCAAAGCAGGGAACCGATACGACGCGGGCGGCAATGTCGGCTTCTGTCAGCTGCGCATGAGCATCGGCTGCGATTTCGACTTCCGAACCAGAGGCGAAGATCGTCACCGCGGCTTCGTCTTCGCTATCGATCAGAACATAGGCGCCGCGTGCGCAGAGGTTTTCTTCCTCATAGGATTTGCGCTGGGCAACGAGGTTCTGACGGGTCAGGGCGAGAACGGAAGGCGTGTCATCGGCTTCCAGCGCCAGCTGCCAGCACTCTAGCGTTTCGGTGACATCTGCCGGGCGGAAGAACTGAAGATCCGGGATCGCACGCAGGGCGGCAAAGTGCTCAACCGGCTGGTGGGTCGGGCCATCTTCGCCAAGACCGATCGAATCATGGGTCATGACATGGATGACACGCTGTTTCATCAGCGCGGCGAGACGAAGCGACGGACGGCAATAGTCCGAGAAGATCAGGAAGCCGCCGGAGTAGGGGATCATGCCGCCATGAAGCGCCATGCCGTTCATGGCTGCAGCCATGCCGTGTTCGCGAATGCCCCAATGGATATACCGGCCGGAAAAATCATCTGGAGTAACTGGCAGTGTCTGCTTCGTCTTGGTGTTGTTGGAGCCCGTCAGATCGGCAGATCCGCCGATGGTTTCCGGGATCACTTCGTTGAGCACACCCAACACAGCTTCGGAGGCCTTACGCGTTGCCATGGTCGGCTTTTCTGCGGCGAGTTGCTTTTTGTAGTCTTGAACAGCAGCAGCAAAGCCAGCCGGCAGATCGCCGCGGTTGCGACGCTCGAACTCGGCGCGGGTTTCCCCGTCTTTCTCCGCGAAGCGCTTTTCCCAATCCTTGTGAGCCTGGGCGGAGCGAAGACCGGCGATACGCCAGGCATCGAGAATGTCGCTCGGGACTTCAAATGGTTCATGCGGCCAGTTGAGTGCTTCGCGTGTTGCGGCGACTTCATCTGTTCCGAGCGGCGCACCATGAACGCCGTTGGTTCCGGCCTTCTTCGGAGAGCCAAAGCCGATCGTGGTCTTGGCAGCGATCAGCGTCGGGCTGTCGCTGGACTGCGCCTGGCGAATCGCGCCGGCAATGGCTGCCGGGTCATGGCCATCGACCGAGATGGTGTTCCATCCGGACGCGCTGAAGCGGGCAACCTGATCCGTGCTGTCCGTGATGCTGACTGCGCCATCGATCGAGATGCCGTTGTCGTCCCAGATCACGATGAGTTTGTTCAGCTTCAGGTGACCTGCAAGTGACAGGGCTTCCTGACTGATGCCCTCCATGAGGCAGCCGTCACCAGCCAGCACATAGGTGAAGTGGTCGACGATATCCTTGCCGAAGCGGGATTCCTGAAGCTTTTCGGCAATGGCCATGCCAACAGCGTTGCCAAGTCCCTGCCCAAGCGGGCCGGTTGTGGTCTCGATGCCGGCGCCATGACCGAATTCCGGATGACCGGCTGTGCGTGCACCGATTTGGCGGAAGTTCTTGATCTCTTCTAGGCTGAAATCTTCGTAGCCGAGAAGATAGAGCAAGCTGTACAGAAGCATCGAACCATGACCAGCGGACAGCACGAAGCGGTCACGGTCGGCCCAGTTGGGGCTCGTAGGGTCAAACTTCAAAAACTCGGTAAAAAGAACAGTTGCGATATCGGCTGCGCCCATGGGCAGGCCGGGGTGGCCGGACTTGGCTTTTTCCACGGCATCGATGGCAAGGAAGCGGATCGCATTTGCCATGCGCTGATGTTTTTCAAGATCGGTCATTTTTGTCCCGTAGCTTGCGTCGGCGGCGCGCCGGATAAATTCAAAGCCCAAGGTGCGGACGATCAACCGTTTGCGTTTGCAAGCATTTCCCTCGCGTCTTGGCAAGAGAGCCGGTCAACTCAGTCCGAAAGGCGCCCGACAAATATCAGGAACCTTGCGCGAGTCAATAAAAGGGCGAAGCGGTGACCAGTCACAACAGATGTGAAATGCAGTTGAGGATTCTGCCATGGCTGCCATTGACGGGTCTAAGGCGCACTGCCTAATCTCCTGTGCGGCAATTTTCTGACCTCCTTCAGCTTGTAATGGGAACAGGATGTTGTTGTTGCTTGCTCGAAAGCAGCTTGAACAGACAGAGCTAACGCGACTGTCGAAACTGTGATCCTTTTCCGGAGATCGGATTGCAGCTGTATTGGACTGTTTGCTGTGCTGATTGTGCGGCCATGGGGGATGGGTGCGGGTTGAATGGCGGAACAGGACGGTCATAAACCGAAGGATGTCAGTGCTGCCTTGCAGCGTCTGACAAAGGCTGTCGGGAGTCTTGAGAGCTCGGTGGAACGCCGCATGCACGCCGATCGCTCCTTGAATGGCTTGCAGGAAGACCTGCAGCGCTTGAGTGAGGACCGCTCCCGCCTCGCAAACGACCTCGACAAGACGGAAGCGCGAGCCAACCGGCTCGAGGGCGCAAACAAGGATGTCTCTCGCCGGCTTGTTTCCGCAATGGAAACGATCCGAAGCGTGCTCGACACGCACGAGGGGTAGACTCAGATGGCGCAGATCAACGTGACCATCAACGGGCGCTCCTTTCGCATGGCTTGCGATGACGGCGAAGAGGATCGCCTGATCGGCCTTGCCGGACGGTTCGATGGCTGGATCAATGAGCTGCGCGGTGCCTTTGGTGAAATCGGCGATCAGCGGCTGACCGTGATGGCGGGTATCATGGCGACGGATCAGCTGGCAGAGCTGGAGCGCAAGGTCAGCCGTCTGGAAGCCGAACTTGAGAAAGAACGCGCCGGGCGCGAAACCGTCCTTGAGCAGCACAGCAGTGCTGAGACGAACGTGGCCCAGGCGATCGAAGACGCCGCGTCTCGTATCGAAGCGCTTGCACAGGGGCTGAGCAAAAGCCTTCGGTCCGAATAAGACGGAATCGATTGCTGCAGGGTGGAAAAAACTCGGTTGGACAGCTATATGCTGGTCTGCGGCTGCGCGATACGTCAGGAATCATATCCCCGGGGCCTTACGCATCCCTTCGGGAGCTGTCCCTGCTTCGGACCGTGGTCTGTTGCATACGGTGCCCACCTACACAGTAGGTTTCCCGGGATTGCAACTTCCAACGATCGTGCGGCCGTCTCGTTTTCTTAAAGTCCGGGTTGTCATGCCTCTCTCCGATCTCTCAAACGCAGAGAAGAAGCAAAAGCTTCGCCTTGAAGCTCTCGCGCGTCGTGCTGCCATGGACCCGATCACCAGGGTGGAGGCGTCATTCGCTCTTGCAGGTTATTGCGAGCAACTCGAGCTTCCCGATGGTGCGACTGTCGCGGGCTTCTGGCCGATCAGAGACGAAATCGATCCACGTCCCTTGCTTGATTCCTTGCGCGCGAAAGGACACCAGCTCTGCCTTCCCGTCGTTTCAGAGCCGCATCTTGTCTTTCGCGCATTTGGCCGCGAAACGGCGTTCGAACCCGCAGGGTTTGGGACGCAGGCCCCCGGACCTGAGGCGGAGGAAGTCAGGCCCGATGTGTTACTGATGCCTTTGGCTGCTTTCGATACATCGGGCAACCGCATCGGATACGGCAAAGGCCATTATGACACTGCGATCGCCGCGCTTGAAAAAACAGGCCCTCTTTTGTGTATTGGACTGGCCTTTTGCGCGCAGGAAATGAGCGATATACCTGCTGAACCGCATGACAAGCCTCTCGATGGTATTTTGACCGAAACGGGCTTTCGACGCTTTCAACACCTCGAGGCTTCATGAAACTGCTTTTTCTCGGCGATCTGGTCGGACGTACAGGGCGCACCATTGTCATCGATCAGTTGCCAGCGCTTGTTGAGGAACAACAACTCGATTTCGTCGTCGTGAATGGAGAGAATTCGGCCTCAGGCTTCGGGATTACTGAAGCCATCCTGCAGGATGTTCTGGATGCCGGTGCAGATGTGGTGACGACAGGCAATCATGTTTGGGATCAGCGGGATACGCTGGTCTACATCGAGCGGCAGGATAGGCTTCTGCGGCCGGTCAATTATCCGAAGGGTACGCCTGGGCGCGGGGCGCATCTCTATACGGCTCGCAATGGTGCGCAGGTGATGGTCGCCAACGTGATGGGGCGCGTTTACATGGACGCACTTGATGATCCCTTTGCCGCGATTGAGCGGGTCGTTAACGAATGTCCGCTTGGTGATGTCGCGGATGCCGTGATCATCGATGTTCATGCGGAAGCCACGAGTGAGAAACAGGCGATGGGCCACATGCTTGACGGTCGTGTCAGCCTCGTTGTGGGCACTCACACCCATGTTCCGACCGCGGATCATCAAATCCTGCCCGGTGGCACTGCCTATATGACCGATGCGGGCATGTGCGGCTGCTATGACAGCGTCCTGGGTATGGACAAGGAAGAGCCGGTCAATCGTTTCCAGCGCAAAATCCCTGGCAACCGGTTCACACCAGCAACCGGCGATGCAACGATTTCAGGGGTGGCGGTCGAGACTGATGACCGAACAGGCCTGGCGCTGCGCGTTGCACCAGTGCGCATCGGTGGGCACCTTGAGCCGGTACTTCCCGATTTCTGGGCGGCATAATTTTTGGCGACCAGGTGATGCGCTGGCCGTTTGGGCTGCAGTCGCTGGATTTTACCGGCGGCTTTGCCTATAAGCGGCGCAGATTTTAAAGACACATCCGCATAAAGCCGAGAAGAGCCATGGCAGGACATTCAAAATTCAAGAACATCATGCATCGCAAGGGGCGCCAGGATGCTGTGCGGTCCAAGATGTTTTCCAAGCTGTCCAAGGAAATCACCGTTGCCGCGAAGATGGGCGACCCGGATCCGGATGCGAACCCGCGTCTGCGATTGGCCGTCAACAACGCCAAGGCACAGTCCATGCCCAAGGACAACATTCAGCGTGCGATCAACAAGTCGCAAGCTGGTGATGCGGAGAGCTATGAAGAGATCCGCTACGAAGGTTATGGCCCGGCGGGCGTTGCTGTCGTTGTTGAAGCCCTGACGGATAACCGCAACCGTTCTGCGTCCAATGTTCGTTCCTATTTCACCAAATGTGGTGGCTCCCTGGGTGAAACCGGCTCGGTTTCGTTCATGTTCGACCGTGTTGGCGAAATCGTCTACAAGCCGGAAGCTGGCGAAGCGGATGCTGTGCTTGAAGCTGCCATTGAAGCTGGTGCGGAAGACGTGCAGTCGGATGAAAACGGGCACACAATCTACACCGCCTTTGAAGACCTGAACGAAGTCGGAAAGGCATTGGAAGATGCTTTGGGCGAAGCCGATTCCACCAAGATTATCTGGAAACCGCAGAACCTGACGCCGGTTGACGGGGACAAGGCCCAGACGCTGATGAAGCTGATCGACATGCTGGAAGACGACGACGACGTCCAGAATGTCTTCTCGAATTTCGACATCGATGATGAAACGATGGCCTCGCTGGCCTGATCAACGACTCATCAAGTTGGATGAAATAGCCCCGGCCTTGTGCCGGGGTTTTTGTGTGCCGGTCGGTGATTGGAATTGGGAAGCGGCGATGAGACACCGAATCTTTGAATTGACGCAGCTTGACGCTAAGACACTTCAGGAACGCTCGCTCAAGCTTTGTGAAGAGGCGGGAGAGTTGGCCCAGGCAGTTCTTTGCGCGACCGGGGCGCCGGGCTCAGCCTACAAGAATCTGAATGTTGATGATGTGCGCGAGGAGGCCGCCGACGCTGCAATTGTCGCGCTGAGCGTTCTGGCCCAGACCTGCGACAATGAGGCGATGTTCCAGGAGCAAATTGACAAGCTGTTCGCGCAGAAATGTGACAAGTGGCAGTCGGTTTTGAAGCGCAGTGGCTGACCGCCAATTCAGGCCTACCTAAGCCATGTATCGAGGGCAGGCATGCTGGTGATTGCTGCGATCGCAATCAGGGAATAGGCGATCAGACGGTAGTATTTCGGGTCCGCCTTGCCGAAGGTCTTCGAGCCTACGAAAAGCCCGAGCGCGTATGCGGGGATGCCTGCGAATAGGAAATGTCCGACCTCCAGCGTAAAGAAGCCGTTCAGCCAATAGGCCAGGATGGTGCCAATGCTCGCGAGGGCGAAGAAGACAATCAAATTGGCCCGGACGATTGCCGGCTCTTTGGCGCTTGAAAGCCAGAAGGCGACAACAGGTGGGCCAGAAACCTGACTGATCCCGCCCAGCACGCCGGCGACAGCGCCCACGCCAAATGAGACCGTACGGGTCGGCTTGCTGTGATAGCGCCATCCCGACACGAGGAGAGCCAGCAGACCGGCAACGATCGCAAAGATCACCCATCGCAGCATCAAGACATCACCGTTGGCCAGAAACCATGTTCCGGTATGAACGAAAATGACGGAGGCGACGACTGCGGGAATAACCGTGTTCCAGTCGCACATCCGGACTGCGCGGACGACCAATGGCATGGCAATCGCGAAGTCCAGGAACAGAAAGCCCGCTGCGGCTGTCGGCGGATAAACAATCGCGGTTGCCATTGGCATGAAGATCATGCCTGCTCCGAAACCTGCAAAGCCGCGCACTATTCCCGCAACAAAAAGAACGGCTCCCAAGAACATCAGCGTTCCGGGTGAAAATGAAGAGAATATGTCGAACATGAGCCTCTGAAACCGGCAAGGCATGGGAAAAGCGCTTAGATCACCTGCCTATCGGCCGGTTGAGCTGGCGTCAACGCGGAAGTTTTGTTACCGGTTTGTTCCATGACACATCCGATTCGAGTTCTCGGCATCGATCCGGGGTTGCGGCGCATGGGTTGGGGCGTGATCGAGGCGATCGGAAATCGATTGACCTTCATCGCTTCCGGCACGGTGACATCTAACAACAAGCAGGATCTGGCTGAACGTCTCGTTCAGCTGCATGATGGTTTGTCCCGGATTGTCGAGCTTCAGGCACCCATGGAAGCAGCAGTGGAGCTGACCTTCGTCAACAAGGACGCAGGGGCGACGCTGAAACTCGGTCAGGCACGCGGAGTTGCGCTTCTGGTTCCTGCCCTGGCGGGGCTCCGCGTGTCCGAATACGCGCCGAACCTGGTCAAGAAGACTGTTGTGGGCACCGGGCATGCAGAAAAAGATCAGATCCGGGCCATGGTGAAGGTGCTAATGCCCCGGGCGACCTTTGATACAGATGATGCGGCAGATGCGCTGGCGATTGCGATCTGCCATGCTCACCACCGCGGTTCGACAACTGGAAGACTGGCACGGGCGGGCGCTGCATGATCGGAAAACTCAAGGGTACCATTGACAGCTATGGTGAGGACTATGTGATCCTCGATGTCCATGGTGTCGGCTATCAGGTGCATTGCCCCTCTCGGATCCTTCAGACCTTGCCGCGTGCGGGGGAAGCGGCAGTTCTGGCGATTGAGACCTATGTTCGCGAGGACATGATCAAGCTTTATGGCTTCTCTGACGATGCGGAACGGGAATGGTTTCGTCTCTTGATGACGGTTCAGGGCGTGGGCGCGAAAGTGGCGCTGGCGATCCTCGGCATTCTCAAGGCCAGCGAAGTTGCCAATGCGATTGCGCTTGGCGACAAGGCGACGATCTCGCGCGCACCCGGGGTCGGCAAGCGCGTTGCTGAGCGAATTCTCGCAGAATTGAAGGATAAGGCGCCGAGCTTCGCCTCGGTGGATGCCGAGACAATTGCGGTCTCGCAGACCGTCAACGAAGACATTGCCGCAAGGCCAGTGGCCGAAGCCGTATCGGCTTTGACCAACCTTGGATATGGACAACCGCAGGCCAGTGCCGCGGTGGCAAAAGCCATGCAATCAGCAGGTGAGGACGCTTCCACGGAGACGCTGATCCGTCTCGGCCTGAAGGAACTCGCGCAATGACCGCCATCATTTTCATTTTGATTGCAATAGCCTTCTTCGTGCTCGGTATGGGGGGGATCATGTATATTGATCACAAGTTCGCTCTCGCCGTCGACGGACGGACCTATTCCATGAAGGGGCGCAAGATTGACACTGAAGACCCTTACGTGCGTCGCCAGTTCAGGAAGTTCTACGCCATTCGCGTTGTCTACTCGATCTGCCTTTTGGCGCTCCTGATCGCGGTGGTCAGTCATGTCGGATGATCAGCGCCTCGTGACGCCGGAGATCCGCGGCGATGAAATCGACAGCACGATGCGGCCGCAGGCTCTCGATGATTTCGTGGGGCAGGCCCAGGCACGTGCCAACCTGAAGATTTTCATCGAGGCGGCCAAGGCGCGCAGTGAAGCGCTTGACCACGTGCTCTTTGTTGGCCCTCCTGGCCTCGGCAAGACGACCCTGGCCCAGATCATGGCGCGGGAGCTTGGCGTGAATTTTCGCGCAACTTCAGGGCCGGTGATTGCGAAGGCTGGCGATCTGGCGGCGCTTCTGACCAACCTTGAAGAACGGGATGTTCTTTTCATTGATGAAATCCACCGCCTCAACCCGGCGGTGGAGGAAGTACTTTATCCGGCGATGGAAGACTACCAGCTGGATTTGATCATTGGCGAAGGGCCTGCCGCCCGATCGGTCAAGATCGACCTGGCGAAGTTCACCCTGGTTGCTGCCACGACGCGGCTCGGCTTGCTGACAACGCCATTGCGCGACCGCTTCGGCATTCCTGTCCGATTGCAGTTCTATACGGTTCCGGAGCTGGAGCACATCGTCAATCGCGGGGCGCGCATCCTTGGGGTCGGCATGACTGAAGACGGGGCGCATGAGATTGCAAAGCGCTCCCGCGGAACGCCGCGCATTGCCGGCCGCCTGCTCCGCCGCGTGCGTGATTTTGCTGTGGTCGCTGGCGATGAAAACGTGGATCAGGCGCTGGCGGACAAGGCCTTGTCACAGCTTGAGGTCGACAACGCCGGTCTCGACAGTCTTGATCGCAGGTATCTCAGCCAGATCGCCATGAACTTCGGCGGTGGCCCTGTTGGCATCGAGACCATCGCTGCCGCCCTCTCGGAGCCGCGCGATGCAATTGAAGAGATTGTGGAACCTTATCTGATCCAGAATGGCTTTTTGCAGAGGACACCGCGAGGTCGCGTTCTGACGCCTCAGGCTTTTCAGCATCTTGGTCTTGCTGTTCCCAAGAGACCCGATGCACCACAACTCGGTTTATTCGCTGAACCCGAGTAGAGTTCAGTCGATTTATTTTTAAGTATTTCTGCCAACGTTAAATCTTTTTTGGTGAAAGTCAGTTGAATATCCCTCCAAGTTTTTGGGGGGTGTAATGATTCGTAAGCGTCTATCGACAAAGCTTGCTTTGATGTTTTTTGCTGGAACGTTGACAATGTGTGTTGCCATTGTCGCAGTAACGTCAAATCTTGCCAGCGGGGTCGCCAATTCTCAGGCTGATACCGCGCTCAACAGTGCCACTCTCGGAAAACGCAAGACGCTTGAGCTTGCTTTGGAACAGGTGACAGACAGCACACGCTTTTTCGTGTCTCTGACCGAGGCCAAAGACAGTCTGATGAAAATGACTGTTGGCTGGAAAAACCTGAAAGAAGGTCAGTCGGAAACCCTCCGCAAGATCTTTGTCGAGGACAATCCGCACCCCGCCGACAAGCGTCATCTGCTGATCGAGCCGGATGCCAAGAACTACTACGTGAACAATCACAAGATCATTCACGCAGCCTATGCCGAGCTTGTTGGTCAGGGTCTGTTTTCAGGGGTGGCCATCGCAGATCCTGATGGAAACATTACGTATTCCTTCAACAAGGGCGACGAATTCGCACGCCATGTTGATGATGCCCAGCTTTCGGAAAACCCTTTCGCAGCAGCATTGGGGCCCGTGGTGGTGGCGAATACGGCTGGCACTTTGAAAGCCGGAGAGGTGTTCCCGTCGGGCTTCATAACCGGCGCTGACGGCAAGGTCAGTCTCGTTCTCGCGGCCCCTGTGTTTTATCTGGATCGCTTCTTTGGCGCTGTTGGCCTTGAGGTCGATATGGCGCGATTTGCATCCTTCCTCAATGACAGCAGTGGTCTGGGCAGCAGCGAAAGCATCATGCTCGTGGACTCCAAAGGCACACTTGTCGAAGTTGGAGACAATGGACTTGCTGAGCGCACCTTTGAGCTTTCTGCCATCCAGTCGGGTGCGGGCATGCTCTCCATTGATGGCGTCGCTTATCGCTTCTCTCGCGCTGACAGCATGGTGCAGGACAAGCCGTTCGGCGTGATCGAGGCTGTCGCGCAAACGGAGCTATCTGCTGCAGCGAACAAGATCACTCTTGGAGCGATCATCTCCGGTGTTCTTTGCATGTTGCCGATTGTCGGCATTGTCTGGTGGCTGACGGTTCGCATGTTTGCGCCGCTCAACACGCTGTCTGGTGCCGCGCGCAAAATCGCTGATGGCGACCTCGAAGTTGCTGTGGACGCAACCGAGCGCTCCGACGAGATCGGTGAAATGGCGCGCTGTATCGCGATCTTCAAGGAAAACTCGATCGAGCGCGAACGGCTGGCATCTGAACGCAAAGTTGGCCATATCGCGCGAGAAAAGCGTGAGAACCAGATTGACGGGCTGATCAATGCCTTCCGGACCGAAGCGCAAAGTGTCTTGTCTTCGGTTGAAGAGAATATTTTCCGTGTCGAGGAGCTGTCAACGACGCTCAGCGGTCGGTCCGCATCCGCGGCCGGACGCAGTTCTCAGGCGGTGGGCGATTCTGAAAACGCATCGGCAAACGTGCAGGCGGTCGCCTCTGCGACAGAAGAGCTGAATGCGTCCATCTCCGAGATTTCCCGTCAGGTCGCAACGACCGCGGAGATCGTCGGCCAGACGACCTCCAACGCGCAGTCTTCCAACCAGAAGATTGCAGGATTGGCGGAAGCAGCCAACCGGATCGGGGATGTCGTGTCCCTGATCTCCGAGATTGCCGAGCAGACAAACCTTCTTGCGCTCAACGCGACCATCGAGGCCGCGCGCGCAGGAGAAGCAGGCCGTGGCTTTGCCGTCGTTGCTTCCGAGGTGAAGTCGCTCGCAGGACAGACGGCCAAGGCAACAGAAGAAATTTCGACCCAGATCGCGGCGATCCAGGCCTCTACCTCGGATGCGGTTGGTGAAATTGCGCTGGTGTCGAACTCGATGGATGAGGTCAACAATTATACCGCGACCATCGCAGACGCCGTTCAACAGCAGGGCGCGGCCACCAACGAGATTTCGCGAAATGTGGCCCAGGCTGCTGAAGGTACGTTGAATGTGTCGTCGGCGGTCGCCTCTCTTAGTGAGGATGTTGCCGAAAACTCCACGTCAGCTGACCACATGCGCGAAGCAACACTGGAAATGAAGCGGCAGGCTGAAAACCTGAGGGCCTCGGTCGAGCGTTTCCTTTCGGAGGTGGCTGCTGCCTGACTTTCGAGACCGTGTAAATCAACTGACGGCCCGGCAACAATTGTCTTGTTGCCGG
>NZ_JBDWYP010000040.1:0-5000 GCF_039982295.1 Roseibium sp.
GTTGTTGGCCTGTTCTCCCAGCGGAACTACAACATCGAGACGCTGACCGTGGCGCCCACCGAGGACGAGACCCTGTCCCGTCTGACGGTGACCACCACCGGGTCGGACAAGGTCATCGAGCAGATCACCAAGCAGCTCAACAAGCTGATTGAAGTGGTCAAGCTGGTGGACCTGACCGAAGGCTCCCACATCGAGCGTGAATTGATGTTGGTCAAGCTGAAGGCCACCGGTTCCCAGCGAGCTGAGATCAAGCGTACCGTGGACATCTTCCGGGGCCAGATTGTCGACGTCACAAGTTCGGTTTATACCGTGCAGTTGGCGGGTGACAGTGAGAAGCTTGACGGATTTATCCAGGCGGTTGGCACCTCCGGTGTCCTCGAAGTGGTGCGTACCGGTGTCTCCGGTATTGCCCGCGGCGAAAAGGTTCTCAGCCTTTAACGGCTATTGATACGAATTGAACATCATGGCCTGATAGGGCCATTACAAATAACAGAGGTTTTGTCATGCAGGTTTACTACGATAAGGATTGCGATCTTTCCATCATCCAGGGCAAGAAAGTTGCCGTTATCGGTTTCGGTTCCCAGGGCCACGCTCACGCGTGCAACCTGAAAGAGTCCGGCGTTGACGTCACCGTTGGTTTGCGCCCGGGTTCGTCGTCCATCGCCAAGGCTGAAGCCTATGGCCTGAAGACCAGCGACGTGCCTTCCGCCGTTGCTGCTGCTGACGTGGTCATGGTTCTGACCCCGGACGAATTCCAGTCTCAGCTGTACAAGGCCGAGATCGAGCCGAACCTGAAGCAGGGTGCCACACTGGCGTTTGCCCACGGTTTTGCTATCCACTACAACCAGATCGTCCCGCGGAAAGATCTGGATGTGATCATGGTCGCTCCGAAGGCTCCGGGTCACACTGTGCGCACCGAATTTGCCAACGGCGGTGGTATTCCTGACCTGATCGCCATCTTCCAGGACGCGTCCGGCACCGCCAAGAACGTTGCCCTGTCCTACGCCAGTGGCATCGGCGGTGGTCGTACCGGCATCATCGAAACCACCTTCAAGGACGAAACCGAAACCGATCTGTTCGGTGAGCAGGCCGTTCTGTGTGGTGGTGCCGTTGAACTGGTCAAGGCCGGTTTCGAGACCCTGACTGAAGCGGGCTACGCGCCGGAAATGGCGTACTTCGAGTGCCTGCACGAGCTGAAGCTGATTGTTGACCTGATGTACGAAGGTGGCATCGCCAACATGAACTACTCCATCTCCAACAACGCGGAGTATGGTGAGTACGTGACTGGCCCGGAAGTCATCAACGAGCAGTCTCGCGAAGCCATGCGCAACGCCCTGAAGCGCATCCAGAGCGGTGAGTACGCCAAGATGTTTATCTCTGAAGGCGCTCTCAATTACCCGTCCATGACGGCTCGTCGTCGCCAGAACGCGGCTCACGATATTGAAACCGTGGGTGAAAAGCTCCGTGGCATGATGCCGTGGATTTCCGCGAATAAGATCGTGGATAAAGATAAGAACTGATCAGATTTCTGACTGGTTCTTGAGAAACGCGGCCCGGGAGGCCGCGTTCTTCGTATATACTCCGCCCAAATGCTTTCCGGAGTTATGGGAATGACTGACGAAAAAAAGACTGCCGATGCCGACGCCCAGCGCGTGGCGTCGGAGAAAAAGCACGATCAGGCTTCAGAGTATGAAGTGGAAGCCGGCGAAGTGGTTGAAGAAGAACTGGTAGAGGGAGCCCCTGTCCGCCGCAAGGGCATCTACCTTCTGCCGAACGCACTCACGACAGCGTCCCTGTTTTCGGGTTTCTATGCCATCGTGTCCGCGGCCAACGGCATGTTCGATAACGCCGCTATCGCGATTTTCGTGTCCATGATTCTTGACGGGCTCGATGGCCGCGTCGCACGCATGACCAACACCCAAAGCAAATTCGGCGAAGAGTATGACTCCTTGGCCGACATGGTGGCATTTGGTGTTGCCCCTGGTTTGGTGGCATTTTTCTGGTCCCTTAATGGCCTGGGTAAAGTAGGCTGGGCAATAACCTTTATCTATGTGGCTGGCGCGGCCCTCCGTTTGGCCCGCTTCAACACCCAGATTGGCTCCGTCGACAAGAAGTTTTTCGTTGGCCTGGCGAGTCCGGCTGCGGCTGCGTGCGTGGCTGGCCTGGTGTGGTGCTTTCACGAATTCGAGCCTTCGTCCTGGCTGACGCTGCTGACGATTGTTGTGGTTGGCGGTACCGGCGTTATGATGGTCAGCAATATCCTGTACCGCAGTTTCAAGGATCTCGATATGCGTGGCCGGGTGCCGTTTGCGGCAATTCTGCTCGTGGTCCTGATCTTTGTCGTGATCGCGCTTGATCCGGCGACCGTATTGTTTACCGGGTTTCTGCTGTATGCCCTGTCGGGTCCCGTGCGGGCGATCTTCAGAGGCAAGCCCAAGCGTAGCCCGGAGGAGTCTGCGTAAGGTATTGAGTCCCGGGCCCCTGAGGCCCGGGAATTTAATGCGAAACCTCCGGTCAACCCTACCAGCGCCCGATGCTCGGGCGACTAGAGCGGAGAGTTTCGATGTTGATCAAGAGTCGCCCCTCCTGGGCACTGTCCTACAGCCACGTTACCCCCGAACACATCTATCTGAACCGTCGCCGATTCATGTCTGGCATTGCTGCTGGTGCGGCCGGCCTCGCTATGCCTGGGCTACTGTCTGCGGCGGCTGCCCCGGTTCAGGGCGAATCGCTCAATTTCATCCCTGCGCCCCAGTTCTCAACCGACGAAGAAAAGACACCGTTCAAAGACGTTATCCGCTACAACAACTTCTATGAGTTCGGCACCGGAAAAGACGATCCGGCCAAGTATGCCGACAACATGTCGGTCGACCCCTGGTCCGTGATTGTGGATGGCGAGTGTGGCAAGCCGGGTACCTATGCCCTTGAAGACCTGCTTCAGCCCCATGACTATGAGGAGCGGGTTTACCGGTTACGGTGCGTGGAGGCCTGGTCCATGGTGATCCCCTGGGTTGGGATACCGCTTGCCGATGTAGTGAGGCGCCTGGAGCCAACGTCCAAGGCCAAGTATCTCTACTTTGAAACCCTCGAGGATCCAGAGCAGATGCGGGGGCAGCAGTCGATATTCAGCACCATCGATTGGCCGTATCGGGAGGGGGTGCGGATGGATGAGGCCATGAACGAATTGGCGTTCCTGGCTGTCGGCCTGTATGGCAAGGCTCTACCTAAACAGAATGGCGCACCGATTCGATTGGTACTGCCCTGGAAATACGGATTCAAGAGTATCAAGTCTATTGTCAGGATTCGGTTTCAGGAAACGCGGCCGAAAACCACGTGGGAACGAATTGCTCCAAGTGAGTATGGTTTCTACGCCAATGTGAATCCTGAGGTCGACCACCCGCGTTGGAGTCAGAAGCGGGAGCGTCGCTTGCCATCGGGGTTGTTTTCACCAAACTGGATCGAGACCGAGAAGTTCAATGGTTATGGTGAGCAGGTCGCTAGCCTCTATAAGGGCATGGACTTGCGGAAGTTCTATTAATGCCGGGAGTGCTGGGTATTGAGTGGCGCCGAAGCGCAGGGGTGCTGTTGGCGTTTCGCTGGCTGATGGCTGCGTTGGCATCTTTGCCTCTATTGTTGCTGGTTGGGGATGTGGTCAGCGGTGCCGTGGGGCCGGATCCCGGACAGACCATCACGGAGGCGCTTGGCATTGCTGCCTTCCAGCTACTATTGGCGACCCTGGCGATGACTCCGTTGCGACGCTGGACCGGGTGGGGAGGTTGGCTACGGGTCCGGCGCATGCTCGGTTTGTTTGCTTTCTTCTATGCCGTGCTCCATGTCCTGGCGTTTCTCCAGTTCATTCTCGGCTGGTCGGATTTGTGGGCCACCTTTACCAAGCGGCCCTACATCATTGCCGGTGCGGTGGCATTCCTGTGTCTGGTACCCCTGGCGGTAACCTCACCGGTCAGTGTGATGCGCAGGTTGGGCTCTTATTGGAAGCCTCTGCACAAGTTGATCTATCTGGCTGTGGTTGTTGCCTGGGTTCATTTCTTCTGGCAAGCAAGAAGTGATCTGGGTGAAATGGTGATTTACGGCCTGTTATTGGCAATTCTGTTGGGGGTGCGAGGTTATTGGTCTGGCTGGTCCAGCCTGGTCCCTCTGAAAAAGGGCTGATATTGGTTAAACACCGCTCAAGTTGTGCGGTTGTTGACCTGCCTAATGCGTGGAAACCCGTAGTTTTGGAATTTTCTTCGCAAAGCGCGTTGACAGTTTTCCTGACGCCTGTAGAATGCGCACCACTTCTGAGGGATAAGCCGCTGACACAGCGGCCCCCGAGGATGGCAACCGTTTGAAATTGTTGAAGAAATTGAGTTTCAAGATTCTTCAGAAAGCGGTTGACAGAGGCTCGATTCGCTGTAGAATGCGCCTCTCGAAACAAGCAGTAAGCCGGTTGATTTTCGGCGCTTTCCGGAGACGGAAAACATCGAAAATAAACGGTTGACAAGGCGGCGACACGATGTAGAATACGCCACCTTGATTGAGCAGCAGCTCAACCGCTCTTTAAAAAATTGACCAAGTAATTCGTGTGGGCGCTGGCCGAGGTGTTTCGGATACGAAATATCAGGACAGTGACTCGTCGAAATTGAGTTTTGTCTTGAGCAAGAATAGAGAATCTTCGGATTCTTGTATGATTTAAACTGAAGAGTTTGATCATGGCTCAGATTGAACGCTGGCGGCAGGCTTAACACATGCAAGTCGAGCGGTAACAGGGGTAGCTTGCTACCCGCTGACGAGCGGCGGACGGGTGAGTAATGCATAGGAAACTGCCCAGTAGTGGGGGATAGCCCGGGGAAACCCGGATTAATACCGCATACGTCCTTCGGGAGAAAGCAGGGGATCTTCGGACCTTGCGCTATTGGATGTGCCTATGTCGGATTAGCTGGTTGGTGAGGTAATGGCTCACCAAGGCGACGATCCGTAGCTGGTCTGAGAGGATGATCAGC
>NZ_JBDWYP010000041.1:0-21075 GCF_039982295.1 Roseibium sp.
AGACGCCCCCAATGTTGTCAGTGAAGACGGGCTGCGCACGCTGCTTGCCGAGGGTCATTCGGCTGATGTTGTGTGCCGGGTTACGCCCAAACGTACAGGTGCTCAGTGGTCCGGAGTTTGGACCGTGCATTGCGTCTCGCCTGATGGCGAGACGCGTCGCCTGCTCGTCACAGCGCGCAACAACATGGCTGCCCGAGAGTTCAAGACAATCAACGGCTTGTCCAGCTTCCTTGCTGGCCTTGGCGTTTCGATTGTCTCGATCCCGATGCTCGAAGGCAAGATCGCGTCTCACAACCTATACGACTAAGGCTAAACCACTTGCCGTCCTGGCAGCATGCATTGCTGTCCCCGCCTATTCCGACGGCTTCGTGCTTTCCATGCGGGCCGATGGCCAGCTGGAGACCAAAGCACCGCAATCAGGTTTCGCGCAGAGCTATGTCGACGGGATCGGCGCAAACCCACCAGAGCTGATCGTGTTTGCCTCCCCTGAGCCTGAAGATCCGCCTCTTGCACCCACCCGAGCAGTTCACCGCCCCGAAATCCTGTCAGCCATTGAAAGCACCGCTCACCGTTATGGTGGGCATCCGGCGTTGCGTCGCGCCGGTCTGTCGGTGACCGAATGGCAGACTCTCTTCCAAGCCAACATCGAAATAGAAAGTGCCTATCGCCCGAATGCGCGTAGTTCCGCAGGGGCGATTGGCCTCGGGCAGTTGATGCCCGCGACGGCCGCGCAGCTCGATGTGGATCCGCATGACTGGCAGGCCAACCTCGACGGCTCTGCACGCTACCTTCTGATGATGTTGGCGCAGTTCGGCACGCCCGAACTCGCACTCGCTGCCTATAACGCGGGGCCAGACGCGGTCGCGCGTTATGGCGGCATTCCTCCTTACCGAGAAACCCAAAATCACGTGCGCCGTGTCATGGCCGTGCGTGATCGACTGACTGGAGCCTCCTGATGCACATACAAATTCGCACGATCCTGTCGCTGGCTCTGGCCAGCTTGATGATTGCCAACCCGGCCTTTGCGCAGAGCATCGACCTTTCGCCGGTGCAGAACCTTTTGCAGGGCATCGTCGATACGATCACCGGCCCCTTGGGTATTGTCATTGGCACCTTGGCTCTGATTGGTGTGTTCCTCTCCTGGCTCTTCGGCATTCTGGATTTCCGCCAAGCCCTTTGGGTGCTTGTTGCGATTGCAGGCATCGCAGCTGCACCGACCATCGTGACCGCGATCTGGGGCGCGTAAGTCCGACATGGCAACCCAAACCCGCCTCTTCCTGGGCCTGATCCGGCCGCCAAAGCTCATTGGGCTGCCGATCATGTATGCGATGGTCTGGCTCTTCGGGTTTGTGTTGCTTTTTTTGTGGGTTCAGAGCTGGCCGGTGATCATCATCGCCGCTCTGGCCTATCCTGCGCTGTGGAAAGCAGCGGATTGGGATCCGGCCTTTCTTGAGGTTATGGTCACTGCGCTGCAGGAAACGCCGCCCACCTCGAACCGCAAGATCCATTCGGGGGACAGCTATGCTCCATGACCCTTCGGATGACCTTGCCATGATGCCGGACTGGGCGCGCAAAGAGCGCACGGTGGCCAGCATGCTACCCTATGTCAGTCTCGTGAATGACGTGACGATCCGCACGCGCGGCAATGCCCTGTTCCAATGCATTCGTCTTGATGGCGTCAACAGCATGACCAGCGATGACGCGCATTTGGAAAAGATCCGCGCGCTCTTTGCTGCGATCATCGCGCAGATCGGACCAGAGTACAGTTTCTACGTGCACAAGGTCTCAAAAGCGATTGAAACTACTTTACCCCCGGTGCCTGAGGATGGGTTTGCCCAAGCCCTGGACACCCGTTGGCAAGCGGCCATGGTACGGGCGGGCCTGCGGGACAAAACGCTCACGCTCACAGTGCTCAAACGTCCTCCCCTCGGCGCTCGGCTGCGCTTGAAGCGCTCAGGCTCAATCGCACAGCTGAAAGACCAGACGGCCAAGCAGCTGCGCAAGCTCGAGGAAGTCGTCGGGTTTCTGCTCTCATCTTTTGCCGATATGAACCCACGCCTGCTTGGGGCTGAGAGCGGCGAACTGCTGGGTTTCCTCGGGGCACTCAATATTGGCCAGGAGCGACCGCTCTTCGCAAAATCCCGCATCGGCATCATTGCCGAGGATGTGGCCAACGCGCGTGTTACGTTTCAGGGGCGAGGCTTTGCGCTCGACGACGGGACGGCGGGCAAGCGTTTTGGCACCACCTTTGCGATCAAGACCTATCCGGCCAAAACCAACTGCACCATGTTTGATGAGCTGAACCTTCCCGTCGACATGATCGTCACCCATTCCTTCACGCCTATTAACAGCAACATCATGGCCAGTCGGATCAAGCGCCAACAGCGCCTGATGAAGGCCAGCGATGACGGCGCGATTTCCCTTGCAGAGGAACTCGTCGACGCGCTCGACGATCTTGAATCCAAGCGGCTGAGCTTTGGCGATCATCACATGACCGTCACGGTTTTCGCCGAGACCGAGGAAAGGCTGGAAACCATAGCGGCCGAGGTGCGCAACATCGCGGCCAGTGAAGGCGTTAATCTGGTGAATGAGAGCTTTGCGGCCCGAACTCATTATTTCGCGCAGCATCCGGGCAATGGGCAGATGCGCAGCCGCAAGGCCGCCATCACAAACACCAACTTTGCTGATCTCGCGGCGCTACATCGCGGTCAACTGGGCAAGCAGGGCGATAGAGTGCCTTGGGGCAAGCCGATCACCCTCTTCCCGACGCCTGAACGCTCGGGCTTCCTGTTCAACTACCATGAGACGGGTCAGCCGGACAAAGAACCGACCGGCGGGCACACCTTGATCCTCGGCCGCCCTGGCTCTGGCAAGTCGGTGTTGTCTGCATTCCTCATGACCCAAGCTCGGCGCTGCGACGCGCGCGTCTTTGTCTTCGACTATCGCGCGGGCATGGAAATGGCGGTTCGGGCCAATGGTGGGCGCTACAGCGCCATCAAGGCCGGTGAAGCCACAGGTCTCAACCCGCTACGCACGGAAATTGATGGGTGCGGGCAAGCATGGCTCTCCGATTGGCTGGCCACGCTTTTGCATCGCACCGACAAGCCCCTGAGCCCGGTCCAAATCAACCGCATTCAAGAGGTAGTGCGCCAGAACGCCGGGGCGAGCGATGCCGCCCTTCGTAACTGGCAGGATTTGGCGTCGCTCTTTGTAGCGGGAGCTGACGAAGGGGATCTGTTCGAGCGGATCCAGGAATGGACTGAAGATGGCCGCTATGGCTGGATCTTCGGGCAAAGCTCTGAGGATACCTTCTCGCTCGATGGTGATGTCGTGGGGTTCGACCTGACCGGCATTCTCGACAGCGAAAGCGAGAAGGAACGCATGGCTGTCCTCTCCTACCTGTTTCGGCGGGTGGAGCGCGTGATCGAGGATCGCAAGCCGACGCTGATCATCATCGATGAAGCCTGGAAGGCGCTGGATAACCCGTATTTTGCCGACAGGCTGAGCAACTGGCTGGTCACGGCGCGGAAACAGAATGCCGTCGTCGTGATGATGACCCAATACGCAAGCCAGCTCGAGAAAACCCGCACTGGCAAGACGATTGTCGAGGCCGTGCCGACACAGCTCTTGCTTCCGAACATCCGCGCCTCGGCCAGCGATTACACCATGCTCGGCCTTACCGAAAAAGAGCTCAGCGTTTTGCTCGGAACGGGAAGCAACTCTCGTCTGGCGCTGGTGCGCGATGATCAAGGCTCTGTTGTTATCGATGCCGATCTGAGCGCCCTTGGCCCCTACCTCACGATCCTTGGCGGCATGGAAAAAGGCGAAGCACTGGTGGGCGCTGATTATCGCCAGAACCCCGAATTTTGGAGACAGATTGATGCGTAGATTGTGCGTAATGACCCTCACCCTTTTGACCCTGACAGCCTGCGCGGAATACCGGCCGTCAGAGGCCGAATGCTTCAACTCCTTTGCCGAGGTCAGCCGCAGTAATTGCAACTTCGAGCTGCTCGGGCCGATTGGTGGTCTCGGTGAGTAAGCATCGCCTGCATATCTTTGCGGGTCTGTTCTGTTTCGCCGCGTCATTGGCCTTTGCCCAAGGCGTGCCCACATTTGATGCGGGCATGTTCTTGCAGCGCGAGCGCGTGCTGCAACAAGGCGAACAAGATCTGGCGCTGCAGCGGGATCGGCTGACCAAAGAGGAAGAGCTTGAAGAGCTCGAGCAAGAACAACTCCAAGCGCTGGATGATATCCTTGATGCCGCAACGCTTGCCAGCGGCAATTCAGGCGCGCTGGTCGCAAGCTTGGAAGCTGGTTCATCGCCAGAGAGCGCCGTTGAAACTCTTTATGGCCCGGTGGACCCGAATCCCGGTGCAGCCCAGATGTTCGGCGATGCCTCGGGATCGATTGAAGAGCTGATCATTCGCGCCGCTCAAGAAACGCACCACATGTCTGGCGTGCACGCGGCGGGCCTATCGCCCAAGCAGTGGCGCTGTCTGTTGCAGGCGTTGATCTGGCAAGAAAGCCGCTTCACCATCGGCGCGCGCTCACCTGTTGGTGCATTCGGCCTGACCCAGATCATGCCCGGTACGGCGCAGGATCTCGGGATTTACCCAGCCTATTATGAAAACCCCTACATCCAGGTCACCGGCGGCGCGCGCTATCTGGCGCAGATGCTGGCCATGTTTGATGGCAACATCATTCGCGGGCTAGCTGCCTACAATGCCGGTCCCGGCAACGTGCAGCGCTACCGCGGCGTGCCCCCTTTCGCTGAGACCCAGCACTACGTTCAGGTCATCCCCGAACGCTACAATCTCTACCTTGCCCGCGTCGGCGGCGTCGATGCGCTTGGCACGATTGATCCCGTCTTGCTTGCCAACTCCACGATGAGCCTGACCTCTTTTGGGGCGGGGGTCTATGGCGACTACTCATTGGTCTCGGTGCAAGCGGCCGCGCTGCGCGTGCAGGACATCATCACCCGCATCGGCGAAACCGACGACATTCACGCGGCCATGTCGCTCAACACCTACGCGCGGGCCGAACTCGCCCGCCTGATCGCAATCCGTACGCGCCTGAAGGCCGCCCATACCCGCCCGCTTAGCTCGGCCGAGCTGGCCATGGCGGCCGCACAGGCCCGCGAACAAGACTTCATGCAATTCGATCTGGAGGCATTCCGATGATCCGCTTTCTTTCTACCGTTGCCACTTGCGCGCTGTTGGTTGCGTCACCCGTATCTGCCCAAGGTGTTCCGACTGTCGACACACGCAACATCGCCCAGGAAATTCGCCAGCTGCAGCAAATGCTGGAGGATTTCGGGATCCAGACCGACCAACTCGACACGCTTCTCAAACAGCTCGACCTGGTGCAGCAGCAACTCGACACGCTCAATGAGACTTACGCCGCCTTGACCGGCGCGACGGATATCATCGAGATGGCTATGGGTGGTGATCTCGACGGCCTACTCGATCAGGAATTCGGCGATCTCCTTGGCACCATCCGGCAAATCCAAAGCGGCGATTTTCGCGGCCTGATCGGCAACGCGGCCCCTCAGATGGAAGGCCGCATGACGCAAGCCCTCGAGGACGCAGGTTTTGACCAAGATACCCTCTCTGACATGGCCAGCAGCGGCAATCCGGGGGCTGAGCGCATTGCCAGCCAGGCGGGCACCGGGGCGGTGATGTCGGCGGCGGCAGAGAACAGTTATGACGAGGCCGCGCAATCGCTGGAACGGGTCGAGCAGCTGGTTTCATTGATCCCCGACATGGAAACGCTCAAGGAAGCCGTCGATCACAACACCCGCGTCACGGCCGAGCTGGCCATCGCCATGACACGCATGTGGGAGCTCGAAGCCATTCAAACAGTCGGCGCGGGCCAATCCGGAGTGGTCGATGCCGCGACGCTGGCCGAAGAGCGCCGCTATATGGATTTCACCCTGCCAGACCTGCGCGCGGACTGACCCCATGAACAGCGAGGCAGAAATCATCGAAGAAGAGCTCGTCTACGGCGCACGACGACGCGAGCTCATGTGGCAGAAACTGGGGCTGACAGGCATGGGGTTTGGCATGGCAGGTTGCCTCGCCGCCGCCCTCGTGGCCCTGTTCGACGTGGACCCGCCGCCCATGATCGTGCCCTTTGATAGCGAAACCGGCATGGCCCTCCCCAATGCCATGGTTGAAGCGGTCTCACTCACGGAACGCCCCGCTATCATCGAGGCACAGGTCTACCGCTATGTGATTGATCGAGAGACCTACAATCAGCTCGACAATGATGTGCGTGTGCGGCGGCCACGAGGCCTATCCGCCCGACAGCTACGGCACAGATGCCCGGCTTGAGGTCGAGGTTCTGTCGATCACTCATATCAGCGCCAATCGTGCCCAGGTGCGCCTGCGCAAGCGGCTCAACTCACCGCGCGGCTCTCAAAACGGACTCTTCACCGCTACCCTGATGTTTGAATTTCGGCCCGAGAATAGCCGGTCGATCGACGATGTCTGGCAGAACCCCTTTGGCTTCACCGTCACCGAATACGCGATCCGCTCGGATCGTTTGGAGTAACCAATGCGCCGCCTGTTCTTGATCCTCGCCGTCCTCGTTCCGTCTGCTGGCATCGCCTATGCAGAAACACAGCCGCGCCAAGGCCCCTTTGATGCCCGCGTCCGGCTGGCCACCTATCAGGACGGGCAGGTCTACCGCATCAGAACCAGTCTGACCCACGTGACCAGCATTGAATTTGGCCAGGGCGAGACCATCCGCTCGATCATTGCTGGCGACACCGAAGGCTTCCTGTTGGACGGAGTGCCCGGTGGTCAGGCCTTTGCGATCAAGCCCGTTACACGCGGCGCGCACACCAATATCACCGTCTACACCAACCGGCGTAGCTACTATTTCAACGTGACCGAGGCGAGTTCGCCGACCTTCTACGTCATTCGCTTCACCTATCCCGAAGCGGCCCCTCGGCAATCGCGTATGGCTGCCACTGCGCCAGCAAACCACGCCTACGGCGTCAGCGCGCGATCCGAGATCACCCCGCGCGAGATTTGGGACGATGGCACCTTCACCTATTTCCGCTTTGCCGCGAATGCCCCATTGCCCGCGATCTTTCGATGGTCCGGTGGCAATGAGCGCAGCGTGAATGCGCTCGCGCGGCCAGATGGCGTGATCCGCGTGTCAGGTGTCAGCACTCGATGGGTTCTCAGGCTCGGCGATGACGAGATCTGCGTCCAAGAGATGAGCGAGGCAAATCCCGATGAGTGAAACAGCTGAGCTTAAGAAACGCCTCGAAGCACTTGAAGGAAAACCACAAAACCGAAAGGCGCGGCCATCTTTTGTCGCCATCACCCTAGGGATTGGGGCAATCGCGGCTCTTGGCGGTTTCTTGCTGTTGTTCTCTGGCGGCTCTGACCCCGACAGCCTGGAAACCGCCTCCCCAGATGAATTCCAAGCGGCCGGTCCGGGGTTTGGAGACCTTGAGCCAACTCCTGCACCGATAGACACATCGCTACCTCCAGCGGAGTCAGAACCAGAAAGCGAGACAGAAGAGCTGCGCGCGCAAATGGACGCTATGCGGTCCGAACTCGAAGCCCTGCGCAAAGCACCTGCGCCTGAAGCCCCAACCGTCGACCTCGAGGCATTGTATACCTTGGGCGCAGAGATCGACGCCCTGCGCAGCGAGGCAGCAGCAACGCAAGCCGCCTTGCGCGAAGAACTGGAAGAACGCGCACGGCAAATCCAGCGTCTGCAGAACGATCTGGAGCTTGCACGCCTGGAAGCCCCGCGCACGCCCGCACCAACCGGCCCCACGGCCGAGGAACTGCGCCTTCAGGAGCTGGAACGGCGGCGGCAAGCCGAACTTGACGAACTCCAAGCCCGCATCGCCAGCCCAATCATCGCCTTTGGCGGCTCGGGTAACGGCAACAATGAAACCGCCGCGCAGCAACGGCGGCTTGATGGCGACACAGACTTTGTCCGCAACGGCGCTGAACCCGCTGAGGTGACCCAGGCCCAGGTGATCGTGAACCCGTCAAACACGGTTGTTCAGGGCACGATGATCCAGGCCGTGCTCGAGACAGCGATAGACAGCTCGCTTGCCGGTCAGGTCCGAGCAATGGTGTCTGAAGATGTCCACGCCTATGACGGCACGCGGGTCTTGATCCCACGCGGGGCGCGGTTGATCGGGCGGTATCAATCCGGCCTAGATATTGCGCAACAACGCGTGACCATCGCCTGGGACCGGATCATTCTGCCCAGTAACCAGACCGTCGAAATCAGCGCCTTCGGTGGTGATGAACTGGGGCGGTCCGGCACAACCGGTTTCGTCGACAGCCGCTTCGGCACACGGTTCGGGTCCGCTGCTCTGATATCACTGATCGGAGCCTTGCCCGCCGTCGCAGCCCAGAACATCGAAGATGAGATCACCTCGGATGTGCTCGAGGGCATTGGCGAAGACCTGCAAGACAGCGCGCAAAGCGTGATTGGCGAATATCTATCTGTATCGCCCGTGATCTATGTCGATCAAGGTGCCCGTGTCACCGTGATGGTTGATCGCGATCTGGAGATTTTCTGATCATGGCGGCCAGCTACCTGCAAAGCTCGATGGACAAGATCCCCGAGGCGCGTGATCCAAAGCTGATCGAGCTTTGCATCAATCCTGACGGCACGCTGTGGGCCGAGTTTCAGGGGGATCACTTTATGCGGCGCGTCAATCGACAGCTCTCGCCCAATGAAATCAAAGACCTTGGCAATCAGATTGCTTCCGCCGCGAACACCACGCTCAGTCGGACCAAACCCATTGTCTCGGTAAGCATCGACTACCGTGACCGCCCAATCCGCGCTCAAGTCATCCAGCCTCCCGCCGTTGATGGCGGTTATGCGATTTCCCTGCGGTTCTTCGCCGACCTGCCATTGGAGCGGATCAAGCTGTCCTATCTCTTCGGCAAAGAGCGCAGCAACGAGGGTGCAAGACGCAAGCGCAATGCCGAGCTGCGCGATGTCGTGGCCACCGGCGACATCGACGCTGCGATCAAGTTCTGCGTCACCCACAAGCTCAATATGATCGTGTCCGGCGGCACCTCGACGGGCAAGACCGTCACGGCGCGCAAGATCCTCTCCTTCGTGCGCGCCGACGAGCGTATTCTCACTATCGAAGAGGCCGCCGAGTTGCGCCCGACACAGCCCAATGTCGTCACGTTGATGTCCGACCGCGATGAACCCTCACGCAGCGCAGATGTCCTCCTGACCTCCACCCTGCGCATGCGACCGGACCGCATCGTCTTGGGCGAAGTGCGCGGCAAAGAGGCCATGACCTTCCTTGAGGCCATAAACACCGGCCATGGTGGCTCACTCACCACGCTACACTCTGAGACTCCTCAGCTGGCGGTCCAGCGCCTGGCCATCGCCGCCCTGAAAACCGATGTGCCCATGACCTACCAGGACATGAACGACTACATCACTCGCTCGATCGATGTGATCATCCAAGCCGGTCGCCATGAAGGCGCACGCGGCATCACCGAATTCTACCTGCCGATTGATCCGGCCCATTCAAAGGAAACAGCCCATGTTTGAATACAAGATTGAACAGATCAACACCGCCAAAACCAAGCCACCGAAGATCGAAGCGCAGCTGACCGCCCTTGGCCAAGCTGGCTGGGAGCTGGTGTCGGTGGTGCCGGATTTCGACGGTGAGCACATTCTGAAAGCCTTCCTGAAACGCGACATCTGGCGTGTCAAACCGACCGAGAAAGCATAGGAGCACCCTATGGGCGTCGTCACCTGGATGGTTGAGACAACCGACAACTTTCTGGACGACGCGGCCCAAACCACCTTTGGCAACGTCGCCGGTCAACTTGGCGGGGTCCTTGCCGTGGCTTCGACGCTCGCCGTGATCGGCGTCTTCCTCAACATGGTGTTTCAGTACAAATCCATGGATGGGCGGACCGCCTTCTGGTTCGCCCTCAAGCTCATGCTGATCTCCCTCTTTGCGATGAACTGGGTCCAATTCAACGCGGTGGCCAGCGCCCTCATCAACGGGCTCGACCAGCTCGCGGGTGGCATGGTGGCAGGACTTGGCGGCGGCGGTGCAGGTGCATCCTACTTTGCCGGGGCCTTTGACGATCTCATCGAAGAATTCGGCGACTACCTGAACGCGGCTGGTGACAACATGCATTGGATGGCCGGAGCTCTGATCGGTGCGATCGGCGCATTCCTTTTGGGCGTCATCGGCGCGCTCTGCGGGCTTGTTCTGATTTTCGCGAAGATCATGCTGGCATTCATGATCGGCATCGCACCAATCATGATCGCGCTTTCGTTGTTCGATGTCAGCAAGGACTATTTTCACCGTTGGCTGTCCAGCACAGTGTCTTACGCGCTCTACCCCCTCGTGATCGCAGGCGTGTTTTCCACCGTTGTCGGCATGTCACGCTCGTTGATGACAGAACTCGGAGATCCGTCCGGCGCGAGCAACATCGGCGCGCTGGTGCCCTTCTTCATGATGATGTTTCTCGCAGGCGGCATGATTATCGCCACCCCGCTGATCGTCCGCTCAATCTCAGGCAATTTCATGATGGTCGGACCGCCGAGCATTCCGGGTCCGGGCGGTTTCACCAAGGGTTTGATCGGCACCAAAGGCTCACGGGCACGGGCACGGTTTGGGACGAGGTCGAATGCAGAGATTGCAGGAGCTGGAATACGGCAAGCGGGTGATGCAGGTGTTTCGATGGTTCAGAAGGTGGCTGAACGGGCGAAGCGGTTGCAATAGAGGATTTTCGGCCTAAAGGAGACATTCACCCATTGATCGCCATGCTGCGATTGGGCCCGTCAGACCGGCCGTTCGCTGCGCTCGCAAGGCCTATGCTCTGACGGAGGCAAGTTTACTGAAGCTTTCGAAACTGCCGTTGGCGTTTTGATATGAGGGCGTACACTGGGCGTGTCAAAAAATTCTGTCCTGACAGTCCCTTCGGGCGCATGCGATTTTGCGATGAAGGCTATGTCAGCAAAGATTTCGCCGCCGAGTTAGGCGCAGTTCTCCTCTGTGTCGACCTCGTGAGGGCTTCTAAAGATCGCGATGATCATGAACCCTGTTTCGATTCGTAGCTCACCGCGTTGAAGAATGACAAACGCGTGATTTTTTCTTCCGCTGCGCATGCGCAGCGCGCTGCTGATTACCTGCATGGACTTCAATTTGATGATCGGGCCGCCACTTAGGCGGTCCTTTCTATCGCAATATTAAGATGTTACGCTTTCAGCTCTGGGGCGAGCTGTAGCGCCTGTTTGGTACGTATTTGGATAAGAAATTGAATTTAAGACACCTCATTGCCGACGGGCGGACTTCATTGCATGCGGATGTGATTGATGCGCGGGCATTCGGTCAAGACATTCGACGTCTTCAATCCTACGGGTTTTGGGAGGCGGCAGACGATGCCCCCGGTCTTTGGGAACATCAGCAAGCGGCTATCGGGACAGTGGTCGCTTATCTAAACGGCGACAAAGCAATTCCTGAGCGTCCGGAACAAATTGAAGCCGCTCTTCTCAAATTACCAACCGGCACAGGGAAGTCTGGGATTGTTGCCGTCCTGGCGCGCTGCCTGCCAGACGTGCGGCGTGTACTTGTTCTAACGCCTCGCACAGCACTCACAAAACAATTGATCGCCGATATTCGCCATCGTTTCTGGAAGCACATGGGTTACGAAGTTGATGCAACCGCCCTTTTTACCGGTGATGCTCAAACTATGGGAACGGCACTCGACGATGTTTATGTTGAGCAACTTCTGCCAAGTGGTGCCCGGCAAATTGTTCACAATCTCGGTGGGGAAGATGTGGATAGGGCCATTCTGGTCGGCACGCATCATGCCCTCGGTGCCATTCGGAAAGCGGCGTTCGATCCCGATGCACCTGGCTCAGACGCCTGCCAAGCTATGCTCGCGGAGATACGTGACAATTTCGATTTGGTTATCGTAGATGAAGGCCACTACGAACCAGCAGTGTCGTGGTCCCGTGGTGTTAGGGAGTTCAATTTACCAACGCTTCTTCTAAGCGCCACACCCTATCGAAATGACTACAAGTCGTTCAGGGTGCGGGGCCGCTATCTCTTCAACTTTCCGCACGCGCAAGCCATTGAGCGAAAGATAATACGTCCTGCCGAAGTCATTCTTCCTGCTGTTGAACCAGAGGGCGACCGGCAAGCTGCTGTAGTTCAGTTTGTCGAAATCTTGCATCAAGAACTTTCTGACAGGCTCGCCGCTGCAAGAAACTGGTTTCGCGATGGCACCGAACCGAAAGTCATGGTGCGTGGTGATGACCTAGATACGCTGTATATGCTTCAATCCGAAATTGACCGCGTCTTTGAGACTCAGTCTCTAGTGATACATGATCGCGCCAGGAGGACTCCTCAAAATCAGAATCGATTTACCAGCGTTGCATCTGCTCAGCACAATCGTGCTGATGCCACTTTTTGGATTCATCAGTACAAGTTGATGGAAGGCATTGATGATCCCGCATTTGTCGCCGTCGGCATCTTTGATCTCATGGGCAATGCGCGTCAACTCGTACAGCAGATTGGCCGGGCCACACGACATTCAAAGGGCGATGCGCGCTTTCGACAAACAGGGTGGGTCCTTGGTTCTCCGGCTAACGCATCACGAATTCACACTGCCTGGGAACGCTATAAGGGCTATGAGGACTATGCTGCACGAAAGACTGAGCACATCGTTAGCAACGAAGTGACTCTGCCTGACCGTTTGCTCGAATACATGGCCGAATATCAATATATCAGCGGTGAATTTCGAGGGCGGTTTGAGTTTGAACAACCGCTTGCAGCAGTTGATATCCAGCTTCCCCAATCCGCTGCCGTTCTCAAAACAATTGATCCTCTTCCCAATATTCAGGTCTTTGGATCGGTCATCGAAGAAGCGATCATGGATAAAGATCGCTTCAAGATTACGCCCGTAGACGGCATGCCGGGCAATGCTCTGGGGTTTTCTTACTACGCTTGGCGCAATTCACCTTATCTGATTGACCGTTTCTTTTCTGAATGGAAGCTCGGGATATTTGTCGCAGTCCAGCAGGGCGAGTTTGTGTTCATGCACGATACCGAAGGACTTGTTGTCGATATGGCTGGCCTCAAGCTAAAGCGCGCTGGTCGCTCTCTCATGGAGAAGGCCTTTCCGAAAGACGGCGAAGACAATGCTTCTCGCCTTTCACGCATGTCTTTCTCTTCACTCGATATGTCGCAGCACGCTATTCGCGGCATGGCCATGCGAACACGGTCCTTTGCCGACGTATTCACTGACTTACTTGACCCATCGCTCGTGCCTTCGACGGCGGCGGGTTTTGTAGATGGCAGCGCTAGATATGTTGGGTTTGGGCGCTCGCGCTTGCGAGATGCATCTGAACGCTATGTCCCTATAGCCGAGTATGTTGGGTGGACGGCAGAAGTTGCCGCCGAGCTAAGTGACAATGGTCGTTCTCGAAGCCCTGTGTTCGATCGCTATGCTGCCGTCGTTGAAGATGTCACGACCGAAGATGCCCAGCCAGTCTCCATCCTTATTGATCCGTCACTGGACGACATGCGTGACGATGACGTTGGGGGAGCGGCTTTCGTCTTGCATGAGGATGTCAACTACTTCGATCTGTGTTCAGACGTTGATGAAGCGAATGGAAACTTCACGATCGAAATCGATGATCAGGAAATCCAGTGTTCAGTGGAGTTCGTTGAGGAAACAGGCAAGTATCGCATTGAAAGCGATGAACTGAACGCGCGCTTTCCGGCACAAGAACGGGACGACCGCCGTCAAGGCCAAACGCTTGTTCAGCGTCTAAACCAGCGACAGTCATTTCGCGTTCTCACCTCTCGTCAGGGCGTGATTTACTCAGAAGGAAACTTCTACGAGCCACGCGTTCGCTGGCAACTCGAAGATGGAAGCACCCCGATTTTGGACTATGTTTTGGCCTCTCCGTCACTTGATCAGGTGAATTCCGAGAAAGGTGAAAATCACTTCGCGCCCAACAGGAGCATTTGGCACCAGCAGTCAATCTTTGGAGTCTTTTCTGCTACCTGTGAAGGACAACGTGCTGCCGATGGAATACCTGACGATGAGCTGACTGCCGCAATTGAAGCCCTGCCGATTTGGTTATGTGATGATGACGGTCAGGAAGTTGCCGACTTTATTGGACTTGATCCAGACAACAAGAAAATGGTTCTCGTGCACGCGAAGGTCGGAAGTCAGGGACCCAATGGTCGCGGTTTTAATGTAGGCGGATTACAGGTCGTCGGGCGGCAGGCCCTTGCAAGCTTAGGATTCATTTCACTCGGAAGACCTTCACCTGTTTGGACGGCAGAGCGGTGGCAGAGTGAAGTTCAAGCGAACGCTGCTACCCTTGCTGGCCGAAACCGAATGTTTCGCCATCCTGCTGGCTTAGACGCCGAGGACGTCAATGAGCTACTGATTTCTGCTTGCAGAAATCCCTCCTTTGACAAGGAAATCTGGATTGTTGGGGCTAAGATGACGCACCGACAGGTGCTTGAAGATGGCCTCGCACAGGAACAGCTCCAGAACCGGCTGCGACAGTTCCTGATGCACTGGGATGCCATGCAGACTTCTTGTGCGCGAGCAAATGCGAAACTGAAGTTTTTTTGTTCTGATTAGTCGCGTCCTGCGTGCAAGATCGATCTCTTGGTAACCGAGTGCGCTTCTAACGCAGTCTGGGCCCATTGCTGCCTTTGTGCAAAGATGCCACTTTCATTGCATCAATCGCATTTCTTGAACACTTGGGGCGCAAAGCAGGTTAGCAGAAGCGAGTTTTAGTCGATACGGTAGCATTCACTAATCTCTGTCTCAGTAAAAACTACGACATCCAAGATGTAGGGGCAATTTCCAGTTTGCTCCCACCCCCTTGTATCGAACCATACGGCGCCCTACATTTAAACTGCTTTGTTCTTCACAAGAAATGCGGGCTCACACTGAGCGCCGTGAAGATTGATAAGGGCGGGTTGGCGATTGGTTATGAACCGAGGACCGGCCTACAGGGTGCCGACGACGTCGTTCACGATAATGGCGGTGAAGGTCCTGGTGAGCAAATGGTGAGCCTTGCCTCTGAGTTGGCCATAGCCCTTCATTTCTCCGATGAAATGAAGCTTCGGGTGGTCATTAGAGTTTCTTTACGGCTTCGCCTGGACGCGGCGCGAGATTTCTTCTTGCAATCGGCCCGAAAAAGGTAAGCTACCTTATGGAGGTCTGTGCGATGGAAATCGGCGCAAATAAAAACATGTCAGCATGTCATGCTGGCGCAAGGCCGCTTCGGCAACTTGTCGAGGCGCGTTCATTTCGCTGATTTTGATCTGCGGGCTCACACTGAGCGCCGTGAAGATTGAGAAGGGCGGGTTGGCGATTGGTTATGAACCGAGGACCGGCCTACAGGGTGCCGACGACGTCGTTCACGATAATGGCGGTGAAGGTCCTGGTGAGCAAATGTTGCGTTTAGAGGTAGGGCGAGGCTTTCCGATGTCGTCTGCCAGAGAGCACGTAAATGGGAAAATTTTTTACAAAGGCCACGGAGCAGAAAACACTCTTTTCAGCCTGGAGAAAGATTAGGTCTAATGGACTGAGATCAACTTCCTTCGAGACCAGAACGGGCATAGAGAAGTTTGATCGTGACGCAATCAGCAACGTTAAGAAGATTCAACGCTCTCTGCGAACAGGTAAGTTTGAGTTTGAGCCTCAATATGGCGCGACTGTAAAAAAAGGCAGCGGTGGCAAGCGCGGCATCGTAATGGCGTCAGTCCAGAACAGAATAGTAGAGCGAGCTTTGCTTGAAACCCTGCAAGAAAAGTCGAAGTTTATTAAGGCCGTCAACTCTCATCCGACAAGTGTCGGTGGGGTTCCGAACCGGAGTGTTCCGCATGCTCTCCAAATGATTGATGAAGCGTTTCGCTCCGATCAAACCCAGTTCGTTCGATCCGACATATCAGGGTTTTTTGATCATATACCGCGTTCATCAGTCCTTGAACGCATCGCAGAAGATGTAGATGATGATGCTTTCAACCAGTTGCTGAGAGCTGCTACTACGACCACGCTATCAAACGAGGTCGCACTTGGTGAAGATCGATCTATTTTCCCAACGAACGAAGAAGGTGTGGCGCAAGGATCGCCGTTGTCTCCGCTGTTTGGCAATATCCTGCTCTACGATTTTGATATTAAGTTCAATGATAGAGGTGTGATCTGCATCCGTTTCATTGACGACTTTCTGCTGCTTTCAACATCTGAAAAAAGATGTAGGCGCGCCTTTGTGTCCGCCCAAAATTTCCTAAAAGAGATGAAGTTAGACTGTCACGATCCTTTTCAATTGGCTGCAGACAAGAACAAGACTGAATATGGCGACGCTCGCTTAGGTGGGTTTTGGTTCTTGGGGTACGCCTGCCAACCAGGATTATTTCAGCCCTCACCCAAAGCACGAGCAAGCATCTTGAAGTCCATCGATGAGCATTTTTCAAACGGCAGATCTGCGATTAAAGAAGTGCGGAGAGCGAAGGATAGCTTCGCTGTTCGTCAACGCTATACACAAACACAAACACTCATTGACCAAGTTCTGCGTGGATGGGGCGAGGCTTTTGCCTATTCTACTTCACGCTCCACAATGAAAGATCTAGACAAGAAAATTGACGTTAAGATTGAGAATTTTCGCAAGTGGTACGCACAGCAGGCTCAATCGATGAATGCTGAAGATAAGCGCCGCACAGGTGGAATAGGCTTGCTCGCCGACATCAAGCCAAAGTTCTTTGAGGATGCACCAATCGTTCTGCCAAAAAATAAGCGATTTCGGACGAGCAAGAACACGGTTACAATTTCAACTGATGGCTCTGTGCTGACTTCGGGTAAGAAGCGCGGTAAGGACCAAGGCCCGGGAGGTTGGGCGTACGTAGTTCATGACACGGCAGATGAACAATCTGGCGGCGAGGCATCTACCACCAACAATAGGATGGAGCTTCGCGCGGTTCTGGAGGCACTTCTTTCCTTACCGTCGGGTGCTTCTGCAATCATACGCACCGACAGCAGGTATGTTGAGAACGGCTTCAATAAAGAAACGGCTTTAAAAACAAACATTGATCTCTGGAAAAAGCTACAGCACGAGGCCGAAACGAGATATATCAAGGTCGTTTGGCTCAAAGGTCATGCTGGTGATCTGCACAATGAACGGGCTGACAAGCTGGCAGGCCTCGCTGCAGCCAAACAAAGTCAGCCGTAAATCAAGGGTGATGAGCTGTTGCGAAGCAGCCTTCCACGGTCACAGAGGTGTCCGCTTTTAAAGTTGTCGGTTAAACATTTGCAGCTGCAGCGAAAGTCCAGAATCCCCCTTTCATCCCTGTGTTGCGTCTTTCATGAATCTCTCCACTCGATCTGTTCCTGCCTGATACTCATCCAAATTTGCCTTTTCGCCTGACACAGCACCCCGTCCTTCTTTGGCCAAACCGTCGATCTCTTCGCGCCGCTTCCTGCCACCGTCAGGGCCCTCATTTGAAACCACTCTCGGCACCTCAAGCGCCCCAATCTTTGCCTCCAGCGCCTTGATCTGCCCTTGCAGGCCGCGCATTTGGTCGCCGGCGGACGGATACGGCAGATCGCCGCTTTGCCTGTCGAAAATCTGCTTAAAGAACCGATCCTCATAGTATTTGATCCGCTTGGCTCGCAAAGGCATTTGCGCATCGACCACAAGAACGATGTCATCAAGATCCATGCGCCGTGCTTCGTCCTCAGGTAACAATGCAGTTTCTTCTGTCCGTTCGGACATGCTGCGCCCGGCAAAAGGGTTGCGCCCGACGGAGCGCGAGCGGGTTACGACTCGTTTGGTGGTTTTGCCAACGGCTTTGCTGAGCTCTTCGATGGTTTTTTCATCTGAAGGGGTCAGATAAAGCTTGATGCCTGCGTTGCCCTGCAGGGCACGACGGGCATTTTCTCCGTAGATCTCATCGAGCGCAGGGATGGTCTGGGTGACGATCGCGAGATTGGCCCGGTAGGATCTCAGCGTCTCGATACTGTCGAGCACGATCGGCATTTTGCCTAAGCGATTGAACTCATCGAGCATGATCATCACCGGCCAAGGTTCGTCCTTGCCGGGTTCATGGTCTTGCAGAGCTGCCAACAAGTCCGAGAAGAACAAGCGGATCAGCGGCGCAAGCGGTTTAACCATCAGCGGCTCGACGACGAGGTAAACCGAAAACGGCGATTTTCGGATGTCGCGGAAGTCGAAGTCTGAGGTTGCGGTTGCACGGTCGATGGCGGGGTTGGACCATTGTTTGAGGCCAGATGTCATCAAGAGCGACAGGTAAGAGGTCAGCGTGTCGTTGTTGGTCGAGGCCATGCGCATGAAGATCAGCTTGGCGGCCGGGTTGACCACTTCGTCGGCGCGGCGGCGATATTCCTTCTGCTTGTCACCGCCCGAGGCCGTGATCCGGTAGATCTCGCCAAGGGTCGGCCGCTTTCTCTCGAACGCCAAAAGTCCTGCCGCCACGAATAAGTCAATGCCGCCATCAAGGAGCCCCTGAACGCGATCGCTATCCGCTTGCAGGAACAGCGAAGCCAAGAGTTGCAGCTCCATCTGCTGGCGGTCGACGTTTTCCAGCGCCGATATGCGCAGCAATGGATTGTACCGGTGCGAACGGCCGTCCTTCCAATCTGTTGGCGCGAACCTGAACACCTTGTCGCCCTGCGCGGTCCTGTGGCGCGCTGTTGCCTCAAAGTTCTCGCCTTTCACGTCCAGCACCACCGCACTGCCCTGATAAGTCAAAAGGTTCGGGATGACGAACCCAGTTGTCTTGCCGCGTCCGGTCGGGGCCACGATCAAGGCATGGGGAAAAACCTTGGACATCACGAAAGGTTTGCGGCTCTTGGGCTTACCGATTTTCCCGAGGACAAAGCCGTGGCCGGGCTTGCCGAAAAAGCCGTTCCGTTTCATCTCGGACATGTGCTGCCAATGGGTTTCTCCAAATTTGGTCAGCGCATCGTTCATCAAGACCGCACTAAGCAAAACACCGCCACCAGTGCTGATCCCGACGATCAGGTGAACGATCTGCATATCGTCCGGCTGGGCTTCCCGAAAATCCACATAGCCGCGCGCCAGCATCAGGAAATCGATATCCGCCCCGACCCCGAACCAGCGGAACGTCAGAAAAGCCGACGCCAGGACATACCCAAGAACCGCGCCAAGAAGAGCAAAGCTCATGACGCCGAGTGCGATCCGCCCCTTACCCATGCGTCACACCCTTTTCGCCATCGGCATCGACATGCCGCTCGCGTCGAACATCAATTTCTTCATTGGCGATCTCGTCGAGGACATGCTCCATCGCCAAACTGTTCGCCAGAGCGGCATCGCTCTGCAGATAGGCCTTGGCCGCATAGAGCCGGTCCAGGCGGTCTTCGATATGTTCCTCCAGCGCGGTCTCATCGCCAATCGCTAAGTCCCGGGTACCCTCTTCACCGACCAGTTCCTCCAGCTCGGCGCGCAAGGTCTCGCGCTCCAGATCGCTGCGGAATGGATCTGCGGTTGGGTCGTCCCTCATGCGGCTCAGTATTTCAGCAGTGGTCGGCGGCAGCCGGTCGATGATGGCTTCCTGCCGGTCGGTCTCCACCGTCCCACTGTCTTTGAGAACCTCAGCATCTGCCAACACACCGCCCAGATCACTGTGCACCTCGTCAAGGCGGTCGATCGCCTTCTCCAGCTCATCGGCGCGTGACAGGTCAAAGCCTTCCTTCTCGGCAATTGCCTTAAGATCATGTCCAAGCCATTGCCGTTCCAGCGCGGCATTGCCCGCGCCGATTTCGACGCGACGCGTCACCTCTTGCGCGTCAATGCCGGTGCCTTTCAAAGCCTGCTGAAGACGTTTGGAAAGAGCTGGATCCTGCAAAGCGCCTTGGGCCTCGGCCCGGATATTCGCAGCGGAATAGATCCCACTTTGGGACGCGTCTTCGAGCAAGGTGTGGGACTGCGTTCCCATTGGGCTGAGATGTGACAAAGAGCGATAGATGTCGTTCAGCTCATGCTCCAGCGCAGCACGCCGCTCCATTGGGGCGTCAGCGACAATGCGTTCGGCTTGGTTGATCTTGTCGTGAAAGGCATCCACGACCTCATCAAACGAGTGCTGTTCTTCGGCCATGCCATATACCTTTCCATCTGCTTCTATCGGTTTGCCCTGCGCCAAAAGCGTCGCGGCCTTGTCCAAGGCCGCGGCAATGTCATGCTGGTTCTCGCGCGAGGCCTCGGCGGCCAGGCCGCGATAAAGCCGCGCGTTCTGCGCCACGTCCGCCAAGGCGCGGTCCAGCTCGGGGGCCACGCGCTCGCGCTCGGTCGGCTTCTGGCCCGTGGCTTCCGCGCGACGCTGGTCAACATCGCTTGGCCTTTTTGTCGTGATCCCACGTTCGAGCTTTCGGGTCGCCTCGAGGCGCAGCCCATAGCGGTCGGACACCTCCACCATCGCCTCGCGAAAACTGTCGTAGTTGAAGTGGTGGCCTTCCTTCAGAAAGAAGAATTCACCGTCCTTGCTGCGCCGGTTCAGGACGATATGAGCGTGTGGGTGGTCCCGGTCCTCATGCACGGCAGCGATGTAGTCAAAGTGGCTGCCCTCGCCCTGAAAGAACCGCTCGCAAATCTCGCGCGTGATCTCGGCGACATCCTCGCCGCGCGTGCCAATTGGGAAGGCCATCAAGAGATGCGAGGTATGTCCCAGCTTGGGATGAAACCCCTCATTCCATTGCGCTGAAAACCGGCGCGTGACCTGCTCGATCTCTTTGGCTGACAGAACGCTTTGGCCGTCATGGGTGCCACGGCTGTCGATGATAAAGCTCGACTTGGTGGTCAGGTATTCCAGCTGGTTGCGC
Organism: Roseibium sp.; assembly: GCF_039982295.1. Taxonomy (GTDB): domain Bacteria; phylum Pseudomonadota; class Alphaproteobacteria; order Rhizobiales; family Stappiaceae; genus Roseibium. The sequence goes on from NZ_JBDWYP010000041.1 coordinate 20,859, forward strand.
AGCTGCGTTTTGTTGTGCGTGCCACCGTCGCGAATGGCTTTGAAGATCGCGGGTGAATGCCCCATGGCGGCGCGCGCCATTTGCTTCGCACGGGCGCGCGGGACGCTGCCGCGAATGCGGCTCCAGTCACGATCGAAGAAGGCCTCCTGCGCGGCGGCAACGGCGCTATTCTGAGCCATCGGCAAATCCTCCCAGAACGCGGGCAACCTCGCCAGAC
>NZ_JBDWYP010000042.1:0-8133 GCF_039982295.1 Roseibium sp.
GGAATTGAGGCCGCCAGTGCGCCATTGGTTCGAGCACAAGGCTGAACGCCTTGAGGCCGTCTCAGCGTAGAGAGATGGCCACCAGTGCAGTCCGGCCGCGTGGCGTGAGCGCTGCGCTTGCCTGCCGGACGTTCCAGATCAGCGAAAGCTGCTATCGCTATGTGCGCAAACTGGGCAACGAGAATGCCGAGATCGCGGACTGGCTGGTCCGGCTAACGACAACGCACCGAACCTGGGGCTTCGGCTTGTGTTTTCTTTATCTGCGCAATGTCAAAGGATTTGCATGGAACCACAAGCGCGTCCGGCGGATTTACCGGGTGCTCGAGTTGAATCTGCGCATCAAGCCGAAGAAGCGTTTGGTGCGGGAAAAGCCAGAGCCACTGGCTGTCCCGGATGGCCCGAACATGACCTGGTCCATGGACTTCATGTCTGATCAATTGGCCGACGGGCGCAGCTTCAGGACCTTGAACGTTCTGGACGACTTCAACCGGGAAGGTCTCGGCATTGAAGTGGCCGTTTCCATTCCATCCCTTCGCGTCATACGCACGCTGGAACGGATCATTGAATGGCGCGGCCAGCCGCTGAACATTTGAGTGGATAACGGCCCGGAAAACGTCAGTGCCGCGCTGCAAACATGGGCCTACGAGACGTAGGATCGGCTTGGAGTATATCCAACCCGGTAAACCGCAACAGAACGCCTACGTCGAACGCTACAACAGAACTGTCCGCCATGAATGGCTTGGACAATACATATTCGAAACGATCGAGGAGGCACAGGACCACGCAACACGTTGGCTATGGACATACAACAATGAGCGGCCGAACATGGCCATCGGCGGCATTACGCCCGCAATGAAACTGAAAACAGCGGCCTGAAGTCCAGTTTTAAAACCCACTAAAAATGGGATGATTACCGTCATGCGTCTTCATCGGAGTCATCGAAGAAGTCGTCCGAGCCGTCGGAGCAGTAGTCGCTATTTCCATCTATGGCATCGGCCTCATTGTAAAATCTAGGCTGTGCGATCAAGAAAGTGTCATCCTTGAAAAGCCAGTCGGCTGCCTCCTCGTCCTTTCCCCATTTTTTCAGCCAAGTGATGCAAGCCCTACGTACCATTGCTACAGTCTCTTCATCGGGATCATTCCCAATAGTGAAGGTGTCCTGTGCGATGAGGGTAAGTGCTAGAAAAAGACATGTTTCGTCAATCTTATAGTAACAATCTGCGTGTGGATTCGCGAAGATTGGTTCGGCTATATCGGCCACAATTTTGTCTAAGGACTTGACAAAATTGATACATCGCTCAGACATCCCAACTATGAAATCCTCAAAGCTAAAGTCTACTTCTCGCCAGAGTTTATTGCCTAACTCTCTGCGAATTCCTTCTTCCAATGCAAGCTGAATTGATTCCAGCCATTCGATGGAATCGTCGCCGTTTTTGTTTTCAGCAAATGAGGCATTTATTGATTTTATTATTTGAGAATTAATTAGGAAAAATGATCTCTCAACAAGACTGTCAAGTTCAGTTACAAGCAAAGCTTGTGGTTTTTTTCCGGATTGCGTTAAAAATTTCGTTCCTTTTGTCACCTTATAGAATTTTCTGTGATTTGTCAGGCGGGAATACCTTTGAAATTTGAATGCTCTTGCATCCTTTACAGGGTGTTCTCTGCGAAAATTTTCGTATATATCGATTATATTTTTGTTATCTGTCAGAAAAGATTTAAGTTCAGTTTCGATTAAATACTTGTTGTTTGATTGTTCGACTGCATCATGCCGCCCCAATTTTTCAATATGCACTGTGGAACTTTGTGGCCCGCATTGCTGTTCCATTTCAATCTCAAGTTTGTTGAAGATACGCTCGAATTGCTTCAATTTAATTTTATTGACGGTGACGGGCCCAAATCTATGACGGTAAAAGGTTCCATTGCTAATTACACTGTGCCAGTCGCAAATATTAGACTCAGTCAGCTCGTAATAATCCTGGAAAGATTCACGTAGTTGCTCAAGCCTTTCTGCATGATCTGTCCCGTTGATTTCCCGTCGATCGCGAGTTTTTTGAAAAATTTGCTTTAGTCGAACCTCATATGAATAAATCTGTTTGTTTTTTCTCTCAACTATTCTATTAATCTTCGCGACTCTGCGTTCAAGCAGGCAGGCGTATATTTCCTCCTGCGCGTTTGGGCGATTCTCAGCAAACGCGTTCCTGAAATCTTGACTTGGACTGACAGAATATCCCGCGAAGTTAAGCGGTTCGAATCGCTTAAAAACTTTTTTTTGTTGCCGGGGTAGATCTGGCGCCCCGGGAGCCATTTTAGGCACAACGGTCATTTTTTACTCGCAACAATATTTGTTTTTCGGACACATCCATGGGATGAGTAGAGCTGCACGAAGCGTTTCTGGAAGATGGCAGAGACCGGCCGGAGCAAATCCCATTAATTCGTATCGCTCTTCGCTTTCTGAAAGCGGGAGTTCCAGCGCAAAAAGCGATGCTGATCTTTCCGTTTGAATGCGACTCGCTTTTAATACAACTACGGCGAATAGGAACCGCTTGAATGGCTCGTTCAGCTCTTTCAACAATCAGCAGCGCGAAGATCGGGATGGTTAGCCGGTCAAATGCCGATTTCAGTTCGCTGAGCTTAAACAAAACCGTTGGTGGCCATGAGACTGAAGTGTTTCGCTTCGTCGCATGTCTTGACCGCCAAGCCGCAACCAAGCCGCAACATGCTCCTAATGAAAATTTAACATCTCATGGCTGACTAGGTTCCCATTTGTTGCGGTCTATGTAACATGATCCGGAGAAGCATCGTGTGTGGCAAAGCCCAGATAAGAAGCATCCCTTATATCTTAACTTTAGCGACATCAGCGCCGCTCCGGACCACCGAACTATGTGCGTTCAATTTAACGACGAGCTACTAACCTACCACCGGGGCAGTGATTTCAACACTTTCTTCATCGTCACGGCCCCAATCCATTTGGTTCCAGTCGATACGCTCTTTTGCCACAGGCTTGGGTATGTGGAGACTTTTGTCTAAACGGTCGTCGTGCAATTTCTCATTTTCCTCGATAAGGTTTGCAACGCGATTTTGGAAACTCTTGACGTTGAAAGTTGTTTCTGGCGGCGTGGCAGGCATCGGCGGCACCGGCTCCTCATCTTTAGGCGCCTCAAACGGTCTCTGCGTGAGGGCATCAATGTGGGTATTTTGATGTGCCGCAAAAAAGTTCATCAAGTCATGAAGTGCATTGAGGTATTCCTGAAATTTAGTCCTCAAGCTAATCTTGAATTTGTCGAAATCAAAATTTTTCGCGTTACCTGTTTGCAAAAGATCTTGCCAAAGAGTTCTATTTGTCTCGTTCTCGTCCCGCCAAGCGTCGAATTTTCTAAATACGTTTTTAAGCAGGTCGTCGAACGCTGCTTGATTTTGTTCCTTGTACGTTATTGGAAGAGCTTGCCAGAGCTCCTTCAGGCCTGAAATTTCCTCCAGCTGCCTTTCAATCCTTTGATTTGTTTGGGCGATGTAAAGATTTACTTGAAATTCTCTTCTTTGGTTAAGAAAATTCTGGTGGCCCATAGGAAGTTCTTTTCCTTGTCCCATGACTACTATATTATCAAATTTTTTGAATAGACCCCTCTCAAGATTGTTCCGCAGGGCATTTTGATCGGAATTTTCGTTAAAGAATTGCGTCGTGAGTAAATTCAGTTGGGTAGGGTTGAGGGACACTTTTCTTACTCCAGTTTGCAGTCTGTAAGACGTCAAGAAGAATACACGCAGGTAGAAGATAAGCGGTGTCGCCGCGCTCAGGTTGTGCTGTTTGATACGCATTACGAGGTTTTTTGCTGCTGGGTCTCGCAAAAAAGGAAAACAGCCTTGGTATAATGCCAACGTAAAACAACGATCCCACTTGACCGCAACACGAGAGTGTTCCGCTAGCGGACGAACTCCAGTAATGTCTCTGTGTTTGCCGCAGGGCCAAATGGAATACGTTCCGAAGCTCCAGACAAGCCGTGATGGTAAAGTCGGAGTATTTCCCCGCTCGGCTGCGCTTGCCGGTGCGCGCCACGCTTTCATCAACTCAGACCCTAACGCACACGCTGACGCAAGCTGCCCGTTTACTCGCGCCAACTCGTCAAACGATGCCTGGACTTCGCAGTCTTGTGCCGACGGGAGGCGTCGTGTTTGAACGGTATTCACAAATCTTCAGAATGGAAACAACGACGAGCACGTAGGCCACTAATCGGATTAACGCAACAATGCCGTCAGAAGCTGTCCGGGTCTGCGATTTTCGCCAGAGCGGACCGGTCCAGGATGAACAGCCAGCCGTCTTGCATGTTGACCAGGCCTGCCTTTTGCCACTTCCGCAAGCACCTGTTCACGTTTTCCCGCGTGTTGCCGATCATCCCGGCCAGTTCCGACTGGGATTGCGACAGCTTCTTGAGAGGGCGGTCTTCGGACGCGGGAAGCGCCGCGGACAGGCGGAGGATCAGTTTCGCCAGGCGAACTGGCAGATCTAGAAATGACCCTTCGATCATGCGTTCGTCGGAGCGCCTGACACGCTGGCAAAGCAACTCGATCAACCTGATCGACAGATTAGAATCCCTTTGCAGCACTTCAAGCAGGTTGCGACGCTCCAGAACGACCATTGTGCAGTTTGTCAGAGCTCTGGCGCTGGCCGAGCGATCCTGACCGTCCAGTAGGGCGATTTCGCCGAACACGTCACCAGCCTTGAGATCCGTCAGGGTGACCTCGCCGCCGCTCGGCGTGAACATGCTGACGCGCACGACGCCCTCCGCGATTGCCATCATGCTTTGCCCCGGGGTGCCCATGGTGAAAATGACATCGCCCGCGGAGAACTTCTTCAGGAAGGAAAACCTCGCGAGATCGTCTCGCGCCTGCGGATCGAGCGCTTCGAAAATAAAGCTTTTTCCGAGCAATTTGCTCTTGTCGTGGGCGCTGTCTGTTGCCATTCCGGTCTCGCAATCCTCGGCCAGGGAACTCCTTCGAACACGGCGAGTATATCATCCTCTCGCGCGCTGGACAGAGACTTTTGAGGTCGTCGCGACGCACGCTCACGCGGGCATGGTGGACGACCGCCAGCTTTGGTTGTGGAACCCGAACCGAAGCCGGTCAGCCGGGACAAGGAGCAGCTCGATCTGTTCTGGCAACGGCTCAAGAAATGGGACGAAATTTGCTCCAGTCGATCCCCATTTGAACTCCTGCCGGACAGATATCTCCAGAAATGCCGTGAGGCACTCTAAGGTGTGTCAAGCGACACAGGGCGGGCGGCTTATGGGGGGCTAGACAGAAGGCATCGGGCCGCAATTGCCCTGTTTGAAAGGAAAAACGGTTCCATGTCGAACAAGCTGTTTATCTCCGTCTTCGCCCTGACGGCTGTGATGTCTTCGATCGCAAGCGCCTCTCCCATAGAAGAGACTTCACCGGTTCAGCAGATTTTCAACGATCTCCTCATCGTTTCGGAAAAGAAAACGTCAGGCGATCACACGATCCGGATCGCTGGCGATAGGCAACAGAACCGCCGGGTCGAGTTCATCCCGGGTTGACTGCATTGCGATCCGGCTATCAATCCGGATCGCAATGGGATCCTCTTTCAACAGGTTGCAAACAACTTGTCCTGTCGCGCTGGACCGTTGCCGGAGACGCCGGTTTGGGCGACACTTGCATTATGGACCTGAGGCCAAAGTGAAAGGGATCACATGAACAGGATTTCCATCGCGCACAGGATATATTTTTTCGCCGTGTGTTCATTCGGGCTCTTTGTCGGCGGGATGGGATATTTCAAGCCCGAGCTGATTTCCAGGGCTGTGCCCCTGACGCTGCCGCCGCTGCATGCGCGGACGATCGCAAGTCTCTATCTGGCGGGCGGAACCATGATGTTGCTCGCCGGCCTCGCGCAAGAGGCAAGACAGGTCCGACTGCCGACAGTGGTCGCCACGATCTGGACCGGAGCGCTCGGGATCGTCAGTCTGTTCTATCTCGACCAGTTTGATACTGGTTTGAGGTCGACATGGTTCTGGTTCTTTGCATATTCAGTTTACCCGGTAGCGGGGGGCTACTTCATCCTGCGTCTCCGCAAGCGCACGACCTCGGGCGAGCGCACGCTCCTGCCCCCCGTGAACCGTGTTCTCCTGGGCGTTCTTGGCGCCTTCGCTCTCGCCGTTTCTCTGCTGCTGCTGTTCTTGCCTGGCATTATGGTGGACGCTTGGCCATGGAAATTGAACCTCATGCTGGCGCAGATCTACGGTGGTCCGCTGCTGGGACTGGCGGTCATAGCTCTCTTGATGACGACGGCCGACAAGGATGAATGTTTCATTTCCGCTGTCGGTATCACCATGTTCCCGGTGCTTGCGTTTGCCGGAAGTCTGATGCACCTAAACCTCTTCGCGCCCTGGGCGGTCTCGTCCGTCGTCTGGTTCGGAGGCCTTGGAATCGCGAGCCTCGCAGGGGTGTTTGTCCTGACAGGTGTCGCGGCACGTGAAGTAAACTCTCGAAAAGGATGCCCATGATGAATACCGGATCCAGTATTTCCCTGCCGCTACGTCTGTGGTTTGGGGCGGAAGTATTTTTCGGCCTCGCGGCAATCCTTTCAATCACGCTTACACCGCAGGACACGGCGTCGAATTTTGCCTGGACCATCAAACCGACCGTTACGGCGGCTATCCTAGGGGCGTTTTATGCCTCGGTTGCGCCGATCTTTGTTCTGGCGATGGTCGCCCGACGCTGGGAAATGGTCAGGGTGATCATATGGCCGGCCATTATCTTCACGTCCATCGAGCTGGCGGCGACCTGGATCCACTGGGACAAGTTCAGGGTGGATTCAGGCAGCTTTATGCTCTGGTACGCGAGCTATCTGCTGCCGCCACCGATTTTTCTGACTCTTTTCCTTTATCAGGTCCGCCGGCAAGTGTCCTTGCCCGCTCTTGAGCCCATGGGAAAAGCCCTGCGTCTAACACTGTGCGCGCTTGGCTGCTTGTTTACGCTTGAAGGCTTGTACTCTTTTGTCCGACCTGAGCACTTTACCGCCAATCACGCGTTCGAAGTGACAGTCCTCACTGCACGGGCGACAGCCGGCTGGATTGTCGCGCTCGGCCTGATGATGGTCTCAATGGCTTGGGAAGGCGCTCGCGAGAGAGCACGTATCGGATCTCCATTTCTGATCCTTCCGCTTCCTCTGCTTTTTCTCCAGATGTCCCGTTTTGCCGATGAGGTCGACTGGTCACACCCGCGTCTGATCGCCGCTTTCGCGCTGTTCGCAGCGACCAGCCTTCTGGGTCTCTGGCTTGCCAAGGGCAACTGGCGAAGCTCCCTGTCCTGAACGGCGGCGCGAGGCATGCAGACCTCGAGAAGTTGAATAGGTGTCGGCCGGATTTATGTCTTCGGCCGCCACAAAAGAGTGGCGGCCAAGCGGCTGCGGGGAACGCTCTTAAGTCTCGGCCTCGAGCCGCCCGGGCGGGCTCGTCGGGCGGGGTCACAACCGTTCCAATTTACTGGCTGACCAGGTGGGCCTCCAAGATTTTCCCTGCCGCATGATGTAATCTGTTCGTTATGGGCCTTCGGCGCATGGGCCGACTTCGATCAGTCGTCGGCCAAATGTCGATTTTCCAGGAGCGTCTTCTGCGCCATGGTTTCGGCCTGAACTAGAACACCGACCAATGACAGGCGGCCGGACACCGGCAGCGCGCGGAAGCGTATTCTGAATGATCTTTGAAAATCTTCTCGCAAGCCCGTCGGCGCCGCCTGGCGGCGCGTATCGCCGTCGCCACGGGCTCCGCACAACGCCTGGCTGCCCATTGTACCCGACTCGAAAATCTTGTCGAGTGCTCTGTGTCATTCGACATAAGCGTTTTTTTTCACCTTGTTACAATGCAGCTCACCAATGCGATGGTCGTAGTGAGCTTCGTACGGCTACGCAATAGCTGACAATTTCAATAAAGGGTAACTCAATGACCGTCAGTTTTAGAAACTTTGAACCGCCCCGGGTTGGCCGGAGGCTGTTTGGCTTAAGTTATGCTGCGACCGCCGGTTGATCCAGCGTGGCGTAGTATCGTTCCTCCGCTTCAGCCGGAGGGATGTTTCCTATGGGCTCCAGAAGACGCCGGTGATTGAACCAGTCGACCCATTCGA
>NZ_JBDWYP010000043.1:0-5320 GCF_039982295.1 Roseibium sp.
TTTCCGATCTCCTCTCGGCCATGCAGGAAAAGGACCCAGGGCCGGATGAGCCTTGGCCAGTGATGATCATGCTCGACGAGTTCAATCGTTTGGGCAAGATGCCCATCGTGGTCGAGAGCATCGAGACCCTGCGCACGTATCGCGGCCATCTGGCCGTAGTTACGCAAACGATCCCCGCCCTCGATGAAATCTACGGCGAGAACACCCGCCGCGCCCTGCAGGGCAACGCGGGCGTGAAGCTCTACCTCACGCCGTCGGATGAAAAAACCGTCGAAGAGCTCAGCAAGGCTGTCGGCAAGACCACGAAAACCGTCATCACGCGCTCCCAGTCCATCGGCAAGAACCCCTTCGAAGGGCGCAGCCAATCTACACGGACTGAAGAGAGCTCTCTGCTGCCCGAAGATGAGGCGCGCCGCTTGCCGCTCGACGAGATCGTCATGGTGATCGATGCCCAGATGCCTGTCCGGGCGAAGCGGATCCAGTATTTTGACGACCGGCTGTTTAAGGCCATCCATGCGGCGCAGACAGGCGAGTTGCCATTTCCAGAGCCGGGGGGAGGGGGGCCGCAAGGCACGCTGCCGCTGAGCATGCGCGCCATGCCGATGACACCGCCACTGGACGGGTCTGGCGGATCCGAGGCCGACGTTGAGGCCGAACGCCAGGCTGCTGATGGCCAATCGTCAGGGAAAACTGATGTCGCTCCAAAGAAAACTTCGCCGGTCGTTCAAGCCGTTATCGCCGAGGAACAGCGACAGATTGAAATGGATTTTGGGGGGGAAGTGGCTGCTCTTGGTTCGGTGAAAGATGCGGATGTCGAGCAGGTACGAACGGCCGTACATGATTTGGGCGAGTTGGAGACAGCCCTAGCACAGGGGCTCTAACTTGATGGGTTGTCGCATCCAGAAGTTGATGCAGTAAGAGGTGGTCACCAGCCGCGTTCTAGAAGTCTGAGATTTCGCTCTCTATCAGGTTTGACCCTTTGCAAGGGTAACCTCCATATCTTGTTGCTCCTCCCTTATGTTGCTCCAGATAAAGTGTTACATCTCGAAAAGCCTGTTTTCGGGAATCGAGATGTGAATAAGAAAGTTACAACCAGCCAGCGAATTGGCGAAATCGGGGAGAAGGCGGCTAATCTTCAATTCTTGCGAATTGGGTTCCAATTCGATGGGCGTTCGCGGTTGGAAGCAGGGATAGACGGCATCGCTGAGGTGATGGACGATGATCAGCCGACTGCGAAGATGATTGCCGTTCAGGTCAAGGCTACTGAGCGTGGCAGCTATGTCGGCGAGACGAACGCCGGTTTCACCTATCGTGTCCGCGCTTCAGATTTCGACTATTGGCGTGGCTCCAACCTACCCGTCATCCTAGTTCTCTACAGGCAATTAGATGACACATTCTTCTGGAAGTCGCTCGAAAACCTCGTTGGCGAGGCCGAACGCACATTGCAGTTCGACAAGGAGCGCGACGTCTTGGACGGACGTGCGAAGGATCGCCTCGCTGCCCTGACCGTCGCCAAGCAAGGACACGGTTACTACGTCCCGCCACTTGGGGGAGGGGAGGACGCGATCATCAACATGGTGCCATTGCAGCTTCCTGAGGAAATCTTCGTCGCACAGACACAGCTCTCCACCCAGAAGGCGCTCGCCCGGATGAATAAGGTCCGGGAAGGCCAACGGTACGATTGGATGATCGATGAAACCTCGCTTTGGACATTCTGCGACCCGCTAACCACACCCGTTCGCGACCTAGTTGAGCGGGATCAGGTCGAACGGATCGAAACCGACTTTCTGGCACAACACGACGCCGTAGATCAGCAGCACAAATTTGCGGGCCTGTTGCGACATACTCTGGCGCATGACTTTCGGGATTTGCTTGGATGGGACCGAAAGAAAAAGCAGTTCTACTTCTTGCCGACACCTGGAGGCGTCGCGCGCAAGTTTCGCTATCTTGGTGCGAAGCAGAAGACACAGGCCGACGTTGTCAGCGTCTATCAGAAGTCGAAGGGGGAGGGGCCCATCGACTATGTGCGGCACCATTCATTCCATCCCCGGTTCGAGCGCTTGGCGGACCAATGGTACCTGATCATCAACCCATCCTACTACTTCACTTCGGATGGAGCGCGCGCGCTCAACTATCCGGATGCCTTGTTGTCCGGGAAGAAGCGCCTCGACACAAACAGCACCGTTCGAGGCCAGGTGATCATGTGGCATCGATTGCTGTCAGGTCTGGAATTTGAAGATGCCGGCGAACTGCTGGCACCCGACACCAAGACGGATCGTATCATCAAGTTTGGTGACCCGCCTTCCATCGAACTGCCGAAGAGTGTGCCCGAGGACGTGTGGGGCGCGAAGGCGCAAAAGTCGAGGAAGCCGTCCGGCTCGAATGAACAAGGCAGCTTCGACCTATGAGCGACTTCAAGACAAAGATCTTCCCGGAGCCTGAACTGGAATTTGGTGACCAACACCATCATCCTGATCCACGATTGGGGTTGCTACAGGCGGGCCCGTTGCAAACGAACCTGGGGGACACGATCAAAGTCGGCGTTGTTGGCAGCGCTCTGACCGTCGAAAAATCAGGCGAGTTTCTGAATGCGATCGAAGATGGGTTCGAGGGTAAGACCGAAAAGCACCCGAACCTGCACCCGGATTTCCCCGGGTTGAGAAACCAGAACCCCTATCGGTGCCGGTTTGAAATGGTGGCTGCCGAAGATGGAGTACTGACCAAAGGTCAGATCGAGAAGATTGCCAAGGAACCGAGCGATGCGCGTGCTGTGGAGATGGCCGTCGACGCAGTTATGGCGCAACTGGAAAAGCTGGAGGCGCATCATGAACGGCCGGACGTGGTCATGGTTTCTCTCCCTGTCAAGTTGATCGAACGGGTCTGGAGAAACGAGCGGGCGCGCGATGACGAAGTTATAGAGGACGAAGCGGCCGACGCGAAAGCTGGCAGAGAAACCTCTCCGAACTTCCGTGGCTTGCTCAAGGCCAGAGCGATGGACCTCAGATTCTCAATTCAGATTGTTTGGGAGGATGTCATCAACCCCGATGCCAAGATCCCTCGCAAAATCAAGGAGAACTCTGACCGCCAAACCCAAGACCGAGCTGACCTCGCATGGAACCTTATGACGACGCTCTACTATAAGGGCAGCGGCAAGGTGCCCTGGCGCAGATTGCCGGAAGAAGGCGAGTTCACCGCCTGTTACATTGGCATCAGCTTTTTCAAGGATGCCGAAACCGACGAGATATGGACCAGTGCTGCGCAAATGTTCGACGAGCGGGGCAGAGGGTTTATTCTTAGAGGCGGTCCTGCACAGTCAGAGTCGCGGGGTCGCCACCCGTTCCTCACTATCGATGAGGCTCACAAGCTTACCGAGAGCGCCTTGGCCGCCTACAAGTCGGTCCATAGAACGATGCCGGCACGCGTGATCGTCATGAAGACGTCGCGCTTTCGCGAGGACGAGGCCGAGGGTGTTGGCAAGGCGCTCGACGAGGCAGGTGTGGAACTGCGCGATCTCGTTTGGATTCATGAGAGCTATTCAGTCAAGGTGCTGCGCGACGGCGACTTCCCTGTCCTCCGCGGCACCTTCGTTGAACTGGACGGCAATGGGCTGCTCTATACCAACGGCAGCATTCCCTACTATGGGACCTATCCTGGCCTCTATGTCCCGAACCCCCTGTTGCTCTGTCCACACCCGCAAAGCGAGAGCACAATCGAACAGATTGCGAAGGAAGTTTTAAGCCTCACGAAGGTGAACTGGAACTCGACCCAGATGAACCAACGCTTGCCGATTCCGATCCGAGCAGCCCGTAAGGTTGGTGACGTATTGAAATACGTTCCCTCGGGGCAAAAGGTCAGCAGTGACTATCGGAAGTACATTTAGAGCCTCTTGGGCCTTCGGGAATTTGCAGAAAACCGATTTGAAAAAATAGAACGCTAGGGAATTCGGATGAAGATTGACACACTTTTTATACGGAACTTCCGATGCTTCGGCGCAGAGGCTGAAACTCTCAGGTTTGAGAACGGGGTTACGGCATTGGTTGGCGGAAACGGAGCCGGAAAAACGGCGGCGCTTCAGGCGTTAGCACGGCTTTTTGGTGTCTCAAGTGCAGAAAGACAGATCCAGACACGCGGTTTTCATCTTAGGCCTGACCAAACCGAGCTCGATCCTGGAGCGACGCTGTCGATCGAGTGTATCCCGTCCTTCCCAGAATTAGACGGTCTTGACGAGGCGGCGGCGGCCGACGCCGTGCCGGATTTTTTCAACCATATGGCAGCAACCGGCCCTGGAGAACCGCTTAAAGCGCGCATGCGCCTGCAGGCAGTCTGGACGGATGACGGAACGCCCGATGGTACGGTGGAAGAGGACATTCGCTGGATTGGTACGCTCGGTGATGATTACGATTGGGATGAGTGCCAAAGGGTCGCCGCTGTTGATCGTGGCACCATCCAACTTGTTTATGTGCCGGCGACCCGTAATCCGGCGGATCGTGTCACTGATTTGCTTAAGGGGCGTTTGTGGCGGGCTGCGAAATGGTCGGATCGCCTGTCCAAGACGACCGAGCGCGGAGCCAAGCTCATCCAGAAGCGTTTTGAGCGCGAAGCACCCGCAGAATTCATCGTCGAGCGGCTTACGAAGCGCTGGCGGCAGGTCCACGAAGCCGACACAGATACGACGCCAGTGCTCAGACTTGTGGAAAGTCGGCTCGAGGAACTGGTCAGGCGCGTCGAATTTGCATTCCATCCCGATGAGGCCGGTCGCGAGCGGGCGCTTGTCGACCTAAGCGACGGTCAACGCTCTCTGTTTCATATAGCTCTAACTGCGGCGACGCTTGAAACCGAAAAAGATGCTCTGCGACTGGCCGCTGCCGATAGCCCGTTCGATCAGGAAAAGCTGCGGCGTGCTCATCTTACGATTCTGGCCATCGAAGAACCGGAAAACAGCCTGTCGCCGTTCTTCCTCTCTCGCATTATGAACCAAGCGCGCGACATCGGAGCGCTCAGCTCGGCGCAAGTACTGATCTCTAGCCACAGCGCTAGCATTTTGAGCCGTATCAAGCCGGACGAGGTGCGCTACTTCCGGCTCGATACGACCAGCAGGGCCTCATCGGTGAAATCTTTGACGCTACCTGACGATGCGACCGAGGCGGGTAAGTATGTCCGGCTCGCCGTGCGGGCGTATCCGGAGCTCTACTTCGCGCGGTTCGTCATCCTCGGCGAGGGGGACTCCGAACGAATTGTGTTGCCTCTGCTCGCGGAGGCGATGGGCGTCCCTCTTGATCCTTCTTTCGTGCCTGTTGTGCCGCTCGGCGGTCGCCATGTC
>NZ_JBDWYP010000044.1:0-2752 GCF_039982295.1 Roseibium sp.
TTGAAACAGCGCACATGATCCGAAAGGGGCAGCTGAACCGGCCGGGTGTACCTGCTTACCGACAGTTCATCGAGCTCGCAGGATAACTGTGTCAAGACAAAGCCATAGCAATGGCTGAAATAAAAGTTTGCGACACTACCAGATCACGTACCCTGGACAATCAGAGAACTGAGTGCCGGATTGGCGTCTCAGTCCTCAACAAAATGACTTCCCTCGGACGCCCCACGTTCGAGCGTATCTCATGATGCCAAAATTCTGGGTAAGGGACACCTGCGTGACGCCTGATGATTTGTGCAACACGGTGCTATGACGGCGCCGCCACACGGACCGAGATCACGCAGCGCTTTGCCGATGTGGAGATCATCATTCCACCGCCGAAGACGGCCGTTGCCGGCCCTGAGGCCGAGACCACCCCCACCGCGCGGGATCTGGATATTCTGGCGATCAAGGCCCATGGCCGCATGGCCTGGCAAAAGAGCACCGGATATAACCAGAGAGCGCGCGTGGAAACGCTCATGGGCCGCTGGAAGTCGGTCATCGGGGAAAGGCTGAGATCACGCACCCTGAAAAATCAGAGAACTGAGTGCCGGATTGGCGTCTCAGTCCTCAACAAAATGACTTCCCTCGGACGCCCCACGTTCGAGCGTATCTCATGATGCCAAAATTCTGGGTAAGGGACCCTTGCGTGACGCCTGATGATTTGTGCAACACGGTGCCTATTTAACATGGCGCCTGCGACCAGAAGCACAGCCGTGCACAGGCCTCGAAAAGTGCATTATTTTGCTCACCTACATCATCGCGCATTGTTCTCAACTTCGCTTATTAAGTCTAGAAAAACGCCATTGATTCTCCTCGACCTGAGCGCATCCCAGCGATTCTAGTATGCAGATCATCATTCGTGTCAGCTTCCGTCACTGGTGTATCCGATATTTCACCCGACACGTTGAAGGTGTCGAGGAAACGCTCTATGTCGGACTCACCCTCACCTTTCGACAGTCCATCTTGGGAATTAATGGACTCCTCACCGGCCTTGCTATTCAGTTTCTTTTTTACAGCAGTTTCATCACGCAGTTCTTTAAGAGCTTCAAGACTGTTTGATACGTCGTCTCCGTGTCCACTTCCAGTTTCTATGTGCTCGATTCTATGCGCTTTGAATAGCCGCTTTGTTGTCGCGCCGATGGGGTCATCGTCATAAACACCCACAATTGGAGTCCATTCCTTGCGTTGGCAGCCACTGTCTTCCAGTTTCTGGTTTGCAAGATCTCTGTTTTTTTGAATACCCTTAAGGGCAGAGCCGGTATTATAAGATTCGGCGAGAAATTTAGCTACACCCCGAGCGATCGGCGCCAAAATATAGTTGCTGCGAAATGTCTTCAAAGCACCGCCTATATTCGTGGAGGCCAGCGCCCCGGCGCCCGTTGAAAGCTTTTCCATGGGGCGATCCAGAAATAAACCTCCAAGTCTTTTCTTCTTGGCTTCTGCGGCCTGAAGCACGTTTGCGGCGATATTGCCTCCCATACTGTAGCCATGGAGAACAATTCGTTCGGGAGCCACACCGGAGTCCAAAAGATGATTCAAGATTGCGACGCCGTCCTCGACCATGGTTCGATTGGAGGGAACACCACCCGAGGATTGGCCATAACCGCGATAATTCAACGCAAGAACGTTGGCCTGGTGACGCTCAACATAGTCCATTCCGGCACATCCCCCCGCAAAGCCACCAGTTGACAGGTTCTCGATTGGCATTCCGTGCCCCCCAAAAATCACAACGACCGGCCGGTCATTGGTTGTGAAATCCGGGACGGATGTAGACAAGAACTCGGACGGATTAACGCCAGCGTCCATTGCGTCCATCTTCGCAAGCGGGTCCTCCGAGGAACTCTTGGGCTGCTGGGTCACCTTGTATGCGAATCCAACGAGCTTCTGCTCACTCGACCCCCGGCCTATTCCGGATCGGGCCTTAAAGTTCAACGCGACGTTTTCAGAGAAAGCCCAGTTAAACTTGGGGCCGCATTCAGTACCAACTACTCCGGTTTTGACCTGCTTAACCGCACGCACCCCATCAGGCCTGGTCACGCTAATCTCCGGCCCTCTCGCTACTCGAGGCTTCTGAACACCAGATCGCTTTACCAAACCGCGCCAGACCAACTTACCTGGCCAAGGCGCCCAATGCCGGATTGACCGGGGACCAGGCCCCGCCCGCCCCGTAAAATGGGCCGCAACAGAGGAAACGGCGCGAAAAAGAAGATTTCTCTGGCGCCAGGCACTAGTATCTCTGAAAGAAAGGCTTTCTGCAGGAACGTCGCCACCCGGCTTTTGTTGCAGAGTGGCATCTTGATTTGAAAATCCATGCTTTTGAGTAGCTGACACACTAAAAACGGAACCACCCGACATCTTTATTCCTACCTTATAGCGCTAGGCCAGTATATTCTTATTAGAAGGATGCAATGGCCAAGTTTGATAATCTGAACGAACGAAATGATTGTTACTCGCCTACCCCACGGACGCTGTATTAATTGGCACACTGGGATCGCCGTGTTGCACAAATCATCAGGCGTCACGCAGGGGTCCCTTACCCAGAGTTTTGGCATCATGAGATAGGCTCGAACGTGGGTAGTGTCGCAAACTTTTTGTCTTTCGGTTCCCTTTTTGCGTGTTGCGGTTTAGAAGGCGGTCCTCCGCTCAGATTTTTCCAGGTGTTTAGCGTTGATCAGTTTCAAAGGTAGCCAGTTCCCCAAGGACGTGGTGCTGT
>NZ_JBDWYP010000045.1:0-197485 GCF_039982295.1 Roseibium sp.
TCAATCACCGGCGTCTTCTGGAGACCATAGGAAACATCCCTCCGGCTGAAGCGGAGGAACGATACTACGCCACGCAGGATCAACCGGCGGTGGCAGCATAACTTAAACCAAACAGCCTCCGGCAAACCCGGGGCGGTTCAGTCTTTTGTTGGAGATGCGAGCAAGTGTCATTCCTTGAGCGTCAGAAAACGCTCTTCACTTGCTTTCAGATGCTGTCGCATCGCAGATCTGGATCTCTCCGCGTCTTGATCCTGGATTGCATCGACGATGTCCCGGTGCTCTTTTTCAAGAGCAGTCAGTTTATCGAGCCTGCGCGATTGCTCGCCGCCATAGAGGGAGCGGGGGGCGTCCAGTGTCACCTGACGCGAGATGTAGTCCAGGAATTCGAGATAAAAACGGTTGTTGGTTGCCTCGGCAATACGATGATGCAGGTCAAAATCCTTGGCTGCTGAATCGTCGTCGTGTTTCAGGGCGCCGCAAAAGTCCTGAAAGGCTTCCTCAATACGTTCGTACTGCGCCGGAGACCTGCGAAGCGCAGCAAGGCCGGCGGCTTCAATTTCGACACCCTTTCGCAACTCAAGAAGCTCCAAGATGTCTGATCTCTTCTTCAGGCTGTCTGGTAAAAAGGGGATCTTTGCGTCGTGGATCGGCGGTGGGCAGACAAAGGCGCCGACGCCGTGGCGTATGTCAATCAGCCCCTCAGCACGCAATTGCGCAAGTGCTTCTCGGATGACTGTACGACTGACGTTAAACGATGCGACGAGGTCCTTTTCCCTGGGTAGCTTTTCACCTACCACAAACTCGCCGGATCTTATCTTTTCCCCAAGGTCTAACTGTATTTTTTCGGTTAGAGACATTTTTCTTTCAGGAGCTAACTCGCCTCTGCTCTGTGGGGGCTCCGCTGCAACGGTATCCTTCATTTGCATTGCTTGTCCTCCCAAGGCTGCGTCCCGAATTTTTATGTATTGTGGTCAGCATAGGCTCTGAGCGGATGGGATGGAAGCGTTTAAGTTTGATATTCAGATAGAGATATTATCTCTTGATATAATCGATTAAGTGAGATTATATCTCTCCAGCGCTTTGGAGGGCGCTAGATCCATTTTGGGAGGAATTTATGAAATCAATGGCATCTCTTGCCGGCTTGGCCCGCGTCAGCACGCTGGCTGTCGCCCTGGCTGTTCCGTTCGCCGCAGTATCCGCTGCGCAGGCTGTGGAATGGCGTGGTTGGAACATTCATGTCGATGACTATCCTGTATCGCACGGGATGGAATTGTTCATGAAGGAAGTCACCGAAAAGACGGACGGCCGTATCACTGGCAAAGTCTATCACTCAGGTGTTCTTGGATCTCAGCCGGATGCAATCGAGCAGGTTCGCTTGGGCATCATCAATTTTGGCGTCTTTAGTCTTGGGCCGATGGGGCAGGCTGTTCCAGAAGCGAACGTTGTCTCGCTGCCGTTCATCTTCA
Source organism: Roseibium sp. (assembly GCF_039982295.1). Classification (GTDB taxonomy): domain Bacteria; phylum Pseudomonadota; class Alphaproteobacteria; order Rhizobiales; family Stappiaceae; genus Roseibium. Next base: position 1,467 of record NZ_JBDWYP010000045.1, read on the forward strand.
AGAGCGTTGATCAAATGTATCGCCTGATGGATGGCGAGGCAGGTGCAGCGATTGATGCAGGGCTTCAGAAAAAAGGCATTGTTGCACTTGGCTGGTACGATGCCGGTGCTCGCTCCTTCTACAATTCCAAGCAGCCGATCAATACGCCTGCTGATGTCGAGGGACTTAAGGTTCGCGTCATGAACAACGATCTGTTCGTTGGCATGATTGAATCCCTTGGCGGTAATGCAACGCCAATGGCGTTTGCCGAGGTTTACCAGTCGCTCAAGACAGGTGTTGTCGATGGTGCGGAAAACAACCCGCCGTCCTATGAATCCACGAACCACTATGAAGTGGCCCAGTACTATTCGATTTCAGAGCATTTGATCATTCCCGAGTGCCTTTGCATGAGCAAGGTCACATTTGATGCTCTGTCAGCCGAGGATCAGGCCATCGTGCGTGAGGCCGGAAAGGCAAGTACTGAACTCGAGCGTAAGCTTTGGGGCGAGCGCGAGAAGAAGAGCATGGAAACGGTTCTTGCTGGCGGCACGCAGGTCAACGAGATCGCTGACAAGGCTCCTTTCCAGAATGCAATGTCTCCGGTCTATGACAGCTTCCTGAAAGACAATCCGGAGCTGACTGATTTGGTAAATTTGATCCGCAACGCGGACTAATTCTCCCATCAACCAAATCGGCCGAGGTGACCTGTGGCGTTTGTTCGCGCCACGGGTCGTTTTCAAACACCCAGGGTGGGAAACGTGTCTGAAGAAACCCAATCCGTTGGTGCGCTGACCCGCACCTTGAATGTTCTTAGCAAGATTTGTCTTTTTGCCAGCTCATTCTCGCTCGTTCTGCTTGTTGTCATTTTTGGCTGGCTCGTCTTCGGACGATATGTCCTCAATGTTACGCCGACTTGGGTTGAGCAGCTTTCGTTGCTTCTCGTTGGGTATATCACCTTTGTTGGTAGTGCCACGGGGGTGCGTGAAAACAGTCACCTTGGTGTTACTCTTTTTCGAGAGATGCTTGGCAGTCCCTACTGCGAAATTGCAAGCGCTCTGGCGGACCTCATACTCGCCGCTTTCGGCGTCGTCATGATGGTGGCCTGTCTTGAACTCATGCAGTTCGGATGGTCGACGGATCTTCCGATGCTCAACATTCCCGAGAGCTTCCGTACATTGCCAGCCTTCTTGTGCGGCGCGTTCAGTTGTCTCTTTGCCGGAACACGTGGCGTTCTGCAGATCATCCAATTGTTTCATACCGCTGACGCCAGCGACGAACGGAGCCTTTAAGTCATGGGTCTCGCAATTTTGCTGGGAGCGTTCGGCGGCTGTCTGCTGCTTGGCGTGCCTGTTGCCTTCGCGATGGGGATTGCCGCGGCCTCCGCCTTCTTTTACGAGGGCTTTCCGCTTCTGATTACCTTTCAGAGAACCATTTCGGGCATCTCTGTTTTCTCGCTTCTGGCGATTCCCTTCTTCGTTTTCGCCGGCGAGATCATGCTTCACGGTGGTATCGCCGCGCGGTTGGTCCGGTTCGCTTCGGCCTTGGTCGGTCATGTTCGTGGCGGACTTGCTTCGGTGAACATCTTCTCGAGCATGCTTTTTGGCGGCATCTCTGGATCTGCAGTGGCTGATATTTCCGCTCTCGGCTCTCTCCTCATTCCGGTGATGAAGGAGAAAGGCTATAGTGGAGACTACGCGGTCAACGTGACGGTGACGTCTTCGATCGCGGGTATCGTTATTCCGCCAAGCCATAACATGATCATTTTCGCGGTTGCTGCTGGCGGTGGCATTTCGATCTCCAAGTTGTTCCTTGCCGGCGTCGTTCCTGGCATGTTGATGTGCATATGCCTTGCAATCGCAGCCTATGCTGTTGCGATCAAACGCAATTATCCTGCCGAGCCATTCCCCGGATGGCGTGCTGCACTGGTCGCGGCAGGAGCTGCAATCCCTGGTCTGATTACTGCAGTGATCATTGTGGGGGGCGTGTTGTCAGGTGTCTTTACGGTCACGGAATCTGGCGCATTCGGGGCGATTTATGCCCTGGCCCTGACCGTCTTTGCCTATCGTTCCTTGTCCTGGACGTCCTTTGTGACCGCAGTGACCTCGGCGGTGCGGACGACATCTATGGTCATGATCCTGATCGGCTTTGCAAGCGCCTTCGCCTATCTGCTTGCGCTCTATCAGGTGCCGACACTCTTGACCAACTTGCTGGTCACGATCTCGGACAATCCGATTATCATTCTTCTCATGATCAACGTCATGCTGTTGATGCTTGGGATGATCATGGATATGGCCGCCCTGATCCTTATCTGTACGCCCATCTTCTTACCGATTGCGCGCGAAATCGGGATGGACCCAATCCAGTTCGGTATCATGCTGCTTGTGAATCTCGGCCTCGGGCTTTGTACACCGCCGGTTGGAACGTGCCTTTTCGTGGGCTGTGCTGTGGGCAAGGTCAAGATCGAGCAGGCCTTGAGGACCATATGGCCCTTCTACTTGGCTTTGTTAGTTGCCCTGATCTTGGTCACTTATGTTCCCGCGATTTCGTTGACACTGCCAGCGATGTTCGATTGAGGCACGAGGAGAGACCACACAATGGTAGCCAACATAGAGAAACTGGACGCCGCCGTTCTCGAAGTCTTCAAGAACGCATCGACCCCTAGTATCGCAACACTGCTCTACAAGCGCGGGCTCAGGACGAATTTTGTTCAAGGGGTGTCACGGCTCGGCGGTGACCGGCCAAACATGGTGGGGCAAGCTTTTACCCTGCGCTACATTCCGGCACGGGAAGATCTCAATCAACTTGAGGTCTTCAAGGATCCGGAACACCCCCAGCGCGTCGCGGTTGAGACCGTGCCGGAGGGACATGTCCTGGTCATGGACTGCCGGTGTGATGCGTCAGCTGCCTCTGCTGGCGGTATCCTTGCCAAGCGCCTGGAATACCGTGGCTGTGCTGGTATTGTGACGGATGGTGGTCTGCGTGACACACGTGAGATCAGCACGCTGAAGCTTTCGGCTTACTGCGCTGCCTCGTCTGCGCCGACCAATCTTACCAAGCACCATGCCATCGACCTGAATGTACCGATCGGCTGTGGCTCAGCGCCCGTGTTTCCCGGGGACCTGGTCGTCGGCGATGCAGACGGTGTGATCATCATTCCGCTTCATATGGCGTCAGAAATAGCTGCAGAGATCCAGGATATGGAGGCTTTTGAAGCATTCGTACTGGACGAAGTTGCCAAAGGTGCAAGCATTATCGGGCTTTATCCGCCAAGTGCTGAAACCCGCGCACGCTTTGAGGCTAGTGCCAAGAAGTGATGGGTTTGGCGTCGTGCCGCCCTAGCGCCAGAGCCTGCGGCATGGCTTCATAATTCCAGGACGCTTACCGCGGATAACCGGGAGCCGCGATTACGGGTCTCTTCGCGATCAAATTTTATTGCAGCGCGTGTGAAATCGAGTGCCTGAATGTCGGTTTGAAGACTATTGCCAGCTTTGGTGATGAGTATCTTGGCCGCCAATTTTAGAGCAATTCGGAGTTTGAAAGATCTTCGAATGAGAGCTCTGCACAGGCTCTTTGAAGACGTGGAACAGCGCAATGACCAAGTACTGTCTGATCGTAAAATGCAAATCGACGCGGGGCATTGTTGGAGCCATCGGTAGCTACCTGGCGCAGCATGGATGCAACATTACCGACAGCGCTCAGTATGACGATACTGAATCAGACATGTTCTTCATGCGGATGAGCTTTGTCTCTGAAGAAGGGGCAGCGCTCGAGAGCCTTCGCGAGGGCTTTCTGGAAACGGCGGCGGCGTTCGCAATGGATTTTGATTTCCATGATGAGAGCCGGAAGATGAAAGTTGTCATTATGGTGTCGCGCTTCGGCCATTGCCTGAATGATCTGCTTTATCGCTGGCGGATCGGTGCATTGCCGATCGACATCGTTGCGGTCATTTCAAATCACTTGGAATATCAGAAAGTTGTCGTCAATCACGACCTGCCGTTCCACTACATCAAGGTCACAAAAGACAACAAGCCCGAGGCAGAAGCGGCCCAGATGCAGATTATCGAGGAGACCGGTGCCGAATTGATTGTCCTGGCGCGCTACATGCAAGTCCTGTCGGACGCCATGTGCCAGAAGATGTCCGGGCGGATCATCAATATACATCACTCTTTCCTGCCATCATTCAAGGGCGCTAACCCTTATAAGCAGGCCTATGAAAGAGGTGTGAAGTTGATCGGCGCGACGTCGCACTATGTGACTGCGGACCTTGATGAAGGGCCGATTATTGAGCAGGACATTATCCGTGTGACGCACGCCCAGTCGCAGAATGACTACGTTAGTCTCGGGCGCGACGTCGAGAGCCAGGTGCTCGCACGGGCTGTGCATGCTCATATTCATAAACGAGCATTTTTGAATGGCAACAAGACGGTTGTCTTCCCCGCCTCGCCCGGTTCGTTCGCCTCCGAGCGCATGGGCTAGGTCAGGCGGTCTGGTCGCCGCAACTCAGGCGCTCTTAGCGCTTAACGAGGTTCTCTGCGGCAATTGTCTTTGACACTTGCTGGAGGCCGTTGCGGAGATACTAGTCGTCTTTAGCTGAGCGATACAGCCTTTGTGGATAGACCGATTGTTATTGTCAGTGACCCCTCATTGATGAGCCAGCGTCGCAGCGAATATGTTCTTGCGCCGGACGCGTGCATTGGATCGGCGTCTGCGATCGCACGCGCTTCTGTCAGCGAAGCGGCCCGGTAGATGATCAGGCCTGCTCCCTCCACCATATCTCCTGCCGCGTTCGAAACCGGTCCTGCCAAAACCAACGTTCCCTTGCTTTCAAGCTCGCGTTGATACGCGAGGTGCTTCTCGAGGTTTTCAGGAACGGAGGCCGGGCCGCCGACAGGAACGGATTCTACAACAAATAGCTCCAGCGCAAGCGCACCTCGTTTCCTTGCGTCGTCTTTGTATGCGTCCCATGCGGGCATGTTGCTGACCTCAGATGGTTGCGTGAAAATAATATCGATATTATTTGACACGTGATTGAAAAATCGTCAATTAATGAGCAGTCAAATTTTGAGGAAATGGGCAAGGAGCCGAGATGAAACTGATCGTTGGCAATACAGGTGAGGGCAACGCGGTGTTTCTCGTTGAAGGGGAGCTTGCGACGAATCTCACAGAAGCTTTTCCGGAGGTCGGTTCCGACCTGATGGGGTTGATCGGGTCGCCTGACCTGGCGTCGCAGATCGCGAAGGCTGCTCCTGAAAAGGAAAAGTTCCCTGTTTCTTCGATTGAGCCGGCGCTGCCAGTCGAGCGACCAAGCAAGATCATCTGCCTTGGGCTGAACTATGTTGATCACATCAAGGAAGGCGGCTACGACGTGCCGGATTATCCGGCCCTGTTCATGCGTTCTCTCAATTCGCTGATGCCGGCGGGGCAGCCCATGGTTCGCCCAACCTGCTCTGAACGTCTCGACTATGAAGTTGAGCTGATGCTCGTCGTCGGCAAGGGTGGTCGGCACATCAAAGAGCAGGATGCTCTGTCACACGTGTTTGGGTACACGGTTTTTAACGACGGTTCGGTTCGCGATTATCAGCGCAAGACCCACCAGTGGACACCGGGCAAGAACTTTGATCAGACCGGGGCAGTCGGACCCTTTGTCGTGACGCCGGATGAACTGCCGGAAGGCGCGGTTGGTCTGAAGATCGAGAGTCGCGTTGGCGACGAAATCCTCCAAAGCGCAAATACCTCCGACATGATGTGGTCTGTTGCCCGAACCATCGCGACCATCTCGGAATATACGACACTCGAGGCAGGCGACCTGATTGCCATGGGAACGCCTCCTGGTGTCGGTCATGCCAAGACGCCTCCGCGGTGGCTGCGGCCAGGAGAGGTGGTCGAGGCAGAGGTCGAGGGAATTGGCATCTGTGCCAGCCCCATTGTCGATGAAGCCGACTTTGCCAGCAAGGCTGCAGCCGAATGAGTGCGTTGACTGGAGAAGCGCTGGAGTTGGCCCGCGCACATGCCCAGGCGGTCGTACGCGATTTGCGCGCAACGAAAACGCGGCTTGATGATCCCTCGATCGATCTGATCTTGAGAGAGGCGCGTTCACACTATGCGTGGCAAGACCGGGATGTGCCAGAAGCGCTTCTTCGCACGCTCTACGAGATCACGGCGACAGGGCCGACCAGCATGAACTGTTGCCCGGCTCGCTTTATCTTCGTGCGAAGCGATGCGGGCAAGGATCGCTTGGCCAAGTCACTGAAAGCCAAGAACATCGACAAGATGAAGGCCGCGCCCGTGACGGCCATCATTGCCTACGATCCGGAGTTTTGGCGCGAATTGCCCTATTTGTTTCCGCATGAAGACAGAAGGCCGCATTTCGAGGGCAAGCCGGAGCATTCCGAAGCAACCGCCTTTCGAAATTCAACTCTACAGGGCGCATACTTCATGATCGCAGCAAGAGCGCTTGGGCTCGATGTTGGAGCTATGTCCGGCTTTTCAAATGCGATTGTTGATGAGGAGTTCTTTGCTGAAAACGGCTGGAAATCGAATTTCCTCTGCAATCTCGGATACGCGGACGAGACTGCTTTGTTTCAGAAGCTGCCAAGGTTCACCTTCGAAAAGGTTTGCAGCTTTCTTTAAGGCCGGTGACGTCGATAGGGGTACACGAGACCTTTCGGTTTCTTGCGAATAGGAGAGGGCCTGGTTCTCAAACGGAGCTTTTTTGTGATCTTGTGTCGCCCATCGTTGGTTCGTCGGGATTGGCGTGTTCAAGTCAGCAGAGGCGGAAAACCGTGGCTTGATCTAGGTGGGTTGACGCTCATCGCTTAAAGTGAGTTCGATAGACTTGGGGTTGCTCTTGAGGAGGAGATCAACGTCCCGATCAAGTCTATCAGCCTGAAAGCGTCCAGGAGCGGGCCGCTTTCAATTGATGACCTGCGACGAGGTTCTGAAAGTGTCGCCAGGTTCTGCCCATTGTTGAGGTCGTTTCAGGAGGTGGGACGACATTGAGCATCGAGTGGGCGGCGAGTTGACGTGCATGCAGGGTGAAGCCTGCAAATCTGGGAGGAAGAGAAATGAAACATTTGTTCAAGCTGACTGCGGTCGGTCTGGCCATGTCTTGCGCGACGGCCATGCCGACATTTGCGCAAGAGACCATTCGTGCGGTCGTAATCGACGGCTACCCGGCGCGCGCGCTTTGGGTGAAAGAATTTTCTGAGTTTTTTATCCCTGAAGTTGACAAGCGACTTGCCGAGACCGGCAACTACAAGATGGACTGGCAGGAAAGTTACGGCGGCGCCATCGTGAAGCCTAAGGGGGTTCTGGAGGGGATCCAGCTTGGTCTCGGCGATATTGGTATCGTCACAACGATTTTCCATTCTTCGAAGCTACCAAGTCAGGCATTGGCTGCTGTGACTCCATTCGTTGCGCCTGACGCGCGCGTGGTCGCGAAGGCCGTCGATGAGATCGCGCAGGAATTCCCTGCCATGCAGAGTGAATTCGACAAGCAGAATCAGGTTTACCTGGCGACGGGCGTCGTTCTTGACAGCTATCAGGTCTTCAGCAGCGAGCCGATTTCGTCCCCGAAGGATCTGGACGGCACGAAGGTTGCCGGTGCCGGTATGAACCTTCGTTACCTAGAAGGTTTGAACAATGCCGCTGGTGTGCGCGGTGGTCTGACCGATTTCTACAACATGGTACAGACCGGGCTCGTCGGTTCCGCGATGCTTTGGCCGGAAGCAGCTGCAACCTTCAAAATCGCCGAGGTCGCGCCTTACATGCTGAAGGTTGATTTTGGCGCGGTGAACTCCAAGACGGTCACTGTCAACAAGGACTATTGGAACAAGCTCCCCGATGAAGTCAAAACCGTTCTGCGAGAAGTCGCCGTCGAGTATCGCGATCATATCGCCGAGATTTCCATGGATCGCGCGCGTGAAGCGCTCCTGAAATATATGGATGCCGGCGGCAGCATTGTTGAGGTCGACGATCTCGCTCGGGCGGAGTGGGCCGAAGCGATGCCAGACATCGCTGCAGAATGGGCTGCTGACCTGGACAGCAAGGGCCAGGACGGCTCCGGGATGCTGAAAGCCTATTTGGCCAAGCTTGAAGCCGGAGGATATTCCGGTGTGCGAGACTGGTCAGCCGGTCTTTCGAAGTAGTCTCCAATCAGAGCTCGAAGAGGCAATTTGTATGACGGGTGTCGTCTTTACCGCCCTTTCGAGCCTGTCGCTTGCGGCGAACCGCATTGCGACGGTAGCCAACGTCATTGGGACGCTCGTCGTTCTGGGATTGGTTGCCGTCGTGAATTTCGATGTCGTGGCGCGGGGGGCGTTCAATATGCCCTTTCGCGGCGCTATCGAAGTGGTTCAGTTCTCCATGGTTCTGATTGTCTTCTTTCAGCTTCCAGATGTGGTCCGCTCCAACAGGCTCACTCGTTCCGATGGTTTTTTGATCTTGATAGGCCTCACAAGGCCAAGGCTGGCCAGCGTGATGCGCCGGCTTATAGATCTCTTGTCCTGTGTGATTATGGTCCTGATCACCGTCGCCTTGTGGCCGGAGTTCGTGGAGATGTGGCACACGGATGACTACTTCGGCATTCCTGGTGTTTTCACTGCTCCGTGGTGGCCAATCAAGCTCACGATCGTCTGTAGCGCTGCTCTATGCGCAGTGCTTTTTGCAATCAAATCCTTGGGCATCGAGCCGGATGCGTCCGCCATCTCGAACAAAAGTGCGAAAGGGCGCGGGGAATGAGTCCTGTTGAAATCGGAACGGTTTCCGTTCTTGCAATCGTCGCCCTGATCTATCTAGGCGTTTATATACCTGTCGCTTTGACCGTCGTTTCTTTTGTGTCGATCTGGCTCATGCGTGACAACTTCGATCTCGCGATGAACCTTCTAAAGATCGCTGTCGGGGACAGCGTGATGGAATACACCTTCGCGACTGTTCCTCTCTTTACTTTCATGGGCCTGATCGTCTCCAAAGCTGGTTTGGGCAATGACATCTATGAAGTAATGAGCAGCGGCTTCCGACGTGTCAAAGGTGGTATCGGAATGGCGACCGTCGGCGCCAACGCCGTTTTTGCAGCCGTCACAGGATCATCCATTGCGTCGGCCTCGGTGTTTGCCAAGGTTTCCGTACCTCAGATGCTGCACTATGGTTACAATCCAAGGTTTGCTGTTGGTGTCGTGGCCGGATCTTCCGTACTTGGTATGATCATCCCGCCATCTGCGATGCTGATTATCTATTCGTTTGTTGCCGAGCAGTCGGTCGGCGAGATGTTCCTCGCCGGTGTCGTGCCTGGTTTGATGCTGGCGGTGGCATATGTCGCAAGCATCTGGACCATGGGGAAATTCTGGCCAAGCTTTGTCGGTGGTCGTCCTGCAGATGGTTATGAATGGCTTTCCTGGTCGGAAATCGCTTCGAAGACCCTTCCGACTCTGTCGTTGATCATGATCGTACTCGGCGGGATTTATACGGGCTGGATGACGCCCGTTGAGGCAGGGGCAGCCGGGTCACTGGCCGGTCTCTTGATCGCCATGTTGCGAGGCCGCATGAGCCTGAAAGGATTCTGGGAGGCTCTTGTTGAAACCGGGCATATCTCTGCAGCGATCCTTTTTCTGATCACGGCTGCGTCGATCTACAGCCGCATGCTCGGGCTGGCCGGTCTTCCGAACGAGCTTTCGGACATGCTTGTCGGCAACGATTATGGCTTTGTGACGATTATGATCGTCTACATCCTGTTGATGCTGGTGCTAGGGACCTTGCTCGACACCGCTTCTATCATCCTGATCGTCGTGCCGCTGTTCCTGCCGTTGATTGAGCCGATGGGGCTATCTCTCGTCTGGTTCGGCATCATCACTGTCGTTGGCGCCGAAATCGGTCTTCTCACGCCGCCTCTCGGCATCTCCTGTTTCGTCATCAAGGCGACGCTGAATGACAGCCGGATCTCACTCAAGGATGTCTTCATGGGTGCGCTGCCTTTCGCAGCCGTCATGCTGATTGTCCTGATTTTGCTGATCCGCTTTCCAGCGCTTAGCCTCGCCATTTTGAACTAAGGACACTTCCATGCGCAACGTCACCAAAGACAACATTACGGATGTCTTCATGGGGTACTTCGGGCCGGATACGGACCCACGCCTTCGCACGATCCTAGAAAGCCTGGTGCGTCATCTTCATGCTTTTGCCAAGGAAACCAACCTGACTCATGCCGAATGGCAAAAAGGTATCGAGTTTCTGGAATGGGCTGGCGACATTTCCGACAAGGAAAGACATGAGTTCGTTCTTCTGTCGGATGTTCTCGGCCTGTCCTCCCTGGTCGACATGATCAACACCGTTCCAGGCGGCACCTCTTCCAGTGTTTTGGGCCCATTCCATATTTCGGGCACCCCACCGCTCGCAATCGGCGGCGATCTCAAGGGAGACTTTGAAGGAACTGTCCTCATTTCAGAGGGGGTCGTGCGCGATCAGGATGGAAACCCGATTGAGGGAGCTGAAGTCGATATATGGCAAACTGCTCCGAACGGCCTCTATTCCAGTCAGGATCCCGAGCAGGACACGTACTCATTCCACGGAATACAAACGACAGGGCCCGATGGACGCTATGCTTTCACAAGCGTGAAGCCCGTCAGTTATACCGTCCCGAGCGATGGGCCGGTCGGAGGGATCCTGAATGCGACCGGACGTCACCCGTGGCGCCCGTCTCATCTCCACTTCATTGTCAAGGCGAAGGGCTTCCGGCCTCTGGTTACCGAAGTTTTCCCGGATGATGACCCCTATCTGGACGAGGACACTGTTTTCGGTGTTCGCGAGGATCTGGTGATGAGCTACGTCGATATGCCGGCAGGCACATTTCCGGCAGGCTTCGAGCTTAGCGGGAAGGTCGATGAGGCGTATCACACGGTCAACTTTGACCTGGTATTGACGCCAGAACAGACTTGAGTTGGCAGTGATGCGAGTGGCTGGATCCGTCGGTCAGAGATCGACGGGTTCCATGCGGCTGAAGACGCCGTTAAGAAAAGCACCGGTTTGGCGATAGTGATTGAGCAGCCGTTCAGCAGCGAGGTCGACATCCCGATCGACTGCCGCGGCGAGGATCGCCTGGTGCTCGGCAGCGATATCTCTTGACTGATAGTTGACGGTTTGACCCGCGATGTATCGATAGCGGATGTTGAGATCGTAGAGCTGACTGCAATAGCGGATCAGGATCGGTGAGCCGCAATTGTCCAGCAGTGTCATGTGAAACGTCTTGTGAAGCGCTTCGAATGCCTCGACGTCCTCGCGCCGCTGCCTGACCATCCTGTGGTGGCTCAGAACAAGTCGCTCCTCCCACTCGTTGGTCGCTCTGGCGATACTCTGTCTGAGTGCTCTGTCTTCCAGTGCGCAGCGAAGTCCCAGAATCTCCTCGAAGTTTTCCCGGCTGGTTTGGGCCGCGCGAAAACCACGATGGTCGATGCGCTCGACGAGCTGATCAGATGTCAGCAAACTGAGTGCTTCTCGAACCGGTGACGCGCCGGTCCCGAGCTTAGCAGTTAAGGTTCCGATCTTCAGCTTTTCTCCAGCCGAGATTTCGCCGACTACGATCATGCGCTGAATTGCAAGATAGGCCTTCTGCGTTGCAGATGCTGTCTGTGGGTCAAGCTCTGACGTTTGAATGTTCTTGTTCATTGCTGAAAGATGAGCCTTGGACGAAAAAATCGAGGATTCATATGTATCACGCCATCGGCGCATCATTGTTTGCTTCTGATCGTTTCCGCTGAAAATGAACAGAAAAGGCGAAAACTAACCTCCGGTCAGAGTTATAGAGCCGATCTTGTCCGTGACAAGCGATATCGGTCGAATTGCCTGCAGTTGGAAATATAGTATAAATATAAAAATAATTGCAAATAATCGATAAAAATGTTTCAAGCTCTGTAGGACGGTTTGACTGACCGGGCCCGAACGAGGGAGGAACTCGATGAAGAAAATCAAAACCCTGTTATGCACAGTAGCCGCGCTTGTCTCCGCATCCGCGACCGGTGCGCTTGGCGCGAATATCGATGGCCCAAAGGTCTTCTGGAAACTTTCCATGTGGGGAAATCCCCGCGCGCTCTCCGCCGGGATGGAGGAGCTGTCGGAGCTGGCAGCAAAGGAGACCGACGGAAATTTTCAGATCAAGATTTTTTATGGCGGTCAGCTTGCACAGGCACGTGAGAATCTTGACGGTCTGACGGTCAACGCCTTTGAGGGGGCGGCGATCTGTAATTTCTATCATCCCGGCCGTAATCCGGCGTGGATGGTTTTCTCACTTCCGTTCTTGCCGCTTGGAGATCCTAAGGTCGATCGGTATGTCCGCAGCAAGCTGTTCGAGCACCCTGCAATCGTAGCCGACATGGAACGCTGGAACGCCATTCCATATGTCTCCGGATTGCTGCCTCAGTATGAAGTGCTTGGCAAGGGCGAGGCTCCCAACGATCTGTCTGACTGGGAGGGACTGCGCGTGCGCGCTGGCGGCGGCCTTGGGTCCGCTATGGAAAAGCTCGGCGCTGTGAAGCAGACTTTGCCCGCTGGTGAAACCGCCATTGCATTTCAGCGTGGTGCTCTTGATGCAGCTGCCTTCCCATATACCTACGCGCACGTTGCCTTCAAAATTCATGAAGAAGCTGACTGGTTTACGTCGAACCTGGCGCCTGGCACTTCCGAGTGCGGCTGGGTTTTCAACAAGACTGCCTATGAAGCCTTGCCGCCGCAGTATCAGGAATTTCTGATGAACAATCGCGATTTGGTCATGCAGGTCGAACAGGACGCCTACGCAGTCCAGGACCAGAAGAACCTTCCGTTGTTCGAAGAAAGCCTGACAAAAGTGACCTACAGCGATGAGCAGCTTGCAGAGTTCCGCGAGCGCGCGGGCAAGCCTGTGTGGGATGAATGGATCAGCGCAAACAAGGGCAAGTTTGACGCTCAGGGGCTCTTTGACGCTGTCTGGCAATATGCCGAAGAAGCCAAAACCGCACAGTAACGACGATGCCAGATGCGAACCGGTCTGTCAGGAGGTAGGGCAGTCCGGTTCGCCGATTGGAAATTACCAAAATGATCAAATCCCAGGAAAACGCCGGGTGTCTCGGTGCGGCAGATCGTTTGCTCGCACCTGTCGAGGATGCCGCGAACCTTCTGGCTGCCTGCGCCATTTTCTTGTTGATGGTGCTCGGGGTTGCGCAGATCGTCAGTAGAACAGTCTTTAACGCGCCAATCGAGGGCTACATCGATTTGGTCGAGCTCTCAATGGCTGGCATGGCGTTTCTAGGAGCAGCCTATTGCCAACGCATTGGTGCTCACATCCGTATGGAGCTGCTGGTAGGCCGACTGCACGGCCGGGGCCTATGGGCCGCCGAGATTTTCGGCACGGTCGTGGGTTTGGTGATCATCGGCGTGCTGATTTGGTACGGAGGGGAGCATTTCTGGCGTTCCTACACGCTGGGCGATTCAACGATCGATGCCGAGCTCCCTGTCTGGCCGTCTAAGCTGCTTGTTCCTGTGGCATTTTCTATCTGGTTCCTGCGTCTTTCGGTGCAGCTTTTGGGCAGTATGAGAATGTTCCTGGACCCTCAGCGCGACCCTGTCGGGGTGATTTTCGTCAAGGGCGCGGCTGAGCAAGCCGAAGATGAGATGCACGATGCCATGGGCGGTGACATTGCCGAAGACAAAGCGCCCCAATCAGGAGACGGTAAATGATCCTCGGTATCGGGTTCGCAAATCCGCTTCTGGTCGGCATCATCGCACTGACGCTGTTGCTCGTCCTGGTGATCTTCGGCGTTCGGGTTGTCTTTGCCGCAGCGGTCGTCGGGTTGCTGGGGCTGATTGAGCTTCTTGGCTGGAGCGGTGCGGCCGGCATTGTCGGGACTGTGCCGCATTCCAAGTCGTCGACTTATGCCCTTAGCGTCTTGCCCATGTTCATCTTCATCGGATTTCTGGCATTTCATGCCGGAATGACGGGGCAATTGTTTACTGCTGCGCGCAAGTGGCTGGGTTGGCTTCCCGGTGGTCTCGCTGTGGCGACTGTATTCGCAACCGCCGGATTTGCTGCCGTCTCCGGAGCGTCAACAGCGACGTCTGCTGTCTTTGCGCGGGTCGCAATTCCAGAGATGCTGCGCTACGGCTACGACAAGAAACTTGCGGCGGGCGTTGTTGCGGCCGGCGGCACGCTGGCCACTTTGATCCCGCCCTCTGCGATCATCGTGATCTATGCGATCATCGTTGAGGAATCTGTCGGGCGCCTGTTGCTCGCAGGGTTCCTGCCTGGTCTGGTTTCCGCACTTATATATGCGGCCATTATCGTTTTTTGGGCGATGCTTCGCCCCGAACAGGCACCGGCGGTCGAACCATCAACCTGGAAAGAACGGTTTGCGTCTTTGCCCGGCGTCTCGCCAGTTTTTCTGGTGGTTTTGATCATCATCACCGCAATTTACGGGGGATGGGCGACACCAACGGAGGCTGGCGCTCTCGGAGCGGCCGTTGTTTTCGTGCTCGCCCTGCTGCGCGGTGCCGGTCTCAAGACGATCAAAAGCTCACTGATGGAAAGCGCAAAACTGACTGCCATGATCTTTGCGCTCATTTGGGGCGTTCTGATTTTCGTGCGCTTTCTTGGTTTCTCAGGTGTTCCGGAAGCCTTTACTGCATGGGTGGTCGGTCTCGACATGCCGCCGATGGTGATCATGATATGCATCCTCTTGGCCTACGCGATCCTCGGGATGTTTATGGATGCGATCGGTATGCTTTTGCTGACCCTGCCAGTTGTTTATCCGGCTGTGATTGCGCTCGGCTTTGATTCAATCTGGTTCGGTATCATCGTGGTGAAGATGGCTGAAGTCTGTTTGATTACGCCACCAATCGGTTTGAATTGTTTCGTGGTGAATGCTGTTCAACCGAGTATTTCCCTGCCTCAGGTGTTTCGCGGCATTGCCTTGTTCTTTATTGCCGACGTGCTGACCATTATCGCGCTGCTGGCATTCCCGGAAATCGTGACAATCCTGCCAGATTTGTTGAGCAATTGAGGAAATCGAGATGCATCTTCAAACCAGCCTGCCGCTTGCTTCTGCCGACGTGATTATTGATGAAGCACTGCGGCTCGGTCGCGTTGAGCAGCTTTTGCCGCTCACTGTGGTGGTTCTCGACGCAGGCGCAAAACTGGTGGCTGCCAAGAGCGAGGATGGCTCAGGTGTGCTGCGGTATGACATTGCTTTCGGCAAGGCCTGGGGGGCGCTGGGGATGGGAATTTCCAGCCGCCTTATCCGTGACAGACTGTCGGCGCGGCCGACTTTTCAAGCGGCGCTCGCGACAGCCTCTGACGGTCGCCTCATTCCTGTTCCGGGTGGTGTTCTCATCCGCGATGCCGACAAGGTTACAATCGGCGCGGTAGGGATCAGCGGTGATACGTCCGACAAGGATGAGTATTGTGCGATCGAGGCGATAAAGCTCGCCGGGCTGTTCTCAGAGCCGGCAGAGCCTGCCGAGGACTGGAGATCATCTTCGCTGTCGGACCACTATCCATCCTGAAGCGAGATTACCTCGTCGATGATGCGGTTTGTCGTCTGCAAACGTGGACGAAGGCGATCCTCGGCATCCAGTATGTTGATCGTCGGGCGTCCTTTGAATTCAGTCGGCAGTATCATCGCGCGAACGAAAAGCGTTTCGGGAATAGTGGTGTCCGCCGTCGCTTTGACTGGCGATTGGGCTGCTTCAAACCAGCTGTCGCCAATTTCCATGAGCTGTTCATGGTCGTCAGACTGAAGTGTTAGGCGACCCTTGGCGAGATAGCGGATTCCGGGCCCGGGATGGATGTGACGCCATGCGCAGGCACCCTCGGGAAAGCTGACGGTGTCCAAGCGTAAAAGATGCGCGGCGCTCTCCAGATCAACCACTTCGGACAATAGTATTTCACCCCCCAAGCTTTCGCCTGACATTTCTTCCGCCAGGCGAAAGCAAATCCATTGAGCAGGGCCGTTGTTGGTTTCGATCTGCGTGGGATGTTCCAGGTGCACGCCGTCGCCGGTTTTGAAAGGTGTACCTGAAATGCTCAAGGAACCTTCCAATACGTAGATTGCATGATGTCCATCTCTGATTTCCAGGACTTCTGCTTTGTTGGAGACGTGTCGAGTGAGCGACAAGCTGTAGCGTGGCATGTCTGATCCAGTTTGGTTTGCGTTTTCAGATACGTGGTCGATCGGGGAGGCATACGAAATTCTTATATGTCGATTTAATTACTCCTTTAAGTCAAAATATCGATAAAAATTCTTGAATGAGAAGTGATCTCGATTATCCTTGTTGAAAATTCGGGAGGAATGACATGTTGAGCTTGATGAAGAAGACCGCATTTGCGGCGGGCCTGCTGTTGGCGGCAACAGGAGCTGAAGCGGAAGAGCTTCGCATTGGTACGGCGAGCCTTGGAGGAGCCTTCTATCCAATGGGGCAGAGCATCGCGAACCTGGTCAACAAATACGCTGGCGATGACATTTCCATGGTTCCGGTCGTAACAGGAGGGTCGGTACAGAACCCGCGTCTCCTGGGCGCCGGTGAAGTTGAGATTGCCATCACGAACAACAACCTGGCCGTGCTCGCGATCAACGGGAAGGGACCCTACAAGTCCGGCGCAATTGATCTCGGCGCAGTCGCCGCCTTGCACCCCAGTGTGCTGCATATGATCGTTCTTGAAGACTCTGACATCAAGACCATCGAAGATCTAAAGGGCAAACGCGTCGCCGTTGGGCCTGCCGGTGGTGGTACACTCGGATTTCTCAATTTCCTTCTTCCGCTGCACGACATGCAGCTGGAGGACATGACCCCTAGTTTTCTCTCCTACTCTGATGGCTTCAGTCAGCTGAGTGACGGCAATGTCGATGCTGCCTTCGCGCTTTCCGGATACCCGGCCGGTGCGGTGATGCAGGCATCTGCGGGCAATAAACTGCGCTTTATCTCGTTCTCGGACGGGATGCTGGACAAGGCGCTTGCGAAAAACCGCGCCTACAAGAGCGTTGAGATTCCCGCGGACGTTTATGGCACCGCAGAGCCGGGAACTGTGATCGGCGTCAACAACATGCTGATCGCGCCGAATTCTCTGAGTGCCGATGTCGTCGAAAAGATCGTTGCATCCGTGTTCGATCATCTCGACGAGTTTCAGGCTGAAAACGCCAATGCCAAGCAAATTGATCCGGCTGCATCTCTGAGTCTTGCGATCCCATTGCATGCAGGCGCAGCGAGATACTTCGAAAAGTAAGCTTTCTGGCTATCGCGATTACGGCGCGCCGCAACTAGCGGCGCGCTTGTCTGACAGGTCGGAAGGCTCGAGAAATTGAATATCAGAAGTATTGTCGCCAGGGGCTCCAGCAAGCCCGCTCTTATCTCATTTGCCGCGTTTGGGCTCGGAGCCTTTCACCTTGCTGTGGTTTCCGGGATTTTCTCCCTGTCGACGATGCCAATGCGGTTGATACATGTCGCCTTGGCTTTTTCTCTTCTTTTCGTACTAAAACCAGCGTCTGCACGTCTTGCGGGCAGTCGATTGAATGGGCTCCTGACCTGGGGGCTGGTGCTTGCCGTCGTGGGGGCGAGCCTTTGGTTGATTGCGCGCTGGAAGGCCATCGCATTCAGCGGTGGATTGACCGAACCAGCAGATTTTTATGCTGGAGCTGTCATCCTGGTTCTCGTGTTTGAGGCGGCCCGTCGCGGAGTGGGCCTCGTTCTCGCGCTCATTACACTTACCTTCTTCTGCTATCCCTTTATCAGTCCTTTCCTGCCCGGCATCCTGAACGGAAGGGGATATGGGCTCGAGCGAATGGTCATCTTCCTGACGACAGACACACAGGGCGTCTACGGCATTCCGGTCGGAGTGGCCGCAACCTACATTATTGTCTTCACGATCTTTGGCGCGATGCTGTCACGTTTTGGTGCCGGTGACTTTTTCTTTGAGGTTTCGATCAGATTGACCCGAGGGATGCGTGCGGCAAGCGCGAAGTCCGCAGTGCTTTTCTCAACGCTCATCGGCATGGTATCGGGCTCGGCTGCAGGAAACGTTGCAGTTACGGGAACCGTTACGATCCCGATCATGAAACGCGAAGGCTATGCACCACACCAGGCGGCCGCCATTGAAGCAGTCGCCTCTACCGGTGGGCAGTTGATGCCACCAGTGATGGGGGCCGCAGCTTTCATTATGGCGGAAATCGTTGGCGTGCCCTACACATCGGTCATGCTGATTGCGCTGTTACCAGCGTTGCTGTTCTTTGGATCGGCGTTCTTCGTTGTGCATCTGCAGGCAGTGAAGTCAGATATCAAGCCGGTCAAGCATGATCAGACGGATGGCCGCTCGCTTTGGCAGGTTCTCGTTGATGGTGCGCCTTTTATCGGGGCCTTCAGTGTTCTTCTGGTGTTGATGCTTGTTGGCTTTTCGCCGTTTAAGGCTTCGCTCTGGGCGATGTTTGTTCTGCTTCTGCTTGATGTCGTGAGACATCGCCGCCTGGACGGCGCATTCTTCAAGAAGGTTGCCGGGAGCATCTCCGATGGTTCGCTCAATGTCGTGACCATCTCGGCAGCGTGTGCTGCGGCCGGAGTTATCTCAGGCACACTCGGTATTACCGGATTGGGCTCGAAGATCGCGCTGCTGATTGATGTAGCGTCCAATGGACAGCTTATTCTCGCACTCTTCTTCACCATGGTGACATCCATTGTGCTCGGGATGGGACTCCCCACAACTGCGGCCTATCTGATCCTTGCGACAGTCGTTGCTCCGGCGCTGGTCAAGTTCGGTGTGCCGGTCCTGACCGCCCATTTCTTCGTCTTCTACTATGGCTGTATCTCGACGATCACGCCGCCGGTCGCGCTGGCGTCTTATGTCGCGGGAGGTATTGCGGGTGCTGACATCAACAGGGTCGGGTGGACCGCGGCGGCTTATGCTACGACCAGCTTTATCTTGCCTTTTGCATTTGTGTTTGGCCCCAGCCTGCTCATGCAGGGCGACGTCGTGGCTAACGTAGTGGCGGTTGCGAGCGGCTTTGCCGGTATTGCATCGATTGCCGTCGGGGTCGTCGGCTGCCTCCATCGGCCACTGCATTGGCTCAGTCGGGCTGTTGCCCTGATTGCAGGCCTCTGCTTGCTCCTCCAATTCTGGCAGACCGTAGTTATTGGCGCCGCTCTGCTTGCGGGATTGCTCTTCACACAGAAGGCAAGCCGGAAGATCCCTGCCTAAATTCATGACTAGAAGGACAGATATGGCTCGTAAATTCAGACGCGTCGTGACGGGTCACGATGACAATGGCGTTGCAATTGTAGAGAGTGATCAGATTGCGACGCATCTCCTTCAAAGACCAAGTCGGCCGGGTGTGACACTGACCAATTTTTGGCTGACACATGGAACGCCTGCAGAATACGATGGTGCAGTGGAAACCTGCGAGGGAGACTTCATTCTACATCCGCCAAAGAATGGCAGTGTTTTTCGCGTTGTTGAATTCATGCCTGAGGATCCAGAGGTTATGGCAACTCTGGACGGCAAGGCGGCGTTTGCGGAAATGGGAGCGGGCGCCAACATCGTTGAGGGCGCACGCCATCCCTTCATGCATCGCACGGATAGCGTTGACTATGCGGTGGTCATGAGCGGAGAAATCTACATGCTCATGGATGAAGATGAAGTGCTTTTGAAAGCTGGCGACGTGGTGGTCCAGCGCGGTACAAATCACGCTTGGTCCAATCGGGGCACTGAACCTTGCTCAATAGCTTTTGTGCTTATTGACGGGGTTACCAAGACAGACGCTGCTCCTGAAAACCAAAAGGGAATTCCGCCGCGCTAAAGGTTGCAACCGTCCCACAGAAGTCCACGGATACGACAAAAAGGCCACGCCATAGAGTTCCATGGCGTGGCCTTTTTGGTGTCATGATCAAGAAAGAGCACGGCCAACCAGGTGGCCGTGCCAAGTTTGCCGCATCAGTTAGACAACGACGACTTCGATTTCTCCGACACCCTCTACCTTGCCAACCATTACATCACCTTTCTGGATGGCGCCGACGCCGGCTGGGGTGCCAGACATGATGAGATCGCCACCGGCAATTTCATAGTATTCAGACAGGTAGTTGACCATCTCAGGCACCTTCCAGATCATCTGGTTGAGATCGCCCTTCTGCCGTTCAACGCCATTGACCAGCAGAGACACCGCTCCCTGATCAAGGTATCCGGTCTTGGACACGGGAACGATTGGCCCCATTGGCGCAGAGTGCTCAAATGCCTTGCCGATTTCCCAGGGACGTCCCATTTTCTTCATCTGGCCTTGCAGGTCCCGTCGTGTCATGTCGAGGCCGACCGCGTATCCGAAGACATGATCCTGGGCGCTTTCAATCGGGATGTTGCGTCCTCCGCTTTTCAGCGCGACAACCATCTCCAGTTCATAGTGAACGTCACTCGTATGCGGCGGATAGGGGAATTTGCCGTCCTGAATGATATTGTTCGGGTTTTTCTGGAAGAAAAAGGGTGGTTCCCGGTCCGGATCATGCCCCATCTCGATTGCGTGATCCGCATAGTTGCGACCGATGCAGTAAATGCGGCGAACCGGGAACGTGTCATCTGTCCCTTCGATTGCAGCAGCTACTTGTTGAGGCAGGTCAATCACATAACCCATTTTGTGTTTCCTTTTTGTCTGTAGATATGATGGCAAATCAGGGAGCGCGGCTGGCGGCGTAGTAATCAACCTTGCGCTCCAGGTATCCCAGCCCTTCGGCAAGGGTGAATGCGGCAAAGAAGAGAACCAGAAGAAGCGCCCAGAAGTGCTCCATGAGGAAGTTGGCTGAGTAGAGTTCGAACAGGCGACCGAAGCCGACAACAGATACCAGCAGTTGTCCGATGATGACGCCTTTGACTGCTCGAATGAAGCCGATGCGAACGCCTGCAAGAATCTCCGGAAGAGCAGCCCAGATATAGATCTTGAAGAACGCCTGGAATGACGACGCACCAAAAGAGTGAGCCATTTCGACAAGTGAGCTGGAGATCTGCTTCACGCCGGCGCGGGTGTCCAAAACGATGATCCAGATCGCAAACAGGGCGGTCGTGATGATGACAGTCTGTTCGCCAATGCCGAAGAGCACCATCAAGACCGGCACCAACGCCGTCAGGGGAGCGCTCAGGAACATGTTGACCCAAGGCAGAAGCAAACGGTCAATCAGAACGCTCTTTCCCATCAAGACACCAACAGGAATGCCGATGGCGACGGCGAACCCGGTTCCGACCAGAAATGCCCTCGCTGTCACGCCGAATGCGCTCAGAAACGAGGTGGTCGGAACGATTTCGATCATCTTGGCGAGAATTGCGCTCAAGGGAGGCAGCAGGATCGTCATGTCGAGTTGCCCGACGATTTCCCACAGCACGGCCCAAATCAACAATGAGCTCATCATGGGAAGTTTGTAGCCGAATAGTTTCATTGCTCTGCTTCCTATTCAACGTACGACCGCAGGGAGGACCAGATGCGTTCGACCGTGTCCAGATAGACCGGGTCCCGGCGCAGGGCATCAGGCGAGATACTGCGATCGATGTCCGGCTTGATGATCTCCGAGACGCGGCTTGGACGGGCAAGAAGCAATGCAATCTGGTCTGAAACGTAGACGGCCTCCTCGATTGAGTGGGTCACGAAGATGAAGGTCTTCTTTTCGTTTTCGACCAGCGCAAGGAGGTCTTCCTGAAATTTACGGCGTGTTTGCTCGTCAACAGCCGAAAACGGCTCATCAAGCAAGAGAACATCTGCGTTCACCGAGAGCGCGCGGGCAAGACCGACGCGTTGGCGCATGCCGCCGGACAGTTCGTGCGGATACTGTTTCTCAAAGCCGGAGAGGCCAACCGCAGCAATGTATTTCTCCGCAACAGCCTCTCGTTCGGATTTTGCGACACCGCGAAGTTCCAGACCAAAAGCCACGTTCCGTATGACGGACGCCCATGGCATCAGGGCAAAATCCTGGAAAACGAAGGCGCGGTCCGGCCCCGGTCCATCAACCGGTTTGCCATTTACGAGAATTTCGCCGGAGGTCTGGTCAAGCAAACCGCCGATGATTTTCAACAACGTGGTCTTGCCGCAACCGGAGGGGCCAAGAAGTGACGTCAGCTGACCTCGCGGGAAGTCCAGCGTCATGTCATTCAGAGCATGAATAGCACCGCCGTAGATCTTGGAGACGTTGCGGACGGAGACCGCAATATCACTTTGGGGCGCATCCTGGGTGGTTTTGAGGGCTGTGTTGCCTTGGCTGGTCATGCGCTTACTCTTTTGTCTGGCCTGAACAGTGTCAGTTCGATTTTTTCAATGACGTCTAGGAAAACGACCGCAAGTACGATGATCGAGAATATTGCTGCGTACATTTTTGCGTACTCGGCGATTGCCTGATTGTAGGTGATGACATCACCAATGCCCGTCGGGGTGATGAGCAATTCTGACAGGATGGCGCCGATGAATCCGGCGGATACGCCAAGTCTCAGTCCAGCAAAGATCACGGGCGCTGCAGAGGGCAGAATGATCTTAAAGATGATTTCCATGGGAGATCCGAGGAAAGAACGCCCCATCTCCTTGATCGAGGTTGGCGTGTGGCGCACGGCGTTGGCCGAATTCAGCACAATGACAGGCATCGCCATGATGCAGACGACCATAACCTTGGACGTGAGGCCAATGCCGTAGGCCAGAACAAGAAGGGGTATCAAGGCTGCAAGTGGAGCAGATTGCATCACAACGAAGATCGGCGACGCGAACCATTCAACCTTGAAACTCAAACCGATGGCGACACCAATGGTGATGCCGAGGACCGCGGAGATGGCGACGCCAAGAATGAGTGGCTTCAGGGTTTCCGGATATGCCCGTAACAGAGAGCCGTCGATGGTGATTTCCCAAAGGCCCTGCATGGTTTCGAGGAAGGTTGGAAAGGCAGGACTGACAGGAATTCTTCCGGCATATTCCCAGGCGCAGAAGACAATAATGATCGATAAGACCTTGAGCGCGGGAGCGCTGGTCAGATGCTTATCCATTGGATGTATCTTTCAGGGTGCGAAATTCAGGTAAGGGGTCGGCGCCCGTCAAGGCGCCGACTGTTCTGGAGGTTTTCCGTCTTACTGTTTTGCCAGCGCTGCGTTCAGCGGCCCAAGATTCCAGAAATCCTCGACCTTCAAAGTGGCCGGGTCTCCGGCGAGCTGCCCTGCTTCACCGTAGAACTCAAAGTCAGCTCGGGCAGCATCCGCGCCACCACCGTTGGGGTCGTAAAGACCGCCGTCGACTGCTTCCTGGTAATAGGCGTCAACCTCGGAAAGGAGTTCTTCAGGCAGATCGGACAGCAGGTTGAAGCGTTTGCGTTCCCTGTCGACGATCGTTGGGTCTTCATTGACTTCCTGCCAGGTTTTCAGGAGAGCCTCCACGAGAATGGCAACGCTTTCCTGATTGTCGTCAATCCAGTTTTGGTTCGCGAAAAGAATCTCGTCGCTTGCGCGGCCGTCAAGACCAGGCAATGTATGGAATCTGCCTTCGGATTTGGACATCAGGATGTTCTTGTTCGAGATGTCTACGATCGATGCGTTGACCTGCCCCTTGAGCATTGCGACGATACGGTTTTCGGAACCTGGAACATAAGAGCGCTGGCCGAAGGTGATACCTTCCCGCTTTGCAATGATGTTGGCAATCGCGTCTGTGCCGCCGCCACGTGAATGCAGCGTGATCGGCTCACCGTCCATGTCTTGCCAGGTCTTGTATTTGACTTCCGCAACCGGGAAGAAAACCAGCTTTGAAAGCTGGAAGAAATTCCGGATCGGTGCCTTTGATTTCTGGATCACGGAGTAGGGGGAGCCGATCCCGAGATCCATCTGACCGCTGATGATTGCCTGGATTGCCAAGCCTTCCTTGCCGAATGTCGTCAGCTCGTAATCGAGGCCATTTTCCTTTGCGCGCTCGAGGGCAACGAGCAGCGAAAGTGTTTCTACCGATGCAACGTCACCAAGTGCGATGCGGACCTTTTCGGCGCTAGATGAAACAGTTGAGAACGCCAGAGCGGACACCGTGATCGCGGCAGCTCCAACTATGTTTTTTATTGAAAATCCCATGTTTTCCTCCCAGTAGCAGTTCGATACCAAGATCGAACCAATTGCTCAAACTCGGCTTATTTTGTGTTTATTTTTTAATTCAAAGCCTTTTATCGATATTATTCAATAGCGTTTTTGGCAGAGCATGCTTCATATCCTCATTGTGTTTTAGTGGGTGGCTGACGTCTGTATCCGTAAATCATTGTTGTAAAATAGATATTTTTTGCTGCTGCCATGTATGATTTCAGCAGTTCAAGGGCATGTTTTTTTGAATGGGGACTGCCTCAACAGAAAGGTTGAGAATTTAAAATAATCGATATATTGGTTTTACCAATCTTGAAATTGGTTTGAAGTGGAGGAGAGATGAACGCAGAGAATGGAGCGTTGGTGCAGTTAAAGGCCTATATCGGGCAAAGCAGTGCTGTGCCGGGGGATCGAATCCCCGCTGAACGTGTGTTGTGCAAGGAACTTGGCATCTCTCGAGGGGAGTTGAGGCGCGCGATTGCTGTCCTGGAAGCGGAGGGGCGGGTGTGGCGTCATGTCGGGCGAGGAACATTCGTCTCCGACGGCATGGGAATGGTCGAAGAGCCTTCGGTTTCTGAAATTGCAAAAAAGACAACGCTCAGGGATGTTATGAAAGCGCGGCTAGTACTTGAGCCGATGCTCGCAGGTCTGGCGGCAGAAGACGCGAACCTTGAGCAGATGGAAGCCATGAGCGCGAACATTCAGCAGTCCCGCAAAGCTGAGACCTGGCGTGAATATGAAGCGTCAGATAACCGGTTTCACCGGCTTCTGGCGCAAGCAACCCAGAATGTTCCGCTGTTGGCGATGTTCGACCAGCTCAATTCGTTGAGGCGAACCGTCGTCTGGGGGCGGCTGAGACAACGCGCAGGCCATCCTCCGGTAGATCATCACAGTTTTACGGAGCATGAGGCCATTGTCGACGCCATCCGTGATCGTAATGCAGCCAAGGCTCGCGCCGAGATGCATGCCCACCTTACCTCGGTTTCAAACAGGCTCTTCGAGGCATAGTTTCAGCCCCGAGGGCGCCTTGCTGGTCTAGGCTACTAGAACAGATAATCGAGGACTGACAGGTCACTGATTGATCCCAGTGCCACGTAGCTGGCTTCGAGTTGGACTTCATAGCTGGAGGCTTGGACAATCAGTTCGGCAACATCCGCAGTATTGAGTTCGCTGGCGAGCTCCTCGGCCTCCGCGATGTATTCCCCTTCGGATGAGATGAAGCTCTCCAAACTGGATGCTGTCGTTGACGTGATGCTCTGAAGGGCTATCACGCCATCTTGCGCCTCTACGAGAAGGTCTGAAAGTGCTTCGACATCATCTGTGGTCAGAGGATCTGCGCTTGCCGCATAAGACAGCGCTCTCATGGTCATTTCAATCGCTTCTGTATCTGCCGTAATGCCATAGTCGATTGATCGTTCAGAGCTCAGGCGCACGGTTTGAACATAAGTGTCGCCCGTGTAGTAGCTGCTATCCGTGGTGGTCAGATCGATAGCCTCATAGGCCGTGAGATCGACAGGCGACTCCTGGGTGTTGCTTCCAGCAAAGAGGTATCGTCCAGCAAGCTGCGTGTTGAGCAACGATGAAACATCTTCCAGATATGCTTCCGCAGTGATCTGGAAGGCAGCAAGGTCCTCGTCGGTGAGGACTGCTGTTACATCCGCGCGCATGGAGGTAAGAATGTCGCTTATGCCACCGAGCGCCGAATAAGTCATTTCAACACGAGAGAGAGCATCTTCTGCAACAGAAAGAGAAGCTTCGGACCTGGAAATGGACACTTCAAGATCCACAAGCGTAGCGGCGTCCGTTCCAAGGCCTGCATAGTCGGAGGAAATGATGCCGCTGGCCTGCTGTTCCTGATTGCTTGCAAGCTTGGCCTGCGTCTCCATTGCGCTTTGCAAAATCGTGGATGACAGGCTGAATGTGGCAACACGCATGACCATCGGTCTTTCTCCTATTGAACCGCAGTCAGCAGGTCATCGAACATTTCCTGAACAACACTGAGAAGCGTCGAGGCGATTGAATAGAGTTGTTCGAGCTCGGAGAGACGCGTCAGTTCTTCATCGACGTTGACGCCGTAGGTCGATGAAATCGTATCGGAAATAGTGCTGAGTTCTGTTTCAGCCAATTCAAGCCGTGTCTCTGCGGTGGTGGTTGCACTGACGAGGTTTGAAAGGATGCTGTTGGCGTAATCCGTAAATGACATTTCTTCTGCGGACAGTTCTCCGGCAGCATCAAAACTCACGCTCGCTTGCAGGATATCGAGTAGCTCATATGCGACTTCGGACGGTAACGTGTCGCCAAGCAACAGGCTTGGGTCGGTTTGAACTGTATCGCTAACTGCAATGTCGGAGGCGCTCGTGCCGGTAAGAAGCCCTGCGCTTATGGCGTTTAATTCATCGATGAAAGTGGTGGCCAGTTCGTCCAGCATATCTTGATAGGCTGGCAGTGTTTCGTCGCGAAGTTCGATCAGGGCGCCCAGATTGCCCGTGTCGAGATCGCTGGTGATGTCGGTGCCATTTGCGGAAATGCTCATGGTTCCGTCTGCTGCTGTTTCGGCGGTCAGAAGATGTGCATTGCTGTCGACGAGAACCTGACCATCGCTTGTGTATACTTTGACGGTCCCATCGTCGGCTTTGAAGGTTGCGATTTCCAGCTGCTCGGAGAGCGAAACAAGGCAGGCGTTCAACTCATCTTCGAGGTCGGCCGTACTGTCGCCGCGAGCCGCCGCAGCTTCGATTTGCTCGTTTAAGGCATCGATTGTTTCTATAGCCTCGTTGGTGGCCGTGATGCCATCAGCAATCTGCTCGTCGGCCTGATCTATTGTTTGCTGAACATCTGTTGCAAGGCTGTTGAGCTGGTAAGTAATATCCTCAAGTGCTGAAACGGCGGCGCTGGCCAGGCTCTCGCTTTCGGGAGTTCCGGCAAGCTCTGTCAATGCACTTTCGAAGGTGGCAATGGTATTGGCGATCGAGCTCCCATCGCCATCTTCTCCAGTTGTTGACCCAAAAGACTGCTGCAGTCCATCAAGGTAATCGGCGGTGACAGTCGTGTTGGCTGCGTTGGTTGTGGCTGTGAGCAGGTCGTCCAGTAGATATTGGCTAACACTTGAAGCTATGCCGGTAACCGCAACGCCAGAGCCATAGCTAGAAGTGGTTTGAGCCTCTGCCGATGCGGTCTTTGCCGTATATCCGTCGGTATCTGCGTTGGCGATGTTGGAGGAAGCGACCGACAACTGCACCTGCGCTGCAGTGAGCGCGCTGGCGGCAATATAGGAGGAGGTTGTCAGACTGGTCATCAACTGGGCTCCAGTTCGCGCTCAAGCTTGTTTCGTTACGCCTCGTATCGTCGGCCGATCGAGAGTGGATGCGGTGTGGCCTGACTGTATTGGCCGTTGACGCCATACTTTGCAGTCGACTGTTGCTTGTCCTGGATAGCCCGCATGATGGTTTTTACTCTTCTGCGGTTCGCGGTGAGGGCGCGCACCAGGTTTTGATTGTTGTGCGCGAGTGCCGCCGTCAGTTTTTCGTTTCTCAGCTGAAGTTCAGTAAATTTCCCGGGTGACGCGAGCAGGAAGATGTTGCTCTGTGCTTTGAATTTCTTCAGGAACACCTCAAGTTCAGAAGCCAGTTTTTGTTTTCTCTCGAGGAGATCTTCAATGGAGGTTGGACGGCCGCTTGTCAGCCTGCGGTTCTCTTCTTCGGTGACCGCAATAAGATCATCTGAAACGCAGATCGCATGATCGACGATCGCTTCCACCTTTGCGATGTCTTTCGGGGACAACACTACGTTCGGCTGTTTCTCTGATCGCGTCGTCATGTTCATCGTCCCTGTTTTTTCAAAGTGTCGACCGTGCGGCTGTAAGCGCCGATGACTTGTGTTGCAGTGGTGGAGCGGGACATCTTTTCTCCCGCTGCCTGCTGTTGTTGGCGCATGCGGCGCATCAGGTCTTGGAGGTCGCGTTTGCAAACCAGCAGCCTCAATTTTTGCGCCGGAGAACGCGGCGCAGCTTCAAGACGAAGGATTTCAGCCTTCAATCGCCGGTGTTCTTCCTTGCAAGCTTTGAGCTCTTCGGTCATCGCCGTCATCGGACAGCATCGAGGAGT
This sequence comes from Roseibium sp., assembly GCF_039982295.1. Taxonomy (GTDB): domain Bacteria; phylum Pseudomonadota; class Alphaproteobacteria; order Rhizobiales; family Stappiaceae; genus Roseibium. Next base: position 29,607 of record NZ_JBDWYP010000045.1, read on the forward strand.
GTGTCGAACATGTCGCTGGCTGTAGACATGATTTGCGATGCAGCGGAATAAGCCTGCTGAGCCGACATCATGTTTGAGAATTCTTCTCCGGTGTCTACGGTGCTGGCCTCCAGCCAGCCACCCTGTATGGTGCCAGCGCCCCCTTCGCCAGCCTCATGCAAGGTCGCGTTTCCCGAACTGGATGAGCGCGAATAGATGCCCTCGCTGTCTTCCTCGAGACCGTCCGGATTTCCAAATGTCGCAATTGGAATCTGGTAAATTGAGCGCTCTTCGCCGTTATCGAAGAAAGCAATGACTGAGCCATCGTCGGAGATCTCGATTGAACTCAGATTGCCGTAGGCTAAACCGTCTTGGTCGATGGACTGCACATCAATTGACGGATCACCATCATCGGAGGCGTATTGTGTGAGGCCGGTTGTGCTATCTGCGTCGCCAAGCCCAAGCGTTATCGAGCTGTCTGCGGCACCTGTAGTCCAATCTTCGATTGTCAACTCGGCCGGGTCCGGGTTTGTTGAGGCCAAGGTGCCATCGGCATTAAACGTTACTTCTACCGCTGAAGAGGTGACCGTTCCGATCGTCTCACCTGTAGAGGAGAGGGTGGGGTCCGAGTAAGCAATCTCCCAGGTGTTTTCTGCAGTCTTGCTATAGGTTGCAGTAACCGTGCTTGTAGTGCCCAGGGAGTCGTAGACCTCAAAGCTCGTGTCAAAGCTGTCACCAATCTCTGCATCTGCAGGAAGGTTGGCCTGAAATTCCACACTCGATGTGGCGTCGACAGAGCTTTGGACGGAATCGAGGTCAATCGCTTCCAGCGAGTTCTCGCTAGTGCCGCCGGTGACTTCCCCATCGGCGTCGGTTGTCCAGCCCAGGAGGTAGTAGCCGCCGTTGGTCAGATAACCGTCGCTGTCGACAGTGAACTCACCATCTCGGGTGTAGTAGGTCGATGTCGCGTCTGTTCCATCGGAGACGATGAAGAAGCCATCGCCTTCAATTGCGAGGTGGGTCGCATCTGTCGACTGGACCAAGAGGCCTTGCTGATCGACGTTGGAGACCATCGTTGCGGCGACGCCGCCACTCGAATTCGTTCCGCTTCCTGCAACAAGACTGGAAAAACTCGTCGACGATGCCTTGTAAGCTGTCGTTTGCGAGTTCGCCAGGTTATCCGAAATGACCGAGAGGGCGGTGCTCTGCGCGGACAGTGCGGAGATGGAAGCGTTGAGGGCTCCTTGCAAGCTCATGCCGGCCCCCTACTGCGTTGCAACGACGGCGAGAACGTCGTCGAGTAGGACAGAAGAGTCGCCAATGCCGAGAACTGCATTGTCGCCGGTCGTATCGACAGCCGTTACTTCGGCGACAATGGTGGTATAGCCAGAGATGTCGTTGCCATCTTCATCCAACGCCTCCACTTCGATCGTGTACAGGCCGCCGTCCTCTAGCTGTTCGCCGTCGGATGTCACACCATCCCAGGTTATCGAGTGGGAGCCGGCGTCTGTTTCACCCGTTTCACTGAAGACTGTGTTTCCGTCTTCATCGACGATGTTGACGGTGACGCTTTCGGCTTCGCTCTCAAGGGTGTAGGACCACTCGGCTTCTCCGTCTTGAAGTGATGTTGTGTTGCCAACAGCTTCAACAGTTTGCCCGAGGTAGCCAAGGCCCTGAGAGTTCATAAGGCTGGCCAGCGTATCGGTGATCGAAGAAAGCTGTTCAGAGATCTCCGATTGAGTCTCATAGCTGGCGTAGTCGACCATCTGACTGATGTATTCGCTTGTATCGGTCGGGTCGGTCGGATTTTGATTTTGAAGCTGCTCTACCATCAACGTCAGAAATTCATCGCTATCGATAGAGGTTCTGTCGTCGTCGGACGTCGTTGATGTCGTCGATGTTGATGTAGTGCTTGTTACGTCCGAGTAGTAATTTACGGTTGATATAGTCATATCGCCGCCCTCGCTCGATTAATACCTTTCGAGGGCAAGTGTGATTTGTTGAAATCGACGATTTACCCCGCATAGTATTGAAACGGGCGCAATAGTCATTTCAGGCGCAGTTTTTCGAATAATTTACTTGGGAATATTTTGCCTAGGGTGATTTAAACTTGATGGGAATAAATTGCCTATCTGTATTTTCGTAAATTTGGTGAAACTTCAGGCTCTGTGACGATCGTCGCACGATGCCTTGAGCGCGTATCGCATTTTGCGAAGATGGTGAGTAAAAAGCGCGAGTGAACGAACGTCTGGGCAGCGTCAGAAACAGACGGCAAGGAATTTCGATTCCTTACGGTTCTGTCCAGTCACCTTCAAGTGGTTACGTTAGGATATTTCGCGTGCTTTTTTGAGAATTTTCGCCGCAAGGCCTTCGGGGGCAAAACGGGGCTGATGGGAAGTAAGCAGTGCCTTCAAGGCTTGCTCCTCTTCCAGCCGATTTTTCGCAGCACTGCACATTTTCAGCAGCTCTCTAGCAGGCTCTTGTTCAGCAGAAGGCCACGCATTCAGGTCTGAGCCGTGTTTATCCAACAGCGCATCAAACGTCTCTATTCTCATTTGATGCTTCACTGTTGCCATAACCAAACCAGACAGAACCCGTGCATGACCAAAACGGTACATGCACGGATGTTGATTGTCTATGGCTTAGACGCATTCAGCAACAATTCGTTCGGCCTGTATATCCTCAAGAAGATTTTTCTCATTTCGGGCTGATAGCGTGGTCATATCGGCCCAGGCGTTGCGCAACTCGAGCAAGCCTGTTGCAATCGTGCAGAAACGGTCGCTCGCATCGTGCTTTGAAGCGGCGCTGTTCAGGGCGAAAATGTTGCGCGTGTACATATCGATCAGTTGCTTCGCGAGAGTTCTATCAACATCAAGATCTACGTTCTGGCGAAGTCCGCGCAGGATGCCAGTCGCGCGGGCGACTCGCAGATGGGCCTGCTCAAATTCTTTCTGCCGTAAATTTTCGGCGGCCAGAACGATTGCGTTCAAGACCTCGTCGAGCAGCAAGGTCATTGCCGCCGGGGGGGCGACGGTAGTCGCTGCAGTTCGGTAGGCCGCAATGGCTCGGTTCATGGCGTAGCTCATCACTTAATCTCCTGAACTGAGAAGAGCTTCAAGGTATTCAAGGTCGGACTCTGCCTCCTCGATCGCTGACTGGTAGGCCGCGTACAGTTCGGTCAGATAGTCTCTATAGTCGTCAGCATCGCTGATAATGCTGTCGTATTCTTCTTCGTAATCGGTGTTCTGATCGCTTAAGGTCGTGATGATTTCCGCCAGCGCGCCGTCGTCTTCGTCCGCGTACTGATTGACCACGTTGAAAAGGTTCTCGGCCAGACCTGAAGAGAAGCTCATATCAACTGTTTGGTTTTCGGTCCCGGTAAACACGAAACTGATGCCATCATAGATGCTGCCGTCGACCCCGACGATACGCGTGCCGCTGACTTCGAATAGCCCTTCGACTCCATCGACGTACACGTTTGAAACATTGCCATCCGTATCGACTTCGATTTCGAGCGAAAGCTCGTCGGGCATGGAAGTGTTGCGCGCGAGGAGTGCTAGATCGCTGGAGCTTGTCTCCATATCGAACAGCAAGAGACTTTCCATCGCATCAAGGTTATTTAGAAGCGCATCCGACAAGGTGTCGTCATCGACTTCCAAATAGTTGCTGCTGTCATAGGACAGGCCGAGCAGCGACATACCCTCACCATCGATCATCGTCGCCAGGCTGGAGGCGATGCTGGTATTGGCGAGGCGCATGGTGCTGTCACCGAACAGCACTGCGTCGTCGGATGCGCCGCCGGCAGATGATACTTCTTGCTGTGTCAGTGCCCACTCGCGGTAGGCATTATAGGTGTCAACGAGTGTGTAAATGGCATCTTGAATGGTGGTCAGCGATTGTGCGACTTCAACCGAGATATAGTCGTCGTCGCTGGTCTCCTGGTAGATCGAGAAAGTGAGACCATCAATAACATCATCAATTACGTTGCTGTCGCGTGCGACCTCTATGCCGTCGACAGTGATGATGGCATCCTGTGACGACTGTAGCTCGCTGGTAAAAGCTCCTGAACTGTCAGTCACGCCGAGGGACTGACCGATATCATCACCCGAAACCGAGGATATTACGATGTCCTGTCCGGTCTCTGTTGCGCTGAGAACAAGCTGGAATTCGGTATCCGAGACCTGGATCACAGATGCGGAGACACCACTCACATCAGATACAAGGTTTATTTCTTCGGCGATCTCATCGAGGGACATATCCTCGGTGATCGTAATCTCACTTGCGGTTTCATCTTCATCATACTCTGCTCCGTCCAGCTCGAGTGTGAAGGTGCCTGACAGTCCGACCTCTGCCGTGCTGTCGGCGTAAACGTCACCGGCCACTTTCTGACTGGTAGCAAGTTGAGAGATCTCTAGCTGGTATGTCGCAACGTCGACACCATCATCGGCGGTCACCACGACAGCGGATTCTGCCGTCACATCGCCGTAGCCGGTCAGATAAGCTTCGCGTACAGAAAAGACATCATCCGACTCCGTGAGGGTGTCGCCGGTTCCGCGAATTGTATCAAGTGCATCCTCCATATCCTGGAGGAGGGATTGCATCTCTTCATAAGCTGCAATCTCGGCTTCATTCTCTTCTATCTTGGTCTCGATAGTGTCTGCCGGAAGCTCCTTTTGCAGCACTGCGGCTTCGATCAATGCATCCCAGTCAATGTCGGAACTCGCGTTCGCCGTGGCGGTGTAGACGGTTTCAGTCGTGGTCACAGCAGTCGATGTTGTGTCGGTAACACTCATCACGAAGGTCCGGTTCTAGCGAGATTACAATGGCACCGGGCCGCCCATGACACCGCCGGAGCGAGGCATCAAGTGGGGTGTTCTAGGCGGCCCGGTAGCTGGGTGTTAGCGGATCAGGGAGAGCAGGTTCTCTGGCATTTCGTTTGCCTGCGTGGCCGCTGCAACCGCGGCCTGAACCTTCACACTTGCTGCAGACAAGGTTGCTTGTTCTTTTGCAATATCGACATCGGCGATGGCGGATTGTGCGGCATCCAAGTTTTCGATGCTGGTGTCGATCTGTGCAGACCGGAAATCAAACCGCGACATGGTCGCGCCCATTTCAGCTCGTGCGTTAGAGACTTCATCGATGGCCATGTCGAGCACCGAAAGAGCTTCGGCAGCTCCGTCCGCCGTTGAGATATCCATGTCAGAAATGCCGAGGGCTTCGGCGGTCAGTTCTGGCAGAGACAAATTGATTGTATCTGCAGAGGATGAGCCGACCACAACTGCAGCGCCTGTGGTGTCGACTTCTGTAGATGTGCCGGTCGTCGTACCTTCGGTCAGGCCAAGGGTGGCCAGGTTCAAGGTGCCTTCCACGTCTTCCAGTGTGATCGACGCGTCATCGCCCATGTCGAGCGAGGTCAGGGTCAGTGTACCGGACTCATTGGACGCGGTAATCGTATACTCACCCTCATTCTGTAGACCATCGTTGATCAGCGTTACCATTTCGTCCACGGTCATCGCCGTGTCGTCGGTGGTTAGCTCGATTTCGATATCGTTGATACTGATGGTGCCGCTTGTATCTGCGGTTACAGTGGCATCAGCAGAGGCGCCTGTTACGACTGCTGCGGTGTCAATTGTATCATCCGAGAAATCGCTGGATCCATCCAGCAAGCTTTGGCCATTGTAGCGCGTGCTTTCAGCGATACCGTCAATTTCCTCGAGAAGCTGTTCGAATTCAGCCTGGATGTAGGCGCGCTCCGTGTCTGTCACAGTGCCCGACGCCGATTGCGACGACAGCGTCTTCATACGTTCAAGGATATCACTGACGTTTGCTGCGCCACCGTCTGCTGTCTGCAGAACCGATATGCCGTGCGAGGCGTTGGTTGACGCCTGTTCGAGTGTTGCGACATCGGATGAAATCTTGGTCGCAATGGCCAGGCCGGCTGCATCATCGGAGGCTTTGGTGATGTTTGAGCCACTTGCAAGTTTCGCAAGGGATTCAGATTGGTCGGCGGCATTCGAATTCAGGTAGCGGACCGCTGTGTTGGCCGCGGTATTGGTCGAAATAACAGGCATCGTCTTCTCCTCATGTCACAGGATCCACGCTCGTCTGCGGCGCGGTCAGCACGATTGGTCGCGCTCTGACTGTTGAACGGAGGAGAAGTTCGAATTCAGGCGGTTTTTAATTTTGGTTGATTTAAGTAGAGTTAACTATTTGTAAATGCAGCCAAGATATCGGCGCCCTGATTTTTGAGTAATTGTCTTAATTTTTGGCGCCCGCGTTTCAGTAGGGACTCCACGGCCGACACTGTTGTGTCCATGATTTCTGCAATCTCACCATTGCTCATGTTCTCATTGTAGGAGAACACAATCGCAATGCGTTGCTGGTCGGGAAGTCTCATCATGGCGCTTTCCAGCAACTCGGTTACTTCCTGTCTTTCCAGGTCCTGCGTCTGGTTACAGCTGGTGTCTTCCAATTCAGGTAGTTCGTCTACAGTCTCGGTGCGTGGTTTGCGGAGGAGGTCAATACAGCGGTTGCTGACAACCCTGAACAGCCAGGTGGAGAATTTGGCCAGTCCGCTTTGCCACATCTGCCGACGTGTCCAGACTTGCAGGAAAGCATCTTGAACAACGTCTTCTGCATCCTGTCCGTTTTGAAGGATGCGATAGGCGACTGCATAACCTCTGTCGACGTGACGCTCGACCAAAGTCTGGAAGGCGTCCTCTCTATCTGAGGCAATGAGCGCCAGAAGCTCATCGTCAGATAGAAGCTTTAAATCCATCTCGGAGTGCGTCGTGATTGGATTTGCATGCATCCCTTGATCAGTCCCCATCTCGGTCCCTGAAGAGTCAATTCTTGATGTCGCAACGCCCATATTCATGTTCCAAAATCGGGTAAGCTGCCTCACGGTAGCCATGGTTACGAATCTATAACGTAGTAATAAGGGGATTCGGGCGGGGAAAAGTTAAGTTATGTAAGTTTTTACTAGGTATGTATTTCTTATTTACTAGGAAATATATACCTATTAATGGGAATAATTTTCCTAGTTATAATTTTGTTAAGTATAAATTATTTTGATAAAGGAATATCCAAATTTTTATTTCATTAATTTTCGCATTCCTTGTGATTGCGCAAGCCGAATTTGGGCGAAATCTAGTGAGTGTGCCGTATTTTAGCCGTCTTTGTTAAAGGCTGCATGATCCTATCAGTTCTGACGAGGTATTCGGTGTGGCCGATGTGAATTTGCGCATGGCCAAGTCAGGCCGAAAGTGCTTTAGCATGCCTTAAATTGTACGCAGTCGGCCTTGCCGTTGTGACAAGGTAGGCTGCGAACGCCACGGAAAGTAGGGTCAACCGAATGACGGCCTGATTGCCGAAGCTGTCGATGCGAGCAGCGGCTGGTTAAGCTGCATGTGAATCGACAGCCTCATTTTGTTTCGACGATCCGGGCGTGATTGGCAGTTTCACAATGAACGTGCTCCCCTTGCCGCTTTGCGATCGTACGCTGAGCTTTCCGCGATGTTTGATTTCTACGATTGATTTACAAATAGCCAGGCCCTGGCCTGTTCCTTTGCCAGGCGGCTTGGTGGTGTAGAACATGTCAAAGATTCGGTGCAGAGAGCTCTCGGGGATGCCAGGACCGTTGTCGGCCACAGAAATCGTGCAGTACTTCGTGTCCTTTTCAATGGCTACAAGGATCTCGCCTTTGCCACCAGCGTAGTCCTGCTTCTGAGAATGCTCCGCTATCGCATCAGCAGCATTGACGATCAAGTTAATGACGACCTGAGAGACGTCTCCCGGATAGCAAGCGACGATCGTTTCAGTTTCTGCCGGCTCAAAGACGAGGTCCGCGCCGTGCCGCCATTGCGATCGCGAAACCGTCACCGCGTTCTCAATGAGGTTGTTGAGGTCGGTCTCAGTTGTTTCGGTGTCGTCGGGATGTGCAAATTCCTTGATCGAACGGACGATCTTGCCGATGGAGTCAACGCCTTGTGCGGCCTCGGAAAGTGCTGCCGGAATTTCTTCTTTTAGGAAAGACCAGTCTATTTCTTCAAGCTGTTCAGATTGCGCAGGTGCTGCAGCGTTATCCAGGGTCGAGACAAAGCCATTTAGGTCCTCGAACGCCTCCCGCAGGAACTTCAGATTGTCGCCGATAAACTGCGTCGGCGTGTTGATTTCATGGGCTACGCCGCTTGCAAGTGTGCCCAGAGACTCCAGCTTGTGAGTTTCCATGAGCTCTAGCTCCAGGCGGCGATTTTTTTCATTCGCATCGAACAACTCAGTCACATCCGTGTCGACCATGACAAATCCGCCAGCTGCAATTGGTCGCTGAGTGTGCAGCAGGATGCGCTCACCCATCCATTTGCTTTGCCAGGTCTGGATCTGGTTCGCATTCAGGCGCTTCAAGCGGTCGTAAACTGCCTGAGTTTGTTCGTCTGATTTTGTTTCAGATCGCCACGTATAGGCCGATAGCAATATGTCATTGAACAGGGCTCCCGGAGCGCAGTCTTCCTTGTCTAGCTTGTAAAGATCACGAGCAGCTCGGTTGACGAAGCGCAGTTCGCCATTCTCTCCAACTATGAATATCGCTTGAGATACGCTGTTGATGGCGTTGTGCAGAAGTGTTTCCGCGAATTTACGCCCCGCTTCAGCTTCGTTCTTCTCGGTCTTCACGACCTTTGCATACTCCTCGAGCGCGGAGGACATCTGATTGAAGGACCGAGCGGTGCTGGCGAGCTCATCGTTGCCGACGACCGGCATGTGGAAGCCGAATTCACCCTTGGCGACGCGAGCGGCGCCGTCTCTCAGGTGGTTCAACTGTCTCGTCAGGATTGTGCCGAGAATATAGCCGAAGATGGCCACCAGTAGCACTTCCACGCCCGCTATGATCCACATTCTGCGAGATCCGGCCGCCACTACATCGTTTAGGAGGGAGGCGGATAATCCGATTTGGACCGTTCCAAACTGGGCGCCGGCAACATTGATCGGTGCGGTGACATTGAAATTGCCATCGCTTAGGTCCTGATCGTCGGTGGTGTCCTTCACCGACGACAGCCGTGCAGGAATGGTGCCGCCTTCCGCCAGAACCAAGTCGTTCGAGTTGCTGATCTGAACGAACAACAAGCCCTCGTTGGACAGTGCCTGTTCGACGAGCGAGTCGAGTGTCGCAAGATCCAGTGCGACAACCGCATCACTTGTCATTGTGGCAAGCAGTTTGGCCGACGTTTCGGCGCGTGTGCGCAATTCTCGCTCGTTCGATGACCTTAGGTCATGCAGGCTGGTCAGTACAAGGATAGCCAGAAGGATGATTTCGATCAGCGCGATGCCGAGGATAGTCTTCAATTTGAATGACATGTCTCTTCTCCCGCGGATGCAATTTCGGTCTGGTTTGCGGTAAGCTGCAATGCTCTGACGTCGTCCCAGTTCTCGTTGGAGGCGGCGACAAAGCCGGTCATCCCTAGGGGCTTGAGCAAGGATGCATCTTCTAATTCCATCATTGCCGCGATGACTCTACGTCGAACCTCCTCGGGCAGCGACGGAGAAGTGGTGAACGCATGTGGCGTGTAAGCGTCCGTCTGGTAAATAATCTTCAGCTGTGATTTCAGGTCGTCAGGGAGATTGTTGAAAGTCCTCATGACGCCGCCGCCAGCGGGGAATAGACCCAAAGCCACGGCGCGGTAGACAGAGTCGTGTGACTTTACGTAGACCGGATCGAAATCGATGTTCTGCGCAGTCAGTTCTGCCCGCGGGATCACGCTGGCGCCAAAGGCTGCAGGTGAAGGAAACGCGATGGCTTTTTGGTTGAGTTGCGCGAGATCTCCGGGCTGAGCGTCGGCTCGGGCGACGAGTATTCCCTTTAGCTTTTTATCAGCCTGATGCGCAAAGGCTTCATAGCCGGCGGTTTCGTGTACGACCGTGTAATGGTACGGGTTCATGTATGCGAAATCGTACGCTTTGCCTGCAAGGCATGTTTCAAACGTTGGTATGTCCTTGGCTGTCGTGAATTTTAACTTGTATCCGGTTTCTTTCTCAAGTTGGGCCAAGATCGGTACCCAGACCTGTGCAAGCCTGCTCGCAGATTGCTGGGGCACGATTCCAAAAGAGTAGACTTTCTCAGCCATTGCTGCCTGGCACAATGCACATAGAAAGATGACGCTGCTCAGAAGGAAGAGTTTTCCTTGCGCCTGCTGCCGGTCAACTGCGATGGTGGCGTTTCTGGTGTGTCGTTTGGTCATGGGCTGTTCCTTCCGTTTTGTGCACAATGCGGAGTTTCAGCGTTGGGAACGATCCCCATTTAGGGATCAATTCGCGACATCGGCTCTCGGATGGTTTTTTAAGATACGGCAGCGCCAAGCTCACCTTGTGAAGGTGCAAGCTTGTAGTCCCGCCATATGTCGATACGCATTTCCGGCTCCCTTAGGCAGTCTACGGAAGCAAGCCTTTTGATAGTGACCGAACTTAGTGGACTACCGGCGGCCAAAAGAAGGCGGCCATCCGGGTCGCGAATGTCCTCCGCGAGCGTATCTCCAGAGAGCAGTTGCAGAATGGAAACCGATTTCCGTTCTGCTTCGGCGCCACCCGCAAAAACCTGATCTCCGCCAAGGGACTGGCGCATAGCCTCCAGAATTCGGGGATCGTACCTGGGCGCGTTACGCTCCAACTCAGTCATGCAGCTTTCAAATGACTGAGAATTCCCGGTCGTGATTTCAGCGAGGTCAATCAGTGCACAGAGAACGCGTGCGGGTTCCGGCAAACTTTCGCCTTGTACATCGTCAAGAGGGAACCCGCTGCCATCATAGCCCTTCCTGCAATAATAAATGGCCTCGGCAATGCCTTCCATGCGCGGTATGTTCATCACAAGGTCCCGGGCCTGGGCGGCAGCTTCGTTAATGCTCCGCAGCTCATCCGGATTTAGCTCGCCGCCGCTGAAATAGCGTTCCGCAAGCTCGTCCGGCAGTGTCAGATAGCCAAGGGTGCAAAGCATCGCGGAAATGCCCTGCTCCAGCGAGGGCTTGGACTCGAGCGCCCTGTGAACCTTGCGGACCCAGCGCTGTATCAGGGATGATCTGAGATGAGCGCGAGGTTTGGATACCGCGATGATGTCGACGAGCATTTTGATGCTTCCGGACAGGGTCTGCTCAAGGAGCTCTCGCTCCGCAACGATTGTCCGGTGGTGGGTTATTCCCTCTTCAATTGTCTTCAGAAGGCTCTCTGAATCGCAGGGCTTTGTGATGAAACGAAAAATTCGTCCATCGTTCACCGCGTTCATCGCTGTCTTCTGGTCGTTATTGCCCGTCAACATTATCCGTGTGATGGAAGGCGCTTTTCGCGAGATCACACCGAGTAACTTGATGCCGTCCATGCCCGGCATGTTCTGATCGCTGACGACGACTGCAAACGGTTCAGAGGTCTGAAGTTTCTCCAGCGCCTCCTTGGGGCCGTTTGCTGTTGTGACTTCCACTGACTTTCGCAAGACTCGATTTGCCGCCTGAAGGACATGCATCTCGTCATCAACCAGCAGAACCCGTCGGTTCTCACTCATGCCGCTGCCTCCTCGTTTAGCAGCTGATCGTTTTGTTCAATCACTGCGTTCGCAATCAATTTCGGCCAGTGCTCAAAGGGCGCTGATGCGTTGGACTTCGCGAGAGACAAGAGTGATTTCGGCAAGATTTCCGGAAGGCCGAACAAAACTGTCAAAAATGCAGCGCGCTTCGCGACCTGACTAAGGGTTCCCGAGGTGTCGACCGCGCCGCACCGAAGCCCCAAGCCCAACACATAGGCTGCGGATAGGACATTCTGACTGTCAGTTTGCGCGGTACATTCATTTTTCGAGGCGCGCGCAAGCCAATAGGCTTCTTGCTGGACTTTGTCGTCCTCAACCTGGACCCTGCTGTCCTGCCCGAGGCGGCCAGCTTTGAGAAGTTCTCGAAAGCGATCAGCGCCTATGGTAGAAATGGCTTTTCTGATGTCGCACGTGTGAGAGGCTTGTTTGAAGTAAGCCGAATTGCAGATCTGAAGGGAACGCAGCGACAAGCTTGGATCCTGCTGAACGATGTTCGCTATTTCATCAATTCTGACTTCATCAGCGTCCAAGACTCCTTGAAGGGTATTGAAAATGCTTGCGGGGGTGCCGAGTCTATCCAGCATGGACATTTCAAAGACGCCGTTTTCGATTTGATCGTGCAACTGCGCATCTACGACATCCCGAATGACCGATATCGTCGCCTCGGGCGAAGATGGCTTCGCGAGAAAGCGATGGCTACGACCGACAATCCGATAAATCTCTTCGAGTTTTGCCTCGCCGGAAAGGACAATCCGAATGATTTCAGGGTGATTTTCTGAAATCCACTCGAGTAATTGAGAACCGTCGACTTCCGGCATTCTCATGTCGGTAACAATGATGTCTACATTTTCCCGAGTGATGACCTTCACAGCGTCCACGCCACCATAGGCAAAGTGGATATGCCATTCATCCTTGTAATGCCGAAGATGCCGGCGGACGGCCCGCAAGATGTTGGGCTCATCATCTACAAAGAGTACGCTTACTTTACGGGACATCGCTTTGCTCTCGCTTGGACGATTGATTGCCACAAATTATCATCCGGTAGGCGGGCGCCGTATCCCCATTTGGGGATCAGATTCAGGATGCTTCAGCGTTATTGGATGCTCGTGGAGAGCCTAACCACATGCAGGTCAGGCTGTTCTCGACTGGCATCGCACGAAGGTTGCCGGTGTCGTCAAAACCAGCTGCACCAAGTCAACCTGACGCCGAACGCCCATCTTTTGAAAGATGCGCTTGAGATAAGTTCGTGCCGTCTCCAGGGTAACCTTGCAGTTGATTGCCGCATCCTCAACCGTTCCTCCGCTTGCTATGGTTTGTGCAAGCGTTGCCTCGACGCGTGTCAGTCCGAAAAGTTCGACAAGACTGTCAAGAGAAGGCGGAGAGAAACGCCCCGGAACAGTGAACATGACCACAGCGCGTTGCTGGCCGACTGGCATTATAACAGCAGTCAGAGGCTCCAGATCTTCCGGGTCGGAAAGGGTGACAAATTTCGGCGGTGTGTTTATCTCGTCTGTGGCCTTTTTGACCGCCATCCTGAAGTCGCTGGCGCGTGCTGTGGTGACCGAGATGCTACCTTGACGATCGATCACGATACCTTTGTGTGTTCTGAGCACGTCTTCTGCGCTATCGTTGCAGTATGCAACTTTTCCGGCCTGATCTACAACGGCGACAGCAGGCGACATTGCCGACAAGGCTGCGGTCGCCATTCGTCCCGGACGCTCTTTAACTGCCTTGATTGTAGCAAGGGCGGATTCGATTGCGTCGACTAGACTCTGAGAACTGCACGGCTTTGTCAGGAAGCGGAATACTCCCGTCTTGTTGATCGCATCGATCGCAGATGCGAGGTCGGCGCTCCCGGTCAGTAAAATGTACTCTGAATGGCCTGGAGCTTGCTGTTTGATCTGCTCGATCAGCTCTATTCCGTTCATGCCCGGCATGCGTAAGTCACTGACGACAACGTCAGGTGGATGAGAGTTGATCAAGCTCAGCACCTGGCCGGGATCCCCTTCGAAGGTCATGTCCCACTTTTGCCGTAGCGGCCTCATGACGCGTTGCAGCGAGCTCAACATGTTCGGCTCGTCGTCTACGAAAAGGATATGTTTTCTAGAGTGTGACATAAGGGAATTTTAGGAGAATAAAGTAAAACAACAGTTTAGACTAAAATAAATAAATGATATTTTTCTCCATAGTTATAATTAACTATGAGTTTTTCCGTCTAATATTGAGATTCTATCGGCTTTTATGTTGGTGTTTTTGTCAGATTTAACCTTTTTTTCAGGTAATAAATTTCCTTACTTGATGACTGCCAGTAGAGGCGGGCGCGAGGTTGTCGCGAGGCCATCTTCCAACGGCCTGTGGGACTTGAACTGTTCCTTGAGGAAATCAACAAAGACCCGTAGGCTAGGCGCCATTCCCCTATGGGGGTGGAAAACAGCGTTGAAATCGACTGATGGTCCGCACCAGCTTGGTAGAACGGGGACTAAATTCCCCGAAGCAACATGCTCCCGGGCGAGCCAGGCAGGTAATAGCGAAACTCCCATTCCTTTGAGAGTAAGACTCAAGACGGCCTCATGATCGCGAACACCAATACGCGGCAGCAGGGTGACGGAGGACACTTCATTCTTTTCGCGCAAATCGACTTGCAGTGGCCCAAAGCCGGTTCGGCTGGCAATAAATGCATGGCCTGTGAGATCCGGCGGACTTTTGATCACTTGATGGTTTTGTAGATATCGCGGAGCTGCAAAGAGAAACTGGCGGGATTGTCCCAAAGAAACTGCACATAGCGTATCATCTTCAATCGCCCCCTTGCGAACAGCTACATCCATCCGTTCTTCGATAAGATCGACCTTTCTGTTGCAAAACGTCACATTGAGACGAATGTTCGGAAAATTCTCCAGAAACTCCGGCAAAAGCGGCAGAATAAACGAGCGTCCCAGTGTTTCGGGCAAGCTCACGTTCAACAATCCGGTCGGAGAAGATGTCATTGCCATCATCGCGGCATCTGCAGCTCGCCCTTCGGCAACCAGGCGGGCGCAATACTCATAGTAGACACGACCGCTTTCGGTGACACCGATTTTTCGGGTGGTTCGGTGAATGAGTTTGAGATTGAGCCGTTCTTCAAGAGCCGAAATTCTGCGGCTTACATTCGACTTTGACATGTTCAATGTCTTGGCGGCGTTGGTAAAGCCATTGTGCTCCACAATTGCCGCAAAAACCGCCATATCCGTCAGAAGTTCCGGATCCATATTATCCCGCCTGTGCAACAAACTGTTCTCTTTCACTATATTGTTTATCTCAAAAACGCAATTAAGCTCAGAAAATCGGTTGTCTCGCCCAAACTGGTATTTTTGCCGTTTTAGATAAAAATATCGATTTTTTTCAAGCGCGTTGACCGATGGCTATGGGAGGACGTCAATGAATAGAAAACTTGTAAAAACTCTCTTGGGTGGTGCGGCCATGATGATGGCAGCGACTATCGGAACCACGGCAGGAGCAAGCGCTGTTGAGCTGCCTTGCTCAACGGCGAAGTTGGTCGTGCCCTGGGGAGCCGGTGGCGGCACTGGTGTGATCTTTGGCATCTTCGAAAAAGCGATTGATGCGTCCGATGCACCGGTCAAGGTCAAGGTTGTTACAGTGCCGGGCCAGGGTGGTGCCAAGGGGGCAAAAGAAGCCCACGCTGCAAAGCCGGACGGATGTACGCTGTTTGCGATCCATCAGCATCTGGTCGTGAACTACATCAACGGCGTGACTGACTTCAGCTGGGAGGGGTTTGAACCGGTCGCAATGTTGACGGATACACCGGAAATCATTGGTGCCGGTGGTCATGTTGAGTTTGATGATCTTGAAGGAATGTTGGCGGCTGCCAAGGCAAAGCCGGGTGAAATCCCGACAGGTGTCTCGATGGGCGCGACCAGCCATTTTCTTTGGATCATGCTTGGTGCCAAAACCGGGACGGATTACCAGTATGTTCCGTTTCAGGGTGGCACAGCAGGCCGCATTACAGGACTGCTCAACGGATCCATCGATCTCGGCGGCATCAATATGGCGGCAGCACGCACTCAAAGGGGTGATGGCAATCTGAAGGCCTTTGCGATCGCCGCCGATGAAAGAAACCAGCTGATACCTGACGTTCCGACATTAAAGGAACTGGGCGTGGATATGACCTACTCCTTGACCAGAGGTGTCATGCTGCCGAAGGGAACTCCACCAGAGATCGTTGAGTATTGGGCTGACGTCTTCAAGGGACCGACCGAAGACAAGGAGTTTGTCGATGCTCAGGCTGCAAAAGGCACTGCTGTCGTCTATCTCGGCCCAGAAGACTATGCGGATTGGTGGAAGGGGACGGAGCAAGATTTTCTTGACGCCGCCAAGTCTCTGAAGGTTGGCCGTTTCCAGCAGTAGGACAGGCCTTCGAGATAGGCTTTTCCATCAGACCACATGGACTGGATCACGGCTTATGAAGGCCGTGATCCTTATCTTCTCGGAAATTAAGATGTCATTGAATCGAGACGCTCTGATAGCGGTGTTCTTGTTGCTGATATGTGCCGTGATGTTCGTCGCCTCGATGAACCTGCCTGCGGCCATGTTTGGCCAAATGTCGCCGGCACTATGGCCAAGGATCATTTTGGTCCCGCTCACGCTTTTGTCCGCACTGCTTCTTATCAAATCGCAAAGAATGCCGATTGAACCACTTGCGCATTCCAGCGAACCAACGTCTGGCTGGTGGGAGCAAAACAAAATCCCGATTATTTGTTTTGCGCTCTTCTTTTTGTTTCTCAGCACAATGCCGGTCGCCGGCATGTTGTTGGGTGGATTGCTCTACGTGTTTCTCACCCTTTGTGTCTTGGGCGGCTGGGAGAGGCGAAAACTGCTGCTACACGCTGCAATATCATTGGTCTTCGTCGTTGGCATGTGGGCGATCTTCACCCAGTTGCTTGGCGTTTTGTTGCCCGAGGGCGAACTCCTGAGGGTGTATTGATATCATGGGCTTGTTTGAAAACCTCGCAACTGCTGCGCCGGAGCTTTTCACCATCAAGACGATGATCTTGATGATGATTGGAACGATGGCTGGCCTTGTGGCCGGTGCAATTCCAGGATTCACGATTGCGATGGCGGTCGTGCTGGTTCTTCCGTTCACCTTCTCCATGTCACCCGTCGAAGGCTTGGCGACAATGATCGCCGTCTACGTTGGGGGCTTGTCCGGCGGCCTGATGTCGGGAATTCTGACGGGGATTCCCGGTACGCCGTCGTCCGTCGCGACGACCTTCGATGGCTACCCGATGGCGCGTAGCGGTAAACCCGGATTGGCGCTGGGTATTGGCGTTTGGTCGTCGTTCTTTGGCGGCGTTATCGCGTCTGTCGTGCTGATGGTGGTTGCACCACAGCTGGCCCTGATTGGCCTCGAATTTCAGCCCGTAGATTATTTCTCGCTGATCCTCTTTGCCTTGACCGTGACAGCTAGCATGGCTGGTGATCAAATTCTGAAGGGTTTGATCGCAGCTCTTCTTGGCCTGCTGATCTCCACCGTCGGCAGTGATGTCGTTTTTGGTCTGCCGCGGTTCACCTTCGGCGTAGATGCAGCGGCTCAAGGTTTCGCATTCCTACCCGTCCTTGTCGGACTGTTCGCTTTCAGCAGGTTGCTGGGGGATGTACGCACGTCAGAGAAAGCTCACCAGCGTCTTGGTGGTGATGAGGCCCATGCCGTCCATATCGATTACCTTGGATCGGCGCGGGAAGTGCTGCGCCGCTGGGGCAATGTGGTTCGCTCGTCTCTGATCGGTGTTTTTGTTGGTGTTCTTCCAGCAGCTGGAAGCACGATCTCGAATATTCTTGCCTACGACCAGGCAAAGAAGACCAGCAAAGAGTCTGACAAGTTTGGGAAAGGTGCGATCGACGGCATTATCGCTCCCGAGTCCGCAAATAATGCCACAGCAGGTGGGGCACTTATCGTGATGATGGCACTTGGCTTGCCAGGCGACATCATGACCGCAATCATGCTTGGCGCGTTGCTCATCCATGACGTGATCCCGAGCCCGTCCTTCATCACTGACGAACCACAGATTGCCTATTCGATATTTCTGGCATTCTTTGTGGCCAACTTCATGATGTTGTTCATGCAGTCTTTCACGTTGCGGGCCTTTGTCCATGTGACGAAAGTGAAGATGTACATGTTGACGGCCGTGATCCTGTTTTACTGCTCCGTCGGAATTTTCTCTCTAAACAACGTTACCTACGACATGTGGACCTTGTTCATCTTCGGGATCATCGGGTTTGTCATTCGAGCTCTCGGATTCCCAATCGTTCCGATGGTGCTCGGGGTGGTGCTTGGCGGAATTGCCGAAGCACGCCTCAGTCAGGTGTTCGCAAGGTCGGACGACGTCCTAGTCTTCATCAGTCGCCCCTGGTCCTTGTTTTTCCTGTTGCTCGGCTGCTTCTCACTACTGTTCCCCTACTATCAAAAGCATATGAAAACCGCCCCCTGGGCCAGGTTTTTCGTGCCCGCCTTGCTGATCGTCCAGTCGGTTCCGGTATTCATGATGCCTGGTGTTGTCCGGCCGTCTGTCGCCCTCATCATGGTCGTGACGGGGGGCGTGATGCTGGCCTACCGGTTGAAATATCGGAACGCAGCGCCGGCAAACGAATAGTCCAAACACGCAAATAAGAATTTCATCAGGAGTAGAACTCATGGATTTGGGTATCCGCGGTAAAACCGCATTGGTCCTCGGCGCCTCTCAGGGGCTTGGACGGGCCATTGCAGAGAAGCTTGCCGCCGAGGGAGCAGATCTTGTTTTGACTGCGCGGAATGCTGAGAAGTTGCAGGCGTTGGCCAGCGAGCTGACTGCAAAGTTTGGTGTCTCTGCGAAGCCTGTCGCTGTTGATCTGTCCGACGCCGATGCGGTTGCCCGTTTCTGCGACCAGGTACGCGACGAAATAAAGCCAGACATATTGCTGAATAACGCGGGCGGTCCTCCACCTTCGCCTTCACTGGGTGTTTCCGCAGATGTTTGGCAACGCTCAGCGCAAACGCTTCTGTTCAGCCTCTTTCAGATTACCGAAGCTGCGGTTGTTTCGATGAAAGAGCGTCAATGGGGCAGAATCCTGGCTATCGGATCTTCTGGCGTCATTCAGCCAATCCCGAATTTGGCCGTCTCAAACACCATCCGGGGCGCAATGGCGGGTTTTTGTAAAACCTTGTCGGCTGAGGTCGCGGGAGACGGCATTACCGTAAACATGATCCTGCCCGGAAAAATCGACACTGATCGCGTGGGTCAACTCGATACGGCTCGTGCAGGGCGCGAAGGTAAGTCGCTTGAGCAAGTCCGCACGGAGATTGCTGCGTCACTTCCGGCAAAACGATATGGCCGACCTGATGAATTCGCCAGCGTCGCCGCGTTTCTCATGAGCGATCCCGCAGGTTACGTCACCGGGCAAATGACCCGCGTCGACGGCGGTATGATCAAAAGCATCTAGAAATACAGGTAGCTTGAATGTCCAAAGCTTTAGAAACAAAAACTTCTGATCGAAGGGAAGTACCACTACGTGCCGGTGGGCAAATCCTCGCCGATCAGCTTGCACTGCTTGGTGCTGATAAAATCTTTTGCGTCCCCGGCGAGAGCTTTCTTGGATTGTTGGAGGGGCTCTATGCTCACCAGAACGATATCCAGGTGATCTCTTGTCGTCATGAGTCCGGCGCTGCCAATATGGCCGATGCATATGGCAAGATGACTGGAAAGCCCGGTATCGTTGCGGTTACACGCGGCCCCGGAGCCACCAACGCCTCAAATGGGGTTCACACGGCTTATCAGGATTCCACGCCAATGATCGTTCTCATTGGTCAGGTCGGTCGACAGATGGTGGACCGTGAAGCATTTCAGGAGATGGATTACCGTCGCATGTTTGGCGAAATGGCCAAATGGGTTGCGCAGATCGATGATGCCTCCAGAATTCCCGAGTATTTGTCACGAGCCTGGAAAGTTGCTCTGTCCGGGCGTCCAGGACCCGTGGTTCTGGCATTGCCGGAAGATATGCTCACCGACGAAGTGGTTTCGGCTGATTTGAAACCAACGCCGTTGCCCAAAGCGGCCCCTCAGCCATCTGCCATGGTGGAGCTGGCGCAGATGCTCAACGCTGCAGAGAAACCACTTCTGGTCGTTGGCGGACCAGGATGGAACGAGGCGTGTTGCAAGAAGGCGGTTGCAGTTTCCGAGAAGTTTGGGCTTCCTGTTGCCACGTCCTTCCGGTGCCAGGATTATTTCGACAATAGTCATGAAAACTATGTCGGAGTAATTGGTATCGCGCCATCTCCCAAGTTGCGAAAGCGTGTGATGGAAGAGGTCGACCTGATGATCGCGGTCGGCCCACGGTTTGGGGAAATGACCACTCAAGGCTATACCTTGCTGGACATCCCCACGCCGCAGATGAAGCTGGTTCATGTCCATCCGGGGGCAGAAGAGCTGGGTCAGGTTTATGCGCCGGACCTGTCAATTGTGTCTTCGCCTGAAGCGTTTCTGGACGCAGCCCTACAGGTGGAGCCTTCAGACAATTCCCATAAATGGAAGGACTGGCGCTCCGTCCAGAATGCAGACTACAAGGCCTTCCTGGAACCTACAGAGGTTCCAGGTGACGTGAATATGTCGGAGGTGATCAAACACATCACCAATACCATGCCGTCAGATACGATTATCTCGAACGGCGCAGGCAACTACACGGTCTGGGTTCATCGCTTCCACAAGCACACTGACTATCGGACGCAGCTGGCGCCCACGAGCGGATCCATGGGGTATAGCCAGCCGGCCGCAATTGCCGCAAAGCTGATTGATCCCTCTCGAGAGGTGATCAGCCTGGCAGGCGATGGCTGCTTCATGATGGCTGGTCAGGAATTGGCGACCGCCAAACAATATGGGGCCGACGTCATCTACATTGTCGTCAACAATGGAATGTTCGGGACGATCAGGATGCACCAGGAACGGAACCATCCGGGTCATGTCATCGCGACCGAATTGGTCAATCCGGACTTCGTGACCTTTGCCAAGGCCTTTGGCATTGACGGCGAAAGAGTAGATCGCACGGACGCATTCCCGAAGGCTCTGGAACGCGCGCGGAACGCCAAGGGCGGATACCTGATCGAAATTGTCGTTGATGCGGAAGCCCTGACACCAAACCAATCGCTCACCGCTGCGCGAGAGCAAGGTGAAGCGGCTTTGGCACGTTGAGACCTTCCAAGAGTGCGAAAAGGAAGTTTTTTTGATGATCGTCGAGCAACGGACTTATTCACTCCAGATCGGTTGCGTCCCGGAGTATTTGAAGCTCTACGAGGAGGAGGGTCTTGCGATTCAACGCCCTATCCTCGGCCGCATGGTTGGTTATTTCTCAACGGAAATTGGTGCTTTGCACCAGATCATCCATATGTGGGCCTACAAGGATTTGGCCGAACGCTCGGAACGGCGGGCCATTTTGACTGCGGATCCGCGCTGGAAAGAGTACGCCAAGAAAACGCGGCCGCTTCAAATAAGCCAGGAAAACAAGATCCTCATTCCCGCGCCATTCAGTCCTTGGGCACTCGATGACCCTGCTTTGGATTTGGCAACGCCCAAATCCTGATCCCCAAATATCAATGTAAAAGACGAGGAGAACTCTCGTGATCGATCTCTACACGTGGACGACGCCGAATGGCCGCAAAGTCTCGATCCTGCTTGAAGAACTGGGCGTCGAGTATACCGCCCATCCGATCAACATCAGTCAAGGCGATCAGAAAACGCCAGAATTCCTGGAAATCGGACCGAACAACAAGATCCCGGCGATCGTCGATCAGGACAGTGGTCTGAAGTTGATGGAGTCGGGCGCCATCATGATTCATTTGGCCGACAAATACGGGAAGTTCATTGCATCTGAAGGTGAGCAAAGGAGCCGCACGATCGAGTGGCTGATGTGGCAGATGGGCGGACTGGGTCCAATGCTCGGTCAGGCGCATCATTACCTGCATTTCAACCCGGGCAAAGCCGAGTATGCAGAAGAACGCTTCAGTGCAGAAGTCCGTCGTCTTTACGGCGTTCTGGACAAACGTCTCGAGGGCCGTGAGTACATCGTGGACGACTACTCCATTGCAGATATGGCGTGTTGGCCTTGGATATCTCGCTACGAGTGGCAGGGAATTGACCTCGCCGATTTTGCGAACGTACGCGCTTGGTATCAGCGTATTCTCGCGCGCCCTGCCGTCCAAAAAGGATATCATGTGCCGAAGGTGATGGGCGAGATACCTGCCGGTTGAGGCATGCTGCAAATTGGGAAAGAGATTTCATGTTGATTGGAAAACACCTGATTGCCGGCAATTGGGTTGCCGGCGAGACTACCTTCGAAAATACGCCGGTCGAAGGCGACGCAGATGTGTTCGCAACCGGTTCAGCAGAGCATGTGAATGCAGCTGTTGAGGCTGCCGAAGAGGCTTTTTGGAGTTTCGGTTACAGTTCCCGCGCCAGCCGTGCCAAATTTCTGCGCGCCATCGCAGATCAGATTGAGTCTCGTGGGGACGAAATCACGGCGATCGGCACAAAGGAAACTGGTCTTCCGGCCGCTCGACTCAACGGAGAGCGTGGCCGGACAGTTGGACAATTGAAGCTGTTCGCCGATCATATCGAAGCAGGCGAATACCTGGACCGCCGTCACGATGAGGCCTTGCCGGACCGTCAACCGCTGCCGCGCGCGGACCTCAAAATGGTTCAAAGGCCGATCGGGCCTGTTGCGGTCTTTGGTGCCTCAAACTTCCCGCTCGCCTTCTCGACTGCCGGTGGTGACACGGCGTCGGCATTGGCTGCGGGCTGTCCGGTTGTCGTCAAGGGTCACTCGGCGCATCCGGGGGTTGGTGACATTGTCGCACAAGCCATCTTGGCCGCGATCAAGCAATGCGACATTCATCCGGGCGTCTTTAGCCAGATCCAGGGGGGCAACCGTGCGGTGGGGTCAGCACTTGTGCAACACCCGTTGATCAAGGCTGTTGGCTTTACCGGATCGCTTGGTGGCGGCCGCGCATTGTTTGATCTTTGTGCAGGTCGCCCGGAGCCAATTCCGTTCTTCGGCGAACTAGGGTCAGTAAACCCGGTCTTTGTTCTGGATCATGCGCTGAAAAACCGCGGCTCTGACATTGCAGCTGGTTGGGCCGGGTCCTTGACGATGGGAGCAGGGCAGTTCTGTACCAATCCAGGTATCGTGGTGGTTCAAAGCGGAGCTGAAGCAGAAGCTTTCATCAAGACTGCGATTGAAAAGCTTAGTGAAATTGGACCGCAGGTGATGCTGACGGACGGGATCGCGTCGGCTTATCACGCAGGTGCCGCTGCCATGGCAGACGCGGCTACCAGCTTGTTGAGTCCAAATTGCTCCGGCCGCAGCGCGGAGCCTGTGCTCTTGCGTGCAACTGCCGATGAGTTTCTTGCAAAGAAGGGCCTGATGCACGAAGTCTTCGGTCCCCTCGGTCTGATTGTCACGGTGAAAGATGAACAAGAACGTCTGTCGATCGCCAGAGCACTTGAAGGCCAGTTGACCTGCACTTTGCTGATGGATGATGAAGACACGAAAAGTGGGCAGGCACTCGTTCCGGTGTTGGAGCGCAAGGCAGGTCGGCTTCTGGTCAACGGGTTCCCGACGGGTGTGGAGGTTTCCGACACAATGGTGCATGGCGGACCCTATCCGGCATCAACCAATTTCGGCGCAACTTCTGTCGGTACGCTTGCCATCCGACGCTTCCTAAGGCCTGTCTGTTACCAGAACATGCCGGAGTCCTTGTTGCCATCGGATCTGACATAGCGCCATGCAATACGTTGTCTTGGGCCGGACCGGATTGAATGTCAGCGTTGCCGGACTTGGGTGTGGCGGACATTCGCGTTTGGGTCAGTCTCAGGGACATGGCTTCGATCAATCGGTGGCTGTCGTGAGGGCAGCCATCGATGCCGGTGTAAATATCATCGATACAGCTGCAGCTTATGGTACCGAGGAAATTGTCGGGACCGCGATGCGCAGCTGCCGAGATAAGGTTGTCGTCTCTTCCAAGCACGGTATCGTTCAGCCTGGTACTTCTGTGTTTGGTCGCGAGTTTGTGTCGCCGGAGGGGTTCGTAAAGGGCGTGGAAGGCAGTCTCACTCGTCTTGCGACTGACTACATAGATATCTACCACCTTCACGGCGTTATGCCTGATCAGTATGAATATTGCAGAACTGAGTTGTTACCGGCGCTGTCAAAGCTGCGGGATCAGGGCAAGATTAGGTTTTTCGGCCTTACAGAGCGATTCATCTACGACACCAATCACCAGATGCTTCGTATGGCTTTGAGCGATGATCATTGGGATGTGGTCATGGCCGGGTTTAACATGATGAACCCTTCCGCTCGTCAAACGGTGTTCGAGAAAACGAGCAAACAAGGTGTTGGCACGATGAATATGTTTGCCGTTCGCCGAGCCTTATCCAATCGCCGCATAGCGGCTGAATTTGTTCGCTCTCTTGTTGCGCAAGGGCTGTTGGATCGAAGCCAGGTTGACGAGCTCGATCCACTTGGATTCATTTTCCATAACAAGACGGCTGACACACTTGTCGAAGCAGCTTACCGTTTTTGTAAGCACGAGCCTGGTGTCGATGTCGTTTTGACAGGGACTGGCTCTACTGCTCACCTGTCGGAGAACCTTGGCTCCATACTCAAACCAGAGCTTTCGAGCGCTGTGTTGGAAGAGCTTGAAAGAATATTTGGCAAAATTGATAGCATTTCGGGAAACTAGAGCCAGTCATCGGTGAAGACCGATACCCCAAGCCATGTTCGGGTGTGGGTTATGGACTTGGGATTTAGTTGCGGTGGAGCGCGCTTTGGTTTTACCAGAGCGCGCGCAAGATGTTTTGGGGCCGATATATTGCCAGCGATTATGTTCGTTGAACCGAGCATGGTCAGGCCAGCATTCATGGTTATCGGCCAGGGCCAGAGCTAGTTTCCTTGAGCCTTGAAAAAAGATGCCGGCGTGAGGATCGTATTGACTTGGCTGACGAGATACCCGGCATCAGAACTGATCTTTAAATACGCTTGCCAGTCAGGATCTGCTGCAAGGGCCGCTCTTTTTGCCGCGCGATCAGCGGCGTTTTCATAAACCCAGACATGTACATATGAGTTTACGTTGCCGGTTTCGACGGCTCCATACAAAACCGGCTGGCCCAAATGCTTGGACTGTACCGCCCAGCCGTTGTCCTCATAGAGTTTCATGTGTTTCTTGATCGTGCCGGGCCGACACGTATAGGTTCGATGATCAAAGATCATTTGTAAGTCTCCTTCGAAGATTTGAAACCGGACAAGAGCCGGATGAGGTCCGCGATCGAATAGATCAACATCACTCCGCCCGAGATCGGGATGACGACGTAGAACAGAGATGTTGGAAGCTTTAAGATCGGGGTGAGGGCCTTGGCTTTAAGTGTCAGGTCGAAACCATACTTCGTCATGACGCCAAGAAAGCAGATCGCAAGAACGCTGGTTACGATGCGAAGTCCACGGTTCGCCAATGGGGGGAGTGCGGCAGGCAACCAGTCAACCTGGAAATGATCCTTCTCGCGCCAAAGCGCTGCCGCTCCCACAAACACCATCCATGCAAACAGTCCCCGGACGATTTCGTCGAACCAGGAAAAGCCGGCCAACTGAAACGTTCGGGCAACGACGTTGACAAACAGAAATGCGAACAGAAGAGCCAGACAGGTGATCGGAATTGCGCGCAAGATCTGTCCGGAAATGCGGTCTAATTGTCCTATCATTGTCATTGTCCTAGCACCGCAGTCGGCAGCCAGGTTGAAATCGCTGGAAAGATAACAACCGCCAGAAGTACAGCAAAGAGGCCAATGAGGTAGGGCAGCAAAGCCTTGGACAGTCGCGCCACGCTCAACCTCGCTATGGATGAAACTGCGAATAGAACCATTCCGACCGGCGGTGTCAGCAGTCCAACCATGGAGCACATGATCATGATCACGCCAAACTGAACAGGATCAACTCCGATTTTGGCAATTACCGGCATAAACAGCGGAACGGTTAGGACGATGACTGCGATCCCCTCAAGAAACATGCCCAGGATCAGGAGGATTGCAACCACGATCGTCATGATGATAGCGGGGCTGTCTGAGAACCCGATGAGGGCACTCACAAGCTGGTTGGGAACGCGTTGATGAATGAGCAGCCAGCCGAAGAAACCGGCAGATGCGATCACGAACATGACGCGGATAGTGTGCTGTAGCGTTTCCCAGAGTATTTTCGGCAAGTCCCGAAACGTGATCTCACGATACACGAACATTGACAGCACAAGCGCGTATGCGCTGGCAGCGACGCCTGCTTCGGTTGGTGTGACAATGCCGCCGAAGATGCCTGCGATGATAATGACGGGTGTAAACAGGGAAAAAGCCGCGCTGGCAAAGCTCCGTCCGATCTCCAACCAGTCGATACCATGTTTTTTGGGCATCTTGGTGCGATGTGCAACGATCCACACAGCTCCCATCAGTGCGAGGGCCATGAGGACGCCAGGCACGACACCTGCCAGAAAGAGCTTGGCCACCGATACACCGGTAATGGACGAATAGAGGACAAACGGAATGGATGGCGGGAAGACGGGGCCGATAGTTGAAGAGGCGGCCGTGATCGCGGCCGAGAAGTCACGGTCATAGCCCTTGTCGTCCATGGCCTTGAGCTCGACCTGACCCAGTCCGGCAGCATCCGCGACGGCGGCGCCGGACATGCCGGAAAAGAACAGGGATGCCAGCACATTCACCTGGCCCAATCCGCCTCGAATGTGGCCGACGCAAGCATCAGCAAACCGGAATATGCGTTCGGTGATGCCCCCGGTATTCATCAGGTTGCCTGCCAGGATGAAGAATGGAATGGCGAGCAGCGTGAAACCTGTCGTTGCGGAAAACATTCGCTGCGGCACCATGGCCAGAATGCGAAAGTCCCCCTGCAGAACGTAAAAGCCGACGGCGGTCAACCCGAGGGAGATCGCGACAGGAAGTCCCATCGCAATCAGAACAACCAGCGCGGTTAGAATCAGAAAAGTTGTCATAGTCTGTCCCGAGATCACCGCCCTCCATGATCAGAGGGCGGTGTCCGTTTGATTAGTCGAGGAAGCTGAGGAACGTGTTCATGTTCTCAGCACCGCTATATTCCGCCACCCGGTCGCGGGCAGGGCCCATCTTGGCAGCAAACGGGGCTAGGTCGGGACGGGTCACTTTCATGCCCTTGGCTTCCAGGGCTTCGATTTCTTCCTGCTCTTGCGCAATGACGGCGGCACGCATCATGTCACCAGCAGCCTTGCTTTCTTCCCGCAGGATTGTCTGCTGTTCAGGTGTCAGGCCGTCAAATACGTCCTTGTTGATGACATGCACCATCGAGTTATAGACGTGCCGTGTAAGGGCAAGATTTTCCTGAAAGTCATTCAGCTTGTAGTGGTAAATTACACCGATGGGGTTTTCCTGACCGTCAACGACACCCTGGTTCAATGCGTTGGGGAGCTCAGGAAATGCAATCTGGGTCGTTGCCGCGCCCAAGCCTTCGAGAGCAGCCACAATCTGGAGCTCAGGCGGAGTGCGCAACTTCAGGCCTTCGACATCTTCCGGCTTTTCGATTGGCCGAACAGAGTTGGTGATGTTGCGGAAGCCGTATTCCCAGTTGGAGAGCATCACGAGACCTTGATCTTCCAGCTTGGGCGCTGCCCATTCCATGAAGGGTCCGTCCAGGATCTCATGAGCATTTTCATAGGAAGAGAAAGCAAACGGTGTCATGACCGTACCAAAGGCTTTCTCGTATTTGTCGAGCCCACCTTGAGTGGGGAGGTTCATCTCGATTGCGCCGAGAATTGTCTGCTCAAGCTGTTCTGGGGGAGAGCCGAGAGCATTCGCCGGAAAAAGTTCAATCTCAATCGCACCATCAGTACGCTTTTTTACATTCTCTGCGAACTGAATCGCCGCCAGATGACCTGGGTGGGACTCCGCTGCAAAGTGTGCAAGACGCATCGTAACGTCCTGCGCCAATGCACTCGATGTGAGTGCTAGCCCTGTGATGGTTGCAAGTAGAGTAGTTTTAAGCATCGTTGGTTCCTCCCTTATGATGCGCATAAACCCACTCGGGCACTCCTCCATGCCCTAAGGGTGAAATTCAGCTGCCGGGTTTTGGAGGCAGCGTTGCCTCAACTCCGGACAACTCTTCGTAAGGTTTGATGACTGCGGTGCAGCCTTCGTCCGCATGACCCATGATGGAGGCCAGCGCGTACGTTTGGTGGACGGAATCAGCCATAAAGCCGGGCATACCTGCCGACGCCAGCCATTCGGCGTAATACCGGACGTCTTTTTGAGCGTTTGCGAGTGACATATGCGGCGTGAAATCACGGCGTAAGGTCAATTCGCCATAGAGGTCCATCATGCCGGATTTGCCACCAGCAGCCGAGATGATGCCGATGACCTTGGTCATGTCGAGGCCTTCCTTTGCCGCGAGCGCAAAGCCCTCGCAGAAACTCGCGACATTGGCGAAGGCGATGTAGTTGTGAATGAGTTTCAGGCGGATGGCGTGACCTGCCGGTCCTACATGAAAAATGTTCTCGGCATAGGTGTCGAACATTGGACGCAGTCGTTCCAAAAGCTCATCGCTGCCGCCGAACAGTATGTTGACTTCACCACGGTCGGCGTGGGCCGGGGTCCGGGTCATGGGTGCTTCGGCGTAGAGTATTCCGCACTGTTCGCAAGCCTCACGCATCTTGTCGACGTGCGCCACCGATACGGTGGTGTGGTCAAGAAAAACGCTTCCCGGCTTCATTTCAGCCAGAATGCCGGTTGGCCCCAAAGCCAACGCCTGAACCGCTTCTGCGGTGGTAATGCAGACGGCAACTATGTCGGCATCACGCGCCATTTGCGCAGGTGTTTCGCCTTCTTTTGCCCCTTGTTCCTTTGCCTTGATAACAGCGGCTGTGTCCAGATCGGCGACGGTCAGGTCTAAACCGGACAGGAGCATGTTCTTGGCGAGACCACGGCCCATGCCGCCAAGCCCGATCAACGCAATTTTTTCTGCAGTCATTTCTGTTTCCTCATGTTGGATATACGAAAGCATATCGTCAGTTGTCTGACAACCTGTTTTCTGTTTAGATGTGCGAGGATTGGCCTTTGCATCAAATTGCAATAAGAGAAGCAAAGAGTCGTTGGAGCATCATGATGAGTGAACAAACGCCCTTGTTTGACCGGATCAGCCGTCCTCGCAGATTGCCAGATGAGGTGGCGGTATCGATTAGTGAGGCTATCGAGACCGGGCAGTTGCACCCGGGGGATCGCTTGCCAACCGAGGCCGAGTTGTCCCATCGTTTCGGAGTTGCGCGCACTGTCGTCCGAGAGGCCATATCCCTTCTGAGGTATAATGGGGTTGTCGAATCTCGCCGCGGCGTCGGGGCTTTCGTGGCTGATCCAAGTCAGCGTTCCGCCTTTAGAATTAGCCCTGCCTGTTTTGAAATCAGAAAACAGATTGTGCAGCTCCTGCAATTGAGAACCGGTGTGCAGGCAGGAGCTTCTGCGATCGCGGCGCAGACGCGTAGCGAAGAGCAAATGGCTGAAATCGAAGATATCTTTTCCCGGATGGCAAAAACGGATGCTCTGGGACCGGATGCTGCTCTTGAGGAACGTGTGGATCTGGAGCTTCTACTATACCGAACGATCGCCCAAGCGTCGGGCAATCCCTACTATGTCGACGTCGTGACGATGATCGAATCGAATATTCAAAACAATCTCAGGTCTGCATTTCTCAAGAATGCCGCGGCGACAGAGTTCGGTCCTGCGATCCTAGGCGAGCACCGTGCGGTGCTCGATGCCCTGGGTGCCAAAGACGCTGAGGCTGCCCGGTTAGCTACGCGAACACGCTTCGAACGTGCCGCAGAACGATTGGTCGCCCGCGAAGATTTTGCCTGACCTCATCGCATTTCGCCTGCATGCGGGGCGAGCAGGTTCGGTCATTCGGTGCAGCGGAGTGCTTTAAAAACCTGCCTTCTACCCAGCATTTCCTTCAGCGTCGCCACGTCGAGCATGTGCTCGGCCAGCATCTTCTTGAGCTTGGCGTTCTCCGCCTCCAGCGCCTTCAGCCGCTTGGCCTCGGGCACTTCCATCCCACCATGCTTCGAACGCCACTTGTAAAAGGTTTCATCGCTGATGCCGTGCTTCCGGCACAGCTTCTTGGCAGCCTCTCCGGCCTGGTGCTCCTTAAGGATGCCAATGATCTGCTCTTCACTGAAGCGACTCTTTCGCATTGTCTGTCTCCTCGCTTGGAGAGCGGGCTAACTTCAAACGGCGGACTTTTAAGGGGAGCAGGTCACCCAGAATGCAACCCCGGGCGTTCTATGCGCGGGCGCACTCGCAGCGTGCGAGATCTAGCTGACTGAAATTTTTAGGAAAATTTGGTAGCGGGAGAGGGACTTGAACCCCCGACACGCGGATTATGATTCCGCTGCTCTAACCAGCTGAGCTACCCCGCCACACACATTGCGCTTTCGCGAATGTGGGGTGCTTATAGTGACCGGGAGGGGGCTGTGTCAAGCGCCGCAAAGGGCTTTTTCAAAAGCCAATGCGACGCATGAAATTCCGTCTCTCAAACAGCTGAAACCTGCGGTTCCGGCTGTGGAGAATCCACCTGCCAATGCCCGGCGCGTTCTGTTCTTGCGATCCATCCGCCGCCCAGGACGCGCGCTTCTTCCGTGTCACTGTCGAAGAAGACGCATGCCTGTCCGGGGGCAACCCCGGCTTCCCCAGATGTGAGCTCAACGGACGTCGTGCCGTTCTCCACACGCACAATTGCAGGCGCGGGTGGCCTTGTGGAGCGGACCTTGGCGAATATTTCGATTTCTGCTCCGTCGTCGAGCAAGGTGTCGCCGATCCAGTTCACTTCACGCAGGAAGACCTTGCGCGTCGCAAGTGCTTCACGCGGCCCTACGATCACGCGCTTTGCGTCTGCATCCAGGCGCACAACATAGAGTGGCTCTGATGCGGCGACGCCGATGCCGCGGCGCTGACCGATGGTAAAATGAATGATACCTTCGTGTTGGCCCAGGATACGGCCGTCAATGTGCACGATATCGCCAGGTTCAACCGCGTTTGGGCGGAGCTTGCGGATCACTTCGGCGTAGTCCCCGTTGGGGACAAAGCAGATATCCTGGCTATCGGGCTTGTCCGCGATCGACAGCCCAAACTCATGAGCCAGTTCGCGGACCCTGGATTTCGGCATGCCACCGAGCGGGAAGCGCAGAAAATCAAGTTGTGCCTGGGTGGTCGCAAACAGGAAGTAGCTCTGGTCGCGGTCAAGATCCGTCGGTCGGTACATGGCGCGCTTGTTGCCGGATGCTGACGAGCGCACATAGTGTCCGGTCGCGAGGACGTCAGCGCCCAGATCCTTGGCCGTCTTGAGGAGGTCCTGGAACTTGACGGTCTGATTGCAGGAGACGCAGGGGATAGGTGTTTCTCCGGCGATATAGCTGTCGGCGAAACGATCCATGACGGCTTCCTTGAAGCGGCTTTCATAGTCGAGCACATAGTGCGGGATACCGATTTTTTCAGCGGCCCGGCGCGCATCGTGGATGTCCTGTCCGGCGCAGCATGATTTCGCGCGGTTGACCGCGACGCCATGGTCGTAAAGCTGCAGCGTCACGCCGACGACATCGTAGCCCTGCTGTTTCATCAGCGCGGCGACAACGGAGCTGTCGACTCCGCCGGACATTGCCACCACAACGCGGGTGTCTTCAGGGCGTCCCGGAAGATCCAGACTGTTATGCATTCAAATTCACCTAGGGTTCGCTCGTTGGCCGGACCTGATCAGCTTCTTGCTAGGTCAAGTCCTCGAAGCAAGCCGTCTTTGCGCTTGCGTATGAGCGTTCTGTTCAAAATTTCCGACACTATACAGAAGTAGGTGCGTCAAGCCAATTGGGCCAGATTCATACCCGGCAAGCTTTGCCGTGTCGGTAAAGGATTCCGGTGGGGGCGGGAATTGGAATGGTTCCCGGTTTTTTAAGTTGCTGGAAACAATAAGAAATTTATTCTGACTTATCTGGCGCGCGATTTGCTTTGAAAGGGTCAGTCTTTCAATGCCTTCAAAAAAGGCGAGTGCGTGGGGCGTAAATGCTGCCGATTGGGATGTTTACCGATGTTTCTGCTGGGGCGCTTGATAGCGCAGCCGGTGTTGTGCCGTTTTCAGGTTCTAAAGAGGTTGCTGGTGCGTTTCAGTCTTTTCTTGCTGAGGGGCAGAGTGACGGCTCTCCCGAGGCCCTGCCGGTCGATTTTTCTCTTGAAGGCCAGTCAATCCCTGTAGATGGGCAGTCTGCGGAGTTGCCAGGAGGTAAGCTTTTCGGCGATCAAATGTCGGGGCCTGAGCTTTCAGCCCTTCTGGGTGATGGTGATGTGCCAATTGGAAACGCGATGGATCCAGCGGCATTGCCGGAGGATGTCGCCCCTGATGAAATGGAAAGCGCGGAGATTGCATCGGAAGACCTCGTAGTTTCGCCGGATGTGCCTCAGATCGGTGAAGAGCTGTTGCACGGTCAGCCAGCTGCCGCATTGGGTGGCGCTTTGGTTTCCTCTGATGTGTCAGTTGCGGGAAGCGGAGGTGCTTCTGATCGCCGGGGCGTTGGTGACGTTGGAAATGCCGCGGCCGGGATGGGTGGCGAACAGCCATCTTCCGGAGGTGCGGATGCCAAACGTCCGGGTCTGGCGGCGTCTTCCGGCGAGGCCGGCTCTGGCGTCCCGGGGGAATCTGGAAAGGCTCCCGCTTTGCCAGCGCAGGCGGAGGCATCACATGTTTCTGCAGCAGCGGATCGCGGCTTGCCAAATGGGCTTGATGCGCGCGCGGACAGTGCCTTGCCAGACGCCGGGCTGAAAGATCCGATTGTTCGGCCAGGGAATGAAAATACGCGCCTTGGGATTGCAAGCGGCTTCTTGTCCTCGGTGGACAGCGAAATTGATCTGCCGACCGCAGCACGTGCATCGGTGTCTACTGCAAATGTACCTTCAGGTGATGAGGCGCCGATTGCGGGTAAGCCTGATGAAGTCCCGACAGCTGCTGCGGTGGCGACTGAGCCGACTGCGCGTCGCTGGAAAACAGATCTTCCTGAAATTGCGCGCGCTAGTACTGCGCCTCAGACCGTTTTGGTCCAGCCGAAATCGGCATCTTCCGCAGCTGTGTCCGACCCCGTCATGGTGCCAGGCCCTGAGACCGTGGACGGCTCGTTTGCCGAGTTGGATCAGCGCAGTTTGAGCGAGGTCTCGAAGACGCCGAGCCAGATCCAGTCAAATGCCAACGCGGCGATTTCTGCAGGGCGTGTCTCGCCGAACGGCCAAGGGATTGATGCTGGGGTCGTTGGTAACGCTGCTACATCAGCTGCTGATTCAGGCGAGGCCGCTCAGGGCCTTGATATCGAGGCTGCGTTCGACGAGGGCGAGCCCGGTTTTTCTGCCCGGCCGCAAGTTGGCGATGTCCGGGCAGATAGTGCAGTGCGTGCTAACGGCGCGCCGTCTCCTGCAGGTAATACTCCCGAGACAGGGGCCTCCGGTGCGACAGCGCAGTCTTCAGTGCCACTCGCTGCGGCTGTTACCGGTACACTTGGTTCGGAGCAAGATCTCGGCGGTGACGAGGAGCTTGACCTTGCTTTTGATGTCAAGAGTCTCGCCAAGGGTGAGCTGACCGGCAGTTCGCGCGCGGAAAGCGCACAGACAACGAGCCGGATGATGAATAACCCAGCCGCTGTACAGGTGGCCGGGGCGATCGCGCGCAACCTTCAGGATGGACATACGCGGTTTCAAATGCGCTTCGATCCACCGGAGCTCGGCCGTGTTGATGTGAACATGAAGATGGCTGCGGATGGCAGTGTCCAGGCTCATCTGATTGTTGAGCGTCCAGAGACATTGGACATGTTCATGCGTGATCAGCGAGCGCTTGAGCGAGCGCTTGAAGCCGCTGGCTTGAATACAGATTCTGAAAGCCTTCAGTTCTCTCTGAAGCAGGATGGTGAGCAGGGCTTCGCATCCTCTCAGGGCGACGATGGTGGTTTTGCCGAGGGGCGAGACAGCAATGAAGAGGTGGTGTCTGCTGAAGATGTGGCAAATGAGCAGGTGACCCAGATTTATCTCGCGAAAAACACATCGGGACTCGACATCCGAATCTAGGTCGATGGCGTCCTGAAAACAGGCGCGGTCAAGGAGTATAAGGTATGACTGAAGTTGGAAGCACCACGTCGACGTCGAGCACAACTGGCTCCGCGACTTCAAGCACTGGGCTTGCAGGAAATTACGAACTTTTCCTGTCGCTCCTGACGACGCAGATTCAGAATCAGGATCCTCTCGACCCTTTGGATTCTGCCGAATATACAAACCAGTTGGTTCAGTATTCTTCAGTTGAGCAGTCGATCCAGACAAATGCAAACCTGGAAGAGATGCTGGCGACCTTGAAGTCCAATGAGGCGTCTTCCTACGTGAGTTATCTCGGGTCCGAGGTCACGGCTGCTGGCGGTACGACAATGCTGTCGGATGGAGAGGCGACATGGTCCTATTCCATCACTGAAGCTGCAAGTGGAACGATCGAGGTTCGCAATGATTCCGGAGCAGTCGTTTACTCGGAAGAGGTGTCCCTCGAGGCGGGCTCGGGCAACTTTGAGTGGGATGGCGTTGGCGACTCTGGTTCAGCTTCCCCGGAAGGCGCTTATACGATCGGCTTCAATCTGAAAGACAGTTCGGGCAATGCTGAGGCAGCGTCAGTTGAAATCAGCGGTGTGGTTGATGGGGTCGACATGGCTACAGGGTCTACCTTCCTGAAGATTGGCGACGTGAGCGTGCCGGTTAGCGCGGTCAAAGAGGTCTATAGGGCAACTTAACACTACGATTTATCGCTGGCTCTCAAGCCATTGGTGTTTTTTGATAATTTGGCGCTGGAAACCTTATGGTAAGCAAATCGTAAATTTGTTGCACCCTGCGCGCAGGGTGCCATTTGGTTAATGTAATTACGTCTTTCGTTAAAATTTAATCTCGAATTCGAGGAATTTAATTAATATTCGTTTATGAATTCGCGTTTTTATAGTTAACAATACCTCTATGGCTGCTTAGGTAAATTTTAAACAGCTGTCTGTACTCTCAAACTCAGCCTTGGTCATGGTTTTAGTGTGAGAGTACAATGACCGAACAAATTCGTTCGCGTGTAAAATATGTCATCGGACCTGATGGCAGCCCTTTAACAATCGCGGATCTTCCGCCAACGTCGACAAAGCGTTGGGTGATCCGTCGAAAGGCCGAAGTGGTTGCAGCCGTTCGCGGTGGTCTCTTGTCCCTTGAGGAAGCCTGTCAGCGTTACACGCTGACTGTCGAAGAGTTTCTGTCCTGGCAGAGCTCGATCGAGAAGCATGGATTGGCGGGCCTACGTGCGACCCGGATCCAGCAATATCGAAACTAGGTTTTCTTAACCAGCGGCAAATATCGGCCCCGAAAGGCGTTTGGGGCTGTCGGAGTGGGGTGGCCGTCGGCCGCCCTTTTTTCGTTCGCGAGTCGCGGCCCAGGCGTTGGCGCCGAATAAGATTTCGAGCTTGGAGCTTTCGAAGTTCGCTGTTCTTCTCAAAGTCTTAACGAGATAGGCAGTTTTTCCCCATCTGAGTTGCATATTGCATAAATGAGAATGGCGGAAACCTGCCGTGCCGTTCATGCTTGTCTTCGCGTGTTAACTTCTTGTTAACCTTCTGAGCGGCAAATTTTGCCTATTGGTTAACAGGTGCGTTGCCAATGTGAATCCGAAATGTGGATTCTTTGAGGGGCTATCAATGCGGGCGGCAACGTGAACGGGCTTATCGAATTTATCAGGACGCTTGGTCCAACCAGGATTGCGGCGATGGGCGCAGTCGCTGCCATTCTGGTCGGCGTCTTTGCTTTCATTATCTTCCGCGTCACGGCTCCACAGATGACGCAGCTTTATTCCGATCTGACGCTTGAGGATTCCGGAGCAATCGTCAATCAGCTCGAATCGCTTGGTGTGCAGTACGAACTGAAACGAGATGGCAGCACCATTCTGGTGCCTGGTGAGCAGGTCGCTCGGTTGCGGATGAGGCTTGCCGAGGACGGTCTGCCGACGGGCGGGTCGATCGGTTACGAGATTTTCGACAGAACCGACACGCTTGGGGCGACAAGTTTCGTTCAGAATATCAACAAGCTTCGAGCCATCGAGGGCGAGCTTTCCCGTACCATTGCATCTATCGACCGGATCAATGCGGCCAGGGTGCATCTGGTTATTCCCGAGCGGCAGCTGTTTCAACGGGATCGTCGTCCGCCTTCCGCATCGATCGTCTTGAATGTTCGCGGTTCTCTCGGAACGGGCGAGATCAGGGCCGTCCAGCATCTTGTCGCGACCGCTGTTGACGGTCTTAGCCCCGAGCGTGTTTCGATCGTTGATGAAACGGGGCGCCTCCTCGCGTCAGGGGCGGACAGCGATGAAGACGGGGTGGTCTCAACCTCGCTGCAGGAGCGCGTCGTTGCAGTGGAGTCTCGTCTGCGCAATCAGATCGAGGAAATTCTAAACAGTGTCGTCGGCCCGGGACGTGCTCGTGTGCGTGTCGCTGCTGATGTGGATTTCAATCGCACCACGGAGACCACCGAAACTTTCGATCCTGAAGGACAGGTTGTTCGTTCGACGCAGACGAAGGAAGAGGCCTCCAGCAGTGTTAGCGGTCAGGACGAGGTGACCGTCGGCAATGAGTTGCCGAATGGCGGAGAAGGCAACGGCGAAAACGGCGACAGGGACGACTCCAGTTTGACCGAAGAGATCGTCAACTACGAGATCTCAAAGTCGACACGCACTGAAATCGTTGAAGCGGGCCGGATCAAGAGGTTGTCTGTAGCTGTTCTTGTGGATGGTCTCTACGAGCCAAATGAAGACGGTGACGTCACCTATTCCCCGCGCGCCCAGGAAACGCTCGACCGGATTGCGGTTCTTGTTCGCTCTGCAGTTGGCTTCGACGAGACTCGCGGCGATGTGGTCGAAGTCGTAAATCTCCAGTTCGCGATGGCTCCCCAGGGCGATCTGATGGCTGAAGGCGATGGTCTTTTCGAATTTACCCGACAAGACATTATGCGGTTCGCGGAGCTTGGGGTCTTGCTGCTTATTTCTCTGCTGTTGCTGCTCTTCGTCGTACGCCCGCTGCTCCGGCGGATCGTGACGCCGGAGGAAAAGACCCCGCAGGAGCTGGTGATTGGTCCGGACGGTATGTTGGTGGCTGAGACCGAAGTGCCTGCCGATGCGGCTGACGATGATGATGAGTTCCGGATCGAATGGCTTGAAGAGGCAAAAGCCGAAGGAGCGCTCCAGGCGAGCTCCATTCAGAAAGTCGGCGAGATGATTGAAGAGTATCCAACAGAAGCGGTCACCATTGTTCGCGGTTGGCTGGATGAGGCAGCTTAAGAATGGCGGGTGACTCCCTTCAGCAACATCTGGCCGTCAGCGCGGACTCTGAAGATCGCGATCTTAAAGGGGCCGAGCGTGCAGCTGTTCTTCTGCTGGCTTTGGGCGAGAAGCATGGCAAGCCGATCTGGGACAAACTTGATGAGATCGAAGTTCGTCAAGTGTCCGCCGCGATGGCAAATCTCGGGCCTGTTACACCGAGTATGCTGGAGGCCCTGTTCGTCGACTTCGTTCGGAAGATCACATCCAAGGGCTCTTTGACGGGCAATGTCGATGCGACGGAGAGGCTCTTGGGGTCCTTCCTGTCCGGCGACCGTGTCGACATCATCATGGAAGAAATCCGCGGCCCTGCTGGCCGCAATATGTGGGAGAAACTGTCGAACGTTCAGGAGAACGTTCTGGCCAACTATCTCAAGAACGAATACCCTCAAACCGTTGCGGTCGTATTGTCCAAGATCAATTCAGATCATGCTGCGCGCGTTCTGGGTATCTTGCCGGAAGAGCTGGCCCTTGAGGTTGTAAGCCGCATGCTCAGGATGGATGCCGTCCAGAAGGACGTTCTGGAGAAGGTCGAGCAGACGCTCCGTGTTGAATTCATGTCCAACCTGACCAACACCTCGCGGCGAGACAGTCACGAGATGATGGCCGACATCTTCAACAACTTCGACCGGCAGACCGAAGCCCGCTTCCTCGCGGCGCTTGAGGAAGAAAACCGCGAAGCAGCAGATCGCATCAAGACCTTGATGTTCACGTTCGACGATCTGTTGAAGCTGGATGCCGCGAGTTGTCAGACGTTGCTCCGCAGTGTCGAAAAAGATCGCCTCGCGATTGCTCTCAAGGGCTCCACGGACGCGGCGAGAGAGTTCTTCTTCGGCAACATGTCTTCGCGTGCAGCCAAGTTGCTGGAAGACGATATGGAGGCGCTTGGTCCGGTTCGCCTTCGTGATGTCGATGAAGCTCAAACCGGCATGGTGAATACGGCCAAGGATCTCGCGGCCAAGGGCGAGATCATGATCTCCAAGTCGAAGAGCGATGACGAGATCATCTACTAACGCAGGAAAGCAACACTTCAGAGTATGGGTAGAATGACGAACCCGGCGAAATTCCTGTTTGATGTCGATTTTTCGGAACCGGAGGAGCCAATTGTGGAAGCTCCTGTGGAGCCCGAAATCCCGATGATCCCTGTGGCCGAGCACGAGTCGTTGCTTGCGGCGGCGCGCAAGGTCGCGTTTGAAGAAGGACGTGCCGAGGCGCTCAAGGATCTGACAGGTACGCAGGAGAAGCTTCTGACGGACGAGGTTCAGCGCTTGGTGCAGGTCTGTACGAATGTGCTGACTCAGCTCGATGAGGAGCAGGCGAAACAGGAAAAGGACGCTGTGAGTCTTGCGTTTCTTGTCGCCAGACGGCTCTGCGCCCACCTGCTGGCACGGCAGCCGCTGGCGGAAACTGTGGCGCTTGTTTCGGAGTGTCTCGGGCCGCTTCGCCGGGCGCCGCATCTTGTGATCCGAGTCGCCGAAAAGGATGTCGAGGCGCTCAAGAAGAGAGTCGATCCAATCGTTCATGAAAAAGGTTTTGACGGTCGTCTCGTCATCTTGGGCGAGGCTGACATGCCAAGGGGTGACTGCCATATCGAATGGGCTGACGGTGGCATCTTGAGAGATCGCAAGGCGCTAGAGAAGCAAATCGATGGCAGCATTCGCAACTATCTTCAAGCTCGTTCAAACAAGGCGAGCAAGACGCAGGAAGCCTCTGACGTGGCGGCTGCAAAGGAAGCTGACGCATGAGTGACGAACAAGATACCGGCATTCCACTTGATGAACTCGAAGCTCCCGTTCGAGGCGAGACAGAAGGCAATGAGGGGCCCATTCCTCAGTCTGCAGGTGATCTGGAGGCTGTGTTTGATGTCCCGGTTCGAATTTCAGCTGTTCTCGGCCATTCGAAAATGCACGTTTCCGACCTTCTCAAGCTGGCTTCAGGCACTGTTCTGGAGCTTGACCGGAAAGTTGGTGAGGCGATTGATATCTACGTAAATGATCGGCTTGTTGCACGTGGTGAGGTTGTGCTTGTGGAAGACAAGCTCGGCGTGACCATGACAGAAATCATCAAGACTGATCGCTAAGGAATAGGAACGGGTCATGAGACTGCTGATTGTTGGCACCCTCGGAGGTCAGCTTACCGTTGCAAGCCAGATTGCGATGCAACGCGGTGCGAAGGTCATGCAGGCTGACGACATCGAAAGCGCCATGAAGGTGCTCCGTTCCGGCCAGGGCGCCGATCTGCTTATGGTCGATGTCGGGCTCGATATTGCCGGCATGCTGACAAAGCTTCAAAGTGAGCGGGTTCACGTCCCGATTGTTGCTTGTGGCGTGGAAACGGACGCGCAGGCGGCTGTCTCTGCCATTCGGGCTGGTGCCAAGGAGTATATTCCATTACCGCCGGATCCGGAGATGATTGCTGCTGTTCTGGCAGCCGTCGCCCAGGAGCGTGGAGATCTGATCTACCGCGATGACGCCATGGCATCCGTGGTTCGTCTGGCCGAGCAGGTGGCGCCATCAGACGCATCGGTTCTGATCACCGGCGAGTCCGGCACTGGTAAGGAAGTCATTGCGCGCCACGTCCACAAGTCGTCCAATCGCGCCAGCAAGCCGTTTATCTCGATCAACTGTGCGGCTATTCCGGAGCATCTGCTTGAGTCCGAGCTTTTTGGTCACGAAAAGGGTGCTTTCACCGGTGCCGTTGCACGACGGATAGGGAAGTTTGAAGAAGCCGATGGTGGTACACTTCTCCTTGACGAGATCTCGGAGATGGATGTCCGCCTTCAGGCGAAGCTCCTGCGTGCCATTCAGGAGCGTGTCATTGACCGGGTTGGTGGTACACGGCCTGTGCCAGTGGACATTCGGATCCTTGCGACCTCCAACCGGGACCTCGCCGAGAGCGTAAGACAAGGTTCTTTTCGGGAGGATTTGCTGTTTCGGTTGAATGTCGTGAATCTCAAGTTGCCGCCTTTGCGAGAGCGTCCAGCGGACATCTTTGAGTTGGCGAAATTCTTCGTCGATCACTACGCTCAGGCCAATGGTGTGCCCGCGAGGCCCTTGTCCGTAGAGGCTCGTCAGGCCCTTTCGGTCAATCCCTGGCCCGGGAACGTGCGTGAGCTGGAAAACACCATGCACCGTGCCGTCCTACTTGCGCAGGGCGAGGAAATCGGTGCGGAAGCGATCCGCATGCCGGACGGCAGTCCAATTTCGGTGAGCAAGGGACCTGCCGAGCGAGCTGCGTTCACAGCCGAGGCGGTTTCTCGAAATTTTGTCGGCCGGACGGTGTCTGATGTGGAGCGGGATTTGATCCTCGACACGCTGGATCATTGCCTTGGCAACAGAACACATGCTGCAAAGATCTTGGGAATTTCGATCCGGACGCTGCGCAACAAGCTGAATCAATATACGGATGAGGGGGTACGCGTTCCCGGACCGGGCGAAGCCCGTCCGGCAATGTGAGGGCGATAGGGCTGTTTGTGAAACGAGACGCCGCAAATGATAAACGCGGTCAGGGGCAATAGATGTCGGATACGGCGGCGGGGAATAATCAGCAGGTGAGTGAAGTGCCTGCCACGGGTGCGCCCGCTCAGGCGAGCACTGCGCCAGCCATGCCGTCGCTCGCAGAAATCATCTCAGTTCTGAAACGGGGTGACACGGGCCTTGCTGTTGGCGTGCTCGTAATTTTGACCCTCATGATCCTGCCAATGCCGCCGGTCATGCTGGATCTGTTCCTGGCAATCTCGATTATCTTTTCTGTTCTGGTCCTGATGACCAGCCTGTTCATTCAAAAGCCGCTTGAGTTCTCGTCTTTTCCTACGGTGCTATTGATCGCAACCATGTTGCGGCTCGGCCTGAACATTTCCTCCACCCGCCTGATCCTTGCCAACGGACACGAGGGGACATCAGCAGCCGGCAATGTCATCCAGTCCTTCGGCAATCTGGTCATGGGTGGTAACTTTGTCATCGGCATCATCGTGTTTGCGATCCTCGTGATCGTGAATTTCATCGTTATTACAAAAGGTTCTGGCCGTATCGCTGAAGTTGCGGCACGTTTCACTCTTGATGCGATGCCCGGCAAGCAAATGGCAATCGACGCCGACTTGTCCGCCGGTCTGATCGATGAGACCGAAGCCCGGACACGGCGCCGGACACTTGAAGATGAAAGTTCGTTTTTCGGCGCCATGGATGGTGCTTCCAAGTTCGTTCGCGGCGATGCAATTGCAGGCCTGCTGATCACCTTTATCAATATTCTGGGCGGGATCTTTATCGGCGTTGCGCAGATGGAACTCTCTTTCTCGGAGGCCGCAAACAACTACACTTTGCTGACGATCGGCGATGGACTGGTTTCCCAGATTCCGGCCCTGATCGTTTCCACAGCTGCGGGTTTGCTCGTGTCCAAAGCTGGGGTGCAGGGCGCTGCAGACAAGGCGCTGGCGAGCCAGTTCACCGGCTACCCCAAGGCGCTGGGCATGTCTGCCGCGGTGATGATCATTCTGTCTTTCATGCCAGGCATGCCTATGGTGCCATTTCTGGGGCTTGCCGGCGTGGCGGGATGGCTGGCCTACAGCACCACAACGAAGAAGAAGGCTGCGGCCGCCGTCGTCGAGAAGAAGAAGGCCGTTGAGGCTGCGCCAAAGCCACCGCCCGAGCCACCGATCACGGATGCGCTCAAGATGGACGAGCTGCGCATCGAGCTTGGTTATGCATTGTTGCCACTGATCAATGGCAAGGACCAAAGTGGCGGCGACCAGCTGACGGAGCAGATCAAGGCCTTGCGCCGACAGATCGCAGGCGACATGGGTGTGATCATGCCGCCGGTTCGAATTCTGGACAATATCCAGCTTGGGGCCAACGACTACGTCATCAAAGTGAAGGAAGTCGAGGCCGGGCGTGGGCTCCTATATCCCAACCACTTCATGGTCATGGACCCGTCTGGCGGACAGGTTAAGTTGCCGGGCACCCATACGACAGAGCCGACCTTCGGCCTTCCTGCCACCTGGGTGGAAAGCCAGTACCGTGAGGATGCGTCCTTGCGCGGGTATACCGTTGTTGATCCGGCGACGGTTCTTTCGACCCATTTGACGGAGACCATCAAGGGCAACGTCAGCGAGCTTCTCACCTACGGAGATGTTCAGAAGCTTCTCAAGGAACTGCAGGGTGAGCAGGCCAAGCTGGTCGATGACCTGATTCCATCTCAGGTTACGGTTTCCGGGATCCAGCGCGTGCTCCAGACGCTGCTCGGCGAGCGCGTTTCCGTGCGCGACCTCGGAACAATTCTGGAAGGTGTTTCCGAAGCGACCGGCATGACGCGAAACACCAACACGATCGCAGAGCACGTGCGCAGCCGGTTGGGCCGGCAAATCTGTGCAGCGAATCTGGCGCCCGGTGGCTATCTGCCTCTCGTCGCGCTTTCGCCCCAATGGGAACAAGCCTTTATTGAGGCGATTGTTGGCGAAGGTGATGAACGGCAACTCGCCATGCAGCCCAGCAAGCTACAGGAGTTCGTCGGCAAGGTGCGCGATGCATTTGAAGCCGCTGCCCAGCAGGGTGAAGTCCCCGTGCTCTTGACGTCGCCGCAAACGAGACCCTTCGTGCGATCCATTGTCGAACGTTTCCGCGCTCATACGACTGTCATGAGCCAGAGTGAGGTTCATCCAAGGGTCAAGCTGAAGACGATCGGATCTATCTGATCTCTGGGGTGAAGCCGCTACGAACGTGCATTTCAAATGAGCATATTGACCCGCGACATGACGGTCGTGGAGCTGGCATATGGACCTGCCGCGCCCTGATTTTGTAACGTTAAGGACGTGGCGGCTTGAGTTGCCTGAGTGTTGACTATGGTGAAGTTGTTGGCGATCGAGCGCAGTTGGCTGGCATGCTCTTTTGCTGCGGCTCTTTTGGCCTTCCAAGACTCATTGTAGTCGGACCAGGTCGATTTCCTGGTCGAACTCGAGTTGTAGTCACGTTGAACGTAGTTCCCAGTCTTGGGCATCGTTGCATCTCTCCTCGATACAATCCCGACCTTGACAAAACAGCGTTAACCAACCGTTAAGACGATGCTTTTTGCGAAAATGCTTGGTGCACAAAGGGCCAGCTGCTAAGGGCTGTTGGCGAGATCGGAAATGGAGAATTGTCATGTCGGAGCTGGTGCTTGACCTGAATGGCTACACGGACCTGCCGGCGGGGAAAATCGCCTATGTCGTGACTTTTCTCGAGATGACAAAGCCGGTGCCCGTGAACCTGTCTGCGCCCGCTGCGCATCCCAACGTGCAGCTTGAACGCTGGACAGCCCCCGACCCGGAAAGTTTCCGGGACCTGTTCAGAGAAATCGGTGAAGACTGGCTGTGGTTCTCGCGGTTGGTCATTCCCGAGAGCCAGCTCAAGTCCATGCTGAACGACCCTTTGCGTGAGATTTATGTTCCAGTTGTGGATGGCAAACGTTCCGGGCTGCTAGAGCTGAATTACCAGGATCCTGTAAGTCCGGAAATTTCCTATTTCGGTCTCGTGCCGACGGCGACGGGTGGTGGCATGGGGCGATGGCTGATGGCAAATGCAGTCAGCATGGCTTGGGCTCGCCCAGAAACCACACGCCTATGGCTTCATACCTGCACGGGAGACAGTCCGCAGGCGATCCACTTTTATCAGGCCTGTGGCTTCAAGCCCTACAAGCGGGCCATCGAAGTCTGTGACGATCCGCGGCGCACAGGCCATCTGTCGCGCGAAAAGGCCCGGCACGTCCCTGTTATCGAGTAGGCGAGCAAGCCTTCCTGTCGCGGCGTTTAGGCTGAAATCCTGTCCGGGAAAGCCGTCGCGATGGCTTTGCCATTTGCTTCAATAACACCTCGCTCCGTGATGAGGCCTGTGACCAGTCGTGCGGGGGTGACATCGAAGGCCGGATTTGCCACGTCGGAACCACTGGCGACAATCTCGATGGTTTCGACGCTTCCGGCGGATGTCCGCCCGGTCATTGTTCTGACCTCATCGCCGCTTCGTTCCTCGATCGGGATCTGTTGCAGTCCGTCTGTCAACGTGAAATCGATCGTTGGGGAGGGGAGCGCAACATAAAATGGAACGCCGCAGTCCTTGGCAGCCAGGGCTTTCAGATAGGTCCCGATCTTGTTGCAGAC
The DNA here is from genome assembly GCF_039982295.1 of Roseibium sp. Taxonomy (GTDB): domain Bacteria; phylum Pseudomonadota; class Alphaproteobacteria; order Rhizobiales; family Stappiaceae; genus Roseibium. Next base: position 73,748 of record NZ_JBDWYP010000045.1, read on the forward strand.
GTCGCCCGTTGCCGTGGTTCGGTCGGTTCCGACGATGACGAGATCGACCTCACCCTGCTGCATGAGATGGCCTCCGGCATTGTCGGCTATGACCGTATGGGGAACACCGTGTTTGCCAAGTTCCCAGGCCGTGAGAAATGCGCCTTGGTTCCTCGGGCGGGTTTCGTCAACCCAGACATGAAGGGGCACGCCGCCGTCGTGAGACATGTAGATGGGAGCAGTTGCGGTCCCCAGATCCACGGTTGCAAGCCATCCGGCATTGCAATGGGTCAGGATGTTGACTCGTTCTCCGGCTTTCTTCGTTCGGGCGATGTTGGCGATGATTTCCGCACCGTGAAGGCCGATGGCCATATTGGTCGCAATATCCTCATCGCAGACCTGGTTGGCCAGCGTATAGGCTGCTGCCGCCCGCTCTTCAGGATGGAGGGGCAAAAGCGCCTTGCGCATCAAGTCCAGTGCCCATCTGAGATTGACCGCAGTCGGACGGGTCTCAAGAAGGGTCGAACAGGCATCCATCAGCGCTGCGTCAGATGCATCTGCGCGGAGCGCGAGACAGATGCCGTAGGCAGCGGTTGCGCCAATCAGAGGCGCTCCGCGAACCTGCATGGAGCGAATGGCATGAGCTGCATCTTGCAGGCTTTCCAGCCTTGCTGTTTCGAATGAATGCGGAAAACGTGTCTGGTCGATGATTTCAACCGCCCAGCCATCTTCGGCGAGCCAGATTGTGCGGTATTTCTGACCATCTACATTCATTTCGTGGTGCCTCCCGTCTGGTGCCGACTTGCCAGGAACTCTTCCTGAGTAACGGAACCCTCCCGCTACGGCCAGTCTTGCATCTCTGGTATTAGAGACCAAAATAGCTTAATAATCGTTAACCATTTCCGCTGGAATGCCGGTGGATGAAGAAGGCGGGTCAACGCTGGGCGCTTTCGCCTTGGTAAGAATTGCTTAAGAATGTTCTCGATTGAGAGATTTTAATGGTTAGATGGAGCCGGACGGCCGATGTCTGAAGTGCAGGATAACGTGGTGCCCCACACTCGGGTGCGATCTCTTCGGGAGGCGATCCGCAAGGTTCAGCTTGGCGAAGTTGAACGTTCGGATGTGGTGATCGAGCTGCAGGATACCGAACGCGCCCGGCTGGAGCTTCTTGGCGAGGAAATGAAAGACGTCTTCAAGGAGATTCCGGAAGACGATGATCAATTCTCCCTGCAAATCGTTGCAGGTTCTACACCGCGGTTCTGGATTGATGTCACCAGTCACGTCGTTGTCGGATCTGACCGCAAGACCTACCGCTTCTTGAAAGACACCCGGCTTGGGCGCGTTGTCGTGCTTGAAACGGCTGAAATCGACGATATGGCGGACTGTCTGACCGAATATATCGCCGAGCGGATCCTGGAGCGCGAGAAGGCTTTGGAAGGGGATTGGCTGAACAACCGCCTGCGCCAGGTCGCTGTTGAGGGCATGACTTCGACAAAACCTCGGAAAACTTGGCATCCGATTCCGGTGTTTATTTTGGCATTTGCCATCGGACTATTTGCCGGAATCGGCAGTCTCGTTGCCTACGCCTGGTTTGCGAACCCGCTTTGAGGCATGCCTCACCAGCAACACTCCAGACGCTCTCTTAGCAGGCCGGGATAGACAGACTGCCTTCCGCGATTGTGGAAATGGGCTCGCCCTTTTCGGTGAAGCCCCGTTCTTCCAAATCGCACTGCCATTGCCCGCTCTTCCGTGAAATCGAAAAGAGATTGTAGCGAGCACCCGGTTTCTTGCCGCCAGGTGCGCTCGTTGCAGATGGTACTCCGATAACCGGGACGGGACCGCAGGGTCCCTCTATTTCTGCCCTGCTGTCGATGTGTGTGTGACCGTGGAGGACGAGTTCTGCACCTGCCTGCTTGACCACAGCGCGGACGCGGGATGCGTCCGAGAGGCGCTTGTGCCAGTGCGTTGCCTTCTGGAAGGGCGGGTGATGAATCATGATCACCCTGAACAACTCCCTGCGGCCCAGGTCTTCCAGGGTCGAGCGCAGACGTTTCGCTTGCGTGCTGCCAACGCGGCCTGTCGCGAACCATGGGGCTGTCGCTCTGGCGGTCGAAACGCCAACGAGTGCTACATTTTCGCGGATGCGGACGTAAGGAAAGCCTGCCTCATCATCTTTGGTTGAGGCAAGGTTGCTGTCATCGCCCACCATATAGTCAAGCCATTCGGCGCGCGCCTTCTTGAGCGCCCCGGGGACATAAGCGTCATGGTTGCCCGGAACCACCGAGACGTGGTCACCGTTGCCGAGCTCTTCAAGCCAGGTGCGGGCGCCGATGATTTCCAAGGGGAGGGCGATGTTGACCAAATCGCCGGTGACCGCGATGTGGTCCGGGGCGTGGGCCTTTATATCGGAGACCAAGCGTTCCAGATGGTTCCCGGTCATGGAGCCGGAGCGATTCCGTTTCCAGTTCAGATACCCGAGAATACGCTTGGAAAAGAGCTGTAGCAGCTTTGGATCTGGCAGAGGCCCAAGATGGGGGTCAGACAGATGGGCAAGTTTCAGCATCGTAGGGTATCTCCAAGACAAAAGGCGCTGCGTCAAGTGATAACGCTGCGCCCGTCAATTGGCGACACCCTCTGCATACGAATATGCGGGGTAGATCAGTTGCCTGCAAAAGTTGTCAGAGCAGCGGCAATACGCGGGTTGCTCAGATCAACAGCTGGCTTCCAATGGTAAGCAGCGCGACGACGACGACGGTTTGAAAAATAGGCACGAAGCATGATCTGTACTCTCGGTTGGCTTCCGTCGGCCTGTGGCTGGCGGCAATGCTGTTGCATCATTTTTGTTCACTGTGCGCAATACATATGCATTTTTCGAAATTTGAGTAGCGCGATTTTCGCCGGTGCTGCCTTGCGTGTGCCGCATACCTCTTGAAACGCCTTGTTAAACTCTTGTCATCTTGATCAGGTCGCTTTCTGCCGCGATAAGAAGAAATGCTGAAATTTTTCTCTTATTTGCCCAAGAGGCTGACCAAACGCCTCATTCAGGGTCAGGCCCTGTTGCGCAATCCTTATTGCCTTGGCGTCAGGGTGCTGGTTCGGAATACTGATGGTGCGGTTTTGCTTGTGCGCCACAGTTACCTGCCGGGCTGGTACCTGCCTGGTGGCGGCGTAGACAAGGGCGAGACAATGGCGACTGCGGCTGCGCGGGAGCTGGTGGAGGAAGTCGGGATTCGCTGTTCAGCTCCACCGAAGCTGTTGGGCATCTATCTCAACCGTGAAGCTTTTGGCCGCGATCACATCGGGTTCTATGAAGCATTGAGTTGGGTGGAGACCGCTGATTTCATGCAGCCGAACACAGAGATTCTGGAGGCAAGATTCTTTGCCCTGGATCAACTGCCTGAAGACGCCACAGCGGCCACCAGACGCCGTCTGTCCGAACTGGCCAGAGGCGTGCTTGGTGTCGCGGGAGAGGGAGCCTGGTAGTTCTCAGGCCAGCCCGAACAATTGGTTCCGGTTGTGCGGGCGATCAAAGTCCAGATCCGGCCCCACCGGCACTATGCGGGTAGGATTAACGGTCTCCTGTGAACCGTAGTAGTGCTTCTTGATCACATCCATCCTGACAGTCCCGGCGACGCTGGTTGTTTGATAAAGGTCACGCATGTAGTTGGACAGACACGGATAGTCCTCGATCCGGCGGATGTTGCACTTGAAGTGGCCAACATAGACCGCATCAAACCGGATAAGGGTGGTGAAAAGCCGCCAGTCAGCTTCAGTGGCCATGTCGCCAACAAGATACCGCGACTGTGCAAGGCGCTGCTCGAGCAAATCAAGCGTTTCAAACAGAGCCCTGACCGCTTCCTCGTAAGCGTCCTGACTGGTTGCGAAACCTGCCTTGTAGACGCCGTTGTTCACGGTGTCGTAGATCTGGTCATTGATCTCGTCGATCGCCTCACGAAGGTCCTTCGGATAGAAATCAGCCCGCGATCCGGTCAGCCCATCAAATGCGCTGTTGAACATGCGGATGATCTCTGAGGACTCGTTGGAAACGATGGTTTTCGCCTTCTTGTCCCACAAGATCGGGACTGTCGCCCGGCCGCTGTAGTCCGGATCGGCTGCGGTGTAGATCTGCCAGACATAGCTGGCGCCATTGAGAGGATCCGGCTCCGCGAAGGTCCAGCCGTTTTCCAGCATCAAGGGCTCGACCGCTGTGACGCCGATCAGGTCTTCGAGTCCTTTGAGTTGACGGAAAATGAGTGCCCTATGTGCCCAGGGGCAAGCATAGGACACATAGAGATGGTAGCGTCCAGCTTCTGCCATGAAGCCACCGTCACCGCTCGGTCCAGCGCTGCCATCAGGGGTGATCCAATTGCGAAACGAAGACTCATTGCGAACAAAACGGCCTCCGCTGGATTTGGTATCGTACCATTGATCCGTCCATTTGCCGTCGACCAAGAGACCCATGATTTTCTCCTTTGTGCTTCAACCAATCTAGGATGCAATCGGTTCCGAAACAGCGATGTCGCAATAGATACACTGTTCACCGACAATGGACGGTGGTCGGCGTGCGGGAGATGCATTTTTCTGACGAGGCCGAGAAAGTGGCTGGACCTTTCGCATCTTTGCGTGCTATCGGCAGTTTAGTGAGTTCAAAAGAACCGCACATTCAATGAGTAGCAGCTGATGCCAACCGGTTTGACATTGCGACGACGAAGCATCCGACGAGAAAGCTCTCGTCTGTTTTCGCGCGTCTGACCGGCCTTCCCATTGATTTTAAGGACCAGGGTGCCAGCGGACGCGAAGGTTCGTTCGCTCATCAGGTGCCATGGTCATGAAACCCTCCAATTGGTTTATTCGTCTCGAAGAAGCTGCCGACGCGGCTGACATCGAAAATCTGCAGGCCGAAGCTTTCGGTCCTGGCCGTTTCGCACGGACGGCTTTCAAGATTCGCGAAGGCATAGCCGGTGACCCGCGACTTTCTTTCGTCGGCATGAGCGGGGCTGATCTTGCAGGCTCGGTGCGGCTTACCCCGATCACGATCGGTAGCTCCCGCGGCATGCTATTGGGTCCGCTCACTGTTTCGCCCAGATTCAAGAACAGGGGGCTTGGAAAAGAGCTCCTGAGGACGTGTCTGAGCGCAGCCGCGAGCGTCGGCGAAACAGCAGTTCTTCTCGTCGGTGATGCGCCTTACTACGGCCCGCTGGGTTTTGAATTGGTGCCAATGGGGCAGATTATCCTGCCTGGACCGGTCGATCCGGCGCGCCTTCTGGTGGCCCGCCTTAATGGTGCTGAAATGCCATCTGGCCTGGTGCGCGGCGGAACTGACTGAGCGGTTCGCAGCGCTGATTGTTATTTTTCAACGCCCTTCGCGGAACCAGGTCAGAGACAGGAAGCCAAGCAGCAACGACAATCCAAGCAGGCCCATGAGCAGAGGATATCTGTCGACACCGTTCAGAACGCTGGCATCGGTGGTCTTCAGACCAATCCATCCACTTCCCGCGTACTGCGCTGCCCTCCGCAGAGGCACAACGCGCGGAACTGAAACCTCTCCGCCGACATCCGAGAGGCGCAGTGCTTGCCCGCCGGTTGCCGATGAAAGTCCCGCCAGCTTTTCCGGTGTCGACAAGACATCGGTGTACTCGCGTGGATTTTGTGGCCCCACATGAACGAGAGCGGTCTTGTCACTTTCCGTCACCGTGAAAAGGCCGGTCTCTGCGGTCGGCGAGGAGCCTTGCCACAGGCCCGGTTCCATTTCATTCATCGTGAGCCTGGACGTCTGACCGGAAGGGGATGTCACCGAGACATCGCTGATCTCGTCGGCAAGCGTCTGCCGCTCGACCATCAGCTCTGGTCCGCGCAGGGACACGCGGAGTGCTTCCTCGTCTAGATCAGGTTCCTGCATCAACCAGTGTCCGAGCCGTCTGAGCAATGGCACATGCGGACCGCCGCCTTCAAAGCCACGCGCCCAAAGCCACACATGATCTGAAAGAAGCATGGCGACACGGCCTTCGCCCTCGCGGTTCAAAACCAGTAGAGGCTTGTCCTCCGGGCCGGTCATCAGTGTCTGTCCGGCATCAAGCTCTGTTTCAACCAAGCGGAACCAACGGCTCCAACCGGGAGGGTCCAGACGCGCTCCCGGCAGGCCACGTGTGACGGGATGGCGTTCGCCTATACTGGCGAGTGTGGCGTGGAATGGCTGCTCGAGAATGGCCCCTGTCGGGCGCGCAGGCAGGATCGGAGCCAATGGGGTGCGGAACAGGCTGCCGGCCTCAGCATAGTCCGGGCCGCCCGCGAGAAGAACGGCACCGCCGTCGCGAACATACCGAGTGATATTGTCGAAATAGAGCATGGGCAGAACGCCGCGGCGCTCGTAGCGGTCGAAAATAATCAGGTCGAACTCATCAATCTTCACCGAGAACAGCTCACGGGTTGGAAAGGCGATCAAGGAAAGCTGGTTGATCGGTGTGCCGTCCTGTTTTTCAGGCGGGCGCAGGATCGTGAAGTGCACAAGATCGACCGAAGCGTCAGACTTGAGCAGATTGCGCCAGGTCCGTTCGCCTGCATGCGGAGAGCCCGAGACCAACAGAACCCTTAGATTCTCCCGAATTCCGTCGATCGTCACCACGGCGCGGTTGTTGAGTGTGGTAAGCTCTCCATCTAGAGGGGCAGCTTCGAACTCAAAGATATTGTCGCCGCCGTGTGCAATTTCGACAGGGATGTCGATGGTCTCGCCGACGCCTGCTTGGCGCTCGCTGATCAATGTTCCATCGCGGCGAACGCGAAGCGTGACACGGTTGCCTGGTCCCGTGCCGGGGCCTCGTTCGACAATGCGAATGGAAACGACCTGTTCCGAGCCGACAAGGCCAAATCTGGGTGCCTTGTGTAGAACCAACCGGCGATCACGTTCGTCCGGTTCGCCGGTGATCAGTCCGTGGACGGGTGCCTCGAATCCAAGTGCGTCAGCGGTTTCCGGAATGTCGTGAATTTGGCCGTCAGTGACGAGAATGGCACCGCCTATACGATCGGGGGGCACGTCTGACAGACCATTGAGAAGTGTCTGAAACAGTTCTGTCCCGTCGCCTGTACTGCTGCTGGTGTTTTCGAGAACTCGAACCTCGAAGCCCGGCAATGCCGCGAGACGCTCGTTGAGGGTCTGAACGGTTTCGTCGGTGACAGCCGAGCGGTCGGCGAGAAGTTGACTCTGGCTACGGTCCGCCACGACTGCGACGACGCTGCTGAGTTGTTCACGGTCCTCTCGTTCGATGGCGGGATTGGCAAGAGCCAGCGCGACCAGTGCCATGGTCAAGGCGCGAAGCACCCAGCCCCGCAGACGCATGAAACCTGTCACAAGCGCTATGACGAGGATCGCTACGCCGAGGAAGCCGAGAACCCAAAGCGGAACAAGCGGATCGAATGAGAGGGACCAGATCATCGTCGGTGTTCTCTCCTCATTGTCCGAGCCGTTCCAGCAAGGCGGGAATGTGCACCTGGTCAGCCTTATAGTTGCCGGTCAGGCTGTACATGACCATGTTGACGCCCGCGCGGAAGGCGTAGTCACGCTGCACCGGATCATCGGGTATCGTAGGGAAAAGAAAGCTGCCCGTAGAATCAATTGCCCAGGCGGCTGCAAAATCATTTCCCGTGATCATCACAGGTGATACGCCGTCTCCCGCCCGGACGGGCCGTTCTGACGTCGCGTCGCGTTGTTCAAGGCTTTCCACCCAGAGAGGGCTGGTGGAATAACGGCCCGGGAAGGTGTCGAGGATATAGAAAGCCTTCGTCAGGACATGATCGATCGGTACGGGCTCCAGCGGAGGGATGTCCAGATCTTCGAGAATTTCCCTTAGCTTCAGGGTCGCCGGCGTGGTGCCAAAACCTGTTGTCGCCGCGGAGATGTGATCGCGCGTGTCAAAGAGGATTGTTCCGCCATTGCGCATGAATGTGTCGATGCGCGCCATTGTCTTGTCGTCGGGCTTTTCGGCGGTTGGTTCGATTGGCCAGTAGAGCAGTGAGAAAAAGGCTAGTTCATCGCGAGCAATGTCGACGCCCATCGGCGCTCCCGGTTCGAGAGCCGTCCGTTCGGCAAGGAACTGGCTCAAGCCGAAAAGTCCTGCCGCACTTGTGTCATCGACATCCGGAGTTCCGGTCAGGACATAAGCGAGATGGGTCTCCTGTGAAGCTTCAAGTGCTCTAAGGTCGTCCGAGCTTGATTGCGCCTGTACGCGTTGCGTATGGAACACGGAGCCCAAAATCAGAAGGATGGTGGCGCCTGCAGTCACCTGGCGCATCCTCAAGCGGCTGAGACCTCCGGCAAGCAGGATCACAGCGATTGCATCCAGGAGAAGCAGGCCAAAGGCCGATGCAAAGAAAGCGGCTCTGAGATCCAGTGTGTCGTTGGTTGGATAGGGCTGAAGTGTGGCGATGTCTTCAAGCGGAGAAAAGTCCAGCCGTTCCAGCTCATCGTCGGGACGCATCAAGTTGAGTGCTCGAAATCCATCATCATTGCCATATAGCCCCGGTGGGCTTTTCCGTCCCGCACTGGCTTCCCGAAAGGCAAGATCCGTCATTGGCGGAACATCTGCTGCCGGCGACCCGAAGCGGCCGTAACCGTCGAGAAGCCGCAACGGGGGCAATATGCTCTGCGTGGCCGTTCCTGCCTCCGCATCAGTGCCTTGGGTCGAAGGCTCTGCCGTGTTGGATACGGCAAGAATTCTTCGCAGCATGTCGATGAAAATCCCTGAAAGTGGCAGGTTCGACCAGGCGGAGTCGGCAGTTACGTGAAAAAGAACAACCGTTCCGCGCCCAAGTCTGTCTGCCGTGACAAGAGGTGTTCCATCTTCAAGCATGGCCCAGGTAAGATCCGGAAGATCCGCGGTGGGGTCGGCAAGCACCTGCCGGTTGACCGTGACTTCTGGTGGCACCTTCAAACCGGCGAAAGGCGAGTTCGTGGAAAAGTCTGCCAGTTTTTGAGGCTGTTTCCACGACAGGCTGCCGCCAAGAGAGCGGTCTCCAGCTCTGAGCGTTACTGGTATCAAGTCATCGGTGCCGCCGGCAGTTCTAGGGCCTGCAAATCTCACCAGCATGCCTCCGCCTTCGATCCAGTCCGTCAGGGCCGCAACGGAGCTGTCAGGGAGCCGTCCGACATCGGCAAGAACGAGAACGGAAATCCCCTGGTCTAGCAATTCAGGCACCGCGACACCCAAGTCGCCGTTACGGGACAGGCGGATGTCTGAAAACGGACCGAGCGCTCGTTGCAGGTAGTAAAGTGGAGACAGCAGCGGCTGAGCGAGATCTCCGGACTGACCGGAAAGAAGTCCGACACTCCGGCGGCGCCAACTGTCGTCGACCAATTGGACAGCGCCTGCTGCGTTTTCACCGGCCACTTCAACGCGGGCGATATCGTTGCGCAGTTCGCTCGGCATTTCGAAGCGTGCTTCTGTCAGGTGGCTGCCAGCGTCGAAGATGACGTCCGTTTGTCCAAGCACCAATCCTCTTAGATCCAGGGCGCGAACGGTGAGTGCGTTACGATCATTGTCAGGGTGGCGAAGGACTGACACCGTAAGTGCGTCAGCATCGTTCGAAATTGCCTTCAAAGCGAAGGGCGTTTCGGTCCCTGAATAGACCGTCACGGGACTTCCAGCGGCGATGTTGGCCAGGTCCGTCTGAAAAGAGGTGCCTTCGGCAGATTGAGTTCCGTCTGACAACCAAACAACGGCACCAGGTCGAACTGTGGCTGCGCTCTTGCGTAGTGCCGTTGTCAATTCACTGCGCTTTGCGGCCCACGCGCGGGGCTCCAGCGCCCTCAGTCGTTCAAGAGCTGTCGTCGCGTCCGTTGGTGTGAGGGGTTGGCCCGGACCATCAGCGGTCGCAGCAAGGAGGACCGGCTGGCCAGCTGCTTCAGCGAGGGAGAGCAATCGTTCTGCCGTCTCGACCTGGGTGGTCCAGTCGCGCGCTGATGTCCATCCGTTGTCCATCAGCATCCACATCGTGCCGTCGCCGGTGGCAACCTCTTTCGCGGGTCGCCAGATTGGGCCAGCCAATGCCAAGATCAGCAGGGCTGCAAGAGTGAGCCTCAAAAGTGTCAACCACCAGGGGCTACGCTGATGTGTTTCCTCGTGTTTGTCGATGTCGAGAAGAAGCCGCGTTGGAGGGAAGTCGACTTCCTGGGGCCGAGGTGGTGTCAGCCGCAGCAGCCACCAGATGGCGGGCAGCAGCAGCAAGGCACCAAGCAGCCAGGGTGTTGCAAAGGCAAGAGGAAGGAAGCCAGCCATGGTCAAATGCCTCCCGTTCCAAGTGTTTCGGCCCCGCCCGACAACGCGCTATGTAGCACGAGCAACGGTTCTGCGGGCGATCTGTCCGTGTGATGGAGAGTATAGGTCCAGCCGGCACGTCGACAGATGTCACGAATTTCGGCCCGGTGACGCTCCATGCGGTTTTGATAGGCTTCGCGCCATGATTCCGCGCGGCCTGTGGTCAGCCGCGTGCCGCGTTCAGGATCATGAAACTCGACGCGTCCATCGAAAGGAAAAGTTTCTTCGATGGGGTCCAACACCTGAACGACGTGGCCTTTGGCGCCTGTTCCAGCGACCCTTGCAATCCAGTTGGCAATATCGTCAACCGGGTCCAGCAGGTCCGAAATCAGAACCACATCGGAAAAGCGTTGTACTGAGGCGGTGTCCGGCAAGGCGCGAGGCTTTGCCATGTGCGTCAGTGTGTCTGCGATACGCTCGGCCGCTTTTCTGTCTGAGAACGGGCGTGTGACCCCCGGCAAGCCAATACGCTCACCCGTGTAGGCAAGCATGTCTGCCAGGGCGAGCATCAACACGATTGCCCTGTCTCTCTTGGAGGCGTTGCCAAGCCGCGACTGAAACACCATCGAGGGTGAGAGATCTGCCCAGAGCCAGACCGTATGGGCCGCTTCCCACTCTCGCTCGCGAACATAAAGATGGTCGTCACGCGCGGAGCGCCGCCAATCGATCCGCTTTGCCGGCTCGCCCATGTTGAAAGGCCGAAATTGCCAGAAACTCTCGCCTGGCCCAGCACGCCGTCTGCCGTGCCAACCGGCGGTCACGGAACTTGCGATGTGGCTGGCCTCAACCAGCAGATCAGGAAGGGCGTCAGCCACCGAGCGTGCTTCGCCAATGACATTCGGCCAGGTTTTCTGGTCGATGTGTTCGCTTTGGGAGGTAACGTTCGGCGTCAGAGCCATATACTATGCCTTTCCCTCAGCTTCAGCCGATCTTTTCCTTTACCTGCTGAATGATGCCACGGATTGTGTGACCATCAGCCCGCGCCGCAAAGGTCAGCGCCATCCTGTGCTGCAGGATCGGTCCGGCAAGCGCCAGTACATCATCAACGGAAGGTGCAAGACGACCTTCAACGAGCGCTCGGGCTCTAACGGTCAACATCAATGCCTGACTGGCGCGAGGGCCGGGGCCCCAGGCAATCAGCTTCTTGATGTCATCGCCTGACCCGTCTTCTGCCGGTCGTGCCGCTCGCACGAGTTTCAAGATCGCATCCACGACAGATTCGCCGACGGGCATACGCCGCACGAGCTGTTGGTATCCGGCGAGCTCTTCTGCCGACATGGCGGTCTGCGCAACAGCCTGCTCGGCGCCTGTTGTTTCAAGCAGAATGCGGCGTTCGGCGTCCATGTCGGGATAGTGAACGTCGATCTGCATGAGAAAACGGTCAAGCTGTGCTTCTGGAAGCGGGTATGTGCCCTCCTGTTCAAGAGGGTTCTGGGTTGCGAGCACATGGAAGGGGCGCGGCAAATCATGAGGCTGCCCGGCGACGGTCACATGATATTCCTGCATCGCCTGAAGCAGGGCAGATTGTGTGCGCGGGCTCGCCCGGTTGATTTCGTCGGCCATCAGAAGCTGGGAGAAGACCGGGCCGGGAATAAAGCGGAAGGCTCTGCTGCCGTCAGCGGCCTGTTCCATCACCTCGGCTCCAAGAATGTCGGATGGCATGAGATCAGGCGTGAACTGGATGCGGCGGGCGTTGAGACCGAGAACCGTGCCGAGCGTCTCGACAAGCTTGGTCTTGGCCAGGCCGGGAACGCCCACGAGAAGTCCGTGACCTCCGGCAAGAATGGTGACCAGCGATTGCTCGACAACATTTTCCTGACCGAAGATGATCCGAGAAATATCGGTTTTTGCTGCGGTGATCCTTTCAAGCGCCTTTTCGGCAACGTCCGCGATTGAATCCGGGTCCGTTTCGGCTGTGCCTCCTGGAGGCGGGCTGATTACGCTCATGTTTCACCTTCGCTGTCTCGGGCTCTGATCTGCTGAGCCAGTTGGCAGGTGCAGCGCGGAAAGCCTATTTTGATGCGTCCGCTGCTCGTATTTGTCGCGACTCATTCAGTTTGGCACCATATTACCAGTTAGATAAGTCGCAATTTCTGTCGAGACAGAGGTAAGCGGTACTTTCTGTAGGGGCGAATTGGTCGTTTGGGGCTTCCTTTCGGGAAAACGGGAAGCCATATCAAGAGCATGGCTTTGGCCAAGTTTGGAGATAGGATTTGTCGCAATTCGACGCAAAGACCATGCCTTCGGGGCTCGCTGCCTTGATGGCGCGTGCTGGCGACCAGACGCGTGGTAAGCCCCCGGTAGAGGAGTGGAATCCGCCGTTCTGCGGGAATCTGGATATCCGGATCGCGAGTGACGGAAGCTGGTCTTACATGGCCAGTCCAATTGCCCGGGAGGCTTTGGTCAACTTGTTTGCTTCGGTCTTGCGCAAGGACGAGGATGGTCGTCACTATCTCGTGACACCTGTGGAAAAAATCGGCATTCAGGTCGAAGACGTTCCGTTTTTAGGTGTGGAGCTTCATGTGGAAGGCATCGGCCGGCAGCAAAAACTGGTCGTTCGCACCAACGTTGGCGATGTCGTGACGATCGATGAGGATCATCCAATTCGGTTTGATGCCGATCCGGCAAACGGTGGACTCAAACCTTATGTCCTGGTTCGAGGGCGACTTGAGGCGCGTTTGGCTCGACCGTTGCTTTATGAGCTTGCCGAGTTTTTTGACGAGCATGAAAGCGGTGAAGTTGGGCTTTGGAGCTCAGGTGGCTTCTTTCCCTTGGCTCCAGAGTTCCTATCTGAAACAACAACATGAATAATTGTGCGAAGTGGTGGTTGCGGGGAGGGTGCAGGTGCTGAAAGCGGACGTCGGGGACAATCTATTCGACGATTTCAAGGATCGGGTCATGCGTCTGTCTGACGATCGCCTTCTGCTTGATACTGGCGATCACGTCCTCAACCCCGACCTTGGCCCTTATGCGCGCTGGGAAGGTCCACCACGTGACGCGGCTGTTCTCATTCCTGTTATTCCGCGTGCCTTTGAGCCGAGTGTGATCCTGACACTTCGAACGGCGCACCTGTCCTCACACGCGGGGCAGATTGCATTTCCGGGTGGCAAGATCGACGTTGAGGATGATGGCGCGGTGCAGGCTGCGCTGCGTGAGGCAGAAGAAGAGATCGGCCTTGCGCGCCACGCGGTGACCCCCTTTGCAGAACTCGCTCCTTATCTCACTGGTTCGGGATACCGGGTCGTACCAGTCATTGCCGAGGTCGATCCAGATGCAAAGCTTGTGGCGAATCCTGCCGAAGTGGCCGATGTGTTCGAGGTGCCACTGTCCTTTCTGATGGACCCGGCAAATCACAAGACGCAGAGCCGTGTCTGGGAAGGCAAGGCGCGTTATTTTTATGAAATGCCATTCGGGGAGCGTTACATTTGGGGCGTCACCGCTGGTATTATTCGCTCCCTCTATGATGCGGTGTATGGCTGATGTTTCGTGTTGTTTTGTCTCATATGATCTTGTTCCTGCTGCCATTCGTTGGCTATGCGGTCTGGCTCTGGATCAAGAAGAAGTCTCAAACTTCCGAGAACTGGAAGAATGGTCCGATGGCGTGGTTGACCCTTGCCGGAATTCTTCTGGTGCTGGTCAGCCTGGTTATCTTTGCGACCTTCAAAAAGATGCCGGATGGAACCGAGTACCGGCCATCGCGCATGGAAAACGGTGTCTTCATTCCAGGCGGATACGAGTAGAATGACAGGATGCCGAATAACGGCTGAATGGCTGCAAAATAACGCAATTCAGGCCGTTTTCGATGCGATCGAACGTGATGGAGACGTGGCCCGTGTGGTCGGCGGAGCCGTCCGGAACTGCCTTCTGGACAAACCTGTCGCGGATATTGATATCGCAACCACCGCAGCACCACCCATCGTCGCAGAACGGGCGGAGCTTGCGGGCCTGAAAGTCATCCCGACGGGGGTCGACCACGGCACGGTGACTGTGATCAGCAACAGTGTTGCATATGAGATCACGACTCTACGCGAAGATGTCGAGACCTTCGGTCGTCAGGCGAAGGTGCGTTTTGGGCGCGACTGGAGTGAAGACGCGCGTCGGCGCGATTTTACCATGAATGCCTTGTACTGCGACCGCTCTGGCTCGATCCATGATCCGCTTGGTGGTTTGACCGATTGCCTCGAACGACGCGTGCGTTTTATCGGCAGTGCACGTGACCGGATCCGGGAAGACTATCTTCGCATCCTGCGCTTTTTCCGGATCCATGCTGCTTACGGCAACGGAGAGCCTGATCCGGAGGGATTGACCGCATGTGTTCAGGAGCGGGAGGGGCTCAGAAGCCTTTCCGCAGAACGCATAGGCATGGAAATGAAACGACTGGTTGTTGCGCCTCTGGCGCCTCAGTGCCTGTCGCTCATGGAGGACCATGGCCTCTTGGAAATCGTGACAGGTGGGGTTTCCCGAATAGCGGACTTTGCAGCTTTCAGAAGACTTGCGCCGGATGTACCCGAAGTCGATGACCCGGCCCTCGCTCTTGCAGCTCTTGTCGGGTTTGTGGATGAAGACGTGGATCGCCTCTCGGATCGCTTGAGATTGTCCAACTCGGAGCGCAAGCGCATGCATACAGCTCTGGCCGTCGGGTCAGAGCTGATCTCCGGAGGTATCGATCCGACGACGGCTGATACGCGCAAGTTGCTCTATCGGCACGGACGGCAAGCGTCGGTCGATGGTGTCGTGCTGGCATACTTGCGGCAGAGCGAGACGTTTCCGAAGCGCGACCTTCTGAAGTTCTTGGGATGTCTGCGAAGCGGTGAAATTCCGGAGTTTCCCGTCAAGGGGCGGGATCTGCTCGCCAACGGTATCGCTCCGGGCCCGGATGTGGGTCGTGCTCTCGAGCGTCTGGAAAGCAATTGGATCGAGAGCAATTTCGCGCTGACGCAGAAAGAGCTCATCGGCCGCATCTGATTCCGACTGAGCGTCGTCAAACTCAGTAAAAAGCCCTATGGATTTGGCCCAAAATCGGAGCTCTTTGCGAGAATATGGATTAGGTTGGCAATTCTTCCTTTACGTTGTGCCGATAGGTTTGAGGCTTGGGAAGATCAAATCCGGCGCAACAATGATGAAGAAAATTACACTCGTTGTAGGCAGCAAGGCCGCTTGCCCAGACCTTTTTTCAAAGCTATCGCGGTTTTACGCGGCACATTTGCTCGAACTCGACGAGGTGTCGTCCGAGCTGGTTCAGAACAGCTCACTTGTTATTGTCGACTTTGCCGATGGGTCCGGAGAGCAGCTTGGTCATTTGAAGCGTGCCCTGGAAAAAGTGCCTAATGTACTTCGCATTGGTTTTGTCACGATGACACGACGTCAAGAGGTGGTTCAGGCAAAAGCACTTGGTCTTTCGGAGCTTTGGGATCGCGAGTGCGATGTCGAGGATGCGGTCACCACGATCAAAACCCTGATCGGCGACTATGCTATGTCGGCTCTTTCAGATGAGACGCCGGGCGCAACCCGTGATGCTGTGAACGGCTTCTGCAGCACCATGGACGAGATGGCGATGGCTGTTGCCACTGACCGCCCGCTACCGATGAAAACGGCTGCAGAATCCGTTCAAGGTGTTGTCACAGCTCTCCAAACGGATGGTCTTGATGCCTGGCTTGCTGCCGTGCAGAGCCATCACAGCCATACATTCTGCCATTCCATGATGGTGACCGGTTTTGCGATTGCCTTCGCGAATGCCCTTGAACTTGACGCCCAGGACAGGGCGTTTTTGAGCGTAGGGGCGCTTGTTCACGATCTCGGCAAGGTCCGCATTCCTCTCTCCATTCTGGACAAGCCCGGAGAGTTGACCAGGGAAGAGTATGAGCAAATCAAATTGCACCCGGTCTTTTCGAAGGAAATCCTGGACCGTCGTCCGGAAATTGCGCCGCAGATCCGCGATATAGCCGTCCAGCATCATGAGTACCTCGACGGGACCGGCTATCCGGACGGGTTGGGTGCCGAGCAGATTTCCCGACTGGTCCGCATTTTGACGATTTGCGATATCTACTCCGCATTGACGGAAAAGAGATCTTACAAGGACAGCTATGGTCCGCGGCAGGCTTATTCGATCCTTCTCGATATGAAGGGCCGGATCGACCAGGACCTTTTGCGGCGATTCCGGCCGATCGCGTTTCAGGCCGACGTCGGTATGTTGAAAAAGGGCGTGGACAGCATGCGCATGATCACCGGAGGGCGTAGGGTTTCAGCGTAAGGCTGAAACAACCTGCTTCAGGGCCAGATCGAACCTGGCAGATTTGGATTTCCCAGTTTTCCTTGTCTGAAAAGGTGCTGGAACGTTAGGGCCATTTCACCACGGGCGGCATTGAAGACAGGATTGAGGTGACGTTGCCGCCTGTCTTGAGTCCGAAGATCGTACCGCGATCATAAAGAAGATTGTATTCGACGTAGCGCCCCCGGCGAACAAGCTGCTCTTCGCGCTCGGCTTCACTCCAGTGCTTGTTGAAGTTCTTGCGTACCAGTGCCGGATAGATGTCCAGGAATGCCTTGCCGACATCCTGTGTAAACATGAAATCGGCGTCCCAGTCTCCGGAATGAAGATAGTCGTAGAAGATGCCGCCAACGCCGCGCGGCTCGTTCCTGTGCTTGAGGTGGAAATAGTCCTCGCACCATTTCTTGTAGTGATCGTAGTCAGCGCACTCATGGCGGTCACAGGCCTGTTTCATGGCGGCGTGAAAAGACTGTGTGTCCGGATCATCCTGGGTTCGCCTGGCGTCGAGTACCGGGGTGAGATCCGCTCCGCCGCCAAACCACTGGCGGGTTGTCACGACCATGCGCGTGTTCATGTGAACAGCCGGCACATGGGGGTTTTGCGGATGCGCGATCAGGCTGATGCCGGACGCCCAAAAGCGGGGGTCCTGGTCGGCACCAGGAATTTGCCCTCGAAACTCTGGCGAGAACTCACCATGAACGGTCGACACATGTACGCCGACCTTCTCGAACACACGGCCGTGCATCATCGACATGACGCCGCCGCCACCTTTCGCGCCGGTTGAATCTGTCCGTTCCCATGGTGTGCGTTCGAAACGCCCTGCAGGCAGGTCCGCAAGCGGGCCATCCAGAGTGGCTATTTCATCTTCCAAAGCCTCGAAGCTTGCGCAAATCCTGTCTCTGAGGTTGGCGAACCAGGTGGGCGCGAGCGTCTTCTTCTCTTCAATCCCGTCCGGGTGCGGGCCGCCGCGCTGTTCTGGGGAAGGGGCGTTCATGGGAAGATCCTCAGTGTTGTCTGTGCCGTTTGTGTGAGCGCGTCTGCAGCCATATGCCAGATCTACGGCTTAGGAAAGCCATCGGTTTGCCGCAAGGCCTCACCCAAGACCATGCCGGCAGAAATCGCGACATTGAGCGAACGCATGCCGTCGGCCATCGGAATGGTCAGTCTGGTATCGGCGACGTCGTGCACTGCCTGCGGTGCGCCGGAAGATTCCCTGCCAAGTAGCAGTATGTCGCCGTGGCGGTAATCAAAGGCGTGGTAGGACTGCTCGGTTTTTGTCGTCAGCAGGAGAAGCCGCCTGCCGGCTTCCTGGCGCCAAGTCTCAAATGACGTCCAATCGAGGTGCCGGGTCAGGGCCGCCCGCTCAAGGTAGTCCATGCCGGCGCGTTTGAGTGCGCTGTCAGACAGAGGAAAGCCTGCCGGTTCGATCAGATGAACCTTGACGCCCATGCAGGCGGCAAGCCTCAGGATCGTGCCGGTGTTCTGAGGAATGTCCGGTTGGTAAAGAGCAATTTCTGGCATCGGACTCCGCTGCCTCGGAATGGCCTCCCCGGTCGCACGAACATGCGGCTGAGGCGTTTAAAGTCCGGGCTGTTTATCATTCGCGTTACAAGATGTCATGCGTGAGGGGATTACAATTCTGAGCCGTGGGCTCTAGTTTCTTGTACTCGCCCTGACCTGATTCCCATTGCAGCGGAGACGTGTGTTGGATCCGGTATTCCGACTGTTTGAAAAATGGATAGATCCATTTAAACCGGGGCCCAGTGCGGGTCCGCCGCAGCAGGGCGTGCTGGCCTTTCTTCTGTATTTTGTCCGGCAGGCCCGATGGCCGTTCATTGCCATGCTTGTTCTTGGTGGACTGACTGCAGGCATTGAAGCGTCAATCTACACCTTTATCGGCCAGATCGTGGACATCCTGCAGGCCGGTGAGAGGGAGAGCTTCTTCGAGACGCACGGCGCAACTCTTGTCGGTATGGCTTTTGTCGTGCTCGTTGTTCGGGCGCTTGTGGCGATTTTGACTGCACTCGTTGAGGAGCAATCTATCGTGCCCGGGTTCTTCAATCTGGTGCGCTGGCAGTCACATCAGCGGGTGATGAAACAGAGCCTTTCCTATTTCCAGGAAGATTTTTCGGGGCGCATATCCGCAAAGGTTTGGCAGGCAGGACAGGCGGCAGGCGACTTCATGAGTTCACTGCTGCAGACGGTCTGGTACATCGCCGTCTACGCACTGACGACCCTGCTTCTGATTGGCGAACTCGATTGGCGGCTGGGAGCTGCGGTCGGCATTTGGCTGATCGGGTTTTCCTTTGTCGCTCGCTATTTCATTCCCAAGGTACGCGCCGAGGCAAAGCGAGTCGCAAACGCTGGTTCTGGCGTGTCGGGCCGCCTCGTTGATACCTACACCAATATCCAGACAGTGAAGCTCTTCGGCACGCGTGAAGGCGAAGAGCAGGGCGTTCTGCGAACCTATGACGGGTTTCTGTCGCGGTTGCGGGTCTTCACGCGCACTCTGACGTCGGTTCGATCCGTCATGGTCAGCTTCAGTGGATTGATGATCGTGATCATCGCAGGGATGGCCCTGTCTTTCTGGCAACAGGGGCTTGTCAGCACCGGCGACGTCGCCTTCTGCCTCGGGCTGGTCTTGCGGTTGAATCTGTTGCTCAACCGCCTGATGGGGCAGCTCAACGGTCTGTTCCGGAACATAGGTACGCTTCAGGACAGCATGGAGCTGATCGTCAAGCCTATCGATGTCCTGGATGCGCCATCTGCCCTAGAGCTTGAGGTGTCGAGTGGAGCTGTTTCTTTCGAGAACATTCGTTTTCACTACGGCAAGGCCGAAGGCGTGATCGAGCAGCTGTCTCTCAGGATCAACCCTGGCGAGCGTATAGGCATCGTCGGACCTTCCGGTGCCGGCAAGACCACTCTCGTGAACCTGTTGCTGCGGTTCTATGATCTTGAGTCCGGCAGAGTACTGATCGATGGTCAGGACATTTCGCAGGTCAGTCAACAATCCCTGCGCAGTTCCATCGGCCTTGTCACCCAGGATACTTCGCTTCTGCATCGTTCGATCAAGGAGAACATTCTCTATGGACGGCCCGATGCCGGCGAAGAGGAAATGCGCAAAGCTGCCAAGCGCGCCCATGCGATGGATTTCATCGAGGGCCTGGAAGACAAGAAGGGGCGGCGCGGATTTGCGGCCCATGTGGGAGAGCGCGGTGTGAAGCTCTCGGGTGGTCAACGCCAGCGCATAGCAATCGCGCGGGTGTTACTGAAGGATGCTCCGATCCTGGTCCTGGACGAGGCCACCTCCGCGCTCGATTCCGAGATTGAGGCTGCCATTCAGGAGAATCTTGCCGAGCTGATGAGCGAGAAAACGGTCATTGCGATCGCGCATCGTCTGTCGACCATCGCTTCAATGGATCGGCTGATCGTCATGGACAAGGGCGAGATCGTTCAGCAGGGGACCCATAAGGAACTTCTGAATGAGGAAGAGGGACTTTATTTTCAGCTTTGGTCCCGCCAATCAGGGGGCTTTCTTTCCGACATCAATGATGTTTCGGGGCAAGACGCGCTTCATACTGCCTGAACCCTTACCAATGGTGTTTTGGGGCATTGGCTCTGGTCTTTGATCCGCTACAAGGTCAGCGGCGTAGAAAGGCCGAGAAATAACGGAGCCATCATGCTGCAATACATCGTTGCCTATGTCACAACTGCGGTCGTTTTCCTTGCCATCGACTTTGTCTGGCTGTCTCAGATTGCCACGCGTTTTTATTTCGACCGGATCGGGCATCTGTTGATGGACAAGCCGAACATGGTGGCCGCGGGCGGCTTTTACATCATGTATGTGGTCGGCATTGTCATTTTCGCCGTTGCCCCGGCCTTGAGGGCTGAAAGTGTTCTCACGGCGATTGGCTATGGCGCTCTGTTCGGCTTTTTCACTTACGCTACCTACGACATGACCAATTATGCCACGCTGCGCGGGTGGCCTTTCCTTATCGTTTTGATTGACGTTGCCTGGGGCACGATCTTGTCCGCCACAGCTGCAGTTTTCGGATTTCACCTGACGCGCATGATCATGCGCGCTATTGCGTAGCGCGCGCTGGCCAGGTGTCACCTGACATGCCGAGGTGTGACGCGTTTGCAACGCCGTGTCCTTGGCGAAACAATTCAGGCGTGCTTGTGATTGCAATTTTGTCGCAGGCGTGTAGCTTGCCCTCGTTGCTTTCGGCAGCATTGTTTCGAACCCAGTAGAAGGAGGGCGTTGATGAGTATCATGTGCGATATGTCTAGAATTTGCGCTCGTCCGACCGCGGTGTACCTACCGCATCTGGTTTAAGCGTTCGAACTCGGTTTTCCTTTTAGATCACAATCCTGCGTAAAGCCTTTTGCTTGAAGCAAACCGCTGTCTTGCGGCTGCGCAACCGTCCGGTTGCGTCTCGTCAGGGTGCTCGAAAGTTTCTTTTCGGAGACGATGCGATGTCGGCCCGTTATCCCTTCGACCCGTTCGCTGTGCCGAACGGTCCAGATATTGAATTCCCTGCTGCCCGAAAGCGCAGGTCTTTCGCGCAATTTCTTTTGCGTGCACTTTTGGCAATTGGCGGCTTCATCGCTGCCAGTTTTGTCCTGTCCGTGGTCTTGTTCGTTCCGATTTTAATCGGCGAGATCATCGCGATCGAAGCCGTCGTCGTTGGTGGTCATCAAGTCGAGGCCCTGGAGTTTGTGTCAAGGCTCGGCGCCTTGTTCCCCGGAACGCTGGTGATTGCTGTTGCCATTCTTTCCATCATAGCAAGCGCAGCGCTTGCCGCCGGCAAGGAAGGGCGGTGGGAGCATCCTGTCGACGACGAGGTCTGGCGTGAGCAGGGCGCTGCGAGATACGAGCAACTGAAACTGGAGGCAGGTCATGTTCGAGCGCTTTGAGCGGCTGATTGATCCTTACAAGGAAATGCCGCTTGATGTTCCGCCAAAGGGCTTCGCTGCCTTTTGTTGGTACTTTACCAAACCTGTCTGGCCGATTCTGGTCTGGGTGTCCGCTCTTGGCGCGGTCATCGCCATTTTGGAAGTGACCATCTTCACATTCCTGGGCGATCTGGTGAACTGGCTTTCAGAAGAAGATCGCAGTGATTTTCTGCTGAACAACTGGCCATCCCTTCTCGGGATGGCCTTTGTGCTGCTCGTGATCTATCCGATCGTTGAAGCGGCATGGCAGCTGATATTCCACCAGGGTCTGATGGCCACCTATCCGATGTCGGTGCGCTGGCGTGTGCATCGATATCTGCTGCGACAAAGCATCTCTTTCTATCAGGATGACTTTGCTGGGCGAATTGCCAACAAACTGATGCAGACGGCACTCGCTGTCCGCGAGGTCGTTACGCGGGTCGCGGATATTCTCGTCTACGTGGTGGTCTACTTCACGGCTGCGGTTTTTGTCGTGAGTACGGCTGATCCCGTTTTTGCAACGCCGTTTATCGGCTGGTTGGTGGCCTACCTTGTTGTCCTGCGGTTCTTTATTCCGAAGCTGCGCGAGACTTCAAAAAACCAGGCCGATGCCCGATCATTGATGACGGGGCATGTTGTTGACGCCTACACGAATATCGCGACCGTCAAGCTTTTCTCCCACGCGTCGCGGGAGGAGGATTATGCGCGCGGCTCGATGACGTCTTTCCTCGGAACAGTGTTCCGGCAAATGCGTCTCGTCACCATGTTGAACATAAGCCTGACGGTGATCAACATGTTGCTGCTGTTCTCGGTCGGCGGCCTGTCGATCGTCCTTTGGCAGTATCAAGTCGTTTCGATTGGTGATGTGGCAATTGCGGTCGGACTGGTTCTTCGTCTTCAGGGAATGTCCCAGTGGATCCTGTGGGAGGTCTCTGGCCTGTTCGAAAACGTCGGAACGGTTCAGGATGGCATCGCGACGATTTCCCGGGAGCGAGACGTTACAGACCTGCCGGACGCTGTGGCGCTCCACGTGCCGCGTGGCGCGATCGCCTTTGAGGGGGTTCGCTTCCATTATGGCAAGAAGAGCGGCGTGATCGATGACCTCAATCTCTCGCTTCAACCGGGCGAGAAGATCGGATTGATCGGACGTTCGGGTGCGGGCAAGTCAACGATGGTAAACCTGCTCTTGCGGTTCTACGATCTGGAAGGCGGTCGGATCCTGGTTGATGGTCAGGACATTGCCAAGGTTCGTCAGGACGACATCCGCGAGAACATCGGGGTGGTAAGTCAGGACACGTCCCTGTTGCACCGTTCGATCTTCGAGAACGTCTCCTACGGACGTCCGAACGTTGGCCAGGAGGAGGTCGAGACCGCGCTCAGGAAGGCGCACGCTTTCGATTTCGTTCAGGGCTTGTCGGATCCGTCGGGACGGATCGGGCTTGATGCCCATGTCGGTGAACGGGGGGTGAAGCTGTCCGGTGGTCAAAGGCAGCGCATTGCGATTGCCCGGGTTCTTCTCAAGAACGCTCCGATCCTGGTTCTGGATGAAGCGACGTCGGCGCTCGATTCTGAAGTCGAAAGCGCAATTCAGGACAGTCTGTTCGACTTGATGGAAGGCAAGACCGTCATTGCGATCGCCCATCGCCTTTCAACGATCGCGGCCATGGATCGGTTGATCGTCATGGACAAGGGGCGAATCATCGAGGAGGGCAGCCATGACGAGTTGCTGGCCAGGAACGGGCTTTATGCCCAACTCTGGGCACATCAGTCCGGCGGATTTCTCGATCCGGTGAAAATCGCATAGGTCAGACTACGCAAAAAGACGAGGTGAGAGGGGTTTTCCTCAAAGGCGGGTTGCGTCCTCCCTTAAAAAAAGGGCAGAAAAAGGACGTGGCTCGCTTTTTCCCTGCGACATATACGTTTTGCCGCGTTTGCCGATCTGGACAAGCCGCCGGAACGGTGCAAAAAGACGAGCCGCTTGGACTGGTGCGGGATCTTGCCGCACCCAGTCGCCGTTGAGCCCCGCCTCGATCTGCCTATCCTTCTGTCCAAGCAGGAGGTTCGCAGACGCGATGCGGGCTTTTCGGCACAGGTTGAACAGGTTTCGAGAGGACGCGACCTTGGCACATTCGGATACGGCGGAACCTACTCGCCGCGATTTCCTCTATATAGCGACCGGCGCCATGGGCGCGGTGGGCGCAGGCGCGCTGGCATGGCCGTTCATCGATCAGATGAACCCAGATGCCTCCGCTTTGGCTCTGGCCTCCATCGAGGTCGACGTTTCTGCCGTGGAAGAGGGGCAGTCAATCACAGTCAAGTGGCGCGGTAAGCCGGTTTTCATCCGCTACCGCACCGAGACCGAGATCAATGAGGCAACCAGCGTACCGATCGGCGATTTGCCGGATCAGCTGGCGCGAAACTCAAACCTGCCTGACGGCGCTGAGGCGACCGACGCGAACCGGGCAGCTGAGGGCAAGGAACAGTGGCTGGTTCAGGTCGGCATCTGTACCCACCTCGGTTGCGTGCCGCTCGGGTCTTCTGGTGATTTCGGCGGATGGTTCTGCCCTTGCCACGGGTCGCACTATGATACCGCCGGCCGTATCCGCAAGGGACCGGCTCCCGAGAATTTGCTCATTCCGCCGTTTGAATTCGTGTCCGACACGACGATCAAGATCGGCTAACGGCAGGAATTTGAGGAGACAGCCATGGCTGGACATTCTAACTACGTACCGCAGAGCGCTGCCGCAAAATGGCTCGAAAGCCGCTTGCCGGTTATTTCGCTCGTGCGTGGATCCTTTGTCGACTTTCCGACACCCAAGAATCTGAACTACTGGTGGACCTTCGGTGGGATCCTGGCCATCATGCTGATGGCTCAGATCATCACCGGCATCGTGCTGGTCATGCATTACACGCCAAGCACCGGGGCGGCCTTCGATAGCGTTGAGCACATCATGCGCGATGTGAACTTCGGCTGGATGCTGCGTTACCTGCATACGAATGGCGCATCGATGTTCTTCATCGCCGTGTACATTCATATTTTCCGTGGCCTCTACTACGGATCATACAAGGCACCACGTGAGATCTCCTGGATCCTGGGTGTGATCATCTTCCTCATCATGATGGGCACCGCCTTCATGGGCTATGTTCTGCCTTGGGGTCAGATGTCGTTCTGGGGTGCAACGGTTATCACCAACCTGTTCTCGGCCATTCCGTTGGTCGGTGAGGCAATCCGCACATGGCTGTGGGGTGGTTTCGCGGTCGACAATCCGACCCTGAACCGGTTCTTCTCCCTGCACTACCTGCTGCCGTTCATGATCCTGGGCGTTGTGATCCTTCACGTGTGGGCCTTCCACACCACGGGCAACAACAACCCGACGGGTGTTCAGCCGAAGTCCAAGAAGGACACGCTGCCGTTCCATCCGTACTACACGATCAAGGATCTGTTCGCGATTGTCGTGTTCCTGATCTTCTTCTCCTGGTTCGCATTCTATGTGCCGAACTACATGGGGCATCCGGACAACTACATCGAGGCGAACCCGCTGGTTACCCCGGCGCATATCGTTCCTGAATGGTACTTCCTGCCGTTCTACGCGATCCTGCGTGCGGTTCCGGACAAGCTTGGCGGCGTTTTGGCGATGTTTGGCGCCATTGCAATCCTCTTCGTTCTGCCCTGGCTGGATACGTCGAAGGTGCGCTCTGGAGCCTATCGTCCGCTGTTCAAGCAGTTCTTCTGGATCTTCGCAGTCAACGCTGTTGCGCTGGGCTATCTGGGTGCGATGCCGGCTGAAGGCGTCTACGTGATCCTTTCACAGATCTGCACGATCTATTACTTCGCGCATTTCCTGATCATCCTTCCGCTGCTTGGCTTTATGGAAAAGCCTCTGCCGCTGCCGGCTTCGATATCCGAGGCCGTTCTCAAGGGTGGCTCCGGATCACCGGCTGGTGCGGTTGCCGCGCCGGACACCAAGTGAACGCGAACAGGATCGGGAGTTTTTCGAAAATGAGCACCATGATCAAAATGGTTCGTGCACTGACTGCAGCAGCGGCGATTGCCGTTGCCGCACCGGCCTTCGCCGCCGGTGACGGTCCGCATATCGAACGTCAGCAATGGTCCTTTGCTGGTCCATTCGGGACGTTCGAACGCGGTCAGCTGCAGCGCGGTTTCAAGGTCTATCAGGAGGTTTGCGCCGCCTGTCACGGTCTTCGTCAGGTTGCGTTCCGCAACCTTGCCGAGGAGGGCGGTCCGTCCTTCTCGGAAGAGCAGGCCAAGGTGATTGCAGCTGAGTACACGGTTGTCGACGGTCCTAACGACGATGGCGACATGTACGACCGCCCGGCAATTCTGGCGGACAAGTTCCCGTCTCCGTTCCCGAACGAGCAGGCTGCTCGCGCGTCGAACGGTGGCGCTTATCCGCCTGACTTCTCGCTGTTGGCCAAGGCGCGTGCAGCGCACCGGGGCTTCCCCTGGTTCGTGTTTGACGCCTTCACCCAGTATCAGGAACAGGGGCCGGATTATATCTACGCACTCCTGACCGGGTACGAGGAAGACCCGGAAGGCATTGAAGTGCCAGTGGGCCAGTACTACAACCACAGCTTCCTTGCAGGTCAGTTCATCGGCATGGCTCCGCCGCTTTCCGATGAACTCGTCGAGTACACTGATGATACCCCGATGACGACCGAGCAGTATGCTCGTGACGTGTCCGCTTTCATGATGTGGGCCGCTGAGCCGCACCTTGAAGCGCGCAAGAAGATGGGCTTTCGGGTCATGATCTTCCTGATCGTTTTCGCAGGTCTGCTCTACTTCACCAAGAAGCATCTGTGGCGCAACGTCGAACACTAGGTTTGGCT
This sequence comes from Roseibium sp., assembly GCF_039982295.1. GTDB lineage: Bacteria > Pseudomonadota > Alphaproteobacteria > Rhizobiales > Stappiaceae > Roseibium. Next base: position 100,085 of record NZ_JBDWYP010000045.1, read on the forward strand.
GAACAAGTCTTGCAGAAAGGCCGCCGGGAAACCGGCGGCCTTTTTCGTTTTAAGTTCTGCTTGTGACCGGAAACCGGTTTGACAGAGCTGGCAAAAATGCGACTAATTCTCACGAAGATCGACAAGGGGAAATAGATGGCGAAATCGGTGCTCGGAGTGGTCGGCGGCTCAGGGATTTACGACCTGCCCGGGCTGGAGAATGCGGAATGGGTTGGCGTCGACAGCCCTTGGGGAGATCCCTCGGACAAGGTGCGCATCGGCTACATTGATGGCCTGAAGGTCGTTTTTCTTCCCCGTCATGGCCGCGGTCACGTCTACGCGCCATCCGACATCAACTACCGGGCCAACATTGATGTCCTGAAGCGCTGCGGCGTGACAGACCTCGTCTCCGTTTCGGCTTGCGGCTCCCTGAAGGAAGAGCTGGCTCCAGGCACATTTGTGCTCGTCGATCAGTTCATCGACCGGACCTTTGCACGCGCGAAGAGCTTTTTCGGTCAGGGTTGTGTTGCGCATGTGTCGATGGCTTACCCCGTGAGCCCGAAACTGGTCGATTGCGTCGAAATGGCGGCCCGAGCGGAAGACCTGAGCTATCGGCGCGGCGGAACCTACCTGGCTATGGAAGGCCCCCAGTTTTCATCTCTTGCCGAAAGCCACCTCTATCGGTCCTGGGGCTGTGATGTGATTGGCATGACCAACATGCCGGAGGCCAAACTCGCCCGCGAGGCCGAGATTTGCTACACGACGGTCGCCATGATCACCGACTACGACAGCTGGCATCCTGACCACGGCGAAGTTGATATCCAGGCCATACTGAAGGTCTTGCATGACAATGCCAGCAATGCGCAGCGACTTGTTGCGCGCATCGCAAGGGACCTGCCACGTGAGCACGAAGCCTGCCCGGTCGGATCGGATACGGCATTGGAGTTTGCGATCATGACGGCACCCGAAGCACGGGACCTGGAGCTTGTCTCTAAACTGGATGCCATTGCCGGCCGCGTCTTGAAGGGGTGATGCGCTACTGCCGTCAATAAGGACGAGCGGAATGCGCCCACGTGAAGTTTCCGCTGCTCGTGAGGCCGCCCGAAGTCTTCATCATGGCCGGTATGGCTGCCAGCGCAAACTTGATCATGATCATCACAAGGCGGATGAACGGAATATAGATGTCGACGAGCACAGTCCTGGTTGGTTGATCCATATGGGTTCTCCGTCAAAGCTTGCTATAAGCCCACAGGTGATTGCGCGACCGACCTCCAGCGTGACAGACAGAAATCAGATCTGAAAGAGACTATCCGATGAGCGACAAGAGTGTGCAGGACGAGCTGAAGGATGCCATCCGGACCATTCCGGACTATCCCAAGGAAGGGATCATATTTCGTGACATCACGACTCTTCTCGGCAACGCCCGCGCCTTCCGCCGAGCTGTCGACGCCCTTGTACAGCCCTGGGCAGGCTCCAAGGTTGAACAGATTGCCGGAATTGAAGCACGTGGCTTCATTCTCGGCGGAGCGGTTGCACATCAGCTTTCCGCAGGGTTTGTTCCGATCCGTAAGAAGGGCAAATTGCCTTATGAAACGGTGGAGATTGCCTATTCACTTGAATATGGCCTCGATGTCATGGAAATGCACAAGGATGCTATCAAACCGGGTGACAAGGTCATCGTTGTTGACGACCTGATCGCAACCGGTGGCACCGCAGAGGCCGCGTGCAAGCTGCTGCAATCCATGGGAGCTGATATCGTTGCCGCCTGCTTCATCGTTGACCTGCCCGATCTTGGCGGACGTGCGAAGCTTGAGGCACTGGATGTGCCGGTGCGGACGCTTGTTGATTTTCCCGGTCATTGACCGGTGACTGGCTTTTCGCCTGACCTGCCCCCTGTCTTTGATGCAGCCTTTCAAGATCGTTTCGAAGAACTGCTTGTGTGGCGGCGTGACGTAAGGCGTTTTCAGACGGAGCCGCTGCCTGAGGGTTTGATCGGGCGCCTGTTGTCTCTCGCTGATCACGCTCCTTCTGTCGGCAACAGCCAGCCCTGGCGGATCGTGTCGGTTGAAAGTGATGCAGCGCGCGGCCGCGTGCTCGAAAACTTCCGTGCAGAGAATGCAAGAGCGCTTGATTCCTACACGGATGAACAGGCGGAGATCTATGCGAAGCTCAAGCTGGCAGGCCTGCAGGAGGCCCCGGTTCATCTGGCTGTTTTCTGTGAGGTCGAGCCGGAACAGGGGCATGGACTTGGTCGAGGTACGATGCCCGAGACTCTCGTCTATTCGGTTGTCGGCATGATCCAGACCCTGTGGCTGGCGGCCCGCGCTCATGGCATCGGGCTTGGCTGGGTGTCTATTCTTGATCCGGTTCGGATTTGCCAGGATCTCCAGGCTCCGGCCAACTGGATATTTGTCGGATATCTCTGTCTTGGTTTTCCGGAAGAGGAGCACCTGGATCCGGAGCTTTCCAGGGCAGGATGGCAGGACAGAACGCAGCTGGAAGAGCGGTTGTTTCAACGCTAGCTGCCTGTGATTGAGCGGACTCCCCTCCGAGCCTGATCAGGAGGTGGAAACAAGCCGGGTGACATTTGCGCTTTTGCAACGCTTGTCTGGCTGGTTATGCTCCGCGACTGTGCGTTGTGAAGTGTCGATTCTCTGCTTCGACTACAAAGGTGAACAGCTATGAGCGTGGAAATCAGACCCATTGAGGATGAAGACCATGAATCGGTCCGCGGGCTTCTGACCGATCGCTGGACCAGTCCTGACATCATGCTGGACGATCAGATGGTGGATGCATCCAGGCTGCCGGGGTTCGTGGCAACCGCGGGCGAGGAAATGGCTGGACTGGTGACTGTCATAAAGCGTCCTGAAGAATGGGAAATTCTGACGCTGGACTCCTTGAGCCGCTGGGCAGGCACCGGGACGTTGCTTCTGGACGCTGTCGTCAAGGATGCACGGGACTCAGGCATCAAGCGGCTAACTGTCCGCACGTCCAACGACAATCTCGACGCTTTCCGGTTCTATCAGCGTCGTGGTTTTCGTCTGGAGCGGATTGCGCAGGGCGTGATTGATCGGGAACGCGAGCAGAAGCCCGAAATACCGACCCGGGGCGATTACGGCATTCCGATCCATGATGAAGTGCTGTTTGCACGAGCGCTCTAGCGGCGGTCGCGACGCTGCTGGAAGACGTTGCTTTTGAAGAAGAAGACCGACTCGCCGTTCTGGTTGATGCCATGGTTTTCACCATGGATCAGACCCCATTCGGGTCGGCTTTTGCTTTCCGTCTTCCCTGACACGATCCGCCTGTAGGATATGGTGTCGCCAACGAAAACGGGTTTGATCCATTTCAGATCCTCAAGCCCGGGAGATGGTCCGGTCAGGGCGACGGGATTTCCCTGCGCCTTGGCCTCGGCTTCCAGTGCCTGCTTCTTTTGAACCAGCAAACGCATAAAAATGCCGGCTGTTTGCCATCCGGATGCGCAAAGCTTGCCGAAATGGGTCCGGGCAGCAGCTGCGTCACTCAGATGATAGGGTTGAGGGTCGTATTTCTCGGCAAAGCGAATGATTTCCTCGCGGCTGAACGTATGGCTGCCAAGCTCCATCTCATCGCCAATGGCAATGTCTTCGAAATAGCGGATCATGTGTTGTTGCTCCGCATTCCGAAAAGGGCGGGGTTTTCATAGGTCATGACCATCGCGCCCGACTGGTTCATGGTTTCCAGACGCATGGTGATCATGCCAAGGCCGGGCTTCGAGCGGAGCGGCCGAACGGCCAGGATTTCCATTCGTGCCGTCAGGACGTCACCTGCATAGACAGGTTTGCGCCACAGCAGCTTCTCGATGCCTGGAGAGCCCTGGCAGGTACTGCTGTTCAGGACACCAAGGGCGAGCAGGCGCATGGTGATCGACGCCGTGTGCCAGCCAGAGGCGGCAAGGCCGCCCAGGATGGAGGCAGCGCCGGCTTCCTCGTCCAGATGAAAGGGTTGAGGGTCGAATTCGCTCGCAAACTCGATGATCTCTTCGCGGCTGACTTCATAACTTCCGAGCTCGAAAACCTGGCCCGGTGTGAAGTCTTCAAAGGCAAGTGGTGCAGTCATGCCGGCCAACCTAATTGAGCCGCAGAACTGGCGCTAGCCCCGTCTTTCGGGTTTGAAACGACTGGCTCGATCGCCAGTGCTTCATGCCTTCATCCTGTCAATTTTGCACTGCGGCAAGGCACGGCCTATGATGGCGGGGTCTATGGTTCCGTTTTTCCAAACGGGATTTTCTGTCCAATCTTTTTCCGGGAGTTCTTTTTCATGTCAGCTGTTACGCCGCTCGAAACGGCGGAAGCCATCTCCGACATTGCCTTTGCCTTTATGGGGTCCAAAGCCCTGTTCGCGGCTCTCCATGTTGATCTTTTTTCTGCACTGTCGGAACAAACACTGACCGCTGAAGAGCTTGCGGTTCGCACCGGGCTGGAGGTCGATCGCATTACAACGCTCCTTACCGCCCTGACGGTCCTGGGGCTGGTTCGGCGAGATGGCGAGGGATTTGCCAATTCTCCTGCGGCCGAGGGTTTCCTCGTGAAGGGCCGCAAGTATGACTTTGGTGACTATCTGCGTTTTCAGATCGACAAGCAGATGTATCCGTTTCTGACCCAGCTGAATGATGCCCTGACGGGCTCGTTGAAGGAGGATCAGGTGTCCTCCTATGCGGAGTGGTTCGAAGACCCTGAGCAGGCCCGGCTTTATTCCAAGTCCCAGCACGCCGGATCTCTGGGACCAGGTCGTGCGCTTTCAAAGATCGTGGATCTTTCAAAGGCGAGGTCGTTGCTGGATGTGGGCGGTGGCACCGGCGCTTTTTCCATTTCACTGTGCAAGGCCTATCCGGAGCTTAAGTCCACCATTCTTGATTTTCCCAATGTGGCTGCTGTCGGCGAGGGGTTCATTGCAGAAGCCGGTCTGGCCGGACGCATCACATATCAGCCGGGAAACGCCCTGGAAGATCAATGGCCCGAGCAGGCGGATGTCGTGTTGATGTCTTATCTCTTTTCCGGCGTGCCTGGTGATGCGATTGGCGGTCTCGTCCGCAAGGCCAAGGAAACACTGACACCTGGTGGCCGCTTCGTTGTCCATGACTTCATGGTGGATGAAGACAGGGAAGGGCCGAAGCTGGCTGCCCTCTGGCAGCTTCAGCACACTGCGTTCAATCCGAAGGCCCGCTCGATCACATCAAGCTATGTGAAGGATCTCATGGAGGCTGCGGGTTTCGAGGGTATCGAGGTGAGCGTGATGATCCCGGGCATGACGATGCTGGTTCACGGCGTCAAACCAGCCTGAGCCGACTTGAACGAATAGCGGGTCGGCCGGACCTTTGTTCGGCCGTTCTGCGTTTCCTTATGTCGTGACGTGTTTGCGCCAGTTGTGGTTCTCGCTGAAGCCGAGCACTTCCCTGATTTTTCGGTTTGAAAACAGCGCTTCGTTCTCGCCAAGTTCGCGGCTGACAGGCACGCCGGGGAAGAAGCGTGACAGGATTTCGGTGTTGGGAATGTCGACGGAATTTGTGTCGTTGCCGGCGTTGAAGATCTGATAGCCGAGGCCGTCCCTGGCAAGGCACAGGTCGACGATTTGGCCCAGATCCCTTGCATCTATGTAGCAAAAAATGTTGCGGCGTCGTTGTTCCGGGTTTGCGAAGAAGTCCGGGAAGCGATCATACTCATGTGGCTCGATCACATTGCCGATGCGCAGGGCATAGATGTCGAAGTCCGAGCGGCGCTGGAAAGCGCGCGCCGTCTGTTCGTTGACCACCTTCGAGAGGCCGTAACTGTCCATCGGGTTGACGTCATAATCTTCCTCGACCGGCAGCACTTCCGGATCTGCAACACCGTCGGCAAAGCAGACGCCGTAGGTGGTCTCCGAAGAGGCGATGATGATCTTGCGGATGCCAAGCTTCACGGCGGCCTCAATGACATTGTAGGTGCCGACCGTATTGACCGCGAAGGTCTTGTTGTCCGGGTGGATCAAAATGCGCGGCACAGCTGCGAAATGCACGACAGCGTCGAAAGCCGGTACACCATGACCCGGTTCCAGCTCATCGAAATTGGCGTAGCTGGTCATGACGTTGAACATCTCGCCCGACTGGGTGATGTCGGCTGTGAGGTTGTCGACGCCCGGATGGTCCAGTGGAGTGAGATCGACGTTCACGACCCTGTGGCCCTTTTCGAGGAGATAGGGCACGACGTGTCGTCCGGCCTTGCCGGAGCCGCCGGTAAAGAGGATGCGTTTTGCTTTGCTCTTGTGCTCGGTCGCCATCATTTGTCTCCCCGTTCTGACCCTCGCGCATCATCACCAAATTGAACCCGGATGCCAGAGGCACTGGGAGAATGGGCGTAGAAACAGCTGTGCTGTCAGGTAGACGGTCCATCTCCCTTGCAAGGTAAGCGCGGGTGATCACTGCTGCCCGTACCGAGCGCAAAGCACAGCAGTTTTAATCGCAGATCATCTTAATGCTGACTTTGGTTGTTTTTATGCATGGGGTGCAGCATGGCTCTGAAACTCGATGGCGCGGCAAATCCCGCCTAAAGCGGCCAGAAGATCAGGATGGCAGGCACCGAGACCAGAAGGACAAGCACTTCCAGGGGCAGGCCCATGCGCCAGTAGTCGCCAAAGCGATAGCCACCGGGTCCCATGATGATCGTGTTGTTCTTGTGGCCAATGGGCGTGAGGAAGGCGCATGATCCGGCAACGGCAACACCCATGAGGAATGGGTCCGGGCTGACTTCGAGCGCCCTGGCGATCTGAAGCCCGATAGGGGCCGCAATCAGGCATGTTGCGACGTTGTTCAGGAAGTCGGAAAGGGTCATGGTGACGGCCATGAGCACCGCGAGGGCGACCCAGACTGGATACCCCTCGGTCAGGACCACGATGCTTGACGCGATCAGCTGGGCGCTTCCCGAGGCTTCAAAGGCCTGTCCGAGGGGTATCAGAGACCCGAGCAGCACAATGACTTTCCATTCCACCGCTTCATAAACCTCCGTGCCGCTGATCAGACCCGCGACGCCATAGACGATGACACAGGCAGCCAGGGCGACCGGAAGATAGACAAGACCTGATACGGCTGCGGCGATGGCGAGAGCGAATGCGCCAATGGCCAGCGCAGCCTTGTTGCGTTGGACCACATCGGTTCTTTTGCCTTCGAGCGGCAGGACGCCAAGCCAGTTGATTGCAGCTTCAAGACGTTCGCTTGATCCGAGCAGGAGAAGCACATCTCCTGGCTCGACCTTCTGGTGACGGACACGAGCATGGACACGGCGGCCCTGACGGGACAGGCCGAGAAGCGTGACGCCGTGGCGATGGAGCAGGCTGAGGTTGAAGGCGCTTTCATGGGCAATGCGGGCATTGTCGGGAACGATCGCTTCGCGCAGGGATAGACTGCCGCCGGTGATGCCTGGCTTGTGCTTTTCCGAGCCTGCAAAATCCAGCTTGGCAGCCCCCATGAAAGCTTCGATGCCTTTCGGTTCGCCTTCAACGATCAGGAAGTCGCCCGGCATGATCTTTTCGCGGCGGGCGAAACCGCGCAGCCGCCGTCCGTGGCGGATCAGACCCAGAATGTTGATGTCCTTCTCGTCCGCCATCGGATAGAGGTCGTTGACGGTCACTTCGCTGTCCTTCGCCATCTCGCCGACCCTCAACTCGGCAATGTAAAGGCTTGAGGCCGGGTCATCGTCTTCCGGCATCTGCGCGATACGTGAGGGCAAAAGCCGCCAGCCGATGAGCGTGACGAAGAGAACGCCGGTGACAGCGACCGTCAGACCAACCGGTGCAAAGGAAAACATGGAGAAGGGGTCGCCAAGCGCGTCCTGACGGTACTGGGCAACGACGATGTTCGGCGGGGTGCCGATCAATGTGATCATGCCGCCCAGGATGGTGGCAAAGGAAAGGGGCATGAGGGAGAGGCCGACTGCCCTGCCGGCCTTCCGGGCGGCTTCAATATCAAGCGGCATCAAGAGCGCGAGGGCGGCAACATTGTTGATGATTGCCGAAAGGCCCGCGCCAATCACCGACATGACGCCGATGTGCCGGGACAGGCCTGCCGAGCTCGACAGGAGGTACCCGGCAACGAGTTCGACGGCGCCGGAATTCATCAATCCGCGCGAGACAATCAAAACCAGTGCGATGATGACGACTGCGGGGTGGCCGAAACCGGAAAAAACACTGTCGGTGGGGACCAGGCCGAGCACCGTCGCGATGACAAGGGCGGAAAAGGCGAGCAGGTCGTACCGGATGCGGCCCCAGATCAGGAGCGTGAAGAGCAACCCGAAAAGAGTGAAAAGCGCAATTTGATCGAATGTCACCTGCGAAGTCTCCAACCGGCCGAAACGTGATTCCTCAATGAAAGTGACAATAAGCGTGTTTGGACAATGGCGCTGCTATTGTTTTGCGTCTTTTTCTTTGCAACGCGCGAGCTGCTCCTCGTGCTTCGAGGGCTCTGGTCGAGCTTCGGAAAGGTTATGCGAAACTAAGTATTTTTTCACAAAAGCCAGATAATATTTACATGGATTATTTTTGCTATTTGACGAGGTTTCGATGTTTACCGAGCAATTGACTGCGCGTCGAACAAGTGACGAAGAACTGGGAAATGCAATTCCTGTTCTCGCATTGGATCTGGACAGCCTCAAATGCGTGGAAACGAAAGCTGTCAACTTCAGCGACTGGGGTTGCAAGCTCGTCGGGGATGGGCTTGGAGCCCTGAACAAGAATATTGCACTGAAACTGGAAGAAGAAGATGAGTTTCAACGGGGCAAGGTGACTGGCCACAAGGCGGACTATGTGACGGTCCTTTTCCAACGGGAGATGTCACCCTCCATGGAGAAGCGGGGCGAGCCGCGCTATCCCGTGACCGTAGCCGCCCGGATCAGAGATCTGGCACGCACGATCGAAATCTCCTGCATGATCACCGATGCAAGTCGCTCAGGCTGCCGTGTTGAAGGATCAGGCTTAGGCCGCCTTCCAGATGACCTTCTTGTCTATATCGAAGGTTTCGAACGTCCGGTGCGCGGGCAAGTCGCCTGGAAAGAAGACCTGACGGCGGGTCTGCGCCTCAATTGGCAAGGTGCCAGCGCTCTCAAATAGCTTTGGCGCGCCGCGGGCCTCATCAGAAGCCCGCAGCATCCACGTTCTACGTGTTGAACTTGAAGAGCAGGATGTCGCCGTCCTTGACGATGTATTCCTTACCTTCGTCACGGGCCTTGCCGGCTTCCTTGGCCGCCGTTTCACCGCCGAGAGAGACGTAATCGTCATAGGCGATGGTCTGCGCGCGGATGAAACCACGTTCAAAGTCTGTATGGATTACGCCAGCAGCGCCGGGAGCTTTGGTTCCCTCGGTGATCGTCCAGGCACGTGTTTCCTTTGGACCCGCGGTGAAATAGGTGATCAGGCCGAGCAACTCGTAGCCGGTGCGGATCAGGCGGTCGAGACCAGGCTCTTCCAAACCGATGGTCTCCAGGAACTCTTCCTGTTCTTCCTTGTCCAGCTGAGAGATTTCAGCTTCGATGGCCGCCGAGATCACGACGGACGCAGCGCCTTCGGCCTTGGCTTTTTCCTCAACCTTGGCGGAGAGGGAGTTGCCGGTGCCAGCTGATGCTTCCTCGACGTTGCAGACGTAGAGAACAGGCTTGGATGTCAAAAGGTTGAGACCCTCCAGGATCTTCTTTTCTTCCGGATCATCCAGCTGCAGCGTGCGAACAGGCTTGCCTTCCTGAAGCAGAGCGAGAGCCGCTTCCATGATCGGCACAGTCGCCTTGGCTTCCTTGTCGCCGGTGGTCGCCTTTTTCTTCAGCGGAGCAACCCGGCGCTCAAGGCTTTCCATGTCTGCGACCATCAGCTCTGTCTCGACGGTGTCGGCATCGGCGATCGGATCAATGGTACCCTCGACATGGGTGATGTCGTCGTCTTCAAAGCAGCGCAGAACGTGTGCGATGGCGTCGACTTCGCGGATGTTGGCCAGGAACTGGTTGCCCAGGCCTTCTCCCTTGGACGCGCCGCGGACAAGACCGGCGATGTCGACGAAGGTGATGCGGGTCGGGATCACTTCCTTGGAGCCGGCGACTTCGCGGATCGCATCGAGCCGCGGATCGGGAACGGCCACTTCACCGGTGTTCGGTTCGATCGTGCAGAAAGGATAGTTTGCCGCCTGTGCAGCTGCGGTCTTTGTGAGCGCGTTGAAGAGTGTGGACTTGCCGACATTGGGCAGTCCGACAATGCCGCACTGGAAACCCATGAGAGATCGCTTTCGGTTGTGGTGCTTGTAACGTTGCCGCTATGTGCCGGATGGGCGTGGCAAGGTCAAGAGATGCTGAGGCCGAAAGCAGGAAGACTGCCTTGAGGCAGTCTTCCAAACTTGAGCAAAAGGCGCGTCAGTTCGCCTTTTTCTGAATTTCCACCTGATGCGGGTATGGGATCGAAACCCCGCCGTCGTCAAAGGCTTCCTTGACCTTCTTGGTCATGTCGAACTTCACGTCCCAGTAGTCGGCAGCCGTGCACCACAGGCGTACGCCAAGATCCACGGAGCTGTCGCCGAGATTGGTCACCTTGACCCACGGGGCAGGGTCGGCATGAACGCGCTCGTCGGCCTCGGCCAGTTTCAAGATGATGCCCATCGCCTTGTCGATGTCATCGGAATAGTCGATGCCGAAGGTGAAATCGACGCGGCGTGTCGGGTGGGTCGAGTAGTTCGAGATGATCGCACCCCAGGCCTTGCCGTTGGGAAGGATGATCTGGACGTTGTCCGGGGTCGACAGCTCGGTCACGAAGAGGTTGATATCCTTGACCGTTCCCGAGGTGCCGTCAATGTCTACATATTGACCCAGCTTGTAGGGACGGAACAGGATCAGCATGACGCCGGCGGCCAGATTGCTCAGTGTTCCCTGGAGGGCGAGGCCGATGGCCAGGGATGCCGCGCCGAGGATTGCGACGAGGCTTGTTGCCTGAATGCCGAAGAGCTGAAGCACTGCGATGAGGGTGATCAGCAGGATCAGCCACTTCACGATCGAGGCAGCGAACGAGCCGAGCGTGTCGTCGATACGCGGGCTTGCGTTGACCCGCTTGCGGATCATCGAACTGATGAAGCCGGAGAGAATCCAGCCGATAATCAGGACGACAAGCGCCTTGGCGACGTTGATGAGGAGAGGGGTATAGACCCCGATCTGATCGATTGTACTGTCCATGAGACTTCCTTCGTGCACTCAACGAGCCAATATTGATCCGTCGAAATCTAATTGTGCTGACGTCATTTCTTGAGCTGACGCAGAGAATAGTTCTGGCGCTGGATATCGCAAGCAATAGAACCGTGCAAGCGGAAGAAGTTTATCAGATCTTTTTCATCCCCTGCGGAATCTTGGTCTGCAATTGAACTGTTCCGACGGCAGAAAGTCGCACTGTCGCCGGCGGATCATTCTCTGGTCGTATAAGTCTACTGATCACCGGCCGGATCTATGATGCCCCGGCTGCAGCCCATGCTGGTTGGTGCGGCGGCAAGCATCAACTCTCCCAGATCTGCGCTTGGGGAAATTTCGCCTTTGAGGCTGATCCAGAGCTCGTTTATCAGAACCCGGCCCCGGTCCGATGTGCATTTGATCAAGATACGCTCTCCCGTTCCAGCACCGAAGGCCTGATCAAAGGCTGCTCGGATGTCGCTGCTTTCCATCTGTTCGCCGACATTTGCCGCGAGCAAGTCCGCAACGCCAGAGGCATTGACGAGATCGGTCAGATGCAACGTATCGTCATAGTATTCGTCTGCTCCGTCCGCGCCGAAGAAGCAGGTACCGTGTTTGATCCACTCGTGATGGTGCAGATGGCTGGCAAAGCCCGGCATGGCGACCGCGAGATCTTCGGCAGTGTCGGCATCGATCTCTGGCGCTGGCAGCAGGTGCCAGGTGTCGGGGTTGTCGAGACGCTTCACGCTGGCGGGCACGCCGCAATAGTCGTTGCCCTTTGGCTGCGGCCATAGGCCATGGATCGAAAGCTGACGCGAGGTGTGCGGCAAAAGACCGTTGTTCAGGTCCACGCACTCGGATTTGCCCGGGCGGATTTCGCAAAAGGCGGGCTGCCAGCTGAGCGTCAGCAGGTTGTCGAGGGATTCCTCGCCTGCCGGCGGCGTGAAAGGTCCGGTCGGGTCGGTCGGCTCAACGGTGATTGTGCCCGCGCGGATCACGTGGACACCGCAGGTGGTGCTGACCCAACGAGCTTCGGTTACGGGAGCGTCGTCAATTCGGACATGAAAGTAGTCGCCACCGGCCTTGTTGATGCCGATCATTTCATAGGCCATGGATGGCGTGGTCTTCAGGTTTCCAGGATTGGTCTGCTTGTTCTTGGATTGATAGGCCTCGCAAGCCTTCTGCGCGATGAAGTAGCCCTCGAGCTTCTCAAAGGCATTGGCTCCCGTTGGCAAAGCCGCAAACAGAGACGCCAGCACAGCGGTAAAGGTGGACGTTGAGCGCATTTGAAATCCTCCCCGATCTTGTCAAAACACGGAAGGAAAGGATGAAGCAAGCCCGTGTCGAACTTGTGACGCGCGTTCGCGCCTGCTGCGCCTTTTGGTTGAGCAGTGCGCTTGCTTCGTCGTTGAAGAGCTTCGTCACTCGGCAAGTTCCGGCAGGCGAGCGAGCAGGGTACCCAAGGCAGCATGAATGGCTGTTTCATCCAGCGGCTCACTCTGGTTCCAGCTGGCCGAGAAACACCATCTGGTCCCGTCTGCTTGATCCAGAACATAGGTGTGATTGAGAACGCCGATCTCGCTTCCGCCCTTGAACGCGACGCTGTGCCAGTCGTCTTCCAAGGCAACACCGGGATTTGCGGTCACGGCGGGAAGGTGGGCGATGCGATCGAGGGCTGCGCACAAATCTTCCGGGCTGGCATACCATTCGACACCCGGCTGATAGGGGCGCGAGACGGCATCAACAGAAGGAAGCTCCGCCTTGCTGAGCCTTTCCAGCAGCTCACGGCGTGTCTCTTCGCTTGCGCTTGAGAACTCGGCGGCGAGGATCGGATCGGCTTTCAACTGGAAGAACTGGCGTGTGGACAGGCGCGCCTTGTTGCCGCCTGTCCGGTGCGATGGCAAATCAGTCAGATGATCCATGACAAGATCTGTTGCGGTGTTGTCCGATTGTGAAATCATCAAAAGCGCCGCGGTTTCGACGGTGAGCCTGTGTCCGTCCGGCCAGTTCTGAAGCGTTCCGCTTGGTAGAGACTTGTGGTGGCGGCGCAGGGTCAGGATGGTGTCCCAGTTCGTCAGCCCGGCATTTATGGCGTCTTCCAGTTGCTTAAGGACAAAGATCTTGAACCCCGAACCGATCGCCAAGTCGGCCTGTGGCGACGCTTGTGAGATCACTTTGCCGTTTCGCAGCAACAAATGGCCGTGGTCATGACCGAAGTCCGGCAGCCTGGACAGCAACTCCCTCGGCGAGGCACGTACCTGGATCTGCTTGATTAGAAGACTCGTGACGGTGCCATCGCTGCCTCGACCCATTGCGATCAAGACGTCGTGGGTAGCCGTTAGCAGCTTGAATTCACCAACATTTTTACCTCGGGCCACGGATGCAGCTTCGCCATAGTCTGCCTTGAGCTGCCGTGAAAGCTCTTGAAGCTGTTCAAGCGGAACGGCCCTGAGAAACGACGGCGACAGGTCGTTGGCTGTGACGGACTGTTCGTTCCAGAGGTTGCGAAGGAACGCGGCATCGGACATTGACTGATTGGCTCCAACGGAAAGGGTCGACAGGGTGTAAAGCACGATGGTGACGGGCAGAACGAGACAGCGTTTCATCATCTTCTGCTCAGCCCTTTCAAAGGTCAGCCCTTGTCACCGCCACCAAGAAGCTTTTTCAGCATGTCGGCCATTGGGCCGGATGTCGGAATGTCGGGTGTCTTTGCCTTGCGGGCCTGACGAATGTGGCTCTGCGCCTTCGGCTTTGCGTCGCTCTTCGGTGTACCGGTCTTGCGGGCCGGCGCTTTTTTGCCGGCATCATCGGCGCGGCGCGCCTTTTCCGGCTCCAGCGCAAGCGTCAATTTGTTCGCGAACTGACTGTCCTTGCCTTCCGCAAGCAACGGGCAGTGATCGGCGATCTCGCGCAGAAGGGGCTCAAGCCAGTCATTGTCGGCTTTCGAGAAGTCGCCGAGCACATAGTTCGAGACGAGTTTCTTGTCGCCGGGATGGCCGATCCCGAGCCTTAGGCGACGATAGTCCTGGCCGATATGGGCGGAAATGGATCGCAGGCCATTGTGGCCACCATGGCCGCCGCCCGTCTTCATGCGGAATTTTGCCGGAGGCAGATCCAGTTCGTCGTAGATCACCACAATGTCCTGCGGCTCAATCTTGAAAAAACGGATGGCTTCTCCGACCGCACGGCCAGATTCGTTCATATAGGTCGATGGCTTGAGCAGCAGGACCTTTTCCGAGCCAAGGCGTCCCTCGGAGACCTGGCCCTGAAAGCGGGAGCGCCATGGGCTGAATGACGAGTTCTGGCGGTGGATCTCGTCCAGAGCCATGAAGCCGATGTTGTGCCGGTTGTGATTGTATTTCGCGCCCGGGTTACCGAGGCCCACGATCAGCCGCATGGGAGTGTCCTAGCGTTGAATTTGGAGGCCAGTTGTTGCCGAGGCGGCGCCTGCCGTCAAGGGCCTGGCGCGGGGCATTGCGTCTGCGGAAAACATGCCTGGGGTCAACAGTTGAACGCCTGTTGCGGCGTGATGATCGAGGGGCGAATGGGGATCGCCCCTCGAGACCGGAAGATTACTCTTCGGTTGCTTCTTCTTCGGACGCTTCTTCTTCGTCCTGAGCACCGCCCGGTGCTGCGATCGTGGCAACCGTGAAGTCACGGTCGGTGATCGTCGGCTGTGCGCCCTTCGGCAGGGTGGTTGCCGAAATATGCAAGGCGTCGCCGAGATCCGCTTTGGCCAGATCGAAGACCAGGGATTCCGGGATGGCGTTGGCAGGAACGATCATTTCCACAGTGTGGCGAACAACGTTCAGCATGCCGCCGCGCTTGAGGCCCGGGCAGGTTTCTTCGTTGATGAAGACAACCGGGATATCAACGGTCAGCGAGGTGTTTGCGGATACGCGCAGGAAATCGACGTGCATCAGTTCGTCGCGAACCGGATGCAGCTGATAGTCCTTGGCAATAACCTGATGCTTCTTGCCGTCAACTTCAACGGTACCGATGTGTGTCAGGAAGCCGCCCTTGTGCAGGGTCAGTGTGGTTTCCTTCATCGGAATGGTGATCGGCAGTGCAGGTTGTTTGTCACCGTAGATTACGGCAGGTAGAAGGCCTTCGCGACGCAGTGACCGTGCAGCCCCCTTGCCCACCCGGTCCCGTGCCGACGCCTTCAGCTCATAGCTGGCAGCCATGGCAAAACTCCTTCGGATGTATAGAAAAGGGCCGGCGTATCGTCTGCGAGATGCTTCAAATCCGGAATCGGCCCAAATGCGCCTCCTCCAGGGGTGCAGGCGCGCCGTTGCTATAGTCGAAACCCGGGCAAGGTGCAAGCGAGTGCGCGGTCTCTGGCGATATTCATTTGCCGGAGAACCGGTAAAAGCCAAAAAAGCCGACTTGTGGGCCGGCTTTTCGCGTCAACTTATCAGCCTGATCAGACAAACAGGCTTGAAACAGACTTTTCGAGCGCGGTGCGATTGATCGCTTCGCCAAGAAGCGGCGCAATCGAGATAGCGCGTATGTTCGATGCTGCGGTGATTGCCGCAGTTGGTTCAATGGAGTTGGTGATCACCAGTTCCTTGAGCCGGGAAGACGAGACACGTGCAACAGCCCCGCCCGACAGAACACCGTGCGTGATGTAGGCGGTAACGGACTTGGCGCCCTGCGCGAGCAGCGCGTCGGCTGCGTTGCAAAGCGTGCCGCCGCTGTCAACGATGTCATCCACCAAGATACAGTCGAAGCCATCGACATCACCGATGATGTTCATGACTTCGGATTCTCCAGGCTTGTCACGGCGCTTGTCGACGATGGAAAGAGGCGCTTCGATGCGCTTGGCGAGCGCACGGGCGCGAACCACGCCGCCCACATCAGGCGAGACCACCATGACGTTGTCGGTCGCATAGCGCTCCTTGATGTCGCGGGTCATTACCGGCGCGGCAAAAAGGTTGTCAGTGGGAATGTCGAAGAAGCCCTGGATCTGACCGGCATGGAGATCGAGGGTCAAAATTCGGTCGGCGCCAGCTTCGGTGATCAGATTGGCAACGAGCTTGGCGGAGATGGGTGTTCGACCTGATGCCCGGCGGTCCTGGCGGGCGTAGCCGAAGTAAGGCAGCACCGCTGTGATGCGGCGGGCTGAGGATCTGCGCAACGCATCAATGATGATGAGCAGTTCCATCAGGTGGTCGTTGGCCGGGTAGCTGGTCGGCTGAACGATGAAGACGTCTTCACCGCGCACGTTTTCCTGGATCTCGACGAAGATTTCCTGATCTGCAAACCGGCGAACCAGGCATTTTGCCAAGGGGACGTCCAGATATTTCGAGATCTCTTCAGCCAGGGCGCGATTGGAATTGCCCGCGACGATTTTCATTGGCCGCCAGTCCTTCTGGTGCGACATCGGAGCCGTTCTTGCAGTCCTGCAGCTGCGCGAGCGTTCCGGAATAGGGTCCTGTATCGAATGGTGCCGACGATCTGCTCGCCCGGCAGCCCTTAGCAGGCGGCGGCGTTGTAACAATCGCTCGGGCATCCGACAACCGGACGTATATGCAGTTTTCGCCCTTTTTTGAATTTAATTAACGGCCCAGCGGTATTTCGCTGGCGAAGAGGTCACTGACGGTTGAGCCAGGCCACCATTTCTACCACTGAGCGGTTGGCAATTCGCTCAAGCGTGTCCGAATTGACCGCTTCCCAGGGGTCTCCGCTGGTGCCGGAAATAGTTTCAGTGCCTGAGATTCTTTTCAGTCTGCGCCCGCCATTGTCGACGATGTCAAAGACGTAAAAGACCGTGGCTGTCGAGGTCTGGCCTGTCGCGGACAGATATCCGTTCACCCGATAGGTGGCTGGCGCGCCGACACGGCGTACGAGAATGAGACCCTGCCGGCTTGCCTCGGTGCCGATGGACTTCGACAGGTCATCAGCGATGTTGCCCGGTGCGCCGGTGAAAGGTTCAAAGGCGAAGGTGGTCTTGCCTGCCTCGGTTTTGGGCGTAATTCCGGGCGCCTGTGCGATCGGTGCGGGTATCCCGACAGATCCGCTGGGTTCAGGAGTGGCCTGACAGGCTGCGAGGCCAAGTGCAACGACAGCGGCGAGGGACCATCGGCAGAAATTTACTATCGGCATATGCATCGGCTCATGATTGGCATGCTTCGGGCTGGTTGAACGGACAATTCATTTTGACGATCAGAATCGACTGTTCAGACAACTGTTTGGACAAGGTTTAGCCCGACTTGACCGGCAGGTCGAGTGGCAGGCTGGAAAGGCTTTCCGGTTCGCCCTCTGTGGTCAGGTAGGTGCGCCCGAGCGTCATTGCCGTTTCTGTCACCGAATCCATCAGGATCATGTGCTGGAAGATGACCATGTTAGGCTCGATGACCGCAGGATTGTCCTTGAACGCCATTGGCGGATCCATCCAGCTCGGGGTGAATCTTGCGCCAAGGGAGTAGCCGCAGGCGTTGAGTCGGTGGGCCATCATGTCGTGGCGGTCCATGGCAGAAGAATGGGCGTCAAAGAGATCGCCGAAGGTGTTGCCGGGCCGCAGCTTTTCCTCCACTGCCGTCAGTGCATCGCGGGTGGCGGCATACATCTCTTCGTGGCGGCTGGTCGGCCTGCCGACGATGACCGTGCGCATGAGGGCCGCGTGGTAGTGGCGATAGCTGCCTGCCCACTCGAGCGTGATCTGATCGTCGGTGTCCAGTGTCCTGCGCCCGGACTTGTAGCGGCACAAAAGGGCATCGCGGCCAGAGCCGATGACGAACTCGTTGCCGGGATAGTCGCCGCCGCCTTCGAAAATGGCACCCTGCATGGCCGCAAGAATTCGGCCTTCGTCTGCACCTGGTCGAATTTCTTCCATGGCGGCGCCAAAAGCGCGGTCAGCTAAATCCGCGGCCTGGCGCGCATAGGCAATCTCCTCGGGGCTCTTTACCGCTCGCAACATTGGTATGAGAGGCGAGCTGTCCTTTAGATCGGCGAAGCTCGTGAGCTGTTCGTTCAGTTCGAGGCCGATGGCGCCGGTCATCCCCTGGGTGTCATATTCAACACCGATCCTGGCACCCAGCAGATCCATCTCAAACAGAAGTTCCTTCAGCTGGCTGACCGGGTTGGCCTCGCCCCTGTCCATCCAGATGCGAATGTCGGACAGGTTCGACGTATGGCGGGCCTGACGTTGGTCTGCAGACCGGGTCAGAAGAAGCTTCCTGCCATCTGCGGTCACGACCAGGCACTGAAAGAAGCAAAAGCCGAAGGTGTCGTAACCGGTCAGCCAATACATGCTCTCTTGCGCAAACAGCAGCATGGCGTCGAGCTTTTCCTCTGCCATGCGTGCCGTCAGTCTGTTCATGCGCGCGGCATATTCGTCCGATGTGAAATGCAGAGCCAATGTCAGTCTCCCGTCAGCACGATTGCAGAGATCAGTCGGCCGTAATCCGGCTCGCCGCGATGGGTGGTGCGCCGGTAGGAATAGAAGCTGTCCTCGTCCGCGTAGGTGCACAGGCCGAGGTCTTGAACAGTGCCAACACCGGCATCGCTCAGCCGGTCAACAATGAAGCCCGGAAGGTCGAACATATGATGGTCTGGCTTTTCGGAGGGGATGAAATAGCGCGCACTGGTTGCCTTTTCGGCGATAAACCTGTCGCGGAATTCCGGCCCGACCTCATAGGCGTTCTGGGAAATCGTCGGCCCGAGCACGGCAATCACGTTCGAACGCTTGGAGCCGAGTTGCTCCATGGCCGTGAGGGTGTTCTCAAGGATGCCGCCGACCGCGCCTTTCCAACCTGAATGGGCTGCGCCGATAACACCTGCCTGCGTATCGGCAAAGAGTACGGGCCCGCAATCTGCCGTGGCGATGCCGATGGCAAGGCCGTGCTGGTTCGTAACCAGTGCATCGGCTTTTCGATCGACATCCGCCGCCCAAGGGCCATGAACCGTTATGACATTCGGGGAGTGTATTTGATGTGGTGTCACAAGCCGGTCGGCCTCGACATCAAGCCTCGAAGCGACTCGATTGCGATTTTCGAGTACCTTTTCGCGATCGTCGTCCGACCCAAGGCCGATGTTTAGGCTGTCGTATATGCCCGAAGATACACCGCCGTTTCGGGTAAAGAATCCGTGCCGGAAGCCGGCGCTGCTCAGATCGTCAGACTGGATCACTGCTTATCTCCCTGAAGGCTCATCAAACGGTGACAGTTGTGCCGGTGTGTTGCTGAGGGCCAGAACCTTGAAAAGTTGACCCATCTGGTTTGGAGCTGCAAGGCGTTCGACTGCATCGCGAATGCCCTCCTGCTGAAGATGGGATTTTCCCGCCCCAAGCGCGCCCGCACGTTCGAGAAGGCCAAGACGGAGCAGGAACTCGCCTTGCTCCAGTGGGGGAAAAGCGACAGCGCCGGCTCTGGTGGCTGCAGCTGCGAGCGCGCCAAAGTTTACATGGGCCGTAAGGTCCGCTTCGCCCGGGCGCGCGAACACGTCGTCATAGCTATGCTTGTACAGGGCCTGAAGCGTGTCACCCGGGGCAGCCTCTAGATAGCCGTAGTCAACAAACAGGGCGCAGCCACCATGTTTCGCGATGCGTGCTCCGACCTCCTCAGCCACCGCATTTGCGGCGGGCTGTGTCTCAAGAATTGAGCCGTCCGGCGCGGTGTCCGCAGATTTAGGCAAGTCACGGTCAGTGAGGCGGGCCGTGCCAATGCCAAAACACAGGTCGCCGGCATCATCCAATCCTACCAACCGTTCCATCCAGCCGCTGGCAGTCTTGATGAACTGATGGATCGGAAGGGCGTCGAAAAACTCATTTGCAACGAGAATCAACGGTCCGCTTTCCACTTGATCCAGACGTTCTGCAAAACGCGGTTGCAGGCCACTTGTTTCAAGCTTCTTCGCTTGTTGCTTGCGGAGTTTGGGGCTTATCTCGACGAGGGTCAGTTCTGCCGCCTCAAGAAACGCCGGCCGCAGGGCTGCGGTTCGCAAAAGGTCTGACATCAAGGTACCCCGGCCCGGGCCAAGCTCCACCAGCTGGAACGATTTGGGTGACCCCATGCGTTCCCACACTTGAAGACAGAAGGCGCCGATCAGCTCGCCAAACATCTGGCTCACTTCGGGGGCGGTGGTGAAATCGCCCCCGCGTCCGAAAACCTGTCTGGTGGTGTAGTAGCCTGCTTGCGGGTCGCCGAGGCAGGTCGCCATGTAATCGGCGATTGTTATCGGCCCCTGTGCGGCGATGCGCTGCTTGATCCGGGTTTTCAGGTCACTTGTCGTCATGCCGACACGGACGTCTTTCGCAAAGACCAGATCATGACTGCGGTACCGACCAGGATCATCGGCAGAGACAGTATCATGCCCATCGTGACAAAGCTGGAGAGGTAACCGATGTGGGCGTCGGGCACACGATAGAGTTCCGCGATGCAGCGGGCGATGCCGTAGCCAAACGCAAAGGCACCGGCAACAAACCCCGGACGCTGAAGCATCTGGAAGCGGTGGGTAAGAACGCGGATCACGATGAATAGAATGATGCCCTCAAGGGCGGCTTCATAAAGCTGGCTCGGGTGTCTCGGTTCAGGGCCCGCGCCGGGGAAGACGAAGGCCCAGGGCACATCGGCAGGCCGGCCCCAGAGTTCGGCATTGATGAAATTGGCGATCCGTCCAAAGAAAAGCCCTATGGGGGCCGCAGTTCCTGCGAGGTCGAACAAGCGCCAGATCGAGAGATTTTTGCGCCAGGCGAAGAGGATCATGGCGATCACTGTGCCTGCGAAACCGCCGTGGAACGACATGCCGCCGGTCCAGACAGCCAGGGCTTCGGCCGGATTGGCGAGGTAATAAGCGGGGTTATAGAACAGCACATATCCGAGGCGACCGCCCAGAATGATGCCGAATGTTCCCCAGACAACGAAGTCATCCAGATCCAGCGGTGTGGGACGCGGGCTGTTGCCCCAAAGCCTGTCGTTCAGAGCGAGCTGTCGCATGTAGCGCCAGGCCAGAAGGATGCCGACAATGTAGGCCAGCGCGTACCAGCGCAGCGCGAGAGGCCCGATCTGGAACAGGACCGGGTCGATGGCCGGGAAGGGCAGGACAAGAAGTGGCATCGGCCAAATGTCTCCGGGCGGCTGCGTTTTCGGCAGCTTTGAGTGCAGGGTTCCAGCGCCGTAAAACTCGATCCGGCGGGTCGGCGCCACGCTGTCCCATTCGCACGGTCCGCGTCAAGTCGCTCCGGGCGCGCAGTGCCGGTCTCTGTCTGCCTTGCAAGTTTGACGAAGAAGTGTCCTTGAAGTTCAGGGCAATCCCTCATAGGTGTGTGAGAGGATCTTTGGTACTTCAGGAGTTCGCCATGACCCAGGGCCCCAATCGCATGTTTGACGATTTCGCCAAGTTGATGACCGATGCTGCAGGTGTCGCCCAGGGCGCGCGCCGCGAGGTCGAAACAGCCTTTCGGGCGCAGGCGGAGCGGTTCTTGTCCGATATGGACCTCGTTTCCCGCGATGAGCACGAGGCCGTCAAGGAAATTGCCGTTCGTGCGCTCGACAAGGTCGAGGAGCTTGAAGCGCGCCTTGAGGCTCTTGAGAAAAAGCCTGCTTCGAGAGCCAAAACCGCCACGAAGTCGGCGCCTAAGGCAAGTGACACCTAACTAAATTTTGCAGAGCACAAAGACATGAGCCCGCAATTTTCTGCGGGCTTTTTGCGTTTTGAAGCTTCACCGTCCACAAGTTTCGGTGACGTCACGACAGTCTGACCGTATCTCTTAAGTCCTTCTTGATTCTATACTGAATCATAATATGGATTCGTCGGAACGGTATGTAGCCCGCCCAACGTGGCAGTCGTTTCGAAAAAGCTTGGGACAAGCCCGGCGGCTGGGATATTACGCACCTGCGGTATCATTCGCTCCGGGACCGAGAAGGGAGAGGACGATGAGCCTCATAGAGTTCGAATTCGAGCGACCTGACAATCCCGTCGACACCATTGAAACCGTTGCCGCCCTGAACGACTGGATGTTCGAGCGATCTGCCGAGGATGAGATCACGATCTCGGTGGGTGGGACATGGTGCGACTACCACATTTCCTTCTCCTGGATGGAGGAGGTCGAAGCACTGCATTTGGCATGTGCCTTCGATCTCAAGGTCATTGAGCCAAGAAAGACCGAAGTTGTCAGACTTCTGGCACTCGCGAACGAGCAGCTCTGGATGGGACATTTCGACCTTTGGAATCAGGAAGGCGTGGTGATGTTCCGTCAGTCGTTGCTGCTGGCCGGTGGCGCGGACGCCACACCGCCTCAGATTGAAGCGATGCTCGCAAATGCGCTCGACAGCTGTGAACGGTATTACCAGGCCTTTCAGTTCGTGGTCTGGGCGGGTAAAAGCGCCACGGAAGCCGTTGCGACGGCATTGTTCGAGACTGCAGGCGAAGCATGATTTTCAGTAAAGAGCGTCCGTTCCTTCTCGTTGGCGCGGGACGGATGGGTGGTGCCATGTTGTCCGGCTGGATGGCCGATGGGGTCGATCCGTCAACTATCGTTGTGTGCGATCCGGGACCGGCTCCCGAAATGGTATCTCTGCTCGAGACGCATGGTATTCGGCACGTCTCAGAGACACCTGCAGATCTCAGTCCGTCGATCGTGCTTGTTGCCGTCAAGCCGCAGATGATGGATGTGGTTTTGCCGGGCGTCGCGCCCGCGGTGCTTCCTGACACGCTGATCCTCTCGGTTGCTGCCGGTACGCCGATTGCCAGGTTCGAAGCCGCATTTGGCCAGGTGCCCGTCGCACGGGCCATGCCGAACACGCCGGCGATGGTCGGACGCGGCATCACGGCGGTTTATCCGAACGCGGGCGTGTCCTCAGTTCAGAAAGAGACAATTGCATCGCTGCTCGGCGCGGTTGGCAAGGTGGTCTGGCTTGAACATGAGGACCAGATCGATCAGGTGACAGCCGTCAGTGGATCCGGCCCCGCCTATGTATTCTGGCTGGCCGAGTGTCTGGCTGAAGCCGGGCGCGAATTGGGGTTGCCGGAAGAGCTGGCGAGAGAGCTGGCCGATGCGACTGTTACAGGCGCCGGGGAGTTGATGCACCAGTCGGATGATGTGCCGTCAACCCTGCGCAAGAATGTGACGTCTCCAAACGGAACCACAGCCGCTGCGCTCGACGTGCTTATGGCTCCGGATGGATTGCAGCCGTTGATGACGCGCGCAGTGGCTGCCGCTGCTCGCAGGGCCAGAGAATTGGCCAGCTAACGCGCTTTCTCAAGGTGGTCTTCCAGACTGTGTCGGAAGGTCACCCTTCCCCCTGCGTATTGATCTGCCTATCTTCCTTCTGCGTAACGACTTCCGGAGTTTGGAGATCCATCATGGCAAACGCGAAGACGCAGCAGAAAATTCTCAAGACGTTTTTGAAGTTGTTGGCCTCTCATCCCTACGAGGATGTCAGCCTGCCTTTGCTTGCACGCGAAGCGGATGTGAAGCTTTCGGAGTTGCGGACGTGTTTTTCCTCCAAACGCGCGCTTGTGGAAGCCTTTGCGGAGCAGATCGACAAGGCCGTTCTGGATGATCAGGATGAGGATATGGCCGATCAACCGGCCAGGGACCGTCTCTTTGATGTGCTGATGACCCGCATCGATCAGCTTGCGCCCTACAAGGATGCCCTACGTGCGCTTTATCAGGCCGTGCGCAAGGACCCGGGCCTGGCGCTGGAATTCAATTCCGTTGCCGTCCGGTCTCAAAAATGGATGCTGGTTGCCGCCGGTATCGAAATCCCCGCGTTGAAAGGTCGTTTTGTCACACAGGGTCTCGCTGTTGCGTTTGCACGTGTCGTTGACACCTGGCTTGACGAGGATGACGAGGGGATGCCGCGCACCATGGCACGGCTGGACAAGGAACTCGACCAGGGTGAAAGCTGGTTGCAGCGTCTGGAAAAGGCGGACAGGATCGCCAGTTCCCTTAGACGCATGGCTGGCGGTGTGCGACGGCGCAGGCGCAATGCAGGGCGGGGTGACTGGGCGTCGGAGGGCGATGACCTCGGCGAACAGGGCGGAGCCACTCCTTAAGCCGTTTACAGGCTCCAACCGGCGCAGTTGGACTTGTCCATGATGGTTGCAACCGGCACACTCTCCTGATTCTTGACGAGACGGATGAGTGCTGTGAGCGATACAATTTCAATTGATGACTTCATGAAAGTGGATGTGCGGGTCGGCCGCGTGGTTGAGGCCGAGGTTTTTGCCGAAGCCCGCAAGCCCGCATACAAGATGAAGATCGACTTTGGACCAGAGATCGGCATCAAGAAAACGTCTGCCCAGATCACCAAGCACTATCAGCCCGAAGAGCTTGTTGGCCGTCTCGTCATGGCTGTCGTCAATTTTCCGCCTCGCCAGATCGGTCCGATGCGCTCCGAGGTGCTGACGCTCGGTGTGCCTGACGAAAGTGGTGAGGTGGTTTTGATCTCGCCCGACAGCGATGTGCCGATTGGCGGCCGACTTTACTAGCGCCAGTTTTCCGCAGCTATCGTTCCGGCACCTAGACGGGGAGGCGCACGCGGGCCCGCAAACCGCCAAGCGGGCTGTCTTCCAGGTAAAGGTCGCCGCCGTGGCTCCGGGCAATGTCTCTCGCAATGGCCAGGCCGAGGCCGCTGCCAGGCTCATCCTGATTGCGCGCACTGTCGAGACGGTGGAACGCTCGGAAAGCGCTTTCTCGCTCGTTTGCCGGTATGCCGGGGCCATCATCATCGACGCAGATTGTCAGCCATCGGTCTTCCAGGCGTCCTGATATCTTGACCTGCTCCCCGTATTTCGCGCCGTTGGTGACAAGGTTGGAGAGGCAGCGCTTCATGGCCAGTCGGCGCAAGGAGACGTCAGGTGGCCCCTCGAATGATGCGCTGACGTTAAGCCCGGAAATTTCAGCCTCTTCTTCCAGTTCCTCCAGCATCAGGGCCACGTCCGTGTCCTGCACGGCCTCGTCCCCGTCGCCGCGTGCGAAGGCGAGATAGTCCTCAAGCATATGCGTCATTTCATCGACGTCCTTGCGCATGGCGTCACTCTCGGGACTGTCACCGAAGAGGGCCAATTGCAGCTTGAAGCGTGTAAGAATGGTGCGCAGATCATGGCTGACCCCGGCAAGCATGGTCGTGCGTTGTTCGATTTGCCGCTCGATGCGCCGACGCATCTCGATGAAGGCCTGTGCCGCCCGGCGGACTTCCCGGGCACCGCTCGGTCGGAATGTTTCCACCGGTCGCCCTTTGCCGAAGCTCTCGGCAGCGTCGGCCAGCCGTATGACTGGCCTGACCTGATTGCGGAGGAAAAGCATCGCGATGATGATCAGGACGAGGGAGGTCGAGAACATCCAGACCAGGAAGAAGTGAGAGTTGGACGCAAAGGTTTGGCTGCGCCTCGCAAACACACGAAGGATGGAATCTTCCAGCTGGATCCGGATTTCTACAAACCGCGAGCGTCCAACGGTGTCGATCCAGAAAGGCTTTTTGATGGATTGACCGATCGCGCGGCTGAGCGCCTGGTCGATAATGTCAAAATAGGGCTTGGGGGCAGGGGGCGGCAGAGGCTCCAGCGGCATCACCGTGACCGACATGCCCAAAACGTCTGCCGCAAGGGCCTCGACCTTCTCGATTCCTTCCTCGTCGGGATAGTTTTCAAGCACATAGACCAGCGCCGCGATCTCACGCACGACGGCTTCGGACATGCGGCGTGAGACCAGATCGTAGTGCCTCTCCATGAAGACGAATACGAGCACCGACTGCAGGATGACGATCGGCATCACGATGATCAGAAGGGCGCGCGTATAAAGCCCCTTCGGCATGATCCGGTAGGCGAGGCGGCTGACACGCCGATAGGCAATAAAGAGCGGCTTCAAGGGAAAGGGGAGCCGGAGCGCATCAAGATAACGGTTCAGATTGGCCATTTAGGTCCCATGTCGGCGGGCTTCACGTCGAGGGCATTCCGGTGAAGCATGCTCAGTCGCAGGCCAGACGATAGCCGATGCCGCGAACCGTTTGAAGGTAGGCGGGATTGCCCGGGTCCGTTTCGATCTTGCGGCGCAAGCGATTGATCTGGACATCCACCGTGCGTTCACCAAGACCGCTGTCATCTCCGACGATCTTGTGGCGGGGAACCGTGGCGCCGGGCTGTTCTGCGAAGATGCCGAGGATCTGCTTCTCCCGGTCCGTTAGCCGGACGAGAGCGTCGCCTTCCTTCAACTCACCGCGTGCGGCATTGAATGTGAAGGGGCCGAAGTGGATTTCCGGAGAGGCCTCAGCCCGCTTTGGACCGCCGCGGCGCAGGATCGCCGAGATCCGCAGCATGAGTTCGCGTGGCTCAAAGGGCTTGGCCAGGTAGTCGTCCGCGCCTGCTTCCAGTCCTGCGATCCGGTCTGGTGCTTCTGATCGGGCCGTGAGCATCAGGATCGGCACAGTCGACTGCTCTCGTAGCCAGGCCGCAAGCTCCAGGCCGGTTTCCCCGGGCATCATGATGTCCAGGATCAGGAGATCGAAGGAAAGACCGGACAGGAATTTGCGGGCGTCGCCGGCATTGGCCGCCGATGTGACCCGGAAGCCGTTGTCGACGAGGACGCGGCTCAACAGTTCGCGGATGCGGTTGTCGTCATCGACCAGGAGAATGTGGCTGGCATTGTCGTCTGGAGTGGTCACATTGTTTTCCCGTCACCTAACCGGAGGCACGCCCGGCTGTGCTGCTCCCGGTTTGTATTTCTTGTTCACCAGTTTGGCGACATCAGTCCGCATGTCCTCGTCGATCATCTGGAAGAGGAATTGACGAATTGTGTCAGCGCCACTATCTGGCAGGCCGTTTATGGCGCGTTCAAGGCGCTGTGCCTGCAGGGCGGCCAGTCGGATCGCGAGATCGTGCCCTTTTGACGTGGTGTGCAGGAGCCGTTGACGCCGGTCGATTGGTCCGGCCTGCTGCTCGATGAAGTCCTGATCCACAAGCTGCTTCAGGACCCGCCCAAGGCTTTGCTTGGTGATGCGCAAAATGCTGAGCAGGTCCGTCACCATGATGCCGGGGTTGCGATCCACGAAGTGAAGTACCCTGTGGTGAGCCCGTCCAAACCCGAACTCGGCCAACTGGTCGTCCGGATCAGCCGTAAAATCGCGATAAGCGAAAAAAAGCAGCTCGATCAGGTCATATGGCAGGGTTTCTTCCGCACTGGGGGGGGGCTGATCCACCGTGCTACCATCCTTGCTGATCACGTCATCTGTAAGATTTTTGAAATTTACGTCAGTCATATTGACTTATTTCGTGCCGATTGTTACCTAACGAGCGTTCTGAACGAAATCTTTGACCGGTTTGGCGTTGTTTTGAGCATGGTTTCAAAACGAATCCGCCCACCTCGATTTCCATCAGACAACGATACCGATAGTTTCGGCGGGGTGCAAAACACGGGTGAACGGGTGGGCGCAAGTTCGATCCCCGTCGCACCAGCCGATGATAGAAAACGAACAAGATAAACAGGCCTGAAACAGGGTCTCGGGAGCAAAACCATGGCGGGACTGCCTTTTGATCAGCGCGACGGTGAAATCTGGTATGATGGCGCGTTCGTGCCTTGGGCGGATGCCAAGTTGCATGTGCTCAGCCACGGTCTCCACTATGCCAGTTGCGTGTTCGAAGGTGAGCGGGCCTATGGCGGGCAGATCTTCAAGTCCGGTGAGCACACCGCGCGTCTGCATGCTTCCGCCGAGGTGATGGGCTTCGAAATTCCCTGGTCCGAAGACGTGATCAACGCAGCCAAGGAGGAACTGCTGACGCGGATGAACCTCGTGGACGCCTATTTGCGGCCGGTTGCCTGGCGCGGCAGCGAGATGATGGGCGTGTCGGCTCAGGACAACACCATCCACCTGGCGATCGCAGCCTGGGAATGGCCAAGCTACTTCAAGCCGGAAGAGCGCCTCAAGGGCATCCGGCTGGATATGGCGAAGTATCGCCGCCCGGATCCGCAGACCGCGCCGTACAAGTCCAAGGCGGCAGGTCTCTACATGATCTGCACGCTTTCCAAACATGAAGCCGAACGCAAGGGCTATGCCGATGCCATGATGCTGGACTGGCGCGGACAGGTTGCCGAGGCAACCGGTGCAAATGTGTTCTTCATCAAGGACGGCAAGATCCATACGCCGACCCCGGATTGCTTCCTGAACGGTATTACGCGCCGGACCGTCATCGGCCTGGCCAGGGATCGGGGGATTGAGGTCGTCGAGCGCGTCATCATGCCGGAGGAAATGGAAGGCTTCGAGCAGTGTTTTCTGACAGGAACGGCTGCTGAAGTGACGCCTGTCTCCGAGATCGGTCCCTACAGCTTTGAAGTGGGCGAGATTACCAAGACGCTCATGGAAGACTATGACGCTGCGGTACGGCCTGCCGCTTCGACGCTGAAGGTTGCGAGCGCCTAACCGCTCTCCGCATCCAGAGTTTCAGTTTGAAAAAAAAGCGTGTCGCCACAGGCGGCACGCTTTTTTGTTGTTAAGGCAGCGGCGGCTTCAGTTGCTGTGCAGCGCCCGAAACATGTTGCCTTTTTCCGCGATCAGGATGCTTGCAAGAGCACCAAGGCCATAGACCGCGAAGGCAAAGCCAAGCGGCTGGGTTGTGCCGTTGAAGTACTGTCCCATGATGTAGCCGAGGATCGCGCCGCCAAGGGTCGTTACAAATCCGATGACCGATGAAGCGGTTCCTGCGATGTCCCCAAGCGGTTCCATTGCCATGGAGTTGAAGTTCGCGCCGATGAAGCCGAAGCAAGCCATGAGTGTGGCAGACAGGATGGTGAAGACGATCAGGTTTTCAATCCCGGCGCTGGCAAGGGCAAAGACCAGAATGCCGCTTCCCGTGAAGACCAGTGTGGCGGTGTGAGAGAGGCGCCGCATGCCGACAGCCTCGACCAGGCGAGAGTTCAGGAAAGAGGCCAGAGACATGGCAACGGCGATGCCGGCAAAGACGATCGGGAAATAGACGCCAAGCCCATAGATATCGACGAAAATCTGCTGCGACATCGTTATGAAAGAGAACAGACCGCCGAAGACGAAGGTCATTGCAAGCATGTAGCCGAGGCTGACGCGTGTTTTGACCGTCGTAACGTAGGCTCTGAGGATCGTCTGTACGTTCAGAGGCTGACGGTATTCTTTCGGCAGTGTCTCGGGCAGGCGGATCCAGCACCAGATCAGCATCACGGTTCCGGCGAAAAGCAGCAGTGAGAAAATCCAGTGCCAATTGGACATGAGAAGGACTGCCTGGCCGATTGAGGGAGCGATGATCGGCACGGCCATGAAAACCATCATGACGAGTGACATCACCTTGCCCATCTGGCGCCCGGTGTAGCAGTCGCGAACGACCGAAACCGCAATCACGCGGGTTGCTGCGCATCCAATACCCTGAACGAAACGGGCCAGCAGCAGTTGGTCGAGCGTGTTCGACATGAGTGAAGCAACGCTGGCAGCTGCGTAGAGCGCCAGGCCGCCCAGCAGGATCGCACGCCGACCATAAGAATCGGAAATCGGACCATAAAAGAGCTGGGCTCCCCCAAATCCGAGGAGATAGGCAATGAGGACCTGCTGCCTGTCGTTTTCGTTCTCGATGCCCAAGGCTGCGCCGATGTCGGGCAACGCAGGCAACATGACATCCATAGCCAAGGCGTTCAGCGCCATGAGAGCCGCGATCATAACCACGAATTCAATGAAGGGCATGCCGGGACTTGCATGAGTACCGCTCGGCGACTTTGGCGTATGATCGGGCATCAGCCCTCCTTGAAAGCGGAGCTGCCAGCAGTCAGTGTGCAGCAGAACGGGTAGGATAGTATTTTACAGCCAGATTGACCCGATCTTTGACCGGCTGGTCAAGTTAAATCTATCTTCCAACAGGTGTAATCAGGAAATAGTGCATTTTATATCTTTGGCAACTTTAGGTTTAGTTTTTATTACCAGCGTTTGGCGTCAGTGTCATCTTTATCGCTGGCCTCGACCCAACCCTGGCTTTCTCCCGAGAGGAGGTGTTCTTTTTTCCAGAAGGGCGCTCGCGTCTTCAGAAAATCCATCATGAAGTCGGCGGCTTCGAATGCTGCGCGTCTGTGGGAAGACGCGGCCACGACCAGAACGATGTTGCCACCGGGAGCGATCTTGCCGAAACGGTGAATGACGGTCAGGCCGGTGAGCGGCCATCTGCTGCACGCCTGTTCGGCAATTCGAGTGATTTCAGCTTCTGCCATGCCCGGGTAGTGTTCGAGTTCAAGTGCTGAAAGGCGCCCTCCCTCATCACGGCAGAGCCCAGTGAAGGTCACAAGTGCGCCAACGTCCTTGCGGCCTTTCGCAAGGAGCTCTGCCTCGCGGGTTGCGTCAAAGTCTTCCGACTGTACGCGGATTGTTGCAATGACAGGCACAGGGTTTGCCATCGGTCAGCCGCCCGTCATTGGCGGGAAAAAGGCAACTTCCTGCACATTGCCCAGCGGCTCGTCGTGCTCGACGTGCATCTGGTCCAATGCAACGCGAATGGCATCCTGCTCTTCAAAAGCCGTGGCGTAGCGTTCGTCGCGGGCTTTGAGAAACTCGATGAGATGAGTGACCGAGGTTACGCTCCCGGGCAGGTCGAGTGTTTCCTTGTCGACGCCGACTTTCTCGCGAACCCAGGCAAAATAGCGGATCTTCACAGGAGCTACTCCTTCAAGAAACGGGAATTAGGTCTCATTCTTCTATCAGATGGCCGATTCCGGCGCGAAAATAATCATAGCCGGTGTAGAGCGTCAGCAGGGCTGCCAGCCAAAGGGCGACCAGTCCGGCCAGGACGGTTCCCGGCAGAAGGGTTTCACCAGCCGGGCCCACCAGCAGCAACGCGATCGCGATCATCTGAACAGTGGTTTTCCACTTGGCCAACTGGGTCACAGGTACGCTGACCTGTAGTTCCGCGAGGAACTCGCGCAGGCCCGAGACCAGGATTTCGCGGCACAGGATGATGAGCGCTGCAATCAGAGACCATTCGCCGATGGTTCCCACATAGACCAGGGCCATGAGTGAAACGGAGACGAGCAGCTTGTCGGCGATCGGATCCAGCATGCGGCCGAGAGCAGACTGCTGCTGCCACGCGCGGGCGAGATAACCGTCGAAAAAGTCGGTGATCGCGGCGACGATGAAGATGCCGAGCGCAATCCAGCGTGGAGTGCTGCCTTCGAAGTAAAAGCAAGCGGCTACGGCCGGAACGGCAGCGATACGCCCATAAGTCAGGATGTTCGGCAGGCTGAGGGCGACATTTCGTTTCATGGGGCTTTCAAGCTCTGCGGCATCAGGGCACCTTTGGGCGGACACAAGCATGACGCTGTTGGGGTGTCAACGTGGCCATAAGCCGGGTTTCAAGGCGTGTCGTTGTCTACAGCGGCCTAGCCGAACAGGGTAGGGCCCTGTTGATCGATCAGAATCTTCGCCTTGCGTACGGTATGCTCCGCTGCTTCCTCGGATGTCGGCATGGTATCCGCGCGTACAAAGACATGCACCTTGCGTTCGCCGTCGATCTCTTTTTCGATCTGGCCTGCGACCTGCCACTGGCCGCCGGAAGGCCGGGGGGCCGCAATGATCTCAAATCCGTCGTACAGAACGGGAGGCGAGGCCTTTGTTTTCGGTTCCGAGGCTGACGACGAGCCGAACAGGCCCTTGATAACTTTGCCGAACATATTGCTATCCCTTAGCTGCGACCAGCGCGATCCATCTGTTTAAGGGTTTATCGCGTCAGGGTCCCCGGCTTCAAGCCGCAGCTGCGGCGTTAGACTGTTTTTCCGCCTTGAAGAGCGTCGCCAAGATGATGATCGTTGTCGGGTTGGCCCACCGAAACGCTCTCGGCCGGCTTCAGAAGCTTGGGTTGCTTGCGTACTTCCTCCGGGGCCAGCGGTCCAAGTGCTTCAAAGAGATCCGGCAGGAGATCCTTGTGCCGTTTCCAGCGGCCAATGGACGAGCGAAAAATCGGACGCCTGACCTGCAGGTCAGAGAAGGTCGTGACCGGGCTGTCGCCGTTGTAGAACTCCATGCAGACGGCTTGCCAGTCGAGACCTGAGGCTTCGACCAGGGCTTTGCTCTGACCTTCCTGATCATAGACCAGGTCCTCATAGGTGAGCGTGTGAATGTTGACTGGAAGAACCTCTTTCCAGTGCTCCATCAGGTTCGCATAGGATTGGAAATAGGTGCCGACACTCTTCTGGGTCCGGCAATAGTTATGCGCCGGGGAAAGCGCATGCGACAGCAGCGAGACACAGGTGTCGGCGGGCGAGCGAACGCAATGAACGAAGGTCGCTTTCGGATAGAGGAGCGACATCAGCCAGAGCATCTCGAAATTGTGAGGCATCTTGTCTGTCACCCGCATGGCCCGCTTGTCTACGGCGTCCAGCTCCTTCAGGTAAGCACGGGCGATGCGTGCATACTCCGAAGGGCCGAGTGACCTGATGCGGGTTTCCAGAGCCGGACTGGGAGGTCCCATCAGACCAAGTTCCTGCTGTGTTTGACGGAAAAAGCCCAATTCGCCGCCACTTGCAACGGCTGAGTGACGTGCAACGATCTGTTCGGCGAGGGTCGTTCCGGAGCGCGGCATGCCGAAGATGAACAGAGGCTTTTCAAACTCGCTTGCAGCTCCACTTCTCTCGGCGAAAAAACCCTCGGTGAAAAGGTCCTTCATGAACGCCAGACGCTCATCGTAGGCTTTTTGATCGAAAGGGTCATATCGGATGCGCCGAGCTGTCCGATAGTGTTCCGCGGCATGTGGCGTGTCACCGAGATCGAAATAGACTTTGCCCGCCGCCCAGTGCAGCTCGGATTTTTCCGGTCTGGCGAGAGGTGCGTCATCAGAGACAAGTTGCTCGATCTTGTCGAGGAATCCCGGGCGTTCAGCATGACTTCGGGTGAAGGCGAGGCGATGCAATGCTGCGGGAAGCTCCTTGCCGAGGGCTATGGCTTTTTCAAACCAGCTTTCCGCTTCTTCGACGTTGCCAAGGGAAACTTCAAGTTGACCCAGCCCCACCAGCCCGTAGCCGTTTTCAGGATCCAGCTTCAATGCACGTTCGAGGCTTTGGCGCGCCAGTACGGGTTTGCGCTGCAGGCGATAAAGATCTCCCAGCTGGGCGTGGAGGTCGGCATTCCTGGGGGCAAGAGAAACTGCCTTTTGCAGAGAATTACGGGCGGCGATCAGGTCTCCGGCATTCAGAAGTGCCAAGCCGAGCAGCTGGTGTACCTGCGGGTGCTTGCGGACCTTGCTTGCAGCAGCTTGCAAGTGGACGATAGCGGTCTGGATGTCGCCGGCCTGATAGGCACCAATGCCGAGGGAAAAATGGGCCTGGGGATTGCGCGGCTCGTGACGCAGAACTTCTGAAAACATCGCCAATGCCGTCTCAATGCGGCCGGCATGTTGATGCGCAAGCGCATCCTGCGCGAGGCGGGTCACGTTCGGTGTCATCTTATAGCCATTTAACGATGGGCGCCGAGGAAGAAGGTGGCTGGCCCGAAGAATAATATGTAAACTATGTAGTTTTTAATGTGGCGGAAATTCGTCTTAAATAAGGCTAAATTATGGCTAGTTGTAACCAGCCTGCGTGCATCAGCGTTGTTTGCTGGCTAAGATATTGTTTTTTAATCTTAATTCGACTTCCTTAGCCATCTGGCTTGCGACAATTTTGGGCGGTGCACAATTTTGTGATCTACCATGCCGAAGCCGCAGCGTCAGTTCGTACCGATGGCGTGTCAGTCGGCCTTTAACTGGCGCTCAGACCAGTGATTGCGGCAGAGGGAAACATAGGTTTCATCGCCGCCAATCACCACCTGATCGCCTTCTTCGACCACTTGGCCGGAGGCATCCATGCGGGCCACCATGGTCGCCTTGCGGCCGCACCAGCAGATGGTCTTGATCTCTCTGAGATTGTCGGCAAGGGCGAGCAGAGCGGCCGAACCTGGAAAGAGCTTGCCCTGAAAGTCCGTGCGCAGTCCAAAGCACATGACCGGGATACGCATGGTGTCAGCAACGCGGGCCAGCTGCCAAACCTGTTCTTCGCTCAGAAACTGAGCCTCGTCGACGAAAATGGCGTGAATGTCCCGCTTGGATCGCGCTTGTTCGACATGGGCGAACAGATCGTCGTCGTTGGAAAAGATATCCGCGTCAGCGCCGAGTCCGATGCGTGATGCGATTTTGCCCTTGCCGGCGCGGTCATCGAGCGCTGCGATCAGCAGCAGGGTGTTCATACCCCGTTCTTCGTAGTTGTAGGAGGCTTGGAGCAGCACGGTCGACTTGCCGGCGTTCATCGAGGAATAGTTGAAATAGAGCTTTGCCATCGTCTTCTTTTTGCCAATCGGGAATCGCCGCAAGCGTTGCGGCGATTGTTCATGGCGGAAAGGATCGGCTCAATCGATAATCGGCACTTATGCAGCGGTTAATCGGCGTTGGCCCGATTCTGAATCGCGACGTCCACGATCAGCGGAAGGTGATCGGATCCGATGTCCGGTCCTAGCTCCACCTTCTGGATGTCAATATCCGGCGTGACCGCAAAATGGTCGACGACAGCCCCAAGCAACCAGTGGAGGCGGTAGTCGAAGAAAAAGCGTGTGGTCTGCGGAATGCCACCAGGGAAAGCGGTCCTGAGGTTGTTGTCGGTCAACATTTTCAGGAAATGACCGGACCAGGGTGACAGGTTCCAGTCTCCGATGACCAGCGTTGGGTCGGTCGTATCCTTGGCGCTGCTCTGGATCTGGCTGTTCAATGCTGTCAGATAAGCTTGGCGATCCAGCCACCTCGGCTTTGTTCTCGGGCTCGCAGGATGGAGCGCCAGCAGTTTGAGAGCCGCGCCATCCACATCGAGCGTTAAAGACAGGATCTCTCGATCGGCTTCATCGTGGGTTTCAGCATTGCCAATGACGTCGATTGTCTCGCTGGCGCTGATCGGAAAGCGGGAAAAGACCACAAGGTCTCCAAGACGTCCGGCAAAGAGGTGCTCCGGCAGCGCGCCATGGCCGGCAATCGACGTCGCACCGATGCGTCTTTGCCATCGGTGGCGTTGCCACCCCCAAGCGGTTTCCTCCAGGACGAGAACATCCGGTTTGGTCTGCTGCAAGAATGCCGAGAGGGTTTCGTCGGCGAGAAACAACCTCTCCAGATTGATCGAGACAACGCGTAAGGATGTAGACGTCGCCGTCGGCGCATTGACCGTAGAGGAGGTAACGACATCGACCCTGGCAGCCATCAGGCCAAATACCGTGATCAGCAGTACGGCAAGCACGAGAACAGCCTTGCCGTAAAGGCGTGGCTGCCTGTGGGCGACCGTGAGGCCGGATGCGCCCGCCAGAAACCCGCAAAGTCCGGCGCCGAAGAATTGGCGCAGGAAAAAGCTCATGTTGTCGGTGAACCAGTATCCCGGTGCTATGAAGGCTGAAATCGACAGCAGGCACACCGCGATGCCACCTGCTATGCCCATCCAGCCAACCAGGGACGTCCAACGGGACAAAAAACTGCGCCCAACGGCCCCTGAGGGCGGAGGCAGGTCGTTGTTGTCCTGCTGTTTGTCGATTTTGGTCAGCATGAATGAACGGGTCCGAGGGATCTAACGGCTATTGTGCTCTGCAGCACTGACTAGCAGTTCATGGCCGGACTGTCTGCCTACTCGTGAAAATGATCGTAAACGAGCTTTGCGATGGCCTCGGAGATGCCAGGTACGGAAGACAGGTCGTCCATGCCGGCCTTGGAAACGGCCTTGGCTGTGCCAAAGTGACGGAGCAGGGCGCGTTTACGTGTTGGTCCGACGCCTGCAATGTCGTCCAATGGGTTCTTGGTGATGTCTCTCTTGCGGCGAGCCCTGTGAGAGCCGATGGCGAACCGGTGGGCCTCGTCGCGCAGACGCTGAACGAAATAGAGCACCGGGTCACGCTCGGGCAGCATGAACGATGGTTTCCCCGTCACGAAAAATTTTTCCCGCCCGGCATCCCGGTCCGGTCCCTTGGCAATGCCGACGAGAGGCACATCGGTGAGACCAAGCTCCTCAAGGGTCTCACGCGCGGCTGTCAGCTGTCCCTGGCCGCCATCAATCAGGACAAGGTCGGGCCATGCAGGCATGTCAGTGGAGGAGGATGCCGTTTCTTCCGAGGCGTCTTGTGCTGCATCCTCTGTGACCTCTGCCGACAGCGTCGCCTTCGCGTCGTCGCGCTGGTGTTCCTTGATCAGCCTGGAAAATCGTCGGGTCAGAACCTCGCGCATCATGCCGTAATCATCACCGGGGACCAGATCTTCGGACTTGATGTTGAATTTGCGGTACTGACCTTTGGAAAATCCCTCTTCACCTGCGACGATCATGCCTCCGACGGCATTGGTGCCCATGATGTGGGAATTGTCGTAGACCTCGATACGGCGTGGCTGAGCAGGCAATTCGAAGGCTTCGGCGACACCTTTCAGCAGACGTGCCTGGCTGGAGCTTTCAGCAAGTCTACGGCCAAGCGCCTCGCGCGCGTTGGTGAGTGCGTGATCGGTCAGTTCCTTCTTCTCTCCGCGCTTTGGCGTCAAGACCTCGACCTTGCGTTCGGCCCGCTCGCTCAAGGCTTCCGCCAGCAGGGATTGCTCCGGAATTTCGTCGGACAGCAGGAGCAGCCGGGGCGCGGGCTTGTCGTCGTAGAACTGCGCCAGAAAGCTCTCCAGAATAGATGTTTCGTCTAGCGTCTTGTCCGCCTTGGGGAAGTAGGCACGGTTTCCCCAGTTTTGCCCGGTCCGGAAGAAGAAGACCTGCACACAGGTCTGCCCGCCTTCCTGGTGGATCGCGAAAACATCGGCTTCCTCGACCGTCTGCGGATTTATGCCCTGATGAGCCTGTGTATGCGACAAGGCTGCAAGGCGGTCACGGCAGATGGCTGCGCGTTCAAAGTCCAGTGCCTCGGAGGCAGCTTCCATCTGCTGGGCAAGCTCTTTTTTCACCAGCTGGCTTCGGCCGGAGAGGAAGGCCTTGGCTTCTGCAACAAGGCCGGCATAGTCCTCTTGATCGACTTCGCCGGTGCAGGGGCCAGAGCAACGCTTGATCTGGAAAAGCAGACAAGGCCGGGACCTGTTTTCATAATAGCTGTCCGAGCAATTCCGGATCAAAAAGGCTTTCTGCAGTGCGTTGATAGTTCGATCGACTGCGCCCGCCGAGGCGAAAGGGCCGAAATAATCGCCCTTTCTCTTTCTCGCACCCCGGTGTTTGGTGATCGCCGGAGAGGCGTGGTCGCCGGTGATCAGGATGTATGGAAAGGACTTGTCGTCGCGCAAAAGCACGTTGAAACGCGGGCGCAGGCGCTTGATCAGATTTGCTTCCAGAAGAAGCGCTTCTGCTTCGGTGTTGGTGACAACGAATTCCATGGCTGCCGTCAACATGATCATGCGCATGATCCGGTTCGACTGACCTTGAAGTCGCGTGTAACTGGTCACCCGCTTTTTGAGACTGCGCGCCTTGCCGACATAAAGCACGTCGCCGTTCTCATCGAACATGCGATAGACGCCCGGTCCCATGGGCAGACGCTTGACCTGATCGGCGATGACCTCAACGCCCTTTCGGACCTCGGGCTTCGCTACGGCGTCGTCATTCCCTTCGGAGATGGTCTGTGTTGTGGAGCTGTCTTGCATGCGTCATTCCGGCTGGCAGCCGTGCTTTTCCTTTGGGCCAGGTCGCGTGCTGCCAACCTAACAGATTCTTTGCTTCGTCACCTGCAAGGTCACTCGCCGACGTCGACCACATCGGGTGTCTGCCAGGCCAGGTGCTGTCCACCATCAAGGGCAATCATTTGCCCGGTGATGGAGGGGCTGTCCCACAGGAACCGGACGGTTCTCCCGAAGGCCTCCGCGTCGGGGCCGCGTTTCAGAAGAACGGCTCCCGCCTGCTTTTCAAATTCGGCCTCGCTCTGGCGTTCATTTTTGAAACTCGGGCCGGGTCCGATCGCATTGACGCGAATGTTGGGTGCGAGTGCCTGAGCCAGAACTTGCGTTGCGGTCCAGAGAGCCGATTTCGACAGGGAGTAACTAAGCGCTTGCGGCGTGAGTTTCCAGACCCTCTGGTCGATCATACTGACAATGAGCCCCTTCCGGTCCTTCGGCAGGCGCGCTGCGAAGGCATCGGCGAGGAACAGAGGGGCCTTGGTGTGGATCGCAAAATGCTGGTCAAAGAGATCAGGATCGAGATGGCCGATGCCGTCATCTTCGAAGATCGAAGCATTGTTGATCAGGATATCCGGCAGCCCGAACGGCTCCGATGCCTTGTCCATGAAGGTCGCAAGCCCGGTCGCTTCGGTAAGGTCTGCGGTGAACACATGCGGTTGGCCGGTGGCATCTTCGAGTTCGTCCGCCAAGGCCTCAGCCTTGTGGACATTGGCATTTGCATGCAGGACAAGACGCCAGCCATGACTGGCAAGATCCCTGGCCAGGGCACCGCCAATTCTGCTCGAAGCGCCGGTAATCACGGCTGTCGGGAGTTCGCCTGTCATCTCACCATCCTGTCTTACTCAAGTGATGACAGCAATACGCTTGGCGAAGCTGCTCAGATCGCCGCGCTGAGACAATAGACAGTGAAGATATAAAGAACGTACGCCGCAGTCAGGATAAAGCCTGAAATCCGGCCGAGACAGATCTTCCTGGCCGCAAGCACGAGAAGCAACACGGCACAAGCAAGCATCACCCAGATGTCGAGCTTGAGGATCTCGGCAGGAACCTCCACGGGCACAATCGCGGTGGTGATGCCGATGATCGCGAGAAGATTGAAGACGTTTGATCCAATGACATTGCCGATGGCGACTGCGCCGTGTTGGCGGATCGCGGCCATGACTGTGGTTGCGAGTTCCGGAAGGGAGGTTCCCAGGGCGATCACCGTCAAGGCAATCACGGCGTCACTTACGCCCCAGTCCTGGGCCACCGAAGTGGCGCCGCTGATGGTAAAGTGCGCGCCCAAAGGCAGGCCGATCAGGCCGAGTACAATGTAGACACCGGCGATAGCGGCTGCGTCCGGAACTCCCTCAACGTCTTCCAATTCATCATCGTCGTCCTGCGCTTCGACAGCCGTAGCAGCGGCGGCTTTGCGTTCCTTGCGGTGCTGTAGTGCAGCTCGGGCGGAATCGCCCAGGAAGACGGCAAGAAGTGCCAGCAGGATGAGGCTGCCGATCAGGCCAATGGGGGAAAAGAAGCACAGGATCGTGAAGACGACCGAGATCGCCACCATGAAAATCGCGTTCTTCGTCGCACCAGATTCGCCGCAGGGTGTCGCCGCGATCAGTGCCGGCATGCCCAGCACCAGCAGAACGTTTGCGATGTTCGAGCCCACCACGTTGCCGATGGCGATGCCGCCTGACCCGGCCAGAGCGGCCTTGAGTGAAATCACGAGCTCGGGCGCCGAGGTTCCGAATGCGACGATGGTCAGACCGATGACGAGATTTGGAATGCCGAGACGCTGTGCAATGCCGACAGACCCTCTGACCAGGATGTCGCCAGCAATAATCAGCACGACGAGGCCGCCTGCGAGGCTTACATAGTCAAACAGCATCTAAGGGTTCCGGTCGGGGTCAGGTTGAATGGAGCGATGGCACTTTGATCGTTCGCGCCATTTTGTCTGGCGCGTTATACGCAATAGATTGGTGCGGGGAAAGCATGCTGCAAGCTTTGATTTTGTCGCATCCTTGCAAAATGCGGTTTGTTTACCCTTCATTCACGCTGCCGAAGAATGACCTTAATTCGCCTAGAAAACTCCTAAATTGCCCTCCTGAACCGCCACAAACGATCCCCATATCTTTAGCTGGGTGAGGATGGGGACCGGCGGGATGGCCGTCCACATTTCATTCTGGACAAGTTCATCTGGAGTAACATGATATGAAGCGTCTTGCATTTGCAGGTTTGACAGCGGCCGCCTTTGCCGGCCTGGCAACGCCCGTGCTTGCGGCTGACCTTCCGCAGCCGGTGGACCCGGCACCGGCTTTCTATGACGACCAGGTTCCGGCCGCCCGTTTTGACTGGGGTGGTGCCTATGTCGGTGGTAACCTCGGCTGGGGCTGGGGCAATTTCGACAATCGAAACGCGCCCGACACGGATGGTGATGGCATTCAAGGCGGCATTCATGCCGGCTACAACTACATCATCTCTCCGAATGTGTTGATCGGTGCGGAAGCCGATTTCCAGTTTTCCGATCTGGAAGACACGGCAAC
The DNA here is from genome assembly GCF_039982295.1 of Roseibium sp. Taxonomy (GTDB): domain Bacteria; phylum Pseudomonadota; class Alphaproteobacteria; order Rhizobiales; family Stappiaceae; genus Roseibium. The sequence continues at coordinate 140,367 of NZ_JBDWYP010000045.1, forward strand.
CGCCGGCGGCGTAACGGCCGAAACAGGTTCATCCTGGAACTCCAGCATTCGCGGCCGGTTGGGTTACACCTTTGACCGTTTCCTCGTTTACGGAACCGGTGGTCTTGCCATTGCCGATCTCGACTTCAAGGCGAATGGCGCGAAGGACAGCACGACGGCAGTCGGTTGGACAGCAGGTGCCGGTGTTGAAGGTGCGGTGACACAGAACGTCACAGCGCGTCTCGAGTACATTCACCAGGACTTCGGTTCCGAGAGCTTTACGGTCGGCGGCAACAGCTACAAGTCCGATCTTGATAACAATCTCGTGCGGTTCGGCTTGAGCTACAAGTTCTAAACAGCCGGAAATACCTGTAGAAACAAAGAGCCCGGTGCATTGCGCCGGGCTTTTTCGTTACAGCTCGATACATGTTTTTCAGCACTTTTTCGCAATGCAATGATAGAAAATTACCGACGTGTTTCGCGCACGCCGGATCAAGGTCTGCAAAATGCCGGATGATGGGGCTTTCCGCACCCGATGCAGGCGTCCTGATTTTTATGAGCGGTTGATTTGAGGGAGAGTTGAATGCGGTTCCTGACAAGGGGTCTGATCGGTCTTGTGCTGTTGGCGGTCATGGCGTCAATGATCGGTTATGGCGTCTACCGCATCTCCACGGCGATGAACCAGGAAGACGCCAGGCGGCGTCCTCCTGTCCGAGAGCGCTCCTATGCCGTGAATGTTTCCTCCCTCACGTCTGAGACTGTCGCGCCGATCACGACCGCCTATGGTCAGGTCGAGAGTTGGCGCAGTCTTGAAATCCGCGCGAGCTCTGAAGGCCAACTTGTCGGGGTCGCTGCCAAATTCCGCGATGGCGCTGCAGTTAAAGGCGGCGAGCTGCTGGTGCGGATCGATCCGGCAGATGCCCAGTCCGAGCTTCTTGATGCCCAGGCCGCTCAGGCGGATGCTGAGGCACACAAGGCAGAGGCGGAAGAGGCCATCGTTGTTGCCGAACAGGAACTTGTCGCGGCCGAGAAACAGCTGGAGCTTCGACGTCAGGCGCTCGACCGCCAGACCCAGCTGCGTGAAAAGGGTTATTCCACCATGGTGCAGGTGGAGCAGGAGCAGCTTTCCGTAGCGGCGCTTGAGCAGGCCCTGTCGAACCGTCTGCAGTCTGTTATTACCTCGCGCAAGAATGTCGAGCGCATGGATCTGGGTGTCGCGCGGGCGCGGATCGCGGTGCAGGACGCTGAACGGACCCTTGAAGAAACGACGATCACCGCGCCGTTCTCCGGTACGCTGGATCAGGTCAACGCCACGCTCGGGCGGCGTGTGAGTTCGAGTGAGACCCTGGCTGTCCTGATCGATCCGACCGCGCTCGAAGTGAAATTTTCCGTCTCGACCCAGCAGTTTTCTCGCTTTCTGGATGATGCCGGCCGTTTGATCCAGGTGCCCGTCGAAGCGCAGCTAGATCTGGGCGACCGCGTCGTTTCAGTACCGGGAACACTGGACCGGGCGGCGGCGGTGGTCGCGACGGGTGAGGCGGGTCGCACGCTTTTTGCCTCGCTCGATGTCGATGCGGACACGCCGCTCCGTCCGGGTGATTTCCTCACCGTCAAGCTTGAAGAACCGGCCCTTGAGAATGTGGCCGTGATCCCGGCCTCTGCCGCCAGCGAAGATGGCCGCATCCTTGTTGTCGACGAAGAGCAGCGGCTTGGCACGGAGCAGGCACGGGTTTTGCGCCGGATGGGCGACCAGCTTGTGGTGACCGATGTGCCGTTCGGACAGCTTTATGTGCGTGAGCGCCTGCCACACCTGAGTGCCGGGCTGAAGGTCACGCCGCGGGTAGTCGGAACGCCCGGCGAAGCGCCTGAAGCAGCGGAAACGTCTCAGGGAGGCCCGAAACCGGCCTCGGGACCTGCCGCGCCAGAGGATCTGGTGACCCTGGAGCCGGAACGCAGGGATGCGCTGATCGCCAGATTGAGCGAAAGCCGGATGCCTGAGGAGCGCAAGGCGCGTCTGATCAACATTCTGAATCAGCCAAAGGTGCCGAGCGAGGTGCTGGAGCGCATAGAAACCGGTCGCGGCCGAGGTGAACGGAGCTAGTCATGAAGTCATCGATCAGGTCCGAATTTTCGTCTTTCTTCGACTATATGGTCCGTCACAAGACGGCCGCCAACCTGATCCTTGCGTTCATGCTGCTCGGCGGCATCGCGGCGGGTCTCAAGATCCGCACCCAGTATTTCCCTGACATAATCAACGAACGCGTGACGGTCACGGTCGAGTGGTCGGGCGCTGGCCCCGACGACATGGACCGAGCCGTTGTCGAGCTGCTGGGTCCTCAGCTTCTGGCGATTGAAGGCGTCGAGGAGGCGTCCTCGGTGGCCCGCGAGGGCCGTGCCACGATGACTCTGGAGTTCGAGACCGGCTGGGACATGGGTCAGGCTGTCGACGACGCCAAGGCAGCCGTTGATCAGGCGCGCTCCAGCTTGCCTGAAGATGTTGACGAGCCGACGGTCGTGCGCAGCGCGTTTCGCGACCGTGTGACCAATGTCGTGATTTATGGGCCGATCGATGCAGATCAGCTGTCGCGCTATGCAGAGGACCTCCAGACGGCTCTGTTTCGCGAGGGGGTGACGCGGATCAGCATTGACGGCGTGTCGAACCCGGTCATGCGGATCAACACGTCCGAGGCCATGCTGATCCGCCATGACCTGTCTCTTGAAGAGATTGCGGATGTGGTTGCCACCGAAATGGAGACCACGCCGGCGGGCGATGTGGCAAGCGGCAGCGCCCGTCTGCGAACGGGGCAGACCCGGCGCTCCGAGAAGGAGCTTGGTGAAATCGTCCTGCGCTCGCCTGCCGAGGGTGAGAAACTCCAGCTAAGATCTGTGGCGGAAATTGTCACGGAGGGACCGGAGAGCGGCAAGGCCTATTCGCACAAGGGACTGCCGGCGGTGGTTCTGAGGGTCGACCGTGATGCGATCGGCGATACCATCAAGATCCAGCGGCAGGTCGAACAGATCGTTGCGGATTTCCAGGATGGCCTGCCGCGCGGTGTTGTTGCCCAGCTGACAGAAACCCGTGCGCAGAACATTGTCGACCGGTTGAATATTCTGGTCGAGAATGGCTTGTTCGGCCTGGTTCTTGTTGTCGGCTTTTTGTTCCTCTTCCTGTCATCGCGCACAGCTTTCTGGGTGGCGGCCGGCATACCGGCGGCCATGGCTGCGACCATCGCCATGATGTTCGCCTTTGGCGTCACCTTGAACATGTTCTCGCTGTTCGCCCTGATCATCTGCCTGGGCATTGTCGTGGATGATGCCATCGTCGTTGGAGAGCACGCAGACTTCCTGGCGCGCAAGGGGCATAGCCCTGCCGAGGCTGCGGTTATGGCGGCCAAGCGTATGGCCGCGCCGGTCTTTTCCGCCTCCATCACAACGATCATTGCCTTCGCGGGTCTGCTTGCCATTGGTGGCCGCTTCGGGGAACTTATCGCCGATATTCCGCTTACGGTGGGGATCGTATTGATCGCAAGCCTGGTTGAGTCCTTTCTCATCCTGCCGGCCCACATGCGGCATGCCTTGTCGGCCAGTGGCAAGGAACATTGGTACGACTGGCCAAACCGGACCTTCAACAAAGGCTTTAATGCTTTCAGGAAGAAGGCGTTTGAGCCCTTGATGAGAGCGGTGATTGTCTTCCGCTATCCGGTCATGGGCCTTGCCGTCATGACGCTCTTGATCGCATCGAGCATGTATTTCGATGGCACGGTGCGTTGGCGGTTCTTCAATGCGCCTGAGCGCAATGTGATCAATGCCAATATCGCGATGATGCCGGGAGCCGATCGGGACGACACAAAGGCGATGCTGGCCGAGATGGACCGTGCTCTTGATGTGGTCGATCAACGCTACGCCGAGGAATATGGCCGCGCGCCGGTTTCCTTTACGCTGGCGACCGTTGGCGCGAACGCCGGCCGAAGGGCCCTGAATGGTGCGGATACGAAAGATGAGGACTTGCTCGGCGGTCTTGCGATCGAGCTGATCGACCCGGATCTGCGTCCCTATTCGGCCTTCAGCTTCATCGGTGACTGGCGCAAGGAAATCCGCAAGGGGCCGCTTCTTGAAACGCTGGCCGTGCGTGGAGAGCGTTCAGGCCCTGGCGGAGATGCCATCGATGTGAGGCTCTATGGACCTTCGACAGAGATCCTGAAAGAAGCTGCAGAGTATCTTAAGCAGGCGCTGGGTGCCATGCCGGGGGTGAGCGCCCTGGAAGATACGTTGTCCTTTGACAAGGCAGAGCTAGCTCTGAGCCTGACGCCGAAGGGCGAGGCGCTTGGTTTCACGACCGATAGCGTCGCCAACGTTTTGCGCAATCGCCTGGAGGGCATCAAGGTTGCAGAATTCCCGGTTGGCCGGCGAACCGCGACAGTGCGTGTCAGCCTGCCTGATGAGGAAACAGGGGCTGCTTTTGTCTACGAGACACAGCTGAAGTCGCCTGCGGGGCCCTATGTTGCCTTGAGCGAAATAGTCGAGGTGGAAAGCACCTTCGGATTTGCGTCGGTCAGACGCGAGAACGGACTGCAGACCCTTCGGGTCAGCGGCGATATCTCCGAGGATGATCCGGAGGCGGCCGTGGCCGTCATGGCCATGCTGAGCGATACTTTGCTTCCGGAACTGGCGGCCAGATATGATGTGCAGAGCGAATTGTCCGGGCTGGCGGAGCAGGAGAAGGAATTTCTGTCTGATGCGGTGCTTGCGCTCGGGTTCTGTCTGTCCGGGATCTATCTGACCCTGTGCTGGATTTTCGCATCCTGGACCCGGCCACTGGTGATCATGCTGGTCATCCCCTTCGGCTGTATCGGCATGATCTGGGGACACTACTGGCATCACCTTCCGCTGAGCATGTTCTCCCTCATTGGCTTTATCGGGATGGCGGGGATCATCATCAATGACAGCATTGTTCTGGTCACGACAATTGATGAGTATGCGCGCGACCGGCCGTTCAGGCAGGCCCTGATCGAGGGTGTTTCAGACCGATTGCGGCCAGTTGTTCTCACCAGTGCGACGACCGTGTTCGGACTTGCGCCGCTGTTGTTCGAGACCAGCCGTCAGGCGCAATTCCTGATGCCGACGGTGATCACGCTGGCTTACGGCCTCGGCTTTGGTTTGTTTGTGGTCATCTTGGTGACACCGGCAATGCTGGCCATTCAGAGTGACTTTGGCCGCTTTCTGAAGTCCGGCCACCGTCTGGCGCGTCATGGTGCAAAACCTCGGAAGTCTCTTGGCGGTGCCCGCGCTCGTTAGAAACCGTTAGCATCAGGCTGGCAGATATGAAAAAGGCGGGGCCGTGAGGCTCCGCCTTTTTGCATTCACTTTCACTCGCTCAGATCAGCGGAGCGGTTCTTCCTTTGCAGGAATGGGCGCCGGGCCAACCTTGCTTGCTGCAAAGCTGGGCACGGCGGCCTCGAAGCTGTCGAGCCAGGCGACAAGCTTTGGATAGCTCTTGCGCCATTCGCCGGCGAAGCGAACGTCCTGATAGCCAAGGGCGCAGGCGAGTGCGATTGTCCCGGCATCCGCATCGCTGAGCTGTGTCAGATGGGTCGGGCAGGCGGCTTCGAGACTGTCCATAGCGCGAGTGACCTTGGCCGCCTGATAGGTTTTCCAGTCCTCGAAACGATATTCGGCAGGGCGGAACCGGCTTTCGTAAACCTGGAGGATACCGGCATCCATAATGCCGTCGGCCAGGGCCTGCAGGCGCAGTACCGGAAACCTCGCTTCGCCGATCGGCAGGATTTTGCCGCCGCCCGCGAGGTGGTCGAGATATTCGACGATCACCCGGCTGTCGTAGAGGACATTGCCATCTTCCAGGATCAGTGCGGGGATCTTGCCGAGCGGATTTTGCTGGCGAATGCTGTCGTCCGGATTGTTCGTCTGGGTTTCCTCCAGATTGATCAGGCTTTTGAGGTTCAAGACCTCGGCCGCGATCTTGACCTTGCGGCCGAAGGGCGAGGCGGGTGAAGAGCGGAGAACGAGCATGTCGGAAACCTTTGCCATTTGGGGAGCGGGTACAGTCGAAGGACTGTACGCAAAGTTGCCCGCCACTGTGCATGACAGGGGCCGGAGAACAAGGCCTGTTGCGGCAAAAGACGTTGTCCTGCGGGTGGACTATCGGCGGAGCGGCGGAGAAACAGAAATCTTGCTGGCCCGGCAACCGGAGCGATCAACGGCGCGGCAACTCCGGAACTCCAGATCCTTGGTCAGACAGATCTTGACCTCCTGCAACGCGCCTCTGGAGCATGTCACCGCCATGGCTGCATCGCGCAAACCGGGGTTCGCAAGGCGAAATGCCTTTTCCACGCCGTCAGGTGCAATTCGGCCGGTGCGTTCCAGGGTGCGGAAGGCGGCCGGAATGCGGATCTTGTCGTAGGCTGCGCGAATGGTGTCGAAATACGCCTCCGGATCCAGGCCGGAGCATGTGCCGTGCTTGCGCCACTGATGGGAGACGAGCCCGCGGCTCGGCATGATGTCCAGGATACCGGAGACGGTATGTCTGCTCGGTCGGTCGTTCCGGGTGCGGCAGAAATCCGGCCAGCCACGTTCATATTGCGGCCAGAGGCCATGGACGATGAAGCGATGCGGCTTGGATGCCTGGCACTGAAGCGGCTCGGCGTTGCGGCCCTTACGGGCGCAATAGGTCGGTGACCAGGACAAGGCGAGAACGTAGTAGTCGAAGTCGCCTGAGGAACCACCTGCACGTGCGCCCTGGACTGCGCTGCCAAGCAGCAGAAGAAGCGCAAGAACCAGGTGCATCAGGTGTTGTTCAAGCGGTCCGCTGAAGCGCCGGGCCATGCTTGTCTGCTGCTCTTCGAAGATCAACGCGGGCGGGTGGTGCTGCAATGGGCGCCGTAGACATGCCACTTGTCGAGAGCGCTCATGCAGGCCTCGACCTTCCAGCCGAGACCGACGAAGCCGCTATGTTCAACAAGCTTGTAATGTACCTGGCGCGTGGACCCGTCCGTCAGGGTCGCCGTGCCGCTGCAAAAGCGGCGTGCCAGAGGGCTGACATCATGCTCGCGGTAGGCAACTTCGCGGATCTGATCAATGCCGGTGATCGCGCGGCCGTCCACATAGGAGTTCTGTGCCCGGGCCACACTGCCCGCAACAGCCGAGCGGACCGACGCAGAAGTGCAGTCGGGCAACCTGGGGTCCCTGTTCGGGGAGAAATAGGCGCGGTGTTCTCCGGCGAGAGCCTGGCCGGACAAGACCGTGGTCGCGGCGACAATGATTGAAAAGGCAAGATTTACAAAGCGGAACTGGGTCACGGCGGCACTTCTCCGGGCCATTTACTCAATGGCCAGACGATGAGGGAGTGCGTCCGCCACGTCAAGCCAGCAAGGGAGCGTTTCGTCTATTCGGCGATGAGTTGATCGACAGACCAGCTGGCCTCGGACCCCTTGCGCAGGCAATCACGCAGCCATGGCAGGACGGTGCGCATTTCTTCTGCGAGAGTGTAAGGCGGATTGATGATCGTCATTCCGGACCCAAGCATGGCCGTATCCGGGCCGCTCTTTCCCACATTGAGTTCCAGGGTCAGGACATCCTTGACGCCAGCATCCTTCAAGGCGTCGTCGAAGCGGCGAAGGCCATACCGGTCCTTGAGCGGATACCAGCAGGCGTAGGTGCCCGTCGAGAATTTCCGCCACCCCTTGATCACGGCACTTGCCATGCGATCGAACTCGTCAATTTCCTCAAAGGCGGGGTCGATGATGATGAGGCCGCGCTTTTCCTTCGGTGGCAGAAAGCTGCCAAGCGCAAGCCAGCCGTCAAGGTGGATGGTCTTGACCTGATGATCGCCAGCAAAGCGCTTGGAAAGCGTGTCGAAGTCGGCGGGGTGCAGCTCTGTCAGGGTCAGACGGTCGACTGGCCGCATCAGTTCTCGGGCCAGCGCGGGCGATCCGGGATAGAGCTTCAGGTCTTTGCCGGGATTGTCGGCGCGCACGACATCGAGCCAGGGCGCGAGCAATGTGGCGACATCGTCCGGCATGGGCTTGGAGATGACCTTTGCAATTCCATCCAGCCATTCGCCAGTCTTTTGCGTTTCTTCGGAGGTCAGGTCATAGGCGCCGATCCCGGCATGGGTGTCGATGATCCGGAACGCCTTGTCCTTGCGCTGAAGATAGACAATGAGGCGTGCGAGGACGGCGTGCTTCAGCACGTCGCCAATGTTGCCGGCGTGGTAGGCGTGACGATAGTTCATGCGCTTTTCACATCTTCGGCTGGATCGCGTTTCAGGTATACAACAGCTTTTTCGCCGTGGTCCTGTGTGCCGATCTCGGCAAAACCCAGACGCTTGTGGAAGCGCAAGGATCCCGGGTTGTCGGGCCGCGTATTGACCTCGCAGACCAGAGGGCGGTTGCCGACGCCTGGCACCCTTCCCAGAGCTTCATAAAGCGCTTCGCCGATGCGTTGCCCGCGCGCGGTCTCGGCGACGCAGATGCGGTCTGTGTAGGCAAAGCGGCCCACATGCTCGCTGAGCCATGCGTAGTTACGGCTGTCATAGTCGAGGCCCTCGGTCAGGCACAAAAGCATGCCCGCTGGCTGACCGTCCAACTCTGCCACCAGACAGACCAAGGCTTCTGCGACAAGGTCGGAAAGCTCAGATAGGGCGAGTTCATTTACCGCCGGGACAGCGGCATTGTTCATTTCCAGAAGGTGAGGGAGATCAGCCTTTTGAGCAGGGCGAACAAGAGCGGATGGGGACGTGTCGGCTGTGCTTGTCATGTTTTTCAGCGTCTTTGATTTTTGGTGTGTTTGAAGTTTGGAAATGCGGGATCGCGCGCAGTGTCTTTGCTTAAACATCCAGATCGGAGCGCCTTTACGATGGCCCGATCCGGGCGTGCGGGCGATCTAGCATCAGAATGAAGAGGCTGCTGCGAAAGATAAAACGACGGCCAGATGGCCGCCGTTTCAAAAGATCTTTGCGAGAAAGCTTAAGCAACAAACACCCGGATGGCGTTCGCTGACTTAGCCTTCCGCAGGCGCGTCAGCGCCGCCTTCAGCAAGTTCCTGAAGATCGACTGCTTTCGGGCCCTTGCCACGACGATCGGGCTCGGTCTCGAAAGAAATACGCTGACCACTGTCGAGCGTTGTCATGCCGGAGCGTTCAACTGCGGAGATGTGCACGAATACATCAGCTTCGCCGTTGTCTGGAGTGATGAAGCCAAAGCCCTTGTCACTCTTGAAGAACTTGACGGTGCCTTCCTGGCGCGGACCGCGCTCGGCCGGGCCATCGAATTCCGGACGCGGAGGGCGTGGTTGCCGGAAGCCTTCGCCACCTTCGCGGTTGCCGCCGCCATAACCGCCGCGGCCACCGCCGCCGCCGCCATAACCACCGCCGCCTTCACGATTGCCGCCGCCGTAGCCGCCGCCGCCTTCGCGATTGCCGTATCCGCCATCGCGCCCGCCGCCATAGCCGCCGCGACCACCACCGTCGCGTCCGCCATCACGGTTGCCGCCATAACCGCCGTCCCGGCCGCCGCCATAGCCGCCGTCGCGACCGCCGTCGAAGCCGCCCCCAAAATCACCGCCGCCGAAATCGCTGCCGAAGTCCTGCGGACCGCCGAACTCGCGCTTGCCGCCGCGACGTCCACGCTTGTGCCGGTCCGAATCGCCATCGTGCATTACTTAATCACCTTAATTGTGTGCCGGCCTCAGGCAGCACATAACCCACTAAATTCACTCGCAAAAATATCGCGAGATGCTCCCGTGAGGCGCAAAGAATTACGCCCATCAACACTTTCAGGATTGGGTTGAAACAAGGATGCCGCATCCCCATCCAGTCCGCTGCACAATCATCATAAGGCTGTGACCAGGAAAATCGCAAGTAAATCCTTGGCGAAAGCGCTATTTGCTTGTTGCGGGAACTGTCCAGGTGGTGGGCCAATCTGAGATTGGGACTTCCTGTCCGTCACACGTCTGGCGGGTAGCTTCCTCCTGCAGGACGAAGGTCGTGCCGGTCCAGAGCCAACGGCTCCAGGTGCCACAATCGCCGACCCCGGAGCCCTTGAAAAGGCCATCAAGCTCGAGGTCACGCGCGTTCCAGCGGGCATTGTAAACCAGGTCCGTGGCCAGCGGTCCAAGCTCCGACATCCTGGCGACATGGAGCTGGCGGACCTTGCCGTCATCCTGGGCCCGGATGAGAACATAGGGCGTGTTGTAGGCACTGGGAGCGCCGCATGGCAGCAGATAAAGCGTTGCCTTGTCGTCCCCGGCGGGGATGGCGACAGCGTTTAGGCTGGCAAAGATCGCAGGGTCGATGTCGGAGCAAAAGCGATTGGCGTCCCATGTTGCGAGCACGGCCGGCGGCAGGGTTTCGGGCGACAGGATCGGCTTGGCCGAGGGGGCGTCTTCGGCCGGTTCCGTACCGATGTCTGCAATTGCTGAGACCGTTCCGCTCCGGTTCTGCCGGTCGTCCAGCCAGCTGACGGCGGAGGCGAGGCCGTTCAGAGGCAGCTTCATCTCGATGGTCTGATCGCCGATCGGCAGCGACACGGTCAGAACCTTGCCAGACGCCATCGCCTTCAGGATCGCGCTGGTCGCTGGGCCGGTCGGGTACCAAAAGCCCTCGCCGCCAAGGGGGCGGAAGCCAGCCGGAGTTGCGACCGAAGCCTGAATTTCCCGCAGTTGCGCCACAGGCAGGGTTTCGATCGAAGTGCCATCGACGTCAAAACGGATAGTGCCCTCGTTGTTGAGGGCAGCATTGGCGGTGATCCGAAGCAGCGGAGCGGCGTTCGCGGGCGTATCCCGGACAATGCGCAGATCAAGCCAGGTCGATTGCTCGCGGATGAAAGTTGATGTGAAGCACAGGCCAGAGTTGCCGCAGCCGACAGACCATTTGTCCCAAACCGGATCGGTCCTGGGCTGTTTTGCAGACGCGCCAGCGGGCAGCGCGCAGCAGAGCGCGACCAAGGTCAGTGTCTGGAGCAGTGTCTGCTTCATGCGTGTCGACAACCTGTTTGTCCCTGCCACTGTTCAGCAGGTGCATCTTCTTGTACGAAAAGCAGAACGGAAGGTGAAGCGGTCCAATGCGATAAAGCGCGCGGCAAACCGACTTTGCCCAGCATTTGTCTCTTCCCCCGCTCATCGGGGCAACCTGGAGCCCATTCTTGTCCGATCCCGATACTTCCCAGAGCCAGGACGCGCTGCCGCCCATTCAGATCCTGATTATTCCGGTTACGTCGTTCCAGCAAAATTGCTCGCTGGTGTGGAACCCGGAAACGAAAAAAGGCGCCGTCGTCGACCCTGGCGGCGATGTGCCGTTGATCCTCAAGGCGATTGAAGAGCATGGCGTCGATGTCGAGAAAATCGTTCTGACGCATGGTCATATCGATCATGTCGGCGGGGCCGCGGATCTGGCCGAGGCGCTCAAGGTTCCTGTTGAGGGCCCCCATGAGGCCGATCGCGTCCTGATCGAGCGGGTCAAGGACCAAGCTCGGCAGTTCGGCTTGAGCGACGTCAAGCCGGTCGAGCCCGACCGCTGGCTCGTTGAGGGCGACACGATGGAGATGGCTGGCCGCAGTTTTGAGGTGTTCCATTGTCCTGGCCATGCGCCCGGCCATGTGGTCTTCTTCGATCGGGAGTTACGCCTGGCAATCTCCGGCGATGTTCTCTTCGCCGGATCTGTCGGACGAACCGACCTGCCGGGCGGCGACCACGATACGTTGATTGCCTCGATCAAGACCAAGCTCTTGCCACTTGGCGATGATGTTTCATTTTTGCCCGGTCACGGGCCTGCCTCGACGATCGGTCACGAGCGCGAGAACAATCCGTTCTTGCGGTAGCCTTTGAAGGTTGAAGCCGTTCAAGAGGCTGTGAGCGGCCTTTCCGCAGCGGTAATGGGTGCCATATTCGATGTGGTGGGCCGAGGAACCGTTGTCGGAAAAGAGGAGTTACGGCATGGGACGAATTACAGGACGTGTTTTTGGTGTTGCAGCCCTGTCAGGATTTGCCGCCCTTGGCCTGGTGGCCAGCGGGTCGGTCCAGCAGGCTGGCGCAAGCGATTTCTTCGATCGGCTGTCGCGGTCAGAACAAATTCGTGAAAACGAAGCTGCGGGTGGCCCGAAGGTGAAGGGAGCGAACTCTCCCTACATGCAGCGGGTGCAGGTCTGCAAATCCTTGCCGACCGAGATCAGGGACAAGGCAACGGGCCAGGTCCATACCGAGATGCGCGAGAGATGCTGGTTCGAATAGGCGCTAGAGAACGGACTTGATGTCTTCGAGCCGGTCGTTGACCAGCCAGCCGTAGTAATTCTCTCTGGGCCAGGTGGCGCCGCTGCGGCGGAATTTCGCTGCCCGGCCCCAGGGGTCTCCCAGATTGTAGAGGGTTGCCGTCAGGCCGGGATTCTTCGAAATGTCGACCTTGCCGACGTTCTTGTACGCCTCGATGGCATCCTGAATGACCGCAGCCATATAGTGCAGCGAGATATTCGGATCCATGGTCGCCTGATAGACCTTTTCGGCGTTCTTCGGATCAAGCTTGCGGTTGCCGCTCTGACGAGCGACCCGGTCGGTCATCTTCAGGACGGTAAGAGGGCTTAGCTGGCCGAGGCCAAAGCTCTGGCCGGAAAAAAGCGGCTGGAAGAACGTCTCGTTGAAGTTCGTTTTTGGAAAGCGGGTGCCGTCAACTCTCTTGCCGCGGAACGAGCTGTTCCAAACGCGTTCGTAACAGGACCAGCGGCTGTCGCTGTTGTTGGCCTTTTTGCCTTTCCGGCACCGGTCGAACTGGGAGCGTTCGACGAAGGTTTCGACGTGTTCGCCGTCGTATTTGAAGCTGATGTCGATCCCTGCGTAGGCCAGTGCCTTGATATAGTAGGACTGTGCACTGTCCAGTGTGTCGTAGTTGTAGGTGTGCTCGCCAATGATGGCGCCAATCATGTGGATCGGATCAATGTTGTAGCGCCCAGCGACACGCTTGATCGAGGAAATCAGCCGTCGGTCGCGCTTGAGAACGGCCAGAACCTTCTCGAATTTTGCATCGTAACTGGATTTGGACGCTGCGGTCCTGCGGGCCGAGGCATAGGGGATCCGGGGCTGGCTGCGATAGCGGTTTCCCTCGGGAACGGCCCGGACGCCTGCGGCAAGAGCCTGGCCAGATACCTGAAATTCAAAGGCTCCGTCGATCTTCGGGACAGACGGCACAGTGCACATGAGCGCAAAGAGCGCACAGACTGATTTTTTGTATATTGCTTTTGTCAGCATTTATCCGAACTCCACGCCTGCTTTCTTATCACGCGGGCTGCAGGTCTAACGATCAAATTATCTTAATCAGCCAAGGCCGTAAGAATGGTTCGGCCAGCATCTGAGCGATCTCGCGCAAAATGCGCCGAATCCCTTGTCAAATGCGTGGCTAAAAGAACATCCCCCAACGGTACATGCAAGGCGGCGTTTGCCGTTGCCCGGCATTGTTCCAAAGCACTTGGGGATTTCAACCAGCAGGCCGAAACGAGATGCTTTCACGTCCTAGCATTGATGCGAGTAGGTGAAGACCAGTGTATCGGTCTTGTATTGACCGGTTGGCTGACACTGGCGGAAAACCTGCCGGGTACCGCGAACGGTTACTTGCAGCTGATCGCCGCGAACAGGACCCTCCACGGCATAGGTGAGCGGGTTGCCGGGACAGTATTTCGAGAAAACGCGCGCTGTGCCGCTGTACCAGTCGCCGGTCTTGTAACCATCGAACAGAAGCGTGCCGCGTCGGACGCCTGCAGCGCGAAGCTGCTGACGCGGCCGTTCGTAGCTGAGCCAGCGCTGGTTGCCCTGGGCCTGAAGCCGCATGAGCGAACCGTTGTGTGTCCAGCAGCTGTCTGCCAGAGCCGGTCCGGAAACTGCCATCGCCGAGATGGTCGTTGCCAAGGCGATCACGATCTTTGGAAATCTGCTTTTGCGTTGCCTAAAAAACGCTGTCTTGGTGTTCATCAGTTTCTGCCCCCTGAAAGACATTCAAGCACTCTATGACCCGAAGTTAACATCAGATACCGATGCGTGGTCTGTGATGTGCAGCACGATTTTCGCAGTCGCTGTTTGCCTTGCCGGCTGTCGGTTCACTTTTGCTTTCCTTTCGCTTTCAGGTGTTCCGGAACGGGACCAGCACCAAGACGGACAGCGGCGGGAACCTTCATGTGATCGAAGAATGCCTTGTGCCGGAGGAAGCCGCAGAGTTCTCGCTGGATGGTGACATGCCAGAGCGCTTCTCCAGCTTCGGCGATCCTGAGAGCTCGTTTGTGCTGCTCGTCCTCGCTGGCGTTCTCGACTGCATCGGGGATACGGGCAAGGGCCTGCTCCAGTTTCGTGTTCAACCTGGCGAGCGTTCCGGCTTTCTCTGCCAGAACTTCCTGCTCCAGCGCAGCGGTGACCGGGTCATCTGTAATCTGCTTTCGGTAGGCTTGAGGCGGACGCACGGTCATCTGATCGATCAGCCTTGTTGATGTTTTCGATGGCCGATCATGCCTTCACACACGCGGTTTGGGCAATATGGTTCGCCTGGCTCAAAAGCCAGACCAGTGTGATCGTTTTCAAAGCACAGGGCAGGGCCGCATAAGACAGGCTGAGAGACAGGTTGAGCTCTGCGGTCATGGGGATGCCCGGCTGGTATCCGGCAAGCCCCAGGAGAGGCAACGCAAGGCCCGTTGCCAGAGCCAGAGAGGCCTTTGATAGAAGCGTCATCAAGGAAAACATGCGGCTGGCTTCAGCCTGGCTTTTCCGTGCAGCAATGTGATCGGCAAGGATCGATGGCGGCAGCGCAAGGTCGGCGCCAAGTGCGAGGCCGGAGAGGGCGCAGACGAGGGCATATGCCTCGACCTGTCCGTTCTGGAGAAAAACCGCCCAGAGGAAGGTTATGATCGACAGGGTCATCGAAACGGCCCAGGCCCTGATCTTGCCGACACGTCTCGAGAGCCACTGCCAGAGAGGCATCGCAAGCGCCCCGAAAAGGAAATAGACAAGCAGAAAAACGCCGGAGTATTCGGCTGCGTCCAAGCGATCCCTGATGAAGAAGAGCACAAGTACGGCCGGGATCGCACTCGCAAGTGTGTTGAGCGCGAAGAGCGCAAAGAACGTACGCCGCCAAGGGTTGCCGATGAGGTCGCGCCAGCTACTGCGTGTTTTACCAGAAGGATTGAATGCCTCCTGTGGCCGTGTCAAAGGGGCGGTCTTCATCCAGACCAGAAGTGCCCATGTGGCGATGGCAAGCAACGGCAGATAGGCGATGGTCAGCCGATGAAATGCCGTGCCGGGATCGGAATTGGCGCCAAGAAGGGCTGGTCCCATGGCTGCTGTCAGCAGACCGAGAAGCCCGAGCGCCTCGCGCCAGCTGGTGACGCGCGTGCGTTGGTGTTCGCTGACCTGCCAGATACCGCCGAGGGTCTGCAGGTTGATCGAGACAATGGAAAACCCTGTGGTGCAAATGAACACAGCTGCTGCGAACCAGATAAGCGGTGCGGACAAACCTGGATGAAACAGCATCCAGAAGCCGCCGCCCAGCATGATGACGCCGAGGACAAGGATCAGCGCCCGATGCTGATGATAGCGGTCGCTCAGGCTTCCGATCAGCGGATCCTGAATGGCATCCACCGCACGCAAGGCCAGCAGAAGAACGCCGAGTGACGTCAGAGATTGTCCCAGCGTTCCGGCATAAAAGTCGGGTGCGTGGAGATAAATCGGCAGCCCGGCAAAGGCGAGCGGAAGCGCCATCAGCCCATAACTGAAGAGGTCCTTGCGTCCGAGTTGCCGGGTCATCCGCTGGCCGGGCGCTATGAACTGGCGCCGATCAGGCGGCTGCGCAGGGCGGGATCATTCGTGTTGCCGCCGAGCCAGATCGCGAAGAAGCGCTTGGTGAAGTCCTTGTCCTTGATGCTGCCTATGCGCCGCCCGCCGGAGTAGAACAGCGTGTGACCCTTGCTGTCGCGTACGCCAATGATGGCTTCGCCGGGGCTGACGTTTGGGAAGATGCTTGTCATGTCCCGGGTCCAGCCGTTGAGGGTCGCGCCCTTGGGCATACCCTGACGGAGCATTTCCTTTTCCGTCCGCTTGGCGATTGCCTCGCCCTTGAAAGACCTCAGATAGGTCAGTTTCAGCGCGAATGGCTTGGCCGGGTCATAGGTTCCGGAAGGTGCGTAAAGCTCTGCGTCGAAAATGCGAAAACCGAGGAAGGTCATCCGGCCTTCGCCGACCAGACTGGCTGCGGGCACGAGCTTGGCAGCAGGTCCGATGTCGGCACGTGACGTCGCTGGCATGAACGCGAGAAGGGAGAGCAGCGCCAGTGCCGCTAGCGTTATGCGCAGGATTGGGTTGCGGCCGTCCGGCCCGGCGTGCGCTTGCGTGGCGCTGCGGGAGCGGCTTGTCAGCGTGAGCTGAGGGGGTGTCGTCATGCTGTCCTCCATGCCTGTGATCGACAGGAGGGATACGCAGTGGGAGGCGCGGCGGATCTTCGAAAGTGGCTGAGGCTCCGGTTTGCCGGAAACGGCCCTCAAAGAAAAAGCACAGGACCGGAGTGTGCCGATCCTGTGCTCTTGTCGCTTCCGGCCGATGCCGAGGTCAGTCGCGCAGGCGCACGATGGTCGCGTCGGTTTCGCCGGTGGTTTCTTTGACCGTCTCACTGGCCACCACGTCCTCGATCAGGCCGACCTCCTCGGCGGGATCATAGTTGCGGGTGAGGCCAAGGTCTTCTGCAGGTCCGCGGCCTTCCATGGCGCGTTGGTAGTTGTTGATCACGCCCTTGAGCTGCGCGATCTGCTCGTTGCTGGTGTCGACCTGGATGCGGTATTTCTGCAGCTTCTTGTTTTCCTCGATCACCTCTTCCAGACGCTCGGCATATTTCTGGTTCTGGTTGCGCTCGTGGTTGAGGTCGGTGAGCGTGGAATTGTAGCGCAGGTTCAACTCGCGCAATTTGCCATTGGTCGTGACCAGTTCGTTGCGGTCACGCTCGTGGCTCTTCTGGGCATTTTCCAGCAGGTGCTCGATTTCCTGCATCCGCTGAACCAGATCACGCTTGCGTTCCTTCATGACCTGGTTGTCGCGGGTCATTTCCTGCAACGACTGGGCACCGATCCGGCGCTGCGAAGAGAGGTTCTCGATCTCGGCGTTGAGGGCATAGACCTCGTTGTCGTGCTTGCGCTGCTCTTCTTCCATGCGGGACTTTGAATAGGCCAGCTCCTGGTTGACGACGTCGATCTGGGACTTCAGGTCGATGTTGTCATTGCGGAAGTCGATCATCTGGCGCTTGGTGGCTTCAAGCTCACCGGTGGCCACATTGTTCTTGCGGATTTCTTCCTCAAGCAGGGCGGCGCTTTCGGATAGGTTTTGCTGCAGTTCCTTCTCGCGCTTGCTGACTTCGTCCAGATTGGACTGCAGTGCGTCCGAATGATCCTCGAGGGTGCGGAACTTCGCCTTCAGGTCATCGAGTTCGCCGTCCAGTTCGGTGACGCGCGTGTTGGCCAGGACCAACTCGCCGCTCTGGCCGCGGAAGTCCTCGTTGATCTTCTTGTTGTTGTCGCGGATCGAGATCAGCTCGTTGCGTGCGGTTTCCAGCGCCGTGCGGGTCTCCGTCAGGCGCTTGCGCAGGGAGTGCGTCTCTGCCTGGCTTTCCTCCAGCTGGTTGCTCATGTTGCCCAGCTTGTGGTTGGCATCCAGCAGGTCGGTGGAAATCTTGGCGTTTTCCGATTTTAGCCGGATCTCGGCTTCAACCTGGACCCGCGAAGCCTCGACGAACTCCTGCAGGAGCTGCAGGGAATTGCGCGATTCCGTCGCCATTGCCTGCATCTGTTCGAAGCCCTGGCCAAGGCCGCCGAGGCGGGACTTCAGCCCGTCGAGCTGATGCATCTTTTCCTGCATCTGCAGGGCGAAGGGAGACAGATGCTTGACGTTGGAGGTCTCGGCCGGGGCCGCTTCAACGGTGGGCATCGGATCGGTTGTTGTCACGTCGGCGGCCTCCGGTGCGGCGGCCTGTTCCATTCCGGACCGCGATGTCTTCGAAAAAAGTCCCATTTCCCAGCTCCTGCCTTACTCAACATCGGCCGCTGTTCTCGACCGTCAGTCTGAACGTTAATACATTTTTAACCTTTTGCAGGGGGCTCATGACAAAAAGCGATCATTCAAGGCGGAAATTCACAGAAAACCGGCTGAAACCGGTCACTCTTCTGTCACATAGGCGCATTTCCGTCTGGATCTATGCATGCATTGCCGGATCTTCTGTGCGGCGGATGGCGGCGAAGGATATGCCTCGCGATTTGCGTGCAGGCAGGTTGTGGCGCGCCACTCTTGCGAGTGCGGGCTGTATCTGAACGGATATCATCAGGAAAATTGACGCGGGACCAGCAGCAGGAGCGCCGCAAGGCATTTGCCTTCGGCGTTTCGGGGTCTCTCTGCTGTCTCGATCGCTTGAAAGAGACGGGATGGCAGGCGCTACGGCCTTGCCGCGCGCATGGGGTTTTAGGTGTTTGGTTTGACAAGGCCTTGCGCCTGCCCGGGGTTCCGTCCCTTGGTGCCGGGGCGATTGAGCTGCGTCTGGCCGTCCGCCTTTTCTGCGCCCCGGAGGTGGTGTGAGGCCACCGGCTTGCCAGTTGTGACGACGCTGCGGAGCGTGCCCGGCGCCTGAACCCGCCTGCCGCTCCGCTTCTGCAGCTCACCGGCCAGAGCCTTTCGGCCTGACCTGGAACTCCGGTCTCCCGCCCCGGGTTCAGCCTTTCCATGGTTCGGCCGAGCTCGGTCCCGTTCGCAGGAGACACGATCATTCTACGCCAGTCCCGGCGGACGGGGATAAGAAACGGTGGTTTTCCGCTTTGGGCAATCGGATCAATGCGTTGAGTGGAGCCAGTTTTGCGGTTTTGAGGGATAGGGGTGTTTCGCACCATCGTCGCCGCACCCACAGCCGACATTCCCGCTCCACTAGGTCGCAATGTGTGGGATTCAGTGATCGCGAGCGGTCGAGCATGAGCGATGAAGCTGCGCGGATCTGGAAATCTGAGTAGAATTATGAGTAGAGGGGATGACGTTTGATGGCAGGCTGCGTGTACATTCTTGCTTCGGAGCGAAACGGAACGCTTTACATCGGCGTGACCAGTAACCTGCCTCGTCGCATGTACGAACACCGCGAGGGATTGATCGAGGGCTTCTCAAAGACCTATCGCGTCACAAGGCTCGTCCATGCTGAGGCGTTCTCCCGCATAGATGACGCGATTGCTCGCGAAAAGCAGCTCAAGGGCTGGAATCGCGCCTGGAAGATCGCTCTCATTGAGGAAAGCAACCCGGAGTGGCGGGATCTTTCGGAGACCGGATTGTTCTGACCAGAAGCCTCCGCTCGGTGCGCCTGATATTGCGGGCAAATGCAGAGGGGTCGCGCGTTGACTTGGAAACCGCGCCATCCGTGGCCTCCCGTCATTCCAGACGGCCTGCGGCAACGCCGCATGGGAGATCTGGAATCCAGAGATCATTCGCGCTCGCGCGTCCATGGCTTTTGAAAGCTGTGCTCGCGCTGCTCGCCCTGACACGCTGGATTCCAGATCGGCGTGCAGCTGCGCTGCACTTGTCTGGAATGATGGAGTGAGACGAGAGGCCTCGCCACGGGTCCTCTCCACCCTTCGCGGGGGAGATGTCGCCGTTGGGCGGCAGAGGGGGGGCAAGTGGCTCTGCGCAACCACACCCACGGTCGTCATCCTCGCCCTACGAAGTGGACATATGCGAGACCATTGGCTGCGAGCGTTCGAACATGAGCGATGAAGCTGCAGCGTACTGGGTCCCGGATCTCCGCTTGCGCTCCGTCCGGGAAGGCAGTCGGGGGTAGGGCGCGGCGTCGCCGCACGCCTCTGGCCGATGCGGCTATGTGGATTGGATCCCCGCACAGGGCGGGGATGACCGCTGTGCTTTTGGCAAAGACTATCCTCCCCCCTGTCGTCATCCTCGGGCTTGACCCGGGGATCCATACCGTTTCCTATCTCAGGATGCAGAAGCGCTTCTGGGTCTACATCCTGACGACGCGCAGAGGCGGCACGCTTTATACTGGCGTGACGAACAATCTTCCCAGACGGCTGCTTGAACATACTTCCGGCACCGGATCGCAGTTCACCAGGCGCTATTCGGTCAAACGCTTGGTCTGGTACGAGCTACATCCATCCGCGCCTCAAGCCATTGCCCGCGAAAAGGCCATCAAACACTGGCCGCGCGCATGGAAAGTCGAGCTGATCGAGGTCATGAACCCGGACTGGTTCGATCTCGGCGGGAATCTGAACTGCTGACTTCCGTTTCTTGACTTTGAAGCTTTCCTAGGCGGAGACTTCACGGAGTGGATCCTCGGGTCGAGCCCGAGGATGACGGAGTGAGATGAGAGGTGTCGTCGCAAATTTAAACGGTTGCTCGGGGATCCTGTCCTGCCTTTGGGTGCTTCCTTCGCGGCGAGGAAAGGCACAGTCTCGCCTTTCCAGCTGTCGTCATCCCCGACTTGATCGGGAAGCCATTGGTATCTGTGTCGTTCGAAGGGGGTGAGGTACGGCGTCGCCGCACGCCTCTGGCCGATGCGGCTATGTGGATTGGATCCCCGCACAGGGCGGGGATGACCGTTGTGTTCTTGGCAAGGACAATCCTCCCCCTGTCGTCATCCCCGGGCCTGACCCGGGGATCCATACCGTGACCTCGCTCCCCGCTTACGCGGTGCCGAATGGATAGGGTGCGGTATGGATTGCCGGATCAGGTCCGGCAATGACGGAGTGAGAGGAGAGGCCGCACCACGGGTCCTCTCCCCCCTTGAGGGGGAGATGTCGCCGTTGGGCGACAGAGGGGGGGCTTGCAAGCGGCACCGCGCTGCTACACCCACGGTCGTCATCCTCGCCCTACGAAGTGGACATATGCGAGACCATTGGCTGCGAGCGTTCGAGTATGAGCGGGAAGGTTGCGGCGTACTGGGTCCCGGATCTGCGCTTGCGCTGCGTCCGGGAAGGCAGTCGGGGGAAGGGTACGGCGTTGCCATACTCTCTGGCTGATGCGGCTGTGTGGATTGGATCCCCGCACAGGGCGGGGATGACCGCTGTGCTTTTGGCAAGGACTATCGTCCCCTCTGTTGTCATCCTCGGGCTTGACCCGGGGCCTGCCCCGGACCCCGATCCGGGGATCCACTCCGTGACCTCACCCCACATTGAAGCAGTGCCTCGTGGATACGAAGCGGCATGGATTGCCGGATAGAGTCCGGCAATGACGGAGTGAGAGGGGAGGCCTCGCCACGGGTCCTCTCCCCCCTCGAGGGGGAGATGTCGCCACAAGGCGACAGAGGGGGGCTTGCCAGCGGCACCGCGCTGCCACGCCCACTGCCGTCATCCCCGCCCCACGAGGTGGACATGTGCGGGGATCCACTGGCTGCGAGCGGTCGAGCATGAGCCGTACGACTGCGGCGTACTGGGTCCCGGATCTGCGCTTGCGCTGCGTCCGGGAAGGCCGTCGGGGGTAGGGTAGGGCACCAATTGCGGTCAATTCAAAGCCTTGAAAAGATATGGCAACCAGAATTCTAATTGGCCAAATGTGATTGGCCATAATATCATATCAACTAAAGATTGTGCTTTTGTGGTGGGAAGACGTTTTGCATTCTGTACTTTCTCGGGCTCAGCTCAGGACTGGCGCATCAGGCTTTGAAGAAATTGCTCGCTGGTTTGCGTTGCTTGAGGGCTTTGAAAATCAAAATCTCGCTTTAGATTTTTCGCAAGTACAGTGGATTGATGCCAATTTGGCGTCCGCTGTAATATGTGTGATTGAGAAACTGCAATCGAAGGATAATAGTGTTGTGTTTTCAGGCGCTTCGCCCCGAATTCAAGATATATTAAAGCGAAATGGTCTGTTTTTTTCTGAAAGTATTTCAGCAGGCGGTACGGTTGTGCCACTAAAAAATTTTAGTAAAGATGATGGCGTGAAATACTCAAATTACATGCGGCAATATTTGGCGAAATTCAATTTGCCAAAGATGACGGAGCCCCTAAGGGCAAAAATCTATGAGGGCTTGGATGAGGTTTTTGTAAATTCTTCTATTCACTCGCACATCGAGACCCTAGTTTATGCATGCGGACAATTTTATCCGAGGTTGGAGCGGTTAGATTTTAGCGTTGCTGATGGCGGAATTGGTATGCATGGTGCGTATAAAAAAGCGTTCGGAAAGGATATTACCGCTGAGGACGCTATCGAGTGGGCTTTGAAGGACACTAATACCACCAGGGTCGGAGATATTCCGGGCGGGTTAGGCCTCAAAATTCTTCGAGGATTTGTAAAGCTTAATGGGGGGAAATTCGTCGTCGTCTCTGGTGATGGATACTGGATGGAAAAAGAAGAAAATGTTATAAAAAAAACGCTTCCGTGGTCGTACCCTGGTACAGTTGTGACTGTTGAGGTCAATACGAATGATGAAAATTCCTATGAGCTTACCACCCAAGCTGATCGCTACAATGTCTGGTGACCAGAATGGCTGACATAACTATTCGGATTACTGAAATTACAGGCTCGGGTGTTTGCGTTACAAGCGCTCTGGGAGCGGAAGTATACAATAAAATCTACGCTAATATAAAAAAGGGAAATCGCATCGCGCTGTCCTTTTCAGGGATTACTCGGATGACGACCGCTTTTTTGAATTCTGCGGTCGGACAGCTTTATGGTGAATTTACTGAAGCTGAAATTAAATCCTTTATGCTTCCGCCTAGAGATACCGAAGCTTGGCACCTTTCACGTCTTAAGATGGTGAATGATCGTGCGAAGCAGTATTTTTCTGATCGAAAAAGATATGGCGAAGTGGTTGAGCGCACACTTGGTGATGTTTGATGTCAGTGATTGATATTGATGTTTGCTCTGAAATTCGTGGGAAAGAAATATTGGTTGATGCCAACATTTTACTTTTTATTGATGGTCCTGTTCAAGGAGATCATAGAGTAAAGGGTTACTCAAATGCTTACTATTCTCTTTTTGAGAATAATAAGCTATTTGTAACCGAGAAGTGCTTGGATGAGTATTTTAGTAGATCTGTAAAAATTCATTATAATTTGGAAAAAGAAGATGATCCTAAAATAGATAACTTGAAAAAACATCGGAAGACAGATTCATTTAGGCACATTCTTGAAATAATAACCGAATCTGTCTCTAATTTTTCTGACGAGCTTGAGGTTATTAAAAACTACGATTTTATTGATGTTGTGAAGACCTTCGAGATGGCTCGCCTTGGGCGCGCTGATTATGCTGATCTTATCTGTGCGGAAATATGTAAAAAAAATGGTATGTATTTCTTCACAGACGACAGTGATATTTTTTATTGCGACGGTGTTGAATTCATAACTGGAAATCCTTGGTGCCTCCGAAATATGCACCATCGGACTCGTTTCTGCCGCGAGGCTGGAACAGCCTAAGCTTCACTCCACTCACCGCCCCGGACGCCCGCTTTTCTTCGGTCGTCCCCGCCGGCGTTTTTCATCGGTCGGGTCCTCGTAGGAGCCTGCGCCGATCTTGCCGCGGATGAGGGGTTTGGCATCATCCGCCGGATCGAGGGGCTTGGTCGGCAGCGGGCCTTTGGCGAGCGGCACTTCCGTGCGGCCGACGGTCATTTCGTCCAGGGTGTTCTTGCGGACTTTGCTTGAAGCGCTCACGGAGGTTTGGGTATCGCTCGCGGCTGAGCGCGCTGACGCGCCAGCCTCCGCGGGGGCGCCCTGACCGGGCGACGGGCGCTTGCCCTTGCCGGCTTCGCCGGTCGTCTCGCTCACGGACGAGTGGTCGCTTTCGCTCTCTGTCCTCCGCGAGGGCGCGCCATCAGGCGCGGCGGCCGGTCGGCCTTGCGAGCCTTCGGCTCGGGGCGCTGTTTCCCCTGACAGGTTTGTGCTGGCTCCGCCCTTGGCCTTTGCCGCTTTCGCGCGGTCCTTGGCGGTTTCCTTTTTCTTGCCACTGGCGCCGTCGAGGGAGCCGCCGGCGCCAAATTTCTTGGTGCCGCGGTAGCCGCCGGACTTGTCTTCCACCGCTTCCTGACGGGCGAGGGGATCGTCCGCCACGGCCAGTTCGGTTTCCCTCAGACGTTTCACCTCGTCGCGCAGGCGGGCAGCGGTCTCGAAGTCGAGATCGGCGGCAGCTTCGCGCATCTTCTTTTCCAGATCGTCGATGTGGCCCTTGAGATTGTGGCCGACCAGGTTGCCCTCTTCGGCAAAGCCCGCCTCGACGGTGACATGGTCCTGCTCGTAAACGCTTTCCAGAATGTCGCCGATGGAGCGCTTGACGCTCTCGGGGGTGATGCCGTGCTCGGCGTTGTAGGCGAGCTGCTTTTCCCGGCGGCGGTTGGTCTCGGCAATCGCCCGCTCCATGGAGCCGGTCATGCGGTCCGCATAGAGCACAACCTTGCCGTCGACGTTACGCGCCGCACGGCCGATGGTCTGGATCAGGGAGGTTTCGGAGCGCAGGAAGCCCTCCTTGTCCGCATCCAGAATGGCGACCAGGGCACATTCGGGAATGTCGAGGCCCTCGCGCAGAAGGTTGATGCCGATCAGCACGTCGAAAGCGCCCAGGCGCAGGTCGCGCAGGATCTCGATCCGCTCCAGCGTGTCGATGTCGGAATGCATGTAGCGCACGCGCACGCCGTTTTCGTGGAGATATTCGGTCAGATCCTCGGCCATGCGCTTGGTCAGGGTGGTGACCAGGGTGCGGTAGCCTTTCTGGGCGGTCTCGCGCACTTCGCCCAGCAGATCGTCGACCTGGGACGTGGCGGGGCGGATCTCCACCGGCGGATCGATCAGGCCGGTGGGGCGGATGACCTGTTCGGCAAAGACGCCGCCGGCTTCCTCCATTTCCCACTTGCCCGGCGTCGCCGATACGCAGATGGACTGGGGCCGCATGGCGTTCCATTCCTCAAAGCGCAGCGGCCGGTTGTCCATGCACGACGGCAGGCGGAAGCCATATTCGGCCAAGGTCGCCTTGCGGCGGAAATCGCCCCGGTACATGGCGCCGATCTGGGGAATGGTGACATGGCTCTCGTCGGCAAAGACAAGGGCGTTGTCAGGCAGATATTCAAACAGGGTGGGCGGCGGTTCGCCCGGCGCGCGGCCAGTCAGATAGCGCGAGTAGTTCTCGATGCCGGCGCAGGAGCCGGTCGCCTCCAGCATTTCCAGATCGAACATGGTGCGCTGTTCCAGCCGCTGGGCTTCCAGCAGGCGGCCGTGGGCGTTCAGCTCCTCCAGCCGTTGCTTCAGCTCCGCCTTGATCGACTTGGTGGCCTGGTTCAGGGTCGGCTTCGGCGTGACATAGTGGGAGTTGGCGTAGATCTTGACCGACTTCAGATCGCCGGACTTCTGGCCAGTGAGCGGATCGAACTCGGTGATCTGCTCGATCTCGTCGCCGAAGAGGGAAATGCGCCAGGCTGTGTCCTCATAGTGGGCAGGGAACAGCTCGATGGTGTCGCCACGCACCCGGAAGGTGCCGCGCTGGAAGGCGGCGTCATTGCGCTTGTATTGCAGGGCCACCAGATCGGCAATCAGCTGGCGCTGGTCGATGCGTTCGCCGACCTCGATGGCGAAGGTCATGGCCGTATAGGTCTCGACCGAGCCGATACCATAGATGCAGGAGACCGAGGCGACGATGATGACATCGTCGCGCTCCAGCAGAGCGCGCGTGGCCGAGTGGCGCATGCGGTCGATCTGCTCGTTGATCGAGGATTCCTTCTCGATGTAGGTGTCAGTCCGCGGAACGTAGGCTTCGGGCTGATAGTAGTCGTAGTAGGAGACGAAATACTCGACGGCATTGTCGGGAAAGAACGACTTGAACTCGCCGTAGAGCTGGGCGGCCAGGGTCTTGTTCGGCGCCAGGATCAGGGCGGGGCGCTGGGTGCGCTGGATCACCTGGGCCATGGTGTAGGTCTTGCCCGAACCGGTGACGCCGAGAAGAACCTGGGTCTGATCCTCGGTCGCGATGCCGCTGACGAGATCCGCAATGGCGGTTGGCTGATCGCCGGCGGGCTCATAATCCGACACCAGGGTGATCGGCACCCCGCCTTCGGATTTCGCCGGCCGTTCCGGGCGGTGCGGCACCCATTCCTCACCATGCTTGATCAGCGGGTCCCCGCTTTCGATCAGCGCCGCCAGCGCTTCAACGGTGGCCGTTGCGCCCTGATTGCCACCAAGGTCTCCATAGCGGCCGTCGGCGGCGGACTTCTTCTTGTTGTCCTTCTTGTGCTGCTTGAGCTTTTCCTCGAGCTGTTCCGCCTCCTCCAGGGACATGTCCAGTCCGGCGACCGGGTTCAGGCCGCCAGAGGCTCGTTCACGTGCACTGTCCGCCTTGCCCATGGAGGTGCCGCGGGCCGAGCGGGCTGTGGTGGATTTGGCGGACTTGTTTTTCCTTGCGCTCACGCCAGATGCGCCTTGCGCATCGGCTGCGCGGGCGCGCCCTGACCGGGCGGCTGCCGTTCGGCCTTGCGGGCGTTCGGCCTGATCCTCTGTGTCCTCATGTGCGCCGGAGCTCTTGGCCTTCGGAACAGGCTTCGCCGCTTCCTCTTCAATTTCCTTCGCCCAGTCGGAGATGCTGCCGGACAGGGGCGCGCCCTCTAACGCGGCTTGCGGCGCTTCACCGAAGCCTTCTTTTTCAGGCGTTTCCGGAGCCTTGTCGGTGGGGGAGGCGGTCTTTTTGCTCATGCCTGCAATATGGGCCGAGTCAGCATCCGAGAAAAGGGGCCGCACCGCATTGGCAACGCAGATATGCACCTTCCTGACAGAAGGGTGTCAGGATATGGGGTGTAGTTGATTGTGTAAAATGCATGTGCAATCTAGTAAGGCATGTTTGATACCCCTGTTTATAAAATACTTGCGCCAAATGACACTGGTGCAGCCCGAGGTCACCAAGCTGGTATCGTCATTCCCGCCGCAATAGAAGACTTCTTTCCGGACGTAGTCGGCACAATTACATCCGAGAGTCCCACGGCTGATGTTCCGGTAGCAGCCGAGCTGGTGGTTGATGGGCATTCTGTAGCGAGGGTGGAAACCCGATACCAATATCAAACGTGGGGCGGAAAAAGATCTCCGGAGCGCCGTCTGACCAACAGTCTTGGCCCGCTAAGAAATGCTGCTAATCCGCAAGACATGGTTCTTTTTTCCAGGGATCCGGAAAAGCCGGATCTCATGATGCTTACGTTGTTGCGAGCTGGTTCTGCTGAATACGAGGAAATAATTGATAAAAACCCGACGGAAAGATGGGGGGTCGTTCCCGGCCTGCCCCAGCCCGTAAGCAATAGGGATATTAGAAGTGCACAAGATGCTATTGAAGCTTTGAGTGCTGGGGAGTTTGCCCTCTTCGACAATGAACGACCGGTGCTGGAGACGCCAATGAGGAAAAAAGCGCGGAATTCTGCTTTTCGAAAAAACCTCATTCGGGCTTACGGAACATCTTGCATGGCTTCGGGTGAATTGTTGGAAACACCCGATGGTCTAGTCAACTTGGACGCTGCTCATATTGTGCCGGTGGAGTCAGGTGGTTCGGATGATGTTCGAAACGGCCTCCTTTTGGGAAAGGATGTACATTGGGCTTTTGATAAAGGCCTTTTTTCAATCGATGATGACTTCGAGATAATCGTGTCCACTTTCGCCACTAGGTCGGTAAACTGTGAACTTGTAAAGCGATTGGAAGGCAACACGTTAGTGAGTCCGGTCGGTCCATTGATTGCTCATTCCGATGCCCTTAGATGGCATCGTGACAACCGATTTTTGGGATGAGTTTCCCCAAGGTATCTAAATGATTTTCTTTTCGAAGTTCGCATTCCCAAATTGTTAAAACGTTCCAGCCGGTGTTCTCTAACTGTTTCGAAGAAGCCCGATCCCTTCTGACGTTCGCCTCGATCTTCTCTTTCCAGAAGTCAGGTCTTGTTTTGGGCCATTTAAAATACTTGCAATCGTGTTTGTGCCAAAAGCAACCGTGCACGAAAATCACTGTCTTGTACTTCGGCAGGACAATGTCCGGCTTACCGGGCAGATCCTTGACATGCAGTCGATAGCGGAACCCTGCCTTGTGCAGGGCGCGGCGTACAATCATTTCCGGTTTTGTGTCCTTGCCCTTGATCCCGGACATCATCCGGGATCTTGTGGCCTTGTCGACAATATCGGCCAAATCAGGCTGCCTGTTCGGTTTTCCGGTGGATGGCTTTGATATGGGGTTCCATGTGCTTCGCAACCGCCTCTACAACGGGAACGCAGACCGAATTTCCGAACTGACGATAGGCTTGGGTATCTGACACCGGTATTTTGAAATCCTGTGTTCTCGGCCCTTCGAATCCCATCAGGCGTGCGCACTCACGCGGTGTCAGTCGACGCGGGTTTCCGTTCTTGCGCTTCACAAGAATTTCCGAGCCATCCTTGTAATAACGCGCGGAAAGTGTTCGCGCGACGTCTTCGGGACCGACGAGGCCGAAGCCGAAACCGTTGCCCTTGGCCTTGTGCTTGGCGGCATAGTTCTGCAGGTACGCCCAGAGCTTGTCAGTCAGGGTGTACTTGTCCGAGACATTGCCGATGTTGCCACCGGTAAAATGGTGGTCGGGAGCTTCTTCCCCATCTTCGGGGTGAAGGATCGTTCCGAGTCTTGGGCCAGTGGTTACATCCGGCACATCGAAATCACTAAACGAGAACCCGCAGTTTTCTCTGAAACCGACAATAAAAATGCGCTCGCGATGCTGGGGAAGCCAAGCCTTTGCATCAATGACTTTCCAGTCGATATGGTAGCCCAGCTCGTCCTTCAGAACCGACTTGATGACCTGGAAGGTTCGTCCCTTGTCGTGGCTAACCAGGTTCTTGACATTCTCCAGCAGGAAGGCCTTCGGGCGATGGTGAGCGATAATACGCTGGACGTCGAAGAACAGTGTCCCTTGCGTGTCGCAATCGAAGCCGTGAGCACGGCCGAGGGCATTTTTCTTCGAAACACCGGCAATGGAAAAAGGTTGGCAGGGAAAGCCTGCGAGCAGGACGTCGTGTGCCGGAATGTCTGACGCTTCAATTTCTGTAATGTCGCCCGAAATTTCATGATCGTCTTCAGGAAAATTGGCCCGGTAGGTCTTCTGGCTGTACTTGTCCCATTCGCTGGTAAAGACGCACTTTCCGCCTACTGCTTCGAAACCCCTTCGTAAACCGCCAATGCCGGCGAAAAGGTCAATGAACCTGAACGCCGGTGTCTGATTGCTTTCGGTGAATGTCGTTGGGACCATTGCCAAGCCGCGCAGCACATTCAAATCTCGCGTCTTGGGAGAAGTTTCTCCTTCAGTGTAGCGACGAACCGTGCGCTCACAAACCCCTAACTCTTCGCCGATTTGCTTTTGACTTAGGCCAGATTTTGCCGCGAGGTCAGCAAATTCAGTCATGGGGAATTACTCCGTCGCTGGGAATCATTTTGACATTCTGTCAGTTTGAGTCCCTTTGGTAAACAAGTGGTTCCCTCTTTGTTCCTTTTGTTGCGAAGTCTTTCACAGTTAGTTTTCGAAAGTGGGGGACCTGGCACAAAACAGGCCGCCAGCCGGACAGGCTGGCGGCGTTGACCTTTAAGCAGCTGCGACGTCGTTCAGGAAGGTTTCGATCCTGTTGGTCAGTTCATCGAGCTGCTGGGTTGCGTCCTCGGTGACCTGTTCGACCTGAACCGCCGACTGGTTGGTCTCGCTGGACTGCTGCGAGACCTGACGCATGTTGCTGGTGACGTTGGAGGTGCGTTCCGCCGCCTGTCCGATGCTGTTGGAAATTTCGGCGGTGGCCGAGCTTTGCTGCTCGACGGAGCCGGCCATGGCCGAGGCGGTCTCGTTCACCCTGGTCATCATGGACATGATGCCCGTGATCGCGTCCGCCGCGCTTCGGGTCGAGTCCTGGATCTCGGAAATATGCGACGAGATCTCGTCCGTGGCACTGGCCGTCTGTTCGGCCAACTGCTTCACTTCCGAGGCAACAACCGCAAAGCCCTTGCCGGCTTCGCCTGCCCGTGCGGCCTCGATGGTCGCATTCAGTGCGAGGAGATTGGTTTGCTTGGCGATGTCCTGGATCAGCGAGACAACGTCGCCAATGCGCTGGGCGGCTTCGGACAGGCCGAGCACCTGTTCGGTGGAGGTGCGTGTCGCAGCCGCTGCTTCCTCAACCTGTTCCAGTGTGTCATTGACCTGGCGTCCCACCTCGCCGACAGAGGCGGTCAGTTCCTCGGTCGCAGCCGCCACGGTCTGAACGTTGTCCGTGGCTTCGCGGGAGGCCTGCGAGACTTCCTCACTGCGGGTGCTGGTGTTGCCGGCGATGCTGGTCAGCAGTTCAGCGGTGTCTTCCAGCTGTTTCATGTTGCTGGAGACGCTGGACAGGCCGAGCTCGATGTCCTTTCGGAATGCGCTTACTAGTTCGTCCACGCGCTGCTGGCGCTGCCGCGTCGTTTCGGCGTTTGCCTGCTGCTCGGCCTCGAGCTGGTGGCGCTCCTGCTCACGCTCACAGAAGGTTCCGACGGCGCGGGCCATATCGCCAATCTCGTCCCTGCGATTTTCGGCCGGGATTTCAAGGTCGGTGTTTCCCTCGCGCAGTCGACCCATGGCAACTGTGAGACCACGTAGCGGTGTGATGATGCTGCGCGACAGCATGTAGGCCAGAAATCCGCTGATCAGGACGGCCGCCACGAGCGCAAGCGTGATTTCAATCTGGGCCGTCTGACCGGACGCAACGGCCAGCTCGCCGGAGCGGGAGCTGATGACACGGGCCGTTTGCGCCAGGTCGGTGACCGCGGCGATGAAGGCTGTGTCGGCTGCCTTCAGTTCGGTTTCGACTTCAGCGACCCTTGCGAAGACATTGGCCAGCTGTTCGGCCACGGCGTCTGCCGTGTTCAGGAGCGGTGTGACAGCGCCCTTGAGCGTGCCTTCAACTTCAGCGTCATGGGTGACGACCAGGGCTTCAGACTTGGTTTTCGCCATTTTTTCGCTGACCGTGAGGATCAGCGACGCTTCTTCGGCCAGAAGCCCGGCTGTGGTCTCGTCCGGCTGCTTCAGGTAGTTGGCGTAAAGGCTTTTCATGGCAAAGGCGCTGCGGGCAAGCGTCTGCGTGTTGGTCGAGAGGAAGGCAAGGGCCGTGCTTTCCTCCGAAAAGGCCTTGAGGTCGAGGGTCATCGCCTTCATCGGACGGTCGACCGCCTCGGCCAGCTGATCGATCTGTTTTGAAAGGGTCGAAAGCCGCGGACCAAAAGGATCGATGCCAAAGGCAACCGCGCCGCCGTTGGCATGATCCTTCACGGCCTTGGTCAGGGCCTTGGTGTTCTTTTGCAGATCCTTGACGAGAGCCTTGGTTTCATCGGTCTTCACAGCACGGCGGACGGCCTTGGCGTCCTTTTCGAGCTTGCTGATCTGGTCCAGCACAGACTTGACGATTTTCGGCTCCGGCACGCGGGCGACGGTGGGCAGATCTTTCTGCAGCACAACCACGCCGACACGAATGCTGCTCATGCGGGGCACGACACCGGACAATTTGTGCAATGTGCCTTCATTGACCATCGCCACGGCAGCGCGTCGTTCCAAAAGGGCGCCGATGCCGTCAAAGGCGACATTGGCCTTGTCGACCAGCTCGCTAGTGAGCTGATCCAGCTCGGCGACGGCGTCATCGCGCTCCTGCCGCGTGACGGCAAGACCTTCGAAAGAGGTGTTCAGATCGGTCGCCATGCCAGCAAGGTCAGACGCCTGATCGGGCGCGATGATCGCGAGGCTGTCGGTCCGGCTGGTGATGGTGGAAATGTTGGAGCGGACCGCGGATGCGGCCTCGGGGGATCCTGTCAGCTCGAATTCGCTGACGCCCTTCAGGAGGCCGGGCAGCTGTCCCTGGATTTCGCTGGCTTCCTTGGCGGTGCGCACGGTGGTCTGCACTTGCCAGGCAGCGAAGAGACCGCTCGCGCCAACGCCCAGTGCACAGACAAGCATGACGGCCAGGCCGCCGAGAAACTGCGTCTTCACGGAAACCTGCAGGGAGAAGCGCGACTTCTTCTCGGTGGCTTCCTGTCCGGGTTCTGAGACCGGTTCCGGACGTTTGCTTGCACGCTTCAACAACACTTTCGCTACTCCACACAAATGGTTGGATCCCGATGTCCTCCCAACCCCAAATTGGGCTGGAAGACTAAAGGAAGTCCAAACACCTGTGAAAAATGCGGAGGTTTATTGCCTCGATTTTGTGCGAAAGAGATTAGATCTGCCGAAATATTAGCAGTCCAAGCAAAACTGACCACTTAAAATCGAGGGGCGCGTGGTGGTTGTTGATCACCGGGCCGAAGCTTACAGCAGATCTTCTATGATCTCCGCGCCAGTTTTACACGCACTGGGGATCTGACGACGGCTAAACGTCGTCGCCAGAGGTATTCGATTGGCGGACTTTGAGGTTTATTCCTCGTCTTCGCCAACACCGACCGTGATGTGCTTCGAGATGTAGGTTTTCTCGCCAATCCGGTCGAGCAGGTCGAGCTGCAGTTCCAGCCACGACATGTGACCTTCCTCATCCAGCGCGATCTTTTCGAAAAGTACGCGGGAGCCGATATCCCCGGCTGCAGCGGCGTCCTGGGAGGCCTTGGTGTAGAACTCGATCGCCTCGCGCTCATCCGCCAGGTCTGCCTCGAACATGTCCTTGAGCGTTTGGGCACGCTGAGGCGCCTTGGCCATCTTGAGCTCGGGAGAGCCCTTCAGGAACATGATCCGTTCAATATACTCGTTCGAGTGACCGAGTTCTTCCTGCATTTCCTCACGCATCTGGTCCGCGAGTTTGTCCATGCCCCAGTCGTCAAGCACATGGGCGTGCAACTGGTACTGATGGGCAGCCGAGAGCTCCATGGCCAATGCGGTCTGAAGATTTTCGAGTGTCTTGCTTTTATTGGTCATGCCTTGGCTCCTGAAATCCAGTTCGTCTGAAATAGTGTTCCGTTGAGGTTCCGCGGAGATCTCACGCTTTGCCCTCACACGCCTTGATATATGTCGTTGGGCATCATTTTAACGTAGATGCGACAATTTGAATATATGCGGTCCCTCATTGTGCTCGATTGGCTTTCAGTGCGTCAGTGGCAAGCATGAGAAAGCGCTTGACCTGGAGCGCACTCCAACTTGTAGATGAAGCAAATCGTCCTGTTCGGAGACAGTCATGTTGATCGGTGATCTGGCGCAAAAATGCGGGCTCAGTGTTGATACGCTGCGCTATTACGAGAAGATCGGCCTCATTCCCAAGC
Organism: Roseibium sp.; assembly: GCF_039982295.1. GTDB lineage: Bacteria > Pseudomonadota > Alphaproteobacteria > Rhizobiales > Stappiaceae > Roseibium. The sequence continues at coordinate 173,559 of NZ_JBDWYP010000045.1, forward strand.
CCTTGCGGGATCGGGGTGGTCGGCGGATCTATGATCAGACCATCCTGAGGTGGGTGGATTTTCTGGACCGGCTCAAGGCGACCGGCATGGGGATCAAGGATCGGCTTCGCTATGCGGACTTGCGCACAAGGGGAGCGGCGTCGCTGACCGAGCGGCGCCAGATGCTGGAAGAGCACCGGGACAAGGCCCGGTCTGATCTGGAGCGGTTGACCGAGATGCTGGATGTTCTGGACGATAAAATCATCTTGTACCGGAAGATGGAGGCTGGAGAAGCCGTCGATCCGTCTTTCGAAAACTGCGCCCTGACCGAACACGGCGCTCAGTGATTCCTATAAGGGACATCTTCAATGAGCACTGCCGCCACGAATACCGCGTTGGAACGCGGCCGGGATCTGACCCAGCAGCTGAACCCGAACCTGGAGGCTATTCTGGCCGAACGGTATGATGATCTGCTTCCCGGGTTCTCCGAAAGCCTGATCGAGTGGGCTTATGGTCGGCACTATGCCCGGCCCGGTCTGGATCTCAAGACCCGCCAATTGTGTACCATCGCGGCCCTGACGGCCCTGGGTGGGCAGACCGCACCACAGCTGAAGATCAACATCGAGCACACACTGGCGAGTGGAGCCTCCCGGACCGAGATCGTCGAGGCAATCTGGCAAATGGCCGTCTACGGCGGATTGCCGGCAGCGATCAACGGCCTGAACGCCGCGCGGGAGGTCTTTGAGGCAGCAGACGAGTAATTCAGCCCTCGCTCTTGTGACCGTCTGAATGGCCGAGCTCCATGTCTGGCCAGACATGGTCGCGCAGGCGTTGCTTCAGGATCTTGGCTTCCGGGAAGCCGCCGTCCTGCTTGCGCTCCCAGATCGGCTTGCCGTCGCAAGTGATGGTGAAAACGCCACCTGTTCCGGGGATCAGCGTGACAGCGCCCAGTTCCTCGGAAAAGGTAGTCAGGACTTCCTGGGCCATCCAGGCGGAGCGCAGAAGCCACCCGCATTGGCGGCAATAGGTGATGATGATATGGGGACCGTTCAAAGGTTCCATCGGTGGTTCCATTCTGATGAAAGGCGGCGCGGCCGCCGGAGAAGATTTTGGAATATTTGGCATATCCATATCTGCCTGTCTCCCCGGTCGTGTGCCTGTGAGTGAAGGCGCCGCAAAAGAGACTGCCCTTGCCTGGTGCGGTGAGGCCATTGAACGGCATCCGCAACTCGCCGCGATCACCGGCGAGCTGATCGCCGCAATGCGCTTGCCCGGCCTCACCAACCGGGTCTACTGGATTGAGTGTGCAAATGGGGATTTCGTGCTCCGGCTGCCGCGCGCGGAGACGGCCATGCTGATCGACCGGCAGGCAGAGCGTGCCAATCTGCTGGCTGCGGCAGAGCAAGGGGTCGCGCTTGCACCATTGTTCGTTGATGCCGAGACCGGCATTCTGCTCAGCCCAGCCTTGGAGGAACTGTCCGACCTGGTGTCGCCCGCAGCGCTGGGCAGTCTCGTCGGCCGGCTTCACGGACAAGTCGCAGGTTTTGAGGGTGCGCTTGATCTCAAGATGCTTTTGCAGGTGCCGCCCCATTTGGACGGTGCTCTTCGTAGCCGCTTTGCGCCGCTTGAACGCGCACTGGCGAAACAACCTGTCAAAACGCATGGGCAACTCGTCGCCAGTCACTGCGACCTGTCTCCCGGCAATATCTTGATGACAGCATCGGGCCCGACCTTGATCGATTTCGAGTATTCCGGCATGGCGCCTCCCGCCTGGGATCTTGCCTATGCGGTGCTCGAACATGGCTATGATCAGAGCGGCGAAAGGGGCTTCCTTGAAGCCTATGCCGCTGCGGGCGGCGGCGTGCCGGCACCCGAGGGGCTTCAAGGCATGAAAATGCATTGCGACGCTGTTTCTGCGCTTTGGGCGCTCGGTCAGGCTGCAAGCGGTAACGACGCGGAGGACTTTCTGGCTTTCGCAGAGCGCCGGATTGCCCGCGCCCTTATTATCGCCGACGAGCTTGCCCGCTAGTCTTCAGCCGTTGGCGCTGATGGTGTCTCTCGCAAACAGATCCGATAGGTCTCGTTAAGCTGGAAGCGTAGGTCCGGATCCTGCGGGTTGGACACGAGGTTTTCCCATATGCCTTGGCTCTGAAGTCTTTCAAGCGTACAGCTGCAGGATGCGCGGCATACGGCTTCGTCGCCGAAGGAGATGGCACAGTTTTTCGTGCAATCGCGCAAAAAGACATTCGCGCTTCGATCCGGAGCAAGACCGATTGCCGAAACTGACCAGACCAGGCCATAGAGAATTGGTTGGTGGACCAGGTAGATGATTAGTGACCGGCGGCCCAGAATGTTGAGGATACGGCCACCCATTCCGGGGATTTTGAAGCGAGAGACGCTTTCAAGGCCCCGCCTTTCGGTGAGGGCGCGGGTCAGGCCGACGCCGAGCAGCGTCAGTCCGGCCCAGGGCGCGAGCGGGACATAGTCGACCGCACCAAGGTCAGGTGTACCCAGGCCGGTCCATAACAACGGTTGGCCGTCGAAAACATGACTCGTTGCCCACAGAGGGAGGCTTGCGACCAGCGCCGCTCCAACAAGAGAAAGCCAGGCCGACGCGCGAAGGAAGGGGAGAGCAACCAGACTGCTCGCGGCAATGGCATGCAGGATGCCAAAGCGGACAAATGCATCGCCAAACGTGACGTAGGTGGCGAGCGAGACACCCGCGGCGGCCAAGGCAATGACTGCTTCACGCGTCCAGAATGCGCGCCAACGCATGCCGTCCTGATGTGCAAGGGTCAGGCTCACGCCGGCGAGGAATAGAAACGTTCCGGCGATGCCGGCGGCAAATGCCCGCCATTGCGGCGCGCTGCTGACCTGCCAGTCGACGTGGCCGAACCAGGACAGGTCCCAGCACAGGTGGTAGGCGATCATCGCGAGGATGGCGACGCCTCGCAGGGCATCTATGGCATCAATCCGAGACGGTTTCACAAGCGGCCCCGGAGCTTAACTTGCCTGGTTGCCGCGACTTCAGGCGCCAAATGCAACGAGAAGCGTGCTGCAAAGGGCGGAAAGGGCCAGGAAGCCCGCAACAAATGGCCAGGGTGAGGGCCGGTCCATGGAAAAGGCATCGCGCTTGGAATGATCGTTGAACATAGGTTCGACAGCTCCTCGCTTGGTTCAATTCCCTGGATGAGGGATGTCCAAACGTGGCCGAGGCGAGGGGCGTAGGGAAGATGGTAAATCAGGCGTTAACAGTGTTTTCCAGAGAAAACCGCTCCGGAATGCCGGAGCGGGGATAACTTTGCAAAACTTTTGCGATGCGTCTTGAACAAGGCCTAGAGTTTGAGGGCGTCGAGGCCTGCCTCAAGATAATCTGCAAGCATGGGCATGCCGAGAAGGTATTTCGCAGTGGACCCGACGGCGCGCTCCCGTGCTTCCTGTGTGGCCTGTTCGAAATCTGCAGCTTCGAAGTCACCACGGCCGATCCAGGCAATCGAGACGAGCTCAGCCGCTTCATCGACATTGAGATCCTCAATCAACTCCCGAAGCTCTTCGTCCGACATGTTGTCGTTTTCTTCCTCCGCCAGACCGTCGTGGTGATGAGCGTCTGTCAGTGTTTCGGAGTCGAATTCGACATCATTTTCATGTCCATCCTCAAAGCTGTCGTTGAGGGCGGTCGAGACGGCACGCGCCTTCTGGGCGAGCATGCGGATCGTGTCGGCGGACAGTGTCAGGTTGATGTCCATGTCAGGGTCCCCACTTGTTTCCCGTTATTTATCTCTGACCAAGGCGTGCGACGCAATGGCTTTGCATTTCTTTCGATAGAGGAAAGATGCAGGTCCCGGCCTTTCCCTGAAATCCAGAGGCCAGGGCACACCGTGCGCGGGCTGATGCATCCGTTCTTTCATTCCTTTACTCTCGGACTTGTATGACAGGGGCACGGCTGCTTAACTTTGATCAAGAGCAAGTGATTGCAAACAGATTACCGGGGGCGGACCGGGCGTGCGAGAGCTGAAGAGGGACCACTGTCCTTCTTCAGCTCTTCTCATCTAGGGGGCGGTGTTTTCAGGAGATTGCCGACGCCTAACGGGGACCATTGGGTCCGTCAGGGGGCCTGTCGGTGAGAATGTGGGGCACGTTCGTTGATCTTGCAGGTTCGGAGGAAGCGCCACCGCGTTTGGCAAAGGATTCAGGTGCCCAGGAGGCTGCGATCGTCAGGGCGACTGCGAAGGTCAGCCCGAGAGCGATGGCACCCAGAAGAGCACGCGCATCTGAAAGATCACGATTTTTCCTCCGAGGCGGCAAAATTGCATCCGCTTCTGCCTGCCGGCTTTTTCTGAGCCTGTGCCAAAACATCCAGCGTTCTGAAGACATGGGGTTTCTCATGATTTGCCGACAATCTGGTTGGAAGGCGCAACCTTTAGAGCGATGGGCGCAGCGTCCGGGGTTTCGAAACCTTGTATGAGGCGTTCTGCCAGACAGGCCGTGGCTGCAATCATTGCGGTGAAAGCGGCACAGAGCGTTGGAAGTGCGATGTCGATCCCGATAACGAAGCCAGCCATCGCACCAGCGAGGGAGAGCACCGCGAAAGCTGCTGCGGCAATGCCCGCCTGGTCCCTGTTGGTCAGTGTCGCGGGGCGGGGTGTGGTGTTTGTGCCAAAACCGTTCTTCTGCATTTTGCCATTTCTCCAAAGGGACTGGCGCGCCAGGAGGTGCAGGCGCGAAGGTCCAGATTTTGCGACTGAGCAACATCAGGTGGGGTCAGTCGATGGAGCGAAACTGTCTGAGGAGTTGGCCTTGCAAGGGACAGCTTTCAGGCTGTTCCGGTGTCATTTTGTGACCGGAATGTGGTGACGCGATTTTCTCTCAGCAGCCCCAATCGTGCGGAATTGGGTCGAGTTTTATACGTTAATGATTGGTTTACCCAAGCTTCCCGGATGTGAATGTCGAGACGATTGAATCGTTAATATTCATAACTTTTTTGCTTTTCTTGCGGATTGTGTTTCGGGTGTGGGGCGTGTTGCCAAATGGCGGGTATTGCGGACGATGAATGTACAATCAGCTCAATTGCGCGCTGTAAAAACTGACGAAAACGCTGAAGATCAGGACGGTCAGACACCGGAGGTCAAAGATGAATCTCCGGCGCTTAATCTTGCTGGCCTGCAGTTCTTCTTCGCTGATATCAAGCGCAAGACAATCGTCTGGAACGAGAGTGGATCGCAGAGCTTCGACAGCGAGATCCGGGGTCTGTGCGAAGCGCCCTCCAACGAAGCTCTCCGCCTGATGACGCAGGAAGATCGCAAGAACATTCTGCGTCTGATCCAGGGCGCCATTCGCGACGGCAAGGCTGGCCCCTTTGACGTGGGCGGTGGAGCTGATCATCGCATACCCGGCATTCCGCTCATGGCCTATCGCTACGAGCTTCAGGATGGCCGGCTGATCGTGATCTGTTTCCCGTCTCTTGGCGAGGACAGCGGCAATCCGGGCAACATCGCCCTTGGTCTTGCGCCGATCCTTCAGCACTTTGTCGCAAACTCGAACCGTTGCGTTTGTCTCGTCGACAATTTCGGCTACGTCCGTTTTGCGAGTGAAGGCTTCCTGAGCAGCTTCGGAATTCCCGACGCCAAGTTGATCATGGGCCGAAACATCGCCCATATCCAGAAACGCGTCGGTCGTACGCTTGTATCGCTTATTCTCGAATCCCTGACCCGGCGCGCGAGCGCGACCGGTCGCGGAAAATTCCTGGTGGGATCAGGGTCGGCGGTGGAGCTGACCCACAACACGATGTATTTCCGGATTTCGGGCAGCTTTGGCGGTGTGCTCTTCTCGGCTGGCCAGGCCAGCGGCGACGTGGATTTTGCCAAGATCTTCAATCTGTGCAGTGCGCCCATGGTTGTGGTGAATACGAAAAATCGCATGATCCTGGCCGCAAACAAGGCCGCGATGAAAGCGTATCAGCTCACGCCCGAAATCATGGACGAGAAGCCGATTACGGAAACGCTGCTCCATCCGAAAAGCTATGGCACCTTGTTGCAGGCTGCCGAGCAGGAGAGCGATGTGCCGCAGCCGACTGTCATCAATGCCCTGAGCGGGCAGTCCAAGAAGAAGCGGATCAAGGCAACCTTGCTGGCAGACGACAGGGCACCCAAGCTGGTTCTCGAAGCCAGGTCCTGACCCGCAGCTGATGACTTGCCATTCGAGCATCTGCTTTCTGGCATTTTTTGCCGGTTCAGCTTCTGTTGCACTTGCGAAGCCCTGACTTGAGGACTACGGTCCGCGCGCTTGGATTTTCCCCTTTGCCATGGAGGGCACAATGGGCTTTATCGCCGACGCGCTGGCGCGCGTAAAACCATCCGCAACGATCGCAGTCACCAACAAGGCTCGTGAGCTCAAAGCCGCAGGCCGTGACGTCATCGGCCTCGGAGCCGGTGAACCGGATTTTGATACCCCGGACAACATCAAGGCGGCGGCGATTGCGGCCATCAACGAAGGCAAGACCAAATACACTGCCGTCGACGGCATTCCCGAGTTGAAGGACGCGATCATTGCGAAATTCAAGCGGGAAAACGGTCTGTCCTACGAGCGCAACGAGATCTCGGTTGGCACCGGTGGCAAACAGGTGCTCTACAACGCGCTGGTCGCGACCATCAATCCGGGCGACGAAGTGATCATCCCGACGCCTTACTGGGTGAGCTATCCGGACATGGTTCTGCTTGCTGGTGGCGAACCGGTGATCGTCGAGGCGGACAAGTCTACCTTCAAGATCACTGCGGAAGCCCTGGAAGCAGCGATTACGCCGCGCACCAAATGGTTCATGTTCAACTCTCCGTCGAACCCGTCGGGTGCAGCTTACACGCGCGCTGAGCTCAAGGCGCTGACCGATGTTCTGGTCAAGCACCCGCATGTCTGGGTCATGTCCGACGATATGTATGAGCATCTGGTCTACGACGATTTCGAGTTCACCACGCCGGCACAGGTTGAGCCTTCGCTTCATGAACGCACGCTGACCGTCAATGGTGTTTCGAAGGCCTATGCGATGACCGGTTGGCGTATCGGCTATGCTGGTGGCCCGGCAGAGTTGATCAAGGCGATGGCCAAGGTCCAGTCGCAGTCGACCTCCAACCCGAGTTCGATTGCACAGTGGGCCGCCGTGGAAGCGCTCAACGGCGCCCAGGATTTCATTCCGAAGAACAATGAGGTCTTCAAGGGACGCAGGGATCTGGTGGTCTCCATGCTCAATCAGGCCAACGGCCTTTCCTGCCCGAACCCGGAAGGTGCATTTTACGTGTTTCCGTCTTGCGCAGGAACGATTGGGAAGACAGCGCCTTCGGGCAAGGTGATTGGAACTGACGAAGACTTCGTCACCGAACTTCTTGAAACCGAAGGCGTTGCGGTGGTGCAGGGATCGGCGTTTGGCCTCGGCCCGAACTTCCGTATCTCCTACGCAACCTCGACCGAGGCGCTTGAAGAAGCCTGCACGCGCATCCAGCGTTTCTGCGGGAATCTGAAGTAAACACACGGAACCATCGGTTTCGATCCAAGGGCGGCGTGAGCCGCCCTTTTTTGTGCCTGAACGCAGCGATTATGGAAGTGTTCAGACCCTATCTGCGTCCGCAAGCCGCAGCAGTGGTCACGTCTGCATCCCCCATTTCGACATGATTGGATGGAACCTTTCCGGCGTGGAGCGATTTGCTCCCTGTTCGTGGATGACGCCGACAGACAGCGCCGAGTGTCATCCCTGTGAAGGTTCCGGGTGTGGTTGATTTCCGGTCCCTTCAAAGTGCCCAGTATCAACCTTTATGATTCAGGAGACTCTTATGTCCCGTCGTGCAACGCTTGCTTTGCTTCTCGTGTCCGGCTCCCTGCTGGCTTCCCCTGTCATGGCTCAGGACAAGGCGCCTGGGGTACAGGTTGGCAAGCTCACCTGCACCGTCGAAGGTGAGAGCAATTTCATCGTTGGTTCCAGCGCCACGCTCGGCTGTAACTACAAGCCGGTTGGAAATGGCGCTGTTGAATACTACAGCGGTACGGTCAAGGACTATGGCCTCGACATCGGCACGACCGACCAGGCCACACTGATCTGGGGCGTCCTTGCTCCCAGCGCTGACATGGAGCCGGGCGCTTTGGCCGGAACCTATGGCGGCGTCACAGCCGGTGCCAGCCTCGGGGCTGGTCTCAAGGCCAATGCTCTTGTCGGCGGTCTGGACAAGTCGATCGCCCTCAATCCTTTCAGCGTCGAGAGCCAGACCGGCACCAATGTGACGCTGGGTGTCAGCAAGCTCACGCTGAAACCGATCAACTGACAAAAACTTCCTCCCCCGAAAACTTGGGTCGGCCTTGCGCCGACCTTTTTTTTGCCTCGTGCCCGTCACTCGGCGTTTCGTTTTGGAGTGCAGTCGCTGGAGCGAGCGCCTTGACAGGCAGTGCTTTGATCCTGAATGCGCTGCAAGTTCTGTCTGCGCTCGCTTTCATTGTTCAATGTGCGATTGGACAGGCTGCCGCGCTGGTTGTTCTGTTGGCGATCCAGCAGCTGGCCAGCAGAGGGGAGGTTCGCCCTCGGATCGGAATCCAGTCCGCGCAAGGGTGTCGACTGGGCCAGGGGCGCTGTCTGATGTCCGGCGACGGCGACGAAGACAATCAATGCGGCAGTTGTAGCAAGATACTTCAAGATATCTGACCTCGGCATTTCGCCTTGAGTTTGGACTTTCGAACTCGAGCATTGTTTATCCACCGGCTCAAGTGGGAAACCTCGACAGGGCATTTTATTGGTGCGCCGCCGCATAAGTTTCCCTTGCGTCAGAGGCGTAAACGGCGCGACGATACTCGTCCGCTCTCCGGTTCAAAAGGACTTCTTATCGGCGGGTGTGGCGCGGACAGGCCGTGCCTTCCGGGTCGGCCTCGTGATCGCGCTGGGATATCCAACGGGAGGCGACGCATGGCTCAAGTTTCATCGGGAGGCAACGATCACACGGACAGAGCGGCTGGCGCCGGCGCTTCTGGAGCACGATGCATAGCGCTTGTGGGGCCATTCGGGAGCGGCAAGACAACCCTTCTGGAAGCCATCTTGAAGCGTACCGGCGCCATCGCACGGCAGGGCAGTGCCGGGGAAGGCAATATGGTTGGCGATGCGGGTCCCGAAGCCCGTAGCCATGGCATGAGCGTCGAGACGAATTTCGCCGAAACGGACTTCATGGGAGATCGCTTCAGCTTCGCCGATTGTCCCGGCTCGGTCGAGTTTCTGGCGGAAATGGAGCATGTTCTGCCTGGGGTCGATCTGGCGGTGGTCGTGGCCGAGGACGATCCTCGCAAGCTGCCTGCCTTGCAGCTGATCCTGAAACGCCTTGAAACCCGCGCCATCCCGCGGGTTTTGTTTTTGAACAAGATCGACAAGGGCAGCCGGGGTGTGCGTGAGGTTCTGGAAAGCCTGCAGCCTGCCTCTTCCGTGCCGTTGGTCCTGCGGCAATTGCCAATCTGGGAAGATGGAAAGGCGACCGGGTTCATTGATCTGGCCCTTGAGAGGGCGCATGTCTATCACGAGCGCGAAGCAAGCACGCAGGTCAACATGACGGATACGGACCGTGCACGTGAGCTGGCAGCCAGGTTCACCATGCTTGAGACCCTTGCCGACCACGATGACGTGCTCATGGAGGCGCTGCTGGAGGACATTGCGCCTGATCCTGAGCTGGTGTTTGGCGATCTGGTGCGCGACGTGCGCGAGGGGCAAATTTGCCCCGTGTTCTTCGGCTCTGCCGAGCATGGCAATGGCATCGGCCGGTTGTTGAAGGCGCTCAGGCACGAGGCCCCTCATGTTGACCGCGTTCGCTCGCGGCTCGAGTCGCCCGGTGACGGGGCACAGCTCAAAGTCATGAAGACACTCCACACGCTACATGGCGGAAAGCTGTCGGTCGCGCGTGTGCTGTCGGGTTCGGTTTCGGACGGAGATGTGTTGCACCATGGCCTCGGTGAAGCGCGTGTTTCGGGTGTCTACTGTCTCTTTGGTCAGCAGGCGATCAAAAAGGCGCCTGCGGCAGCTGGAGACCTTGTCGGTCTTGGCCGCCTGGATCAGGTTCAGACCTCCGAGGCGTTGGCGGATGACAAAAGCCTCCTGCCTGAACTGTCTCAAGCGAATGCAGCTGACCAACCTTTCGAGCCTGTGCTGTCAATCGCGGTGACAGCAACCCGGAGCCAGGACGAGGTCCGTCTGTCATCGGCGCTTGCCAAGCTGGTGGAAGAAGATCCTTCGCTGCTCTTGGAGCAAAGTCAGAACAGTGGCGAGACCCGTCTGGGCGGGCAGGGGGAAATGCATCTGCGAGTCGCCCAGGAACGGCTCGCCGGAAAATATGGTCTGACCATCAATGTCGACGCGCCTCAGGTTCCCTATGCGGAGACGATCCGGCAGGAAACCTCAGTGCGTGGCCGCCACAAGAAGCAGTCTGGCGGTCACGGGCAATTTGGCGATGTCGCGCTCACCATCCGGCCGTTGCCAAGAGGCGAGGGTGTTGCCTTCAGCGATCAGATCACAGGCGGTGTCGTCCCCAAACAGTATATCCCGTCCGTGCGCGACGGCGTGCTTGAAGCGCTGCAATGCGGTCCGCTCGGCTTCCCTGTGGTGGATCTGGCGGTATGTCTGACCGACGGCTCCTACCATTCGGTCGACAGTTCTGATCAGGCCTTCCGCATGGCGGCCATCATGGCCATGCGTGAGGGGCTGGAAAGTTGCAAGCCGGTGCTGCTTGAACCTGTCCGAAAGGTGACGCTTTTCTGCCCGAGCGATACGACGGCGCGCATCAATGCGATCGTTGCTTCTAGGCGGGGTCAGATCCTCGGGTACGATGCCCGGCCCGGCTGGGCTGGATGGGATGAGGTCGACGCCCTGATCCCTGAGGTGGAGATTGGCGACCTGATTGTCGAGCTGAGATCGGCAACGGCGGGGGTTGCCAGTTATCGAAGTGTTTTCGACCATATGGCCGAGCTGAGCGGCAAGGCTGCGGACCTCGCGCTGAGGCGCGCTGGCAAGAAGGCGGCGTAAGCTGCCTGAACGAGCTTCCTCCCGGGAGCCCCTTCCGTTGTCCGCGTCTTGGTCCGATCGAGAGGCGGCGGCGGGAGGGGAGCCGCGAAGTCACTGCCGCGTTATTTGCACTTGAACGTCAGTTCGGGTTTTCTGGCAGGTAACGAGGAGCAAAGCCATGAATGTCATTCACAAGAAACCCTGGGCCATCGCAGAGCGAGAGGCAACGCCGGAAGCGGTGTTCTGGAACCGCCGCAAGTTTCTTGCGGGCGTCGCAGGGGGATCTCTCGGACTTGGTGCTCTTGCTGCAAATCCGGGCCGGGCCCTGGCCGAAGAGGACCCCAGTGCCGGTCTCTATCCGGTGCAGCGCAATGAAACCTTTGTTCTGGACCGCGACCTAACCCAGGAAAGCGTCGCGTCGACCTACAACAATTTCTATGAGTTTGGCACTCACAAGGAAATTTCGCGCGCAGCGCAGGCCCTGCCGATCCGCCCCTGGACGGTGCAGATCGATGGCTTCGTGGACAACCCGCAGACCATCGACATCGACACGCTTCTGGCAAAAATGCCGCTCGAGGAGCGCCTCTATCGATTCCGCTGTGTGGAAGCCTGGTCGATGGCGGTTCCCTGGTCCGGATTTGCCCTGGCCGAACTGGTCAAGTTGGCCGGGCCAACCTCCGACGCGAAGTATCTGAGGTTCGAAACGTTCCACAATCCCGAGGTCGCGCCGGGGCAGAAACAGGGCTGGTATCCCTGGCCCTATGTGGAGGGTCTGAGCCTGGCCGAAGCGACAAATGATCTGGCCTTCATGGCGACAGGCGTTTACGGCAAGCCGTTGGCGAAGCAATTCGGTGCCCCGCTGCGTCTTGCGGTGCCCTGGAAGTACGGCTTCAAGTCGATCAAGTCGATTGTCCGTATCTCTTTTGTCAAGGAACGTCCTGTTGGCCTCTGGGAAGCCATTCAGTCCAAGGAATACGGGTTCTGGGCAAATGTGAACCCGGGCGTGCCGCATCCGCGCTGGAGCCAGTCAAGCGAGCGGGTGCTTGGCACCAGCGAACGTCGGAATACTCTGATGTTCAATGGCTACGGCGAACAGGTTGCGGAGCTCTACAAGGACATGAAGGGCGAAGCGCTCTACATGTGATCCTGCAGCATTTCAAAAAAGAAGGGCCGGCGTCTTCTGACGACCGGCCCTTTTTTCGAGAGGCGCCGGGGGAAGCGCGTCTCTGTCGGGGAGGGGCGCGGATTGTTCATCCGCACACCTGATGTGGTGAGGCGCCCTGTGTTTCGCCAGACGTCCGGAGAAGAATTTCGCAAATGTGAACGAAGTTTAATGTTCCGCTGGCGAGGGCATTTCGCGCGCTGTGAAAAGGGCAAAAAAACGCCGGATCCAGAGGATCCGGCAGTTTGTTTGATTCACTGCCGAAGCAGGAGAATCACCTTCCAGAGGGGAACAGCTGGAAAACGACGTCGCTGGGAGGAAGGTGCGACGTCAGAAGACCAACAGTGATGCTTATATGCAGTGCACAAGCTGCTGAAACAAGAGGCAGTCCTGCAGGGCTGCTATGCAAAAAGTTAATAGCTCTTGTTTGAATGCTTCAAAAGCGTCGGATTTCCGGCCTTTTTTTGCTTAAGGGTGTGTGCGGAGGTCGCCTAAAGAATGAGGCGTGGGGGTTGTTTTTGCAGATGATGTGCGTCCTGCGCGAAAATATTGCATGCTTATTATGCGTGCACCAAAAATAGCTTGATGCACCGCAGAACGCCACGGTGGACTAAAACGCCCAGTTTTCCGCGTTTGTAACGAGAAAGTCGCGGAAGGCCGTGATGCGGGCCGTGTTCTTGAGCTCGGACGGATAGACAAAGAAGGTATCGAAGGAAGGCACCTTGTCCTCGAGCTCACTGAGAACCTGCACCAGGTTGGTGTCTTTCTCGATGATGTAGTCGGGAAGAATGGCTATGCCGACACCGGCCTGCACTGCCCGCTTGATCGCAACCAGATTGTTGACCTTCAGCGCAGACTTGCGCGGATCGAGCGCGGGGCGCCCCGCGGTCTGTAGCCAGTTCATGTCGCGCAAGTAGGCTGGTGCCTGCTCTCCGAACGTGATCACCCGGTGTTTGTCGATCTCCTCGATCGCCGTGGGTGTGCCAAACCGTTTCAGGTAGGTGGGGGAGGCAAACACGTGGAAGTGAACCGTGAACAGCTTGCGCTGGATCAGATCGGGCTGTGTCGGTTGCCGCAAGCGGATTGCCACGTCGGCCTCGCGCATGCCCAGGTCCAGCTCATCGTCATCGAAGATGAGTTGAAGTTCGACGTCGGGATAGAGGTCGATGAAGTCGTTGATGCGCGATGTCAGCCATGTCGAGCCAAGGCCGACCGTGGTTGTGACCTTGAGCGTGCCGGATGGTTTCTCCTTGCTGTCGGTCAAACGCCCCCTGACGGCCTCCAGCTTGAGCAGGACATCACGGGCGGTGCGGTAGAGCAGCTCTCCCTGCTCGGTCAGCAGCAGGCCGCGTGCATGGCGGTGAAACAGCGGAACACCGAGATCATGCTCAAGGGAGCTCACCTGTCGGCTCACCGCGGATTGGCTCATGTTCAGCGTGTCGCCCGCGTGCGTGAAGCTCCCCGCCTGAGCGGCAGCGTGAAAAATGCGCAGTTTGTCCCAGTCCATATTTCACGCCTCCGTGCCGCCCGTCCGGCGATTTCCCTGGCGGTTATTCAGCCGCCTGGGATTCTGTTACGTCATGTTCGGCCAGAAAGCGTTCTGCTTCAAGCGCGGCCATGCACCCCATTCCAGCGGCGGTCACTGCCTGACGGTAGATATCGTCCGTGACGTCGCCCGCGGCGAAGACGCCAGGGATGGATGTTTTGGTGGAATCCGGTTCGGTTACCAGATAATCGCCGGCTTTCAGCTCCAGCTGGCCGCGGAAGAGCTCAACCGAAGGCGCGTGGCCAATTGCGATGAAGACGCCGTCGGCGGAGATTTCCTGGGTTTCGCCAGATTTTGCATTCTTCAGGCGAACCCCTGTCACGGCTTTCGGCATGCCGCCGCCTAGGATCTCGTCGACGGCATGGTCCCAGATCACGTCGATCTTCGGGTGCTTGAACAGGCGGTCCTGGAGGATCCGTTCTGCGCGCAGGCTGTCGCGCCTATGAACCAGGGTGACCTTTGAGGCCAGGTTGGCGAGGTACAGGGCTTCTTCGACGGCCGTATTGCCGCCACCGACAACGACGACTTCCTTGTTGCGATAGAAAAAACCGTCGCAGGTTGCACAGGCAGAAACACCTGCGCCCATGAATTCTTCTTCAGAGGGAAGGCCGAGCCAACGCGCCTGGGCGCCGGTGCATATGATGACGGAATCTGCAGTGTAAACCGTGCCGCTGTCGGCTTCCATGCGGAAAAGACGGACAGAAAGATCGGCCTTGGTGATCGTGTCATAGACGATCTTGGTACCGACATTTTCCGCCTGCTTCTGCATCTGCTCCATGAGCCAAGGGCCCTGGATCGGATCTGCAAAACCGGGGTAGTTTTCGACCTCGGTGGTAATGGTCAACTGACCGCCTGGCTGAATCCCGGCGACAAGGGTGGGCTCCATCATGGCGCGTGCCGCATAGACTGCTGCTGTGTATCCGGCGGGGCCGGAGCCGATGATGAGAAGCTTTGTGTGCTCGGTTGTCATGTGCTTTGCGCCTTCAATCCTGTCGTCACGTCGCCAATGCGCCCGCTCGATCTGCAGTCATCGCCGTTCGGATTGCGTCTGCGATCATGGGCGTCGGGTTCTGCGGCTCGTAGGTAGTTGTTTTCAGCGGCCCGGGGAAGGGGTGAATGATGCCTAGTGTGTTCAAAGACGCCAAAAAGCGTTCAATTTTCTTGTGACCACCGGTCGGGTGGAAAACATGGATGGGCTTTCCCGTACTTGCAGCTTCTCCGATCATGTTCGTGGAATCAGCTGTTGCGACGATTCCATCGGCTTTTGCCAGAATTGCGCCCAAGGGGTTTTCACCAGTGCCGTGCCAGAAAAAATGATCCCCGGCCTCTGCAAGCCTCGCCAGGCGTTCGGCCAGTGCCGTGGGTGTGCGCCGCGAGGTGGTGATCATCAGGCTCGCGGAATGGTCCGTTGCGAGAGCTTCAAGGCCCGCCGCCAACCGTCCGCAGTCATCTTGGGAAAATGTGTGGTGGCGGCTGTCGCCTCCGACCAGAACTGCAATGCGTGGCGGGCCAAGCGTGTCGAGCTCAGGGTAAGGCGTTTCACGAAGCTGCTGCAACAGCGTTGGCGAATATCTGTGTGGAGCGGTGGCAGACGTCAGGACATTTGGGCCGCGCAGGGCATCGTGGTCGGGAACCCAGATGAGATCGGCTGCCTTTGAGCCCGTGCGCGGATCCTTGAGGCAAACGGTGAAGGTTTTGCCCCCACTCGCATTCTTGATGTGGCGCAGATAGGCGATCGCGCGGCGCCCGGAAGCAATCGCCAGATCGGGAAAGGGGGGCGCGATCGGACTGTCTTGAGCCGAAGGGCGTTCGCGAGGATCAATTGGGCCATGGGGCATGAGCCAGGAAAAGGGGGGCTTGGGCCGCACCTGGCGCAGTTCAAAGGGGACTTCGAGCGCTTCAGCGACGCCTATGCACTGAACTTCATCACCGGCCTTGCCATCTGTCAGGATCCAGCAGCTTTCTAGACGGGCCATCAACACCTTATTGCCCGCCAGCCGAGCTTCCCTATCGAAATCTTTCTGATTCATGCGCGAATTTGTTATAGTCTTGCACGGACGCGCAAAAAATCATAATTCGACGTGAAACAAAATGTCGTCGGTTTGCGGCGAAAATAGGAGACTGCATTGAAAGCGCGTCTTGACGCCATTGATTGGCATATCTTGAAAGAACTGCAAGAAGACGGGCGCATGACCAATGTCGAGCTTGCCCGCCGGGTCGGAATCTCCGCGCCGCCCTGTTTGCGCCGGGTTCGTGCGCTCGAAGAGGCGGGCCTGATCCGCGGCTATCGCACGCTCCTTGACGAAAAGCAGCTTGGCTATGATGTCACGGCCTTTGCCATGGTCGGGCTGCACAGTCAGACAGAAGCTGACTTGATGGCTTTTGAAGAGACGGTGAAGAGCTGGACCATCGTTCGGGAAAGCTACATGCTGTCCGGCGAAGTCGATTTCCTGTTGAAATGCGTGTCGCCCGATCTGCAGACGTTTCAGAACTTCGTCATCCGCGAACTCACAGCCGCGCAGAACGTGGACAGCGTACGCACTGCATTGACAATCCGTCGTACAAAAGATGAGCCGATTGTTCCGATCGAAGAGGACTAACGCCTGACGTTGTGGTGATGATGATCACACGAGTGAAAGGCGCTGACGCAAGCGGGCGAGCTTTTGCCGCAAGCGGCGGATCAGCCGAATATCCCGCAAGGCCGTCATAACCAGTGTGAAGCTGACCGACAGCAAAAGCACGGTCAGAAGCATCATGATCGGCATGATCTGATTATAGAGCATCATGTCGATATAGGGGTCGATGCTGTCGAAGCCCGAGTAGAAGCGCTGGTGGAAGGCGTCGCGAAAGGTCAGGTAGCGGATCTTGCCATGTTTTAAATAGGCGAGAACGTAGAGCAGCGCGAAAACGCAGCCTGCAAGAACCACGAGAAATCCGAAGATCCGTGTGCCAAACGCAATGGCATTTTCCTGTCGGGCGATAAGCCTGCGAAGGATTGAGCGCTCACGCGCTGGCAGCCTGTAAGCAGCAAAAATACGATAGGCCCACAGAGGAACTGCAAGCACGATCAGGAAGAAACTTATTGTTGTGAAGATGTCCATCCCGTTCCCCGGCAGAGATGCGCTACATCGGACAGTCTAGCCCGAAGTTTCGCGAGGTCAAACCGGAGAAGGGGAGGGTGGTCAGCGTCAGATAAACTTGACGTTGACAATCTCGTAAGAGCGGGCTCCGCCAGGAGCTGCAACTTCAACGCTGTCGCCAACCGTCTTGCCGATGAGCGCGCGGGCAATCGGAGAGGAGATCGAGATCTTGCTCTGCTTCACATCGGACTCAACGTCACCGACGATCATGTATTGCTTTTCTTCCTCGGTGTCTTCGTCGATCAGTGACACGGTCGCACCAAATTTGACGACATCACCCGACAGCTTGGTCACATCGATGACCTCAGCACGCGAGAGCTTGTCTTCCAACTCGGCGATTCGGCCCTCGTTGTGGCTCTGCGCTTCCTTGGCGGCATGGTATTCGGCGTTTTCCGAAAGGTCGCCATGGGCGCGTGCCTCAGCGATCGCATCAACGATACGCGGGCGCTCGACCGACGTGCGCTCTTTCAGTTCAACCTGAAGCATCGCGTAGCCGGCGGAGGTCATCGGAACTTTTTCCATTGGTCTCAGACCTTCAGCTTATTGGGTCCCCCCTCGTGAGGACCGTCTGTCATAAAAACAACCCGACCGGGAAAGGAGCCCTTTCCCGGTCGGAACAGAATGATACTAACCTCAGGCGAAGTAGGATTGCAAAGGCCTCACTTCAAGACTGCCGGACTTGTAGGCAACGATGCCCTTTGCCGCGGCCACAGAACCAGCAAGAGTTGTGTAGTAAGGAACCTTGTTCAACAGGGCTGCGCGGCGCATGGAACGGCTGTCAGCCAAGGCCTGGGCCCCTTCCGTCGTATTGAAAACCAGCTGAACGTCGCCGTTCTTGATCGCGTCGACGATGTGGGGGCGACCTTCGAGAACCTTGTTGATCTTGGAACAGGCAATGCCTTGTTCTTCAAGGAACTTTTGCGTTCCTGACGTGGCGATGATCTTGAAACCAGACTCTTCCAGGGAGCGGACGGCTTCCAGAACCGCGCTTTTGTCCTGATCACGCATGGAAACGAAAACGGTTCCTTCTTCCGGAACACCGGTGCCGCAGCCAATTTGCGATTTGGCGAAAGCAGTGGAAAAAGCGCCATTCAGGCCCATGACCTCACCGGTCGAGCGCATTTCAGGGCCGAGGATCGTGTCGACTCCCGGGAAGCGCGCAAACGGGAAGACGGCTTCCTTCACCGCTACATGCTGGAGTTTTTTCTCGCTCAGGCCGAAGGAGGCGAGGCTTTCACCCGCCATGATGCGGCTTGCGATCTTGGCGACCGGATCACCGATTGTCTTGGCAACAAAGGGTACGGTCCGTGATGCCCGCGGGTTGACCTCAAGCACGTAGATCTCGCCATCCTTGATAGCGTACTGAACATTCATCAGGCCGCCGACCTCAAGCGCGAGCGCCATGGCTTTGGTCTGACGCTTGAGTTCCTCGATCAGCTCGTCGGACAGGGAGAAAGGTGGCAGCGAGCAGGCACTGTCGCCTGAGTGGATGCCGGCTTCCTCGATGTGTTCCATGATGCCGCAGACAAAGACGTCCTTTCCATCGCAAAGGGCGTCGACGTCCACCTCGATAGCGCCTTCCAGATAGCGGTCAAAGAGAAGCGGGTTTGTGCCCAAAACGGTGTTGATCTGGCCCGTCTTGTCGTTCGGGTACTTGGCGCGGACTTCAGCCGGGACCAGCTCTGGCAGAGTGCCGAGCAGATAGGAGTTGAGCGCTTCCTCGTCGCGAATAATCTGCATGGCGCGGCCACCCAGAACGTAGGACGGACGAACAACCAGGGGCAGGCCAAGCTGGCCTGCGATCAGGCGGCCCTGCTCGACAGAATAGGCGATGCCATTCTCCGGCTGCTTGAGATCAAGCTTGATCAGCAGCTTCTGGAAGCGGTCGCGATCCTCTGCGAGATCGATCATGTCCGGAGAGGTGCCGAGGATCGGGACACCGGCTTGCACCAGGGTTTGTGCGAGCTTCAGCGGTGTCTGCCCGCCGAACTGGACGATGACGCCGTGCAGCGTGCCGTTTTCCTGCTCCTTGCGGATGATCTCCAGAACGTCTTCCGCGGTGAGCGGTTCAAAATAGAGACGGTCGGAGGTGTCATAGTCGGTCGAAACGGTCTCGGGATTGCAGTTGACCATGATCGTTTCATAGCCGGCGTCGTTCAACGCAAAGGCGGCGTGACAGCAGCAGTAATCGAACTCAATGCCCTGACCGATCCGGTTGGGGCCACCACCGAGGATGATGACTTTCTTGGCATCGCTCGGATTGGCCTCACAGGCCGGCGATCCCATGAACGGCGCTTCATAGGTGGAGTACATGTAGGCCGTTGGCGACGCGAATTCGGCCGCGCAGGTGTCGATGCGCTTGTAGACCGGATGGACATTCAGGCTCGCACGAAGCTTTGCGATGTCCTTCTGATCGCTGTCTGACAGTGTTGCCAGGCGCGTGTCCGAGAAGCCCATGGACTTCAGCTTGCGCAGCATTTCGGTGGTCTGGGGCAGGCCGTGTTCGCGGACCTTGGCTTCCATCTCGACGATCTGATGCATCTGCTCGAGGAACCAGGGATTGATCGCACAGGCGCTGTAGATATCAGCAAGGCTCATGCCAAGGCGCATGGCCTGAGCGACATGGAGCAGGCGTTCTGGTGTTGGCGTCGAGATCGCCGCACGTATGGCGTTCGTGTCGTCGCCCTGGCCGAGACCCGGAATTTCGGTCTCATCGAGACCATTGAGACCCGTTTCCAGACCGCGGAGGGCCTTCTGCAAGCTTTCCTGGAAGTTCCGGCCGATGGCCATGACTTCACCGACGGATTTCATCGCAGTCGTCAGGGTCGGCTCGGAGCCGGGGAATTTTTCGAAGGCAAAACGCGGGATTTTGGTGACGACGTAGTCGATGGAAGGTTCGAACGAGGCCGGCGTCGCGCCGCCGGTGATATCGTTCTCCAGTTCATCCAGCGTGTACCCGACAGCCAGTTTTGCAGCGATCTTGGCAATCGGGAAGCCGGTTGCCTTGGATGCCAGCGCCGAGGAGCGCGATACACGCGGGTTCATTTCGATCACGACAAGCCGGCCATCGTCCGGATTGACGGCGAATTGCACGTTTGAACCGCCGGTTTCCACACCGATCTCGCGCAGCACAGCGATCGAGGCGTCGCGCATGATCTGGTATTCCTTGTCGGTCAGCGTCAGCGCCGGTGCGACAGTGATGGAATCTCCGGTGTGGACGCCCATTGGGTCCACGTTCTCGATCGAGCAGATGATGATGCAGTTGTCCGCCTTGTCGCGGACGACTTCCATCTCGTATTCCTTCCAGCCGAGCAGGCTTTCATCGATCAGGATCTGACCATTGGGCGAGGCATCGAGGCCTGAACGCGCGATGGTTTCAAATTCTTCTCGGTTGTAGGCTACGCCGCCGCCGGTGCCGCCCATCGTGAAGGCCGGACGAATGATTGCGGGCAGACCGATGTCGTCGAGCGCCTTCATGGCCTCCATGAAGCCCGTTGCCCGATCGTATCCCGTGATCTTGCCCTGTTCATTGCGAATGGCTGGAGAGGAGGCAATTGCGGCGCGCGGGTTTTCCAAACCGATGGCGTCCATCGCTGCGCGGAACTTTTCGCGATCTTCGGCCTTCTCGATCACCTCAGCGCGCGCGCCGATCATCTCAACGCCGTATTTCTCCAAAACGCCCATCTCTTCCAGATCGAGCGCGCAGTTCAGCGCCGTCTGGCCGCCCATGGTCGGCAGGAGTGCGTCAGGACGTTCCTTCTCGATGATCTTGGCGACGATTTCCGGCGTGATCGGTTCGATGTAGGTTGCATCGGCCAGGTCTGGATCGGTCATGATCGTCGCCGGATTCGAGTTCACCAGAACAATGCGGAAGCCTTCTTCTCGAAGCGCCTTGCACGCCTGTGTCCCCGAGTAGTCGAACTCACAGGCCTGACCGATCACAATCGGTCCGGCGCCAATGATGAGAATGGAGGAGATGTCAGTACGTTTTGGCATCGGGGCTCGCAGCGGCCGCTTCCGCTCAGGGGCTACCTGTCGGGTGGGCTCGTTCCTTGATGAATGTCAATGTCGGCTGAGCGCGTCTTATAGGCAAAAGCTGATCATGAGGAAACCCCGCGCATCAGCTTATTTGCCTGTTTTAGCCCGCGTTCGGGCATCCAGGTGAAAATAATCATCGAAACTTCCCTCAGGAGGTTTCTTTTCCATGCATCTGGGGAAGGACTTCTTCTCCGTTGAAGTCGTCAATGCCGGATGAAAGCGCATAGCAGGCCAGGCGAATCGATTTTGGAATTTCGACCGCGCGCCCGTCCCGATTGCCCTTTTCATAGTACTGGATCATACGCTTCTTCAGCCCGAGTTGCTCGGCGGCGTCTTTTTGTTTCAGTCCAAGAGACCGACGCCAGTCCCTGAATTGGTCGGGGCTCATTACGGGGCCTTTTGTTTTGGAATTTCGGTCTGTCATTTTCAGAGCGCGTTCATTTTCACTATTTAGGCATCTAACTTCAGTTCGCCCGGATTTGCCAGTTTTGGCGCCAGCTTTTCATGCAGGCCTTTGTCGCCGTCCCTTCGGTCGAGGCCGCGCAAGAACAATCTTGAACCGCCTTGATTGTCAATCTTTACGTGCACCTAGTGCCACAATTGCTGATGCCTGTTGAATATATAAATAGTTAAAATTTACAATAAAGCTTATTACTCAAGTGTTTGAGTGATAACCATAGGTTCAAATGACTGGCAGGTTTTGTGTGTTGCGCCTCACGTCGTCGCCACAATTGGGGTATAACGCGGCCCGCTTGCCCGGCAATGCCGCTCGCGAGGAGTTCTGAGCCGACACCTTTAGAGAGCGGTTTTGACCTGAAAATTAGGTCATCAGGCTGAACCAAGAAATGCAGTGCAGCGCCCGCACAGGATATGGAATTGAGCGGAAATCTAGAGAACATTCGGATACATGGGAGCGTCGTTGGGGGATTGGAGAAATACCTGGCGTCGCTGGGCTATGATCTCCAGGCGCTCGCGCTTGAGTATGGACTGACGCTCGGTCCGCCAGAAGAATGGTCAACGCGCTATATTTCCCTCGTCGAATACTCACAGTTCCTGGAACGCGTTTCCAGTCTGCTCAATGATCCGTATTTCTCGCTGAACTGGACCAGTGTGGATCCGGCCGGTGGCATGAAACAGATGGTGTTGGCCGCGCGATTTGCGCCGTCGCCACTTGAAGCTTTGAAGATCATGTCGAGGTTTGCCCGTATCGCAATCAACTTGAGCGTTTGCGACGTGGTGATTGAAAAAGACACTGTTTCCTATTGCTGGGACTATTCCCCGCTTGTGGTCAAACCCGAGCAGCTCACCGACCGGTTCGCGAGCATTGTCGCGCAAAGGTTCCTGACTGGCTTTGCCGGTGCATCGTCATCGCCTCTGGAAGCCAGCCTCCGGAGGGAGCAGCCGAAGAATTCATCGCTTTATCGCCAGATGTTGGGTGGGCCGGTGAAATTCGGTTCGGACATCAACAAGCTCGTCTTTTCGCGTGAGCAGCTCACACAGTCCAACCCCGGATATGATGGGGAGATGTTTGAGGCGCTGATCGAACTCTGTGAGCGCAGGCTTGCAGACACGCGCAAGCAGGGCGATCTGGCCGCTCTGGTTCAGGATGTGGTCGTTCATAGAATTGCGTCTGCCGATCTCAGTCTCGAGCTGGTCGCACGTGACCTCGGCATGAGCGGCAGGGTGCTTCAGCGCCGGCTTGCAGAGAACGGAACCACCTTTCAGGAAATTCACGATCGGATGCGTCGGGACCTCGCGAGCGAGCTGCTGCGCAACACCGGCGCGCCGATATCGGAGATCGCCTATCGTGTTGGTTTTTCCGCGACAGGTAATTTCACGCGGGCGGCGAAACGATGGTTCGGCCTGCCGCCCAAACAATGGCGACAGCAAGAAGCCGTGGTGCCGGAGTTCCTGCGTTCAACGATGAAGAAATCCTAGTTCTGTTCTCATTACTTGTGATTAATGTCAGTATACATTTTTAAACCGTATAACTACGAGTAATGATTAAATTCGGAATAGAAAATTCAAGAATTAAATATCTCGAATTCATCGGTTTCATCTCGAATATTCACGACCGGAAATTCGGTAGAATCGATGTTTAGATTATCGATAATTAATACAAAGTGTTGTTCCGGTAAGTTGCTTTGTATTAAAAAAGGTTGTGAGAAGCTATTATCTAACTCTATGATTTGATCTGGGGAAGAGAATATTATGATCTCACGTGGAGTTTTTTGACTTTTCGAACGAAAAGCACAAAAAATGGCGCGGATTGAGAACCACAACGTGCGTTCTTGATGGCATACTAAAAGATGTGTGAAGACGGGTTTCGGCCAGATTCACTTTTTTAGACCGCTCAAGGTCGAAAGGGTGGAGCTGGTTTTGTGTTGCAAGCTTAGTGGGTACCTGTGCGGCGAAGGTGGGTCGTCGTGTCAGGGTGTTTGTGACATGCCGACGAACACCGAACAAAACTAAAAATCGGGCAAGAAATAATGAATAGTGTAGCAACGAACATGGTCGTCGTGCCTGACATAGCAGGACCTGTTCAGGACGAAAATTCAGAAAGCCAGGTTCTGGCTATTTCTGAAATGTCAGATCTTTTTGAGGTGACGCTTCGTACGCTTCGCTTCTATGAAGAAAAAGGATTGCTCAACCCGGTTCGAAAAGGGGCGCGCCGCTTTTATGGTGCGCGTGACGTCGGCCGGATGCGAGTGATCCTTCAAGCCAAGAAAATTGGATTGACGCTTGCGGAAATCCGAAGGGTCATCAAGCTCGTTGAAAGCAGTGCCCCGCGCTTGGAGCAATTCGCCGAACTGCAATCCATCTGTCAGGGACAGCAGCAAATTCTGCGCGAACAGAAGGCGATGCTGGATGAACAGGTGGCCGAGGTTGAAGGCGTGCTCAGGGCCCTGGACACATTGGTTGTTACTGGCTGATCAAACGCTGGCCTAAAGTTAGGCATTCGGGCACTTTCAGGTTGTCCGGATCTTGTCATGGGAAGACGCCGGAAGACCGCCGATCGCAGGCTTTCGCAGCCGTCTCAGCACAACGAAAAAG
>NZ_JBDWYP010000046.1:0-3997 GCF_039982295.1 Roseibium sp.
TGCCGCGCCTCGAAGACAGCACCTGTCTCTTGCGTCCGGACGCTTGCGCGCGACCCGGCTGCCGGAATGAAGGCGTGGCCCGTCTCGATCTCGTAGCATTCCGCCGCCGCCTCGCTCATCACCTCGATGGCGCTGACAATCTCGCGCAGCTGCACAAAGCGCGCCTGCGCCTCTTCGAGCGCGGTCTCGGCGATCTCCGATCCGTCGTGAGTTTTTGCCAGCGCGCCGATCTTGTCGGCGGTGCGGTCGACCTCCTTGCCAAGCGCCACCTTGCGCCGCTGCAGGATCGTGGCGAGCCCATGGGCCAGCGGTTCGATTTCCGCTTCAAGCCCGGTCCCGCGCAGCTGCCCGAGCAATGCCTCGAAGCTTTCGCGGATGATGTGGTCGGTCAGGATGTGATCCTCCGGGATCGGCAGCTGCGCGTCCTTCTCGGTCAGTCCGAAAAGCTCGATGGTCTCGTAGGTGTTTGCGGTGTCGTAAGCCATGTCTGGTCTCCAGTGTTCAGTTGCAAGGCCACCACGTGAGTGTGGGGGCATGGCCGAATGCCTGGTTTCCGAATCTGCCCGGGTCAGGGACGGCGCAGCCGCCGGCTTGCCGGGCGCAAAAGTTTTCCGCATGCAGCAACTGACACATGCGCGCCCTCACGCACGGGACCGCCCCGCGCCACGGGCTCCGCCCTCGCCGAAAAGTTTTGCGATCCTTGACGCAGGCTGATTTGGGGGCCATCCGGAGGATATGCTTCCGCGCTCATGTGTGTGTGTTTTGACGGTAGGTTTGTCCGACACGAGCAGGCAAACGGCACGACCGGACGCGGGAGACGGATGAAGCGGCGGGATCGTTTTGCTCCGCAAAACAGACCAGAGCGCAATCCGGCGGAGCGGCCGGGGAGGGACGTGCTCGCGAGGCGGGCAAACCGGGATGCCGGGCGCGACGCCGCGGTGAGGCCGCATGGCCGAATGCGCGACGGACCGAAGGGCCGTTCTCCCCTGCGACACGCGAAGCCGAGCTGGGGAGGCCGCAAGGCTAAAGCGAAGAAGAGCTTCGCAACAATTTCCCTCCAGCAAGCCGAATAAACAATCTAGTATCTCGCAAGGCGCCTATTGATTTCCCTAATGGGAAGTCTGCATCTCGGGTGATCACGAACCGCCTCGAGGCCCGACTTGAGGAGGACGGTCGAACAAACCTCGTGATGTTCCATCTCATCGAACACCCACAAAACACCATGCATCGCGAGTTCTTGGCGCTCCGCCTCAGCCCTGAGCGCACCGTCTCCGGTTAGTAGAACCCAATCCCTTCCCGCCGCCATACAAAACGCAAAGACATCAGGCGTCGACAACATAGCTTTTGCCCGCTTCAGCTCTGTTGCACGTGCGGTTTCTTCTGGCGTGAGCTCTTCTACTCTCAGCCCCAGGTCAATCAGATCTGGCCCCATCCAGTCGAGGAGTTCTGCTTGATAGAGAACATCCGGAACAACAAAATCATAGGGCAGGTCAAAGAGCCTCGCGGTCAGCGAGGCTCTTTCAATGTCAATCAGGACAGAGGTATCAGAAACAAGAATTTGCACATAGGCACTATGCCATGTGGTCCAACCGCTCTTCCAGTTCTTTAACCCGTATTTCGAGAAGTTCTGCCGCGCGAGACAACCCAATCAACCCCTCGGAGAGGGCACGAAAACACAAACGTTGAAAGCGGTCCGGTTCTTCTCGTTCCCAAGGAATGGAATTTGGCTCCTCGAACGGCTCATCGCGCCAACCTCGTTGCTTATAGACCTTGAACAGACGCGCAAATGTTGCCTGATTGATGATGTCCAAATCCTTGCATCGATACGTCAGCGCTTGAATGCTGACGCCAAACCGATCCTTCAGACTAATGAGCTCACCAATGCTTATGTCCGTTCTGCGGGCACCAATCTCCTGCCGTAGCACTTCTGCCGGAACGAGGAATGCACCAGCAAATCGATTCGCGGCGCGTTCTGAATCACACCCTTCGGCGACTTTAAGAACCATGTGGCCCAATTCGTGAGCTAAACTGAAGCGCTTCCGCTCAGACCAGGTCTTCTTCTTGATCATGATAACACGGGCGGAGTGGTGCTCTTTTCGACGCACTTTCGCCGCAAGCCCGTCAATCCGATCAACATCCAAAGACAGCACTTTGATCCCGTGCTCCTCGAGGAGTTCGGCAAGCATTGGAATCGGGTCATGACCCAACTGCCAAGAAGCACGCATGTTGCGAGCCGCGTCCTCGGCATCACGAACATCGGCCACCCAATAGGGTGCTTCGTGCGGGGCATCCCATTCCTGGCTCGAAAGATTCAGCAAGCTTTCGATAGCTAGGTACTTTTCAACCATATTAAGCGTCTTGGCTTCGATCGTCGCGATCTCCTTGGCTGACGAGCTGGCTGACTTGCGAAACTCAACGCCCTCCAACTCAAGCTCATCATCGCTGAGCAGGAAATCCACAGAGACGCCGAGTGCTCGGGCAAGACTTAGCAGCACGCCCGAACCGGGCATGTCTTCATTGCGCTCGTACTTGCCTATGGCTTGAGCGGATACCTTGTTCTCCATGGCATCGGAAAGTGCACGGAGCGAGAGGCCAGATGCCGCTCGGGCTCCTTTGAGTCGCTTGCCAATCATAACGTCCTCCCAGTGGGTGGTTTACATTCCACCCACATGACTGATATTTTGTAAACTACAACGCTTGAAAGCGCGGCCTTTCGTCCCTAACTTATAACGGGAAGCCGAAAGAAAGGCAAATTTGTAAACCGCCGCACCGGCCTAAGAGGCGCTGAACCGGCAAAAACGCGAGACATCAATGGGCATCTCTGAAGACTTCAAGACCTTTCTCGATAACATCAAGATCGATAATGCCGCGACGATTGCCTTGCGATACGGCGAAGTCACTGCTTCCCTTAACAAAGAGTTTCGCGACACAGAGTCAAAAACGGCTAACAGCCTTCAAGTTGGCTCCTATGGCCGTTGGACGGCGATCAAGGGCATTTCCGACTTGGACATGATCTACATCATGCCTGCCGGGAAGTGGGATAGCTACAAGGTTGGGGGCCAGTATCGGCTTCTTCACGATGCCAAGGCTGCGATCAAGCGGCGATACCCTTCGACGACCGTCAAGGTGGATCGTTTGGTTGTCCGGGTGCTTTACAACGATTTCCACATCGAAGTGATGCCGGCCTTCAAGCTAGCTGATGGGAGCTATAAGTACCCTGACACCGCAAACGGTGGGTCGTGGAAGAATACCAAGCCGCAGGCTGAACTCGATGAAATGAAAGAAGCCAATGAGCGCAAGAACCGGAACCTTCGCCGCTTGTGCAAGATGGCGCGCGCCTGGAAGAACAAGCACGGCGTCGCCATGGGCGGCCTTCTGATCGACACTCTCGCCTACAACTTCCTCGAGTCGACCGACGAATACGATACCAAGAGCTACCACTACTACGACTACATGTGCCGAGATTTCTTCGAATTCCTGGCTGATCAGCCCAAGCAATCCGAGTATGCAGCGCTTGGCAGTCGCCAACGCGTCCGCGTCAAGAAGCGGTTCGAGCGGAAGGCGAAGAAGGCATACGATTTATGTCTAAAAGCCATCGATGCGAGCGGACAGAAGAACGAGCGCCAAAAATGGCGGGATGTGTTCGGGAACGCCTACCCAGCACCGGCAAAGAGTGCAGCGGGAGAGGCTGCCGCATTCGCGCATGTCTTCAAGAACACTGAGCAGTTTGTCGAAGACAGATTTCCGGTCGATATTCGATACCATCTTCGTATCAACTGCGAAGTGACGCAGGATGGATTCCGTCCGGGAATGCTTCGGGACCTATTGGAGCGGCATGGCGTTCTGCTGCCGAAAAAGAGCCTTCGATTCTTCATCGCGGATGCAACCGATCTTCCCGATGATACCGAGTTGTTTTGGAAGGTCTTGAACCGTGGCGAAGAAGCCGAGCGTCGAGACGTGATCCGAGGACAGATCGTGCGCGACGAAGGTCGCGGTG
>NZ_JBDWYP010000047.1:0-52771 GCF_039982295.1 Roseibium sp.
GTTTCCCGCAGCGGCTTTTTCGTGTCGAATGTTCGTCGTCTTACATCAGCGATGGCAAGAGCGTGATGATCGACGGAAAGGCCAGCAGGCCAGCAATCGTCAATACATCCGCGATGAAGAACGGGATACAGCCGCGGAAGACTTCCTGAACCGGAATGTCCGGGCGCACACCGGAAACCACGAAGCAGTTCAGTCCGATGGGTGGCGTGATAAGACAGAGCTCTGCCATCTTCACCACCAGAATGCCGAACCAGATCGCACACGCCTCTCCGGACATGCCAAAGGCACTGTCCGCAGCAGAGACGGCCTCACCGCCATTGAGCGCGATCACTGCCGGGTAGACCACTGGAAGCGTCAGGATCAACATGCCGATGGCATCCATGAACATGCCGAGCACAGCGTAGGCCAACAGGATGCAAATCATGACGATCCAGGGCGAGAACTCCAGCGCTACGATAAAGTTCTTGAAGGCGTCCGGAAGTCCCGCGAACCCGAGGAAACGTACATAGACCAGCACACCCCAGATGAGGGTAAAGATCATGACCGTCAGCTTGGCCGTCTCATGCAGGGCCTGGCCGAGCTGGCCCAGCTTCATGCCCTTGGCAAAGGCTACGATCAGGACCACGAAGGCTCCGAGGGAACCAGCCTCGGTCGGCGTTGCCAGACCAAAGAAGAAGGAGCAGAAGATGATGCCAATGACCGCGATGATCGGCAGGGTACCCGGCACTGACGCAAAACGCTCACGCCACGTGAAGCCTTTCACAGCAGGCGCATCGCCACGCCATGCGGAAACACCCACAATAATTCCGACGTAAATCAGAGCAGAGAAGACGCCAGGCAGGAACCCGGCAATCAAGAGTTTGCCAACTGATTGCTCGACCAGGATCGCGTAGATCACAAGAATGGCCGAAGGCGGGATCAGCGAGGCGAGCGTGCCACCAGCGGCCACGACAGCTGCTGACAGACGCTTGGAGTAACCAGCGGCCAGCATCTCCGGAATCGCAACCCGTGCAAAAACGGCAGCGGTTGCTACAGACGCACCGGAGACAGCAGCAAACCCGGCTGTCGAAAAGACGGTGCCGACGGCCATGCCGCCTGGCAACCAGCCAAGCCAGCGTTTCGCAGCTTCGAAAAGCTGCTTCGTGAACCCGGCGTAGAACGCAAGAAAGCCGATCAGGATGAAGGTCGGGAGAACCGACAGGGAATATGTGACCGACTTGGAATGCGGGATGGTACCCGCCATTTTAAGGGCAACGAAGAAACCCCGCTCAAAACCCATCTTCATCGAGAAGAAGACGATCAAGCCAACAAGGCCGGTGAAGGCAGCGGCGAACGCAACGCGCATGCCCATAACAACGAGAACGAGCAAGACGCCCGTCATCAAGAGACCTACCTCAAACGGCGTCATTTGCTGTCTCCTGCTTCGGTTTCATCGCCAAAGGCTTCCTCGATCTCATGCTGCGCTGTTTCCTCCACATCGTGGATGATCGGCACACCAATCGGAGCCCGGCTCGGGTCGATAACGAGACGCAGATAGCCATAGGCCTGAAGCAAGAGGCGCAAGAACAGAAGACCCAGCGCAACGGGTACAACCAGCTTGGATGGCCAGGTCGGAAGGCGAATGTCCATCGTGCTGTCGCCGATCACGAATGAGCGGTCGAAATGATACCAAGAGCCCCAGGCCAGCAGCGCGACAACAACGGCAATCAAAAGCACGCCAAACAATTCAGCGATCCAGAGCGGGCGGCCATGGATTTTACCGAGAACCATTTCCATTCGGATATGGCCGCCAACGCGCTGACAATAGGCAACCCCGCCAAATGCAAACACGGCCATGGCTTGTTCAGTAATATCGATGAACCCTGGAACCGGCATGTTCAGGGTCAGTCTTCCGATAACCTGCGCAACCGCCACAAGCATCAGGATGAGGATGCTGCTGGCTGCGATGAGGTTGAAGCCGTTTTCGACATGAGCCAACGCTCCGTCGAACTTGATGTATGTATTCGGCCGGTCGGGTTCGGGCCGAACGGCAGTGCCGTGACTGGTCATTTTAGGGGTGCCCTTGCAGAAAACCCTCGGCGCAGAACGCGCCGAGGGGTAATCGTCAGAATGACATGAGTTGGGCTCAGCCCTTGATCACGCCCTTAACGAGGTCGAGGAGCTCCTGAGCCGGAAGGCCGTTCGCGGATTGCTCCTGAACCCAGGCATCCTGGATCGGGCCCGCTTTCGCTTCGAAAGCGGCAAGTTCTTCGGGAGAGAATTCGACCTGAACGATGCCGCGAGCTTCAAGTTCCGGCCACCACTTGTCATAAACCTTGGCGTAGGTCGCAAGGTAATGGTCGAGTGCCGGCTGAACGGACTCATCAAGCGCGGTGCGGAAATCGTCAGGCAGAGCTGCATAAGCGTCCGTGTTGACGACGATCGGGCAATGAACAGTGCCCGGGTTCAGGTTCTTGGTCCACCAGTTGGCAACTTCAACCGTCTTGAACGAAAGGTGCGCGTGTGGTGCGAAACCCGCAGCATTCACTGTACCGGAATCAATCGCCTGGTATGTTTCAGAAGCAGTCACCGAGGTCGGAACCGCACCAGCAGCTTCCATCAGCTTGCCGAGACCGCCCAGAGCACGGACACGCATGCCTTCGAAGTCATTGATGGACGCTGGAACATCGCCCTTACCTGCGAAATTGTACTGCGGCATCGGAGACGGCATCAGCAACTTTGCATTCCAGCGACCAAGGTCTTTCTGAACAGCAGGATGCTCGTAGAGTGCCTTGGAGACCTTCACTTCGGTTTCCAGATCGGAAACGCCAAGGAACGGCAGTTCCAGAACAGTCAGCGTCGGGTTCTTGTCAGCGTGATAAGAGGCACAGAACTGTGCCATCTCGAACGCGCCGAATGAGATGCCATCGAGGTTTTCGCGCGATTTGGAAAGTGCGCCGCCATAATGCAGCTTGATTTCGAACTTGCCATCTGTCTTCGCAGCCACTTCTTCAGCGAGCTTTTCAACGTGCTCAGTGAAGGCACGGCGTTTGCCCCAGAGCGACACATTCCATGTCACGTCAGCAGCAAAAGTTTCAGTTGCGAAAAAAAGACCGAGTACGGTTGCGGATGCAGCCGTGGCGAATTTACGGGTAGTGAGCATACTGTTCCTCCCAGGTAACGTGGCTCAATTGTCTTGGCAGACGCTCATTACGATGTGCAGCATGAGCCCTCCAAGCTGTCGTCATTTTTTGCACGCGCTGTGCCAAATGCGTGTCGAAGCAGAAAATTTCCCAATTTCCGCCGCCTTTTCGACCAATCCTCATCCTCTCCCGCACAAAATTGAGCAGAATATCGCCGACTGTTCAAGCCTATCGGCAATATTTTGCCGATACCCCTTTACCCTCGCAATACAGCTCAGGGCATTCACTCGTCGCCCATGACCTGCGGGCGGCTTAATTTCAGGCGGGTCATCTTCTCGTTCAGGGTCCGCCGGGGAACTCCTAGCTCTTGCATGACGTCGGCAATACGTCCCTCATGCCTGCGAAGCGCGTTCGAAATCACGCTTCGCTCATAGCTGTCCATCAACTCCTTCAATGTCCCACCCGCGACATCAGTCACACTGTGGCCGGGCCCGACGACGAGGGTCTCTAACGGCTGGCGACCAACGCCTGCATTGAGCACAAAGCGCTCTGCGGCGTTACGCAATTCACGCACATTGCCTGGCCAATCGTACGTTCTCAGAAATGCTTCGTCACGGGCAGTGACGTCCGGCATCGCAATCCCATATTGAGCGGCAAAACGATTGATGAAGGTATCGAAAAGCAGGAGACTGTCGTTTCCTCGCTCCCGCAGCGGCGGAATGGCAATCTCGATCGTATTCAGACGGAACAGGAGATCTTCGCGCAGAGCTTTCGTCGCAACCGCTTCCTTGGGTTCAATGTTGGCCGCGCTAACAACACGGAAGTCGACGGGGACAGGACGGCGTCCGCCAATTCGGTCGACGCATTTCTCCTGAAGAACTCTCAGCAGCTTGGGCTGAAGCGGAATCGGCATCGAGACGATTTCATCCAGAAAAAGGACACCGCCATTAGCCGCCTCAATTCGTCCCGTCCGCGTTCGATCTGCGCCTGTGAATGCACCGGCCTCATGGCCAAAAAGCTCCGCCTCGACCATGGTCTCCGGCAAGGCAGCAGCGTTGATCGCAACAAAGGGAGCATCCTTGCGATGGCCAAATGCATGCAGCGCCTGAGCGACCACTTCCTTGCCGGTTCCGGTTTCGCCGGTGATGAGAACCGCGGCATCCGTTCCAGCAAAATGAAGCAGTCGCTCGCGCAATGCGCGCATGGCAGGGCTGTTGCCAAGAAGCCGCCGCTCCAAACTGCCCTCTTCGACCAGACGCCTCGACAGCGAGCGGTTCTCCAAAACAAGGCTGCGCTTTTCACAGGCGCGGTGAACAAGCTCCGCGATGACTTCAGGGTCGAACGGCTTTTCAACAAAATCGTAAGCGCCACTTCGCATGGCCTCGACTGCCATCGGAACGTCACCATGGCCCGTGATCAATATGACCGGAATATCCGCATCAACCTCAGCGATCCGCTTCATGAGACGGACGCCGTCGTCTCCATTCAACATCACGTCTGAAACGACGCAACCAGGAAAGCTTGGTTGAACGTGGCGCATCGCGGCCTCGGCATCCGAGACCTCTATGGTCTCGAAGCCCGCGAGCCCCAGCCATTGGCGAAGGGCAGACCGCATCGCGGGATCGTCATCCACGATCAGAACAGGGGTCTTGACGTTGGCAGCGGTCATTCGACTTCCGGCTCCAGAACAGCGGTTTCAGCTCGCGGCGTGGCGTCACGCTCCGCCCCCTCCGGAGCCGGCAGGGTAAATACGAAGGTAGCCCCGCCGCTTGCGCTTGGTTTTACTTGCAAGGACCCTCCGAGATCCTCGGCGATACGGTCGGAGATAGACAGGCCAAGTCCCAGCCCGCCATTGCTCAACTTGGTGGTGAAAAATGGATCAAATATTTTTTCGCGAAGATCCACGGGAACCCCCGAGCCATTGTCGGAGACACTGACGACAACGCTCTCCCCCTGCCGCCCCGTCTCAAGAATGACTTCTCCGGCCTCCGCCTTTGCAGCTGAGTCCGCGCCGTTTCGGAGCAGATTCACGAGTACCTGCTCGACTTTCAACGGAGCCGTTTCCAGATTGAGCGGCTCGTCGGGCAGTCGGAGATGCAGTTTCACGCCGTCTTCTTCAAATCGCGAGCGTGCGATCTTTTCAGCCGCAGCAATACTAGTCCTCAAGTCAACCACCTCAATCCGGCTTTCGGCAGGCCGAGCAAAGCGTTTGAGCTCCTGGGTCAGGGTTGCCATCCGGTGTTGAAGAGAATCGATCTCTTTCAGATTATCTTCAACGGCAGGAACATTGCCACTCTCAAGGAGCTTCCGCGCACCTGCCACAAACATCCGGAGCGCTGCCAGAGGTTGATTCAGCTCATGCGCGACCGCCGCAGACATCTGGCCAACCGCAGCAAGCCTGCTCGACCGCGCCAGGCGCATTTGTGCGTTTCTCAGCTCTTCTTCAACGCGCCGACGTTCGTCAACCTCATCCACCAGCCGTTGGTTCAACTCGCGCAGGCCCTGTGACTCCTGGCGTAGCAGAGCTGAGGCTTGCCGCAGGACACGCCCCCTTTGAATGAGCAAACCTACGAGGTAGAGCAGGCTCAGGCCGATGGCAGATGCCCAGATTGGCCAAATGTTCTTTCGCGTTTCTTCAATAGGCACGAGAAAGTGAAGCGTCCATCCGAGCAAGCCGACCTGGGCCGAGTTATGCCTGTAGGTATGACCATCGACCGTCACGACCTTCTCATTACCCAATGGGCTTTGCGAGAGAGCGGTCAGGGGCTGGTCGGCATATTGCCGTGTCGCAGTGATTTGGCTCCGGACATCGTCGGAGAGTTCTTGCAAGGTTCGGTAGCGCCAATCAGCGACTGAGGCCAAAAAGATCACCCCGTTGGCATCCGATGCAAAAACCGTCTCTCCGCCCTTTGCCCAGGCTTGCTCCAACGGCTCCATGTCGACCTTGACGACGGCGACACCATTGGGCTCGCCGTTTACAGGAGAGGGCAGCGACAGGAAAAGTCCGGGTTCCCCCAGCGTTGCGCCAATCGCGAAGAACTGCCCTTCCTTGCCTTTGAGGGCAGTATGAAAATAAGGGCGGAAAGCATAGCTCTGTCCAACAAGAGACAATTCATCGCGCCAGTTGCTCGCCGCCAGCGTCCGTCCGTGCCGATCCATCACAAACAGCAGATCCGCTCCAGACTTTTCCGCCACTTCTTCTAGAAAACGGTTCGTCGACTCGGTCGGTCTGCCCATGTTCAGAACAACGGTCGCCCTGGGATCGCGCGCCAGCATGTACGGCAAATAGCGATATTTCTCATATTCTCCGAGGATGGTCTGGCGATAAAGGGTAAGTCGCTCGGCCGCCTTGTGATCCACGGTCTCCCGATCCTGCTCCACCATCAGCTGCACAAGCAGCGATGCAATCAGCAGCACGGCGATTGGAGGAAGCGCAAGAAGAAGCAATCTGGTCGACATGCGGTCCTTATCCCCTTTTTGCTGCTCTGCCGCAAACCGTTCCCGATGACATGGACAAATCGGCCTGCGCAAAGCTAGGTTGCAGCCATCAAGATCAAGGGATGGAAAACATCGATGGACTTCAGCTTCACCGAAGAACAGCGGATGATCGCCGATACAGCCAACAAGCTTGCAACAGACAAGCTGGAACCGCTGGCAGAACGGCTGGACAGTGGTGAGGGTCGCGCCGAGTTTCTTGCCAACTTGCAGATACTTGCTGACAACGGCTTTATGGGCCTCAATCTGTCCTCGGAGTACGGTGGAACTGAAGCCGGCACCATCGGCTTTGCGCTCGCGGTAGAAGCCCTTGCTCAAGGGTGCGCCTCTACGGCTGTCACCGTTTCGGTCACCAACATGGTCGGCGAGGTTATTCAGGCCGTTGGTTCAGAAGAGCAAAAAGAACGGTACCTGCCGCGACTGACGGACGGCCGATATGCCGCCGGCGGTTTTTGTTTGACGGAATCCAGCGCTGGATCTGATCCTTCATCGATGAAAACCCGGGCGGTGAAGGACGGCAATCATTACGTCCTCAACGGTTCGAAGCTCTACATCAGTTCGGCTGAATACGCTGGCGTCTTTGTGGTTTGGGCGGTGACTGACCCTGATGTACCCAAAGGCAAGGGCATTTCCTGCTTTCTTGTCGAAGCTGGGACGCCAGGCCTGGTCATTGGCAAGGCGGAAAAGAAGATGGGGCAGACTGGCTCAGCGACCAATGAAGTCCTCTTTCAGGATTGCCGCGTCCCCGCGACCGCGATGATGGGCAAAGAAAATGAGGGCTTTCGTATTGCCGTTGGCGAGTTGGCTGGCGGGCGTATCGGGATCGCCGCGCTTGCTCTTGGCGTTGCCCGAAAAGCGATGGCTGCAGGCAAAGCCTACATCAAGGAAAGAGAGCAATTCGGCCGTCCCCTTGCAGACATGCAAGGGCTGCAATGGTTGGTTGCAGACAGAGAAACGGAACTGGAGGCGGCAAAGCTGCTTATCCATCAGGCCGCAGCGCTCAAGGATTCAGGCAAGGCCTTTTCCAAGGAAGCGTCCATGGCAAAGCTCTTCGCTTCAGAAGCTGCCCAGAAGGCAACCTACACAGCGTTGCAACTTCACGGCGGCGCCGGTTACATCAAGGACTATCCACTCGAGCGTTATGCTCGCGACGCCAGAATCACGACCATTTACGAGGGCACATCCGAGGTGCAGCGTCTGATTATCGCCCGCGAGGTCATGAAGGCAGTTTGATGTCTGACTCGAGTCTTTGGTGAAATTGAGTTTCTGCAGGATGTGCAGGCCAGTTTGGGAAAGGTCTTGCCAATGGAAATGAGTTTGCCAACGCTGACCGGGGCTCCGGTTCTGGAAACTCAAAGGCTGTTGCTACGAGCACCTTCACCCTCAGACTTTCCCGCCTTCCTCGCCTACGCGACGTCGCACCGCACTGCCTTCACCGGCGGCGCCAAGCCCGAATTTGCCGTGTTTGAGAAATTCGCCAGCATGATCGGACATTGGGCGTTGCGCGGTTTCGGCAGGTTCACGATCACGGACCGGATTAGCGGCGCGGCGCTTGGCCACGTCGGCCCCTTCCAGCTTGTTGACGAACAGCTGCCCGAACTCAGCTGGACGATTTGGTCAGATGCGGCAGAAGGTAAAGGCCTTGCATTTGAGGCCGCGCAAGCCGTGAACCATTGGCTTTTCGGGCCGATGGGTTGGACAGAAGCCATCGCGGAAGTTCATCCTGACAATCAAAGATCTCAGGCAATTGTACGCAGGCTCGGCGGGCGGCTCTGGGCTGATGGCCCGCGAGCCATTTTACCGGGCGGAGACGTTTACCGTTTCACCGCGCAGACAATTGCCTGACTGCTTTTGATAAAAACTAAAACAGGCAACTCATTCGCTCACTGGTTGATACGCCTCAAAGTAACGCCCACGTTTCCTGCATAGAGTGTTTTCACAAGGGCCTATGCCCAGTTTTCTACAAGGAGGTACGACCATGGCTTTAAAAGATATCGTGACAATTGTGGATCTTTCCGGGTCCCAGCCCGCCGCGAAATATGCGATCGACCTTGCTGCCAAGAACGACGCCCATGTGACGGGTTTGTCCATTGCGTTCGAACCGGTGGTTCCTGCATTCGCAGCTGCGCCGATGCCCGTTGACTACGTGCAAGCAGCGCATGAACAGGCAGTCGGCGCTGCTAAAGACGCCCAAAAAGGCTTCGATGAGCTTGCCCGCCTTGCCGCTGTAAAGACTGAAAGCCGCGTTGCGGATATTTTGACTGGAGGCCCTCTCGAAGGACTGCTTCAACATTGTCGCACAACGGACCTTGTCGTCCTTGGCCAGGAAAACCCCGACGCTCCCGAGCCCATGCGCGAGCTTTTGATCGAAACAGTCTTGTTCGAAAGTGGCGTGCCGGTTTTGGTCGTTCCCTACATCGGCGTTGCGCAGTCCGAAGCCAAGAACGTCGTGATTGGCTGGGACGGCAGCTCCACAGCGACACGTGCAGTCCATGCTGCTCTTCCGATGCTGGACAAAGCAGAAAAGATTACGGTGCTTGTGGTCGAAAAGAACGTCAATGACGATATCCAGCCTGGGGCGGAGATCGCAACCTATCTGGCGCGGCACGACCTTGATGTGACGATTGACGTCATCAGCGACCCTCAGACCCGGATCGCGGACACGTTGCTCAACTATGTCTCAGACAATGGCAACGACCTCGTGGTCATGGGTGGCTACGGCCACAGCCGGATGCGCGAGTTTCTCTTTGGCGGTGCCACACGAGAAATTTTGCAAGCCATGACCGTTCCGGTCTTGATGGCTCACTAACCCGGACAGTCAGCCTCCGGGGCGCGATCCCTGCGTTGTGGAGGCTGACCAATTTCCTTATCAACTTCATTCAAATTTCGTTCTTTCCGTGTCAGGCTTTGTGGAGCTCCCACGGAGAATGACTGCGTGACCATCAAAAACCTCGACGGTTTCTTTGCACCTGCATCACTGGCGCTGGTCGGTCCATCACGGCATAGCGGCGAGGTTCTGGAACACCTGTCGCGTACCCTCCTGGCATCGGGCCGGAACCAGTCTGTCTATCTCATTGGACTACCGGATCTGGACCCTGGTCTGACAGGCAAGCACGTCGATCTCGAGAACCTCCCAACTGCTCCAGATCTTGCGATCTGTCTGAGTGCGGCAGAAACGACGCCGGAGTTGATCGCCGATCTGGCACGACTCGGAACCAAAGCTGCCGTTCTCTTGTCTCCTGGGTACGAGACCTGGACGGAGGCGTTGGTTCAGGCTTGCCGGGAAGCTGCACGCAGCACGCGGCTTCGCATGATCGGCCCCGGCAGCCTTGGACTTGCCGTTCCGTCCTTGGGCCTCGACTGCCTTCTTAGTGCCAAGTCGCCGACATCTGGTGACATAGCGTTCATCGCTCGCTCTGGTGCCGTCTTGAACGCGACCCTTTCTTGGGCCAGCGCTCACAAGACCGGTTTCTCAGCTGTTGTCTCACTAGGTGAGCGCATGGATGCCGACATTGGCGACCTCGTCGACTATTTTGCGCAAGACTACAAGACACGAGCCATTCTTCTTCACGCCGAGGCAATCTCCAGTCCGCGCAAGTTCCTGTCAGCCGCCAGAGCGGCGGCGCGCAGCAAGCCCGTGATCATCATCCGATCGGGCCGGAGCCATGACGCCAGTGGCAGCGGCCTCACCCATGCAGGTCACCTGGCTGATCCGGACCTTGTCTATGATGCAGCCTTCCGCCGCGCGGGCATCATCCGTGTCAGCGACCTCGACGAAATGTTCGAGGCCGTCGAAACGCTTGCGCGCGTGCGCGTTCCTCAATTTGACGCATTGACGATCCTGTCGAATGGCAGAAGCCTCGCCAGCCTGGCCGCGGATCGTCTGACCGACCTGGGGGGCAAGCTTGCCGAACTCTCAGAAGACACTGTCAACTCCCTCTCAGCCTATCGCCGCACAAGCCGAAATGCCGAATCAAGTTCCGATCCCATCATCCTGCGCGCGGAACTCGATCCAGTTGACCTCAAAGCGGCGATCAGCACCGTCCTCAGCGATAAAGGCACCGACGGCGTTCTGGTCCTTCAGGCCCCAAGTGCCTTCACGGATCTGGCTGACACAGGGCGCGCGATTGCGGAGGCGGCCAGAGAGAACCGGCGGCGGACCGGACGGCGCAAAGCCATCGTCGCAGGCCTGATTGGTGATGACGGCAGTGCTCGCGGCGACCTGGATGAAGCCGGCGTCCCTTGTTACGCCAGCCCGGCGGAAGTCGTGCGCTCGATCATGCACCTTGCTCATGATGCGCAGTCGCGGGACTTCCTGATGGCGGCACCGGCCAGTGTTCCTCAAGATTTCATTCCTGATGCCGAGACCGCGCGCGCGATCGTTGATGGCGCGATGAAGGAGAACCGAACCTGGTTGTTTCCGCAGGAGGTTTCGAAGATTCTGGTAGCCTATCAGCTGCCTGTCATGCCGACGCGGCTGTGCAAGACGCCTGAAGAAGCGGGCGATCACGCAGTGGAATTCTTCAAGAAGGCCGATCATTGTGTCGTCAAACTGATCTCGCAGGATCTGCCTTTCAAATCGCGGATAGACGGCGTGCGCCTTGGACTGGAAACTCCCAAAAGCGTCGAGCGGGCTGCACGCGAGCTCATCCGGCAGACCAAGCGATCATTTCCGGACGCAAGAATTGCAGGGGTCAGTGTGCATCCCATGCTTGAAGATCGCCACGGAATAGAGTTGTTTGTTGGTCTGGCAGATACGCCCACCTTCGGACCGGTTCTGGTCTTTGGTCATGGCGGGACGTCGGTTGAAGATAGCCGGGATATTTCGATCGAGTTACCCCCACTCGACCTCAATCTGGCGCATGCCATGATCAATCGCACCAGAATTGCCAAGCTTATCGATGGCACCAGCACACGACCTGCCCTTGATCGCGATGCCCTGGCGCTTGCATTGATGAAAGTTTCGCAGATCGCAATCGATATCCCAGAAATTCTTGAGCTCGACATCAATCCGCTCGTGGCGCTGGAGGACGGTCTTGTTGCGCTTGATGCTCGCATGACACTAGGCGAACCGGCCCGTCACCCCGGCCGGGACGGGAAGTCCCGTCTCGCCATCGCGCCCTATCCCGAAGAGTGGGAAGACACGCTATCGCTCAAAGACGGAAGAAAAGTCTTCGTCCGCCCAGTTCGACCAGAGGACGAGGACCTCTTCAAGAGCTTCTTCGAGACCGTATCTGCGGAGGATCTGCGGCTACGTTTCTTCGCGCCAGTACGGGATTTCAGCCATCGTTTCCTGGCACGGCTGACACAGCTTGATTATTCGCGCGCCATGGCATTCGCCGCAATTGAACCAGAGACCGGCGACCTTCTTGGTGTTGTCCGCCTGCACGCCGATCCCGATCATAAGAGCGGCGAGTATGCGATCATGGTTCGCTCAAACCTGAAAGGTGTTGGTCTCGGCTGGGCCCTTATGAAACTCATCATCCGGTATGCACGTGCAGACGGTATCGAAACAATCCAGGGCGAAGTTTTGAAAGAAAACACGAGCATGCTCAGCATGTGCCAGGCACTCGGATTTCACGTCGAAACCTCGCCGGACGACCCCGGGGTCGCCCATGTCAGCCTGCAAGTGACCGACCTGGATCTGGCCGACGACGTTGGCTAGCTCTTCGCTTCAGCGACCTTGCGAATTTGGCTGAGCGAGGTGGCCGGAGTGATTGCTTCCGGATCGAGCTTGAGGTGAAGCAATGCCGGTTTTCCGCTCGCACGCGCACGCTCGAACGCCGGCCCAAACTCATCTGAGGCATGGACAGTCTCTGCGTGCGCCCCATAAGACGACGCAAGCGCCGAGAAATCCGGATTCACCAATTTCGTCCCCGATGGTCGTCCGGGATAGTGGCGCTCCTGATGCATCCGGATCGTGCCGTACATCCCATTGTCGACCAGAACGACGATGATCGCCGCGCCCTCCTGACAGGCCGTGCCAAACTCCTGCATACTCATCTGAAAGCAGCCGTCCCCGGCGAAACAGATTGTCTCCCTTTCAGGAAAGGAGAGCTTTGCCGCAACGGCCGCAGGCAAGCCATATCCCATAGAACCAGAGGTCGGTGCAGCTTGGGTCGCAAACTTGCGAAACCGGTGAAAGCGATGCACCCAGCTGGCAAAATTTCCCGCGCCATTTGTGAAAATGGCGTCATCGGCAACGTTCGCCTCGATCCATTCCATCACATCGGACATTTGTAGAGCGCCTGGAACCTGCGGCCGGGCTCCTGACCATGCCAAATAGTCCGTATGGGCATCCTCTGCCTGACCCTTGTTCCGGGGCTCCGTAGGAGGCTGCAATCCTTCGACAGCCTTGCAGAACCCTGTCGGGCTTGCGTGGATCGCGAGTGA
This sequence comes from Roseibium sp., assembly GCF_039982295.1. Classification (GTDB taxonomy): domain Bacteria; phylum Pseudomonadota; class Alphaproteobacteria; order Rhizobiales; family Stappiaceae; genus Roseibium. The sequence goes on from NZ_JBDWYP010000047.1 coordinate 13,011, forward strand.
CGGCCGGTAGACGCGGCCAAGTTCTTCCGCATCCGGATGCACATGTACCAAGGGCTGCGCAGGCTGGGGAATGTCGAGCAGAGTGTATGACTGACTTGGCATTTCGGACAGGCGCCCACCGATCAGCAAGATAAGGTCGGACGCCTTTGTCCGCTCAAGCAATTTGGGATTGATGCCAATGCCAACATCGCCCGCATAGTTGGGATGCAGATTGTCGAACAGCGCCTGCCGACGGAAGGAGCAAGCAACCGGCAGATCGAAACGTTCGGCAAAGCGGGTCAAGGCGGCAACAGCGTCTTCACTCCAACGGCTGCCACCCAGAATGGCGATTGGCCGTTCCGCGGTCCAGAGACGCTTTTGCAAGTCCGCCATTTGTGTCAAACCCGGATGGGTTTCGACCTGCTGCCAAGGCGACGGCTGCGCAACATCTGCCACCTCGACAAGCATGTCTTCCGGCAGGGCCAAGACCACCGGTCCCGGTCGACCTGATGTCGCAACGTGATAAGCACGGGAAATGAATTCGGGGACCCGGTCAGCTTGGTCGATCTCCGCCACCCATTTCGCCATACCGCCGAACATCTGGCGGTAATCGACCTCCTGAAAGGCCTCGCGCTCACGCATGCCGCGTTCGATTTGACCAATAAAGAGGATCATCGGTGTCGAATCCTGCATGGCGACATGAACCCCCGCAGCTGCGTTGGTCGCGCCAGGTCCACGCGTAACCATGCAAATGCCCGGCTTGCCGCTGAGCTTGCCATGGGCGTCGGCCATCATGGCCGCGCCACCTTCCTGGCGGCATATCGTTACAGGAATAGAGGCATCATGAAGGGCGTCCAAAACGGCCAGATAGCTTTCGCCTGGCACACAGAACACCCGCTCCGCGCCATGTAGTTCCAAGGCCTCGACGAGAAGCTGTCCACCGGTCTTCTGGCTCATTCCTATTCCCTGCCTTCATGATGTCCAAGTATCGGACGTTTCAACGCTTGTTGTATACTCGATGTGACCGGGGCCCGGCAGAGGGAGCAGCCACATTATTTGGCAATGACATCATTCCAAAAGGGACGCAACTACACCAGAAGCACAAACGGCCGCGGATCACCGCGGCCGTCGTCAAACCAGTACTGAGCAAATAATGGCGCGCTCTTAGTCGAGCGGCGGAATACGCAGAACCTGACCCGGGTAGATCTTGTCAGGGTGAGAGAGCATCGGCTTGTTGGCTTCAAAGATTGCCTGATACTTTGACCCGTCACCATAGGCATCTTCAGACACCTTCCAGAGCGTGTCGCCCTTTTGGACGGTGTGAAACTTTGCTTCCGGTTCGGCTTCGGCGACTGTGATCTCTTCTTCAACTTTCGAGATCCCCAGGACGTTGCCGACCGCCAGGATCAGCTTCTCGCGTGCAGCCTGCGTTGGCGCAGCGCCCGCGACCTTGACCGTATCGCCTTCAACTTCGACCTTCACATCACCATCAAGGCCAAGCTCGGCCACTTCAGCGGCGATCGCATCTGGACCAGACGTTTCAGCTTCATCGTCGCCGAACAGTTTCTTGCCGGCATCTTTTACGAAATCAAAAAAACCCATGCTTCTTTTCCTCTTGCCATCCTGCAGCATCCCGCTGGCCGCACTGGGCTGCATACATTGGACAGTTATCCAAGCACTGTGGCAGAAAGCAAGGCATTGAAAGAGCATTCGTCATCGGCTGCAGACAAATTCACCGGTCAGATACTCCGTTTGGCTATTCCGCTCCTCAAATTTTAAAAAGGGGGCGCCGACAAAGTCGCACGCCCCCTCGCCGTCCCCCTGTGGACGTTTCTCACTAGTCTCGCTTGGTCAGGCTTTGCACTTGACTTCGATCTTTTTGGGCTGCTCCGCGCTTTCAGCAGGCCTTGGCAGAACGACTGTCAAAACACCGTTATCCATAAGCGCCTCAACCGCCCCGGGCTCGGGCGCAAATGGCAATACCATTTCACGCCGGAAAGAACCGAAGCTACGCTCACGGATCTGGCGATCTTTTTCGCTGACCGTCTTTTCGGCAGATTTCTCACCCTTGATTGTGAGAAGCTTGTCAGCGACTGAGACGTCAATGTCCTTTTCCGCGACACCAGGCAGTTCTGCGGTCAACTCAAGGCCGGTTTCCGTTTCATCAACATCAATCGCTGGAAACGTCATTGCGAAGAGAGTTCCAGCCGGCAGCCGACGCCCGAAATCCTGGAACAAACGATCCATTTCTTTCTGAAGCGAAATTACCGGGCTGTCGGACTCGTTCCAAAGAGAAGGCAATACTGATTTCATTTTTGATCCTCCTGTTTACAAGATCGTCCTAAAAAGGCCCTCGTGAAAAGAAGAGCCGTTTCATTTCAAACCGGGTCCATTCAAACAGACGAAACCGTCACGACCTGAAAGGTGAACAAATCACCGTCCTCATCCTTGATCGAGACATACTCCCCTGGCTGGAAAGCATGTGACCCGAAGCGGTAGCCTGCTTCATCGTCATCTTCACCCTCGATGTCGTAGTGAAACGCCCAGGATCCGCCCGGACGGTGGACCAGATGACCGATCTCCTCTTCCTCGCCACCCCAAAAACGCCGGACACGGCAATGATCCCGCTCCTTTTTCCAAAGGTCGGCGTCAATGTGCCCGCTGTCGTCAAGCGGCGCTGTAAATTCGTAGCCGTGTTGCGCCGACCCATTCGGATGGTCTTTGGTTCGCGCCAGGTTCAACCTGATCTTTTTCAGAGCCGGGTAATCGCTCATGTTTTTCTCCTTGGTGCGACTTTCGAGGGGACATTGGCACAATGAGCCGTTCTCTCATTGAGAAAGATCAAAGGCTGCAAGTAACCTGCGATGCACTTTGCTCTGGTCATCAACGACCATCTTTCAGGAAAGATCCAAATGGCCAATCCCGATTCACAGGAAGCAGTCTTCGCGTTTTTGATGGCCCTACCGGTCAATGAAGACGAGCAACCAGGCGTCACGAGGATCGACACCCACGCCAACGTTGTCTTTCTGGCCGGATCAAAGGCCTACAAGATCAAGCGCGCAGTCAAATTTCCCTTCCTGGATTACTCCACGCTGGCCAAACGCGCGGAAGCATGCAAACGCGAGATCAGCCATAACATCCGAAATGCTGCTCAGATCTACATTGAGGCCCTGCCGATTACCTGCGACGCAGACGGGCACCTTGCCATCGACGGTCCGGGAGAGACAATTGAGTGGGTCGTGGTCATGAACCGCTTCGAGCAAGACAGGCAGCTCGATCACGTTGCGAAAGACGGACCACTGTCCAAAGACCTATGTGATGATCTGGCGGATATGCTAGTGGCCGCCCACGCGGCAGCACCGGAAAAGCCGGAGGCGGCGCAGGGCTTCTTCAAAGAATTGGCGAGCTATGTCGATCAAAACGACATCGCGTTTGCCGAACATCCGGACCTTTTCCCACCTCGAGCTGCCGAACACCTCACCAGTCAATCGCGTCTCTGGTTGGAGCGGATAGCGCCGCTGCTGATGAAACGCGGCGCCGACGGCCATGTCCGCCTCTGCCATGGCGACGCACACATGCGCAACATTGTAGTGCTGGACGGCAGACCAGTTCTGTTCGATGCCATAGAGTTTTCCGATGCGATGGCGACAACGGATACGCTCTACGACCTTGCCTTTCTCCTGATGGACCTATGGGAGAACGACCAGCACGAAGCGGCGAACCTGGTCTTCAACCGCTATTTCGACAAGCTCCCGGTCGACGCGCGAGAGAGCGCAAACGAATTGCAAGGCCTCGCCGCCCTTCCCTTTTACCTGATGATGCGCGCTGCCATTCGCGCCAAAATCGCAGCGAGTGCGGCAAAGGCACAGCACACTGAAACGGACAGGCGTGCGCAAGAAGAAGAAGCCGTGTCCTATTTCAACCAAGCCATAGCCTTCCTGGACCCTGGCGAGCCGGATCTCGTTGCAATCGGCGGGTTTTCCGGCACCGGCAAGACCACTCTTGCCTACGCGCTCGCGCCGGAGATCGGCCGTGCACCCGGGGCCCGCGTTTTGCGCACGGACATCGAGCGCAAGAAACGGCTTGGACTGCCCGAAACACAAAAAGCTCCTGGCGAGGCCTATACGCGTGCAGCTACTGAAGCGGTTTACAACGCTCTGGAGACAGCGCTCCAAACGACGCTCGCAAGCGGGCACTCAGCGCTGTTCGATGCCGTATTTGCTGACGAGAAAGAACGTGCACGGATAGAACAACTCGCAAAGGCGGTAGAAGCAAGCTTCTGCGGCCTGTGGCTGGATGCGCCCGCCGAGACCTTGATGGAACGCGTTTCGACACGGCAGGGAGACGCATCAGACGCCACAACGGAGGTGGTCGACCTGCAGCTGAGCTATGAGCTGGGTGACATGAACTGGTCTGTCATCGACGCGGGAGGTGAACCGCCTGTCACGCTGCAAAACGCGAAACAGGTGATTGGCAAAATCCTGCCTCAAAAGCCATAAGCGCGGGCGGCTGCAGCTGCGGCGACTGCGCATACCACCGCGACGATGTCTTTTCTCAGAAGCGCCATGACCGCTCCCGAAACGATGATGCAGAGAACGACCGGCACTCCACCCTTGAACGCAATGGGCAAGATTGTAGAGACGATGATCGCCCCCGGCAGAGATTCCAGTGCCTTGCGAACACGGGGTGTGAGGGGTATCCGGCCCATCACCCAATAGCCACCTGCCCGCATCATGTAGGTTACAGCGGTCATCATCAGGACGGCAGCAACAAACAAGCCATCGGCTCCAACGCTTGCCTCAATCATCCAGGAAGGCTCCCGCCAGAGCCCCGGAAACTGCACCGGTAAGAATGCCCCAATAGCCGCCCAGCTCATACCAGGTCAGAACCGCAACACCGCCCGCGATTGCCCAGCTTATTGTCTGACGCTTGCCTTTCCAGAGCGGAATGAGCAAGGCGATAAAGAAGGCGGGCATCACGACATCAAGTCCCCAGGCTTTCGGGTCGCTGACCAGACTGCCGAAAAAGTATCCGGGCACGACGGACAGCGACCAGATGCACCACATGAAGAGGCCACTGCCGAGAAAAATGCCCCAGTCACGTTCGCCCTTGTCATACTCGCGAAGCGCTATCAGCCAATTGATGTCGGTCAGAAAGAATAGGGCGGGATAGGTTCGCGATGACGGCACTTGCCCCAGCCAGGGACGCAGACTGGCACCAATAAGGAGCATGCGCATGTTGACGGCGGCCACGACACCAACCATTGCAAAGATCACGCCCCAGGTCAGAGGTGCCGTGTAAACCTCCATGGCGACGAACTGAGACGCCCCGGCAAAGACGAATGAATTGAACATCAGCGTCTCAACGAAGGTCAGCCCTTTCTGCGCAGCGACAGTTCCAAAGACAGCACCAAACGCAACAGTCCCGGGAAGAGCCGGTATACAGAACTTTGCGCCCTGCAGGCAGCCTGCCGAGGTGATCGTAACTGGAGGACTTGCAGTCATTGCGGCCTACTCCCGCGCTGGCCCTTGGCGCCTCGCGGGTTCTACGACAATCGTTTTCCAAAAGACTCAAGCTGTTTGCGAAACCAGCTCAGTGTGCGGAGAGTTACAATGGCCGATTACCGTTTCAAGAACCAATCATATTCGTTGATCAGACCATTCAAGAAATGGATCGACGCCCAAGGTCCGCAAAGACGCCTACATCATCACGTCGTAAATCATACGCAAACCGGTAAAGCCAAGGAAGAGCGCAAAGATCAGCTTGAGCTTCGCCGGGTCGATTGTATGCGCAATTTTGGCTCCAAGTGGTGCGGCGTAGGTTGATGCTGGAATGATCAGGAAAAACCCGATGAGATTGACATAACCCAGCGAGAACGGCGGGCGACCTTCCGCGTCCCAACCGAAGTATATCGACATGAGCGTGCCAGGCACCGCGATGATCAGGCCGATCGCCGCCGCGCTTCCAACCGCCTTGCGGATTGGATAGGAAAACAACGTCAGAGTGGGAACGCCGAGCGTTCCGCCGCCGATGCCCATCATCACCGAGATGCCGCCAATCAACAGGCCCATCAGCTCCTTGATGGGTGAACCTGGCAGCTTTTCAGCGATGGCAGATCCTTCTTTGCGCAACAGCATGTTTGCAGACACCACAAGCGCCACGATGCCGAATATCAGCGTCAATGCACCGCCGGAGAGATTGCCAGCGAGCGTCGCGCCGCCAATGACACCGAGCGCGATGGCCCACCACCAGCTTTTCAGCAAATCCATATCAACGCTACCGCGTTTCCAATGGGCACGAGCAGAGGATGTTCCGGTCGCAAGGATTGTTGCGAGCGAGGTGCCAACCGCCAAATGCATGAGAACGTCTTGATCAATGCCAAGGCCGGAAAACATGTAATAGAGCACCGGCACAATCACGATGCCGCCGCCAACGCCAAGCAGGCCCGCAATAATTCCAGCCACGACACCTGTTGCCAGCAAGGCGCCCGCAAGAAGCGCTAATGAAACCAGGCTTATGTCTTCCATGCGGACGTTCCCCCGTCGGTTGCTATGTATTGTCGGCAACACTCTCCGCCCCTTTTGCAAGTGGGCGTATTTTCCTCCTACCGACCGCCAGCAAGTACCCTTAGGATGAGCATCGCCGGGTCTCGGCAGCAAAGATCTTCTTAATTGCATACAATTTTTAAAGCAAGGCCATCAAATGTCGACAATTTTACTTCTGCAATGACCGCCCAATTTCACCTTGCCGTCTATACGTTCGGCCAATTTCTCGACAGGGCGGAGTCTCCCAAGATCGCCAGTTTCTTCGAGGTTGAACCCTCGGTTCTAACAGCTCTTGAAAAGGCCCCAGGCTTTTTATCGCGCTCGGGATATGACACCGACACAGACCCGGCAAGCTGGGGCATCCAGGTTTTCCCTCGGTTCTGGGAAGACAACGGTGACGGCTGGGCGCCATCAACGCTTTCGCTCTGGAGCAGTGTCGAGGCTATTGCCGCAGCCACCTACCACGGCGAACATGGCACCGCCTATCGACGCGGCCGCGAGTGGAACGTTCTGCCTGACGGCTGGACAGGATACGCGCTGTGGTGGGTAGAAGCTGGCCATCAGCCGAACTGGGCTGAAGCTGTTGAAAGGCATGAATTCCTGGCCGATCATGGCGATGGCCCACGAGCCTTCACTTTCAAGCGACCGTTTGACCCACATGGACAAGCGACGCGACTTGATGCGGCGGAGGTCAAGCGGCTGGCCAGTCTGTAGCCCGCTGAATGGGGGAAATTTGATACTTGGGAAATGGTACAGACGAGTGGATTCGAACCACCGACCTTCGGAGCCACAATCCGACGCTCTAACCAACTGAGCTACGTCTGCATGTCGCGATACGTTCGTATCGAAGTGGCGCGGACCATATGAGTGATGGCCCCCGTTTGCAAGGGTCTTCTAGCGCTCTTTCCAACTGTCCACAAGGGTGAAATTGGACCAATTTACTGCTTTGATCCCAGTTCTCCAGAGCCTGTGCAAAAGTCTCGCCGACACTGCAAAAACCTTCCGCCACCCATGAAAAACCCCGGATCCATTGCTGGTTCCGGGGCTCGAATTCAACACCTACAAGTGGCTGGCGATTTGGCCAGAACCTTAGGCGGCTTTGATGTCTTTGAAAGACTTTTCGAAAGCGTCCTTAACAGGCGCCGTCACATCCGAGCTCAGCTTGGTTGCGAATTCCTGCATGTCTTTCGCCTGTGAGGACAGGGTATCGAACTGCTGACGTGCGAAGGTGGACTGAAGTTCGATTGCTTCTGCCAACGTCTTTGCAGCCATTACGTCCTTGATGAAGGTAAAGGCAGCGTCGGTGTTCGCCTTGGCCGCGTCGACAGCCTTGTGGTTGAACTCAACCGCACCCTGACGGGAAGTCTCAAAGGTGTCTTCCATTACGTCGGTCGCATCTTCAGCGGCAGTTTTCACCTTGGCATACGCGTCGCGAGCCTGCTCGATGCCTTTTTCCGTGGCTTCACGGAATACAGCAGGGACTTCCATCTGCGGCATGGCAAATGCCTCGAAGTCGCCGAACGGGCTGGCCGTAGCTGCCTTGGTGGATTTAGCTGCACGTGCCTTGGGAGCAGCCTTCGCTGTGGTGGTTGTCTCTGTCATGATGTCATCTCCATAATTTCGGATGCGATCATCATTGAACTGTTCGGTCTGACAAACGTCATCGTGTCAGGCCTCTCGTCATCCGCAAACGCAATATAGAGGCACCTCTGCTGCATTGCAATATTATTTTGCACTGCACAATTATTTTTTTCAGCCAGACGCTACGTCAATTTTGGCCAAACCCATATTATCGAACCAATAAAAACCGGCGACAGCATATGCCGACGCCGGTTCGCAACCTCCACAATAGTTCGATCAGCTTTTCTTTGCAGCCTTGGCAACATTCTGCGCCGCCTTGGTCGCCGTGCTGGACAGATCACGTGCCTGCTCGCCAAGGGCCTCCATCTGACCACGCAAATAGGTCTGCTGAAGCCCCATCATTTCTTCAACGTCCTTCGCACGAACGAGCTGTTGGGCAAATTTGAAGGCAGCGTCCATGTGTTCTTCGGCAAAGGACAGCGTCTTGCGATTTACATCGCTTGCACCGCTCTTGGCGACCGACGTGGAATCTTCCACGTTCTCGACGGCCTTCTGCGTTACATTCATGAAGTCGTCGAAGGCCTTTCGAGCCTGATCTACGCTCTTTTCGGCAAAGTCGCGCATTTGATCGGGAATTTCGAAACCATCGTTGTCGCTGGCCATGGATTCAGTTCCTCAACACTCGTGCCACATCTTGCCCATCGAAGCGGGACGCTCAGGGCGTGTGGGATTTCCTACCATGTCGTCAGGGTTACGGCAAATCTGACAAGCACAATTAACCACGCCTTCACGGAACACCTTTAGGACCCCGGCTTTGCGTGGACGCTCGGCCAAGGAAACGGTATTAACAGGGTGTTTACCAGTTCCGACCTCCTTCCCGAAGACAATCGGAATTGCGTCACAGTCGCTTTCGGAGTTGAGCCATGGACAACCAGTTACAAACATTCATGGAACTCAGCGCCGCTCCGGAGTTGGCCGGGCTCTGTGAAGAGGCACGCGCCGCATGGGTTTGGTCAGCTGACGGTTCAAGGATACTATGGGCGAACGCGGCTGGTGCCGCCTTCTTTTCAGTTCGCGATGTTCGTGGTTTCAGCCGCCTTTCGGGACTGACCAAGTCTCCAGCAAGACCGCACATCGCGAGAATTGCGACGTCCGGCTCCATAGACCGGATGAGCATTGACCGTCTAAGGTTCTATCGCGGGCTTCGCGTGATGCTCCTGACTTGCCAATGCCGCAGGCTGACACTTTCTGATGGTCATGACTCTGCTCTTATTGTTTGTGGCGACAAGGGCTTTTCCACAACGGATGCTCCTCTTCCCGCATTCCTGGCTTTGCTGGCCGACGTTGACCATAGCTGTTTTGTCATGGAGGGAGACAATGTCGTCCTTCGTGCGGGCGCACTGACTGGGAGTCCGGAAACCCTCGAACTGCCGGAGGATCAACGCAGCCTGTCTGGCCCGCTCGCCCTACATGGCGACTTGCACAACGGTGCCATTGCGATGGTCGATGACCGTCGGCAACTGGTCCTCCTCGAAAACGTGCCGCTTGAACCTTCCGAGGGCGAAGGGGAAGCCGGGGACCATGTTGCTGATGACGAGCCGGCTTCAAGCGACGGTGAAATTGCTGCACCCGCCAGTCTCGATCTTCCAGCGCCCGAGAGCGGCGGCTCTGAAGATCCCGCAACGCTTTCAGACGATGCAATTGTGGAAGAAGTCGTTACAGACCTATCACCGAATGACCAGGACACTCCTCAATCAGATGATGTCCAAGGCACGGCTGAGGAAGATACTTCGGGAGCCTGGTCTCGCGCCCAAGACATTGCCGAGGATGAGAACCCCGAACCCGTGTTCCGCAGTGAGGGCGTCCTTGTTCAACAAACCGGTGCCGGCATCGGAGAAGGCCTGACGACAGAGGCAGGCGACCTTAGCGTCCCGCCTCTGGCCCGCGCTCAAGACGAAGGCGCACAAGCAGAGAGCTTCCAATTTGCCCCGAGAAGACGCCCCATAAGGTTTGCCTGGAAGATGGATATCGACCAGCGCTTCACGTTCATCTCCGAAGAGTTCGGAGAGACGCTCGGGCCACGAGCTGCAGACATTGTCGGCATGACCTGGGGTGAAGTCTCAGACCAGTTTGATTTGGACGTCACCGGCAGCATTGCCCGCGCGCTCGACCGCCGGGACACATGGAGCGGCAAAACCATCGAGTGGCCGGTTACCGGCGCGGCCCTTCGCGTGCCAGTGGATATGGCAGCCCTTCCGGCATTTGATCGCGAACGGGAATTCGAAGGTTATCGAGGTTTTGGCGTTTGCCGAACAGCTGATGCCATCGACGATCCACTCGCACCGCTTTTGAGCCCCGAAAACGGAACGACCCCTAACGTTCCAGAAAATGACGAAGTCGAGGAAAACTCGGTAGCGGCTCAAGATGAGACTGCAGACATTTTCGAAAACGAAGACTTGCCCTCCGACGCAATGGATGCGGCAGCAACGGGGCTTGAAGCCGAGGTGGATGCGGTTCTTTCGGATGACGATTTGGAAGTCGAAGATCCGGCACCTGCCATTGCACAAGACCCCTCAGATGCACTGCCAGTGACCGCATCAGAAAGTAGTGAAAACAGCCTGAGCGAAGCTGATGCGACTGATGCACCCGATGAGGTTGAGGTACCCCTTGGGGGCGAGCCTCAGATCGAAGATCCGGCGCAAGACCTTCGCGAAAAGCCCACGTCACCGCTTGAGGGTGGTACGCTTCTTGGTGCGAGCGCAGTCGCTTGGCTCGACAACATCAATGTTCAGGGTCAGTCTGAAAGCTTGACGACAACGGAGTTCGCCAACGAACAAGAACCGGTGGAAGTTGGAGATCAAGGACCTTCTGAAGAGCTTCTAGAAGAACCCTCTGAGCTCATTGAGGCTGAAGAACCCAACGAAGGTCCTTCTGAAGACGCAACCGATGCCGAGCCGGTTTCGCAAGAGACTGAAAAGCAAACCGCGGCCGCAAAGCCCACGGAGGATGGCGATCTCAGTGGAATCTCAGGCACAGCACCCTTGCGTCCTCGAGAAATCGAGACGGCCGTCAAAACCTTGGCCAAAGACTATGGCCGAAAAAGCCAGGACGAATTGCCGCTCAATCCGCTCTCGGAGATCTCACCCTCCAAGGATTTCTCCAGCGACGAACAGATGACGGACGCCAGTAACGTATCCTCAGAAGAAAATGACACTGGCAGCTCCGGGCAGTCCGGACCGGCCAACGAAGAATTGGATTTCTTCGAGGAGACGGCAGCGTTCCGCGACGAAGAGCACCCGGACGACGAGATCACAGCGACCGATGCAAGCGACCTGCCCCCGCCGAAAGACGCCGGGTTTGGACCCGCTCACATCAGCCTGATTTCCGGCGAGAACGACAACGGCCCAAAGGCTGGCACAAGCGCGCAGGAAGATGACGGCAAGGTCGTGTCGATCACGCGCAAGCCACAGCTGGTCCCGGTCGATACCTCACGCTTGTCAAAACCCGAAAAAGCGGCGTTCCGGAAAATCGCCGAGGCTCTGGGCGCCCGCCTGGAAGGGGATATGGACGGCGATGAGAATGACAATTTCGATGAAGAGACGCAAAACGAGCTTGCGAAGGCAAATGAACCGCCGCGTGCCGGGCCGATTGACCCCCGTTTGCTCGACCGCCTGCCGATCGGAATTGCCATCGCCCGTGATCGCGATGTGCTCTATGCCAATGACACGCTTCTAGACTTGCTTGGCTACTCCGATCTGAAGGGCCTCACCGAGGCTGGAGGGCTCGAGGCGGTTTTTGTTGAAGATGATGATGACGACGCACTTCCTGACGCCGAGGGTATGGAAGGTACTGTCGATGGCACTTTGAAGGTCAGGTTGGCCGACGGTGGCGTGAGACCTGTCGATGCACGCATGCATTCCGTGCCATGGAATGGTGGACGGGGCCTTATGATCTCTTTTACGGAGCGAACCCCCGCAAAGTCAGAAGCGCCGCAAATTGCACCCGTGCCAGCACCGGAACCTTCCGGAGCGCTTCAAGACGCGGAAGATCGCATTTCGGAACTAGACACGATCCTTGAGACCGCGACCGACGGCGTTCTGGTGCTCGACCGCCACGGCACCATCACCAAGGTGAACCGTTCGTCAGAAGCTCTTTTCGGCGCCAGCCGCTCCGACATGGAAGGAGCGCCGCTGACGGACTACCTTGCGCCGGAAAGCCACAGGGCTGCGGCCGACTACCTTGATGGGCTCTCGCGCAATGGCGTTGCAAGCATCTTGAACGACGGTCGGGAAGTGCTGGGCCGGGTATCGGCTGGTGGCCTCATTCCGCTGTTCATGACAATTGGCCGGGTGACGGCATCGGGAGATGAGCCTAAGTTCTGCGCAGTTCTGAGGGACATCACGCAGTGGAAGACAGCCGAGGAAGAGCTGACGCAAGCCAAGCGCCAGGCCGAGAATGCCAGCTCCCAGAAGTCAGATTTCCTTGCCAAGATCAGCCATGAGATCCGCACACCGCTGAACGCCATCATTGGTTTTTCCGAAGTCATGATGGAGGAGCGTTTCGGTCCAATCGGAAACGAGCGCTACAAGGAATACCTGAAAGATATCAGAACCTCCGGCTCGCTGATCATGAGCCTGATCAATGACCTTCTCGATCTGTCCAAGATCGAGGCAGGAAAGATGGAGCTGCGCTTTTCCGCGGTGTCCGCCAATGACGTGATCAACGAATGCGTTGCCCTGATGCAACCTCAAGCGAACAGGGATCGCGTTATCATCCGGGCCAGCCTCCCCGATTCAGTGCCCAGCGTGGTCGCCGATCAACGCTCGCTGCGCCAAATCGTGCTGAACCTCCTGTCGAATGCGATCAAGTTCAACAAGTCCGGTGGACAGGTTATTGTATCGACGTCCCTTGAGGACAACGGTGAAGTCGTTCTGCGCGTCCGGGATACCGGGACAGGCATGAGCGCGAAGGACCTGACGGCTGCGTTGGAGCCTTTCCGCCAGGTTCATACGGCCCGACACGGTGGCGGAACCGGGCTAGGCCTGCCGTTGACAAAAGCACTGGTTGAGGCGAACCGCGCAGGCTTTCAGATCGACTCGACGCCTGAACAGGGGACGCTGGTTGAAATCCGCTTTCCGTCCCAGCGCGTTCTGGCTGAGTGAGCTTTTGGGCTCGCGCTGGATAGGGCCAGCGCGATCAAAGCCGCCGCGACTCCTGAAATAGCAGTCGCGTGCGCGACGCTCACATTCCTGTGATTGCTTTCCTGCTTGATGCTCGTCGTTTCCCGGACGTCGGCATTCCGCTCCGAGAACTCTCTGATCAACAAAAGAAAATCCGTAAAAATTCGGAGTATTTAACTCCGGTTAGTTTTTAATCGTTCTAAACTATTGATCTTATTTAACTTATTGACTTAACACCATCAATTATACATATTTCCCTCAACAATTAATCATGAAGAACAGGGGCACTGCCTCAACAACGGGAGCTTTAAGTCATGCGCCACACAATGCGTGCCATTTTGAGCGTTGCAACACTTGCGGGTATTGCCTCGACAAGCGCACCTGCCTTTGCGGCAGATGAAGTGAATATCTACTCCTATCGCCAGCCCTTCTTGATCCAGCCACTGCTGGACGCCTTCACTGCTGAAACTGGTTTGAAGACCAATGTCGTGTTTGCATCCAAAGGCCTCGGTGAACGGATCGCCGCAGAAGGTGAAAATTCACCTGCTGACGTACTCCTGACAGTCGACATCGGACGTCTCGATGGCGCAAAGCAGCTGGGCGTGACACAGCCCGTCAACTCTGACGTGGTAAAAGAAAACATCCCGGCTCAATTCCGTGACCCGGAAGGACACTGGATCGGCCTGACGAACCGCGCTCGCGTGGTCTATGTGTCCCGTGACCGCGTCGACCAAGACAGCATCACCTATGAAGAGCTTGCGGATCCAAAGTGGAAGGGTCGTCTTTGCACACGCTCTGGCCAGCATGTCTACACCATTGGCCTGATTGCCTCGATGGTCGCCCATCACGGCGCTGAGGAAACCGAAGAGTGGCTCGCAGGCGTCCGCGACAATCTTGCACGCAAACCCGCAGGCAATGACCGCGCTCAGGTAAAAGCCATCTATGCTGGAGAGTGCGATATCTCCATCGGCAACACTTACTACATGGGCAAGATGGAAACGAACGACAAAGAGCCGGAGCAGAAGGAATGGGCGAAGTCCGTCCGCATCCTGTTTCCGAACTCTGCGGACCGCGGCAGCCACGTCAACCTTGCGGGCATCGTGCTGACGAAACACGCACCCAACAAGGATAATGCGGTCAAGCTGATTGAATTCCTGACCTCTGCGAAGGCCCAGGAAATCTATGCTGAATCCAACTTCGAATACCCGGTTACACCTGGCGTTGCCGTCTCCGAACGGGTTCTGTCCTGGGGTGAGTTGAAGCCTGACAGCCTGTCGCTCTCCGACATTGCCGACAATCGCAAGACCGCAAGTGAGCTGGTCGACAAAGTCGGCTTCGACGACGGGCCGGCTTCCTAAGCCAAGTCTGTAAACTGACAAGAAAAGGCGCTGCGGATTGCAGCGCCTTTTTGCATTTATGCTCCGGGCAGGCTAACTACTGCACACAACGTCATTCTGCCCTTGTGAGACATCCGCATTGCCGCGCCCCTTGCACATGACCAGCGCCGAACGATTTTGGCAGTCGGGCGCAATCCTGATTGCGGTGCTCGTTCTTTTCCCACTTCTGGCAATCTTATGGATTGCGATGAGCCCGACAGGCGACGTGTGGGAACATCTGATCAATACGGTTCTGCCGCGTTCCTTGCGTACAACGCTTCTGCTCATGGCCGGTGTTGGTTTTTTCACAACGATTGTCGGCGTCGGAACCGCCTGGCTGACAACCATGTGCCGCTTTCCCGGACAACGTTTTTTCGACTGGGCGCTGCTCATTCCTCTTGCCGTACCGACCTACATCATCGCTTTCTCGTATGTAGAGGTCCTGGACTACACAGGACCCGTTCAGTCCGGGCTGCGCACGCTCTTTGGCTTCAAGACGTCGCGAGACTACTGGTTTCCGGAAATACGATCCCTGGGCGGCGCCGTTTTCGTCATGAGCGCCGTGCTCTATCCCTATGTCTACCTGACGACCCGGGCCAGCTTTCTGGTGCAGTCCGCCTCGGTTCTTGATGTATCGCGAACACTCGGCGCATCGCCGTGGCGTGTATTTCTCAAGGTCGCCTTGCCGCTCTCACGCCCGGCTGCGGCGGTTGGAGTATCGCTCGCGCTCATGGAGTGCCTGAATGACATCGGGGCGGTTACCTTCTTCGGCGTCAAGACGCTGACGTTCTCAGTCTATGACACCTGGCTGAATCGATCGAGCCTGAGTGGTGCGGCTCAGCTGGCGCTGGCCATGTTGCTGATGGTGTTCCTGTTGCTTTGGCTGGAGCGGTTTGGACGCCGTAAACAACGCTTTGACAACGGCAACGCAAAGCATCGTCACCCTGCACGTTTCACGCTGACCGGATGGAGAGCGGGCGGCGCATTCATTTTATGCCTGCTCCCGATCGCCCTCGGCTTCCTGACACCCGCCTCCTTGCTCGCGGACCGGGCAAGTCGGCGTCTGGATGACCTCTGGGCTGGCCCGCTGACCGAAGCCATCTGGAATTCTCTTTCTCTCGCGACCATTGCCGCTGTATTGACGGTGCTGCTTAGCCTCTCGCTGGCGTACGCCCTGCGCCTGAACAAGACACCTGTCTTGATCCTCGGCGTCCGCCTCGCCTCCGTTGGTTATGCGATCCCTGGAACCGTTCTTGCGGTCGGCATTCTCGTGCCTATGGCCGCATTCGACAATTTCATCGATGCACAGATGAAAGCGGCCTTTGGCTTCGGCACCGGATTGCTGTTGCTCGGTAGCGGTGTCGGGCTCGTCTATGCCTA
This sequence comes from Roseibium sp., assembly GCF_039982295.1. Classification (GTDB taxonomy): domain Bacteria; phylum Pseudomonadota; class Alphaproteobacteria; order Rhizobiales; family Stappiaceae; genus Roseibium. The sequence goes on from NZ_JBDWYP010000047.1 coordinate 29,052, forward strand.
TATGGTTCGTTTCCTTGCGGTCTCCTACGGCCAGGTCGAGGGCGGTTTCGGGAAGATTTCAACGCACCTTGATATGGCCTCACGCACGCTGGGGCGGGATGCTTCTCAAACACTTGGGCAGATCCACTTGCCTCTGCTGCGCCCTGTTCTGCTGTCGGCGCTGCTTCTGACATTCGTAGACTGCATGAAGGAGCTGCCTGCGACGATCCTTCTGCGGCCATTCAACTTCGAAACACTTGCAACGACGGTCTTCGAAGCAGCCTCGCGCGAAGCCTTTGAAGAGGCAGCACTGCCCTCCCTTGCGATCGTAATCGTCGGTCTTCTACCAGTCATCTATCTGGCCCGCACCAGCGCTGCATCGTTCCGAACCAAGCACTCTTCCCGCAAACGCCCCCTCTCGGCATAGGCATTTTTTCGGACCCTTAGACCGATTGACAGATTTGCTGCAACAGCGCTCAATCGCTCCAGACTGAGCGAAAAGGGGTCTCTGTCCCAATGGACAAAAAGCATCAAATCAACACCTGGTATGCCGCTGGCGCGTTTTTTCTCCTGCTCCTGTTTCAAAGTTGGTGGGTCACCTACAAGACCGTCGAGACAATCCCCTATTCCGAGTTTGAAAATTATCTCGAAGCGGGGAATGTGGAAGAAATCGCGATCAAGGAAGATACTATTGAGGGTAAATTCCGGAGCCCACTGGCCGACGGCAAGCATTACTTCACAACGACAAGAGTCGACATGCCTCTTGCAGAGATGTTGCAGAAATACGATGTGAAATTTACCGGCGTTATCCAGTCTACGCTCCTGCGGGACCTGATGTCCTGGGTCCTACCTATGCTGGTTCTCTTTGGCCTTTGGATGTTTGTCATCCGCCGCATTGCCGAAAAACAAGGCCTTGGCGGCATGATGACCGTGGGCAAGTCGAAGGCAAAAGTCTACGTGGAGACCGGCATAGAAATCACATTTAACGATGTTGCCGGGGTCGATGAGGCCAAGAGAGAACTCCAGGAGGTGGTGGACTTTCTGCGCAATCCCAAGAGCTATGGTCGTCTCGGCGCACACGTCCCCAAGGGAATTCTGCTAGTCGGGCCACCAGGCACCGGCAAAACACTTCTCGCCCGCGCAGTTGCTGGAGAGGCGAATGTCCCATTCTTCTCCATATCCGGATCCGAGTTTGTAGAGATGTTCGTAGGGGTAGGAGCCGCCCGTGTCAGAGACCTCTTTGAACAGGCGCGTAAAGCAGCACCATCCATCATATTCATCGATGAACTCGACGCGCTTGGCCGTGCCCGTGGCGGGACGCCGTTCCAGGCCAATGACGAAAAAGAGCAAACTCTCAATCAGCTGCTCACCGAACTGGACGGTTTTGACCCGTCGGGTGGCACGATCCTGCTAGCGGCCACCAATCGACCCGAGATCCTGGACCAGGCGCTTTTGCGCGCTGGACGTTTCGATCGACAAGTGCTTGTTGATCGGCCAGACAAGATTGGCCGACGTGCAATCCTCGACGTTCACGTCAAGAAAATCCTGCTTGCTCCGGGCACAGATCTCGACCAGGTGGCACAGATGACCGCCGGTTTCACTGGTGCTGATCTCGCCACATTGGTCAATGAAGCAGCGTTGCTTGCAACGCGTGCAAACGACGACGCTGTTCGCCTCAGCCATTTTACAGAGGCAATTGAGCGAGTGGTGGCCGGTCTGGAAAAACACAGCCGCGTGCTCTCGGACAAGGAACGCAAGACCGTTGCCTATCACGAGATGGGACATGCGCTGGTTGCGGCAAATCTGGTAGGCGTTGATCCGGTTCACAAGGTTTCAATCATTCCGCGCGGCATCGGCGCACTTGGCTACACGATGCAGAGGCCAACCGAGGACAGGTTCCTGCTTTCTACCAAGGACCTTGAAAACCGAATGACCGTGCTGATGGGTGGACGGGCAGCTGAGGCCGTCATATTCGACGAGATTTCCACCGGGGCCTCGGATGACCTTCAGCGTGTGACGGAAGTCGCGCGGGAGATGGTCTCACGGTACGGCATGGACGAGGCGCTTGGGAACCGGGTCTATTCAGTCCCGCGCCAGAGTTTTCTCGGCCAAAACTCTGGTGATGAAAGCGATGTGTCACAGGAAACCGCTCGCGAGATCGATCTTGCTGTGCGCGAGAAAGTCGAGGCAGCATTCACCCGCGCAAAAGACATCCTCACAGCGCACCGCAAGGAGCTTGAAGCCGGCGCCGCACTTCTGCTTGAGCGGGAGACATTGACCGAAGCAGATTTCCCGGCGATCAGCCCCGTTGCCTTACGGCATGACATGCCGCCAGAGCCAAACGTATCGGAATGAGCGTCAGCTATCTATGCGGCTTGCGTTGAGTCGTTGCCTTTGGCTGCCGGGCCACACGTTCCCGGGACGCAGTGAGTGCAGTTAAAAGCGTCTCGCCACTTTGCAAACACATCTGCAGCCATCGGAGCGCTGAAAAGATAACCTTGGGCCGTTGCACAACCGTTGTCTCGCAGAAATTGCTGCTGCTCAACCGTTTCAACGCCTTCCGCAACCCCGTCAAAGTTGAGGCTTTGCGCCATGGCGAGAATTGTTTGAACGATAAGCCGATTGCTGTCTTCATTGCCTAGCCCCCAGATAAAGCTGCGATCGATCTTGAATGTGTCAAACGGCAGTTTCTGCAGGTGTGCGAGACTTGAATATCCTGTTCCGAAATCATCTAAGGCGAAGCGAACACCCGCCTCACGTAGTGGCTGTGTCGTGCTCTGCGTAATTTCAGGATTTGCCATGGCTACCGTCTCTGTAACCTCGAGTTCCAGCTGATCTGCAGGGAAGCCGGTTTCCTTCAAAACCTGCAACACCTGCTCTGTGAAACCCGGTTTCTCAAGCTGACGGACCGAGACATTCACCGCCAGCGGCATTCCACGCCCCTCATCAAGCCAGGTCTTTCCTTGCTGACAAGCCATCCGCAGAACGATTTCGCCAAGTCCAATAATCAGGCCTGTTTCCTCAGCCACATCGATGAAATACCCTGGATTGAGCAAACCTCGCGTGGGATGATTCCACCGCGCCAAAGCTTCCGCTCCCACCACCGAGCCCGAGCTGCAGTCGACTTTCGGCTGATAGAAGACCGTGATCTGATCTTCCAGAAGCGCGCGACGAAGATCCGCCTCAACCTGCAGGCGTTCACGCGCATGCATGGTGTTTTCGACGTCTGCATAAAAACGCAGGGCGTTGCCGCCGACCTTCTTGGCTGCATACATGGCGATGTCCGCGTTCTTCAGGATCGCTGTATAGTCAGTGCCATCATCCGGAAAGACGGAAACGCCAAGACTGGCTCCAACGGTCAGCGCAAGACCGTTGACCTCACATGGCCTTTCTGCAGCTTCAATCAAACGGCTCGCGACAATAGCGACATCGCGGCGCGGGTCCGTCACCGGGTACATGACGGCGAACTCGTCACCGCCCAGGCGGGCAACGGTCGGCAAGATGACGCACCCATCTTTGTCATCAGTGCTGTCCTGGCCTGAAAAAGCCTGTTCGGTACGGTTTTTCGTGGCACCGGCGGCCGCCCTGAAGCGCTCTCCGATTTCCTTCAACAGACGATCACCACTGTCATGGCCGTAGCTGTCGTTGACCCTCTTGAAGCGGTCAAGATCAATAAAAAGGACAGCCAGGCGCTGTTTTCGCCGTGCAGCCAGCTCCATTTTCTTCAAGCAATGCTGCCTAAAAAACTCCCTGTTCGGGAGCTCTGTGACAGTGTCGATAAAGGCAAGCCGGTGGATCTGATCGAGATTCTCACGGATCCGCGCGATCATATCGCGGTAAGCGCGCGCAAGGACGCCGATCTCGTCACGCCGCTCGACTGGAAAAGGCGCCTCAAAGTCACCCGCGCTTACGGAATGCGCTGTTCGGGTGAGGCTTTTGATCGGGCGCAGGAAGCCACTTCCGAAATGGAACGCGATCGGCATGCAAAAGCCCAACAGCACGAGGGCGGTGATCGCGTTGCGTTGCCAGATCGTCCAGATAACACCAGCTGCCTCTGGCCGAGGAGCCGAGACCAGTACCGCGCCGAGAAGCTCTTTCCCGTCCACTTTACGGACGGGAAATGCCATCGTGACAAGGGTTTGGGTGACACGACTTGTTTCAGCACTTGTCGACAATGCCTCATTGATGAGCGGGTCGATTTCGACGTCATCGAAGTAGCTGGTCGCCGGATCGGAATCGACGGTGATTTCGCGGCCAGGATCATAGACCTGAGCGACATCGACAATTCCGCTTCCCGCGATGCTTTGCAGCTCCTGCTCAAGAATAAGGTAATGATGGTTCACGAGATGGGGCACCGCAAGGCGGCTTACCGTTGCACCGACTGACCTAACATGCTCGACAATCCGATTTTCTTCATCGCGCAGGTCGAGATAACTCACCACCACGATCATCACGGCTGTCAGGACCAGAAACAAACCGCTGACGAGCAGGACAAAGCGGGTCCGCAGTCCGGGAACCCATTCCCAGACAGATCGCGCCAAAGCGCTTATCCGCATTTTTATCGATAGCCGCACGCCACCCTCCAGGACATCACTTCGTAATAATGCCTAGACAGTGTTGCATCCCGATTTACAACCAGGTTCAAATTTACTCAGTCACATAAAGCATTTATCTGACATTATGCGGCTAATGATCCAGCCTTCTGTCCGTTACGTTAAACGCACCTCCGCAATCCACTGCGAGCAGCTCAAAGCTTAGGGCGCGTTAACTTTTTTGCAGGGGGCAGAGGTTCTGTCGGCATCATCTGTACCGTTTTGAGACGCTTGTTTTACGTCCACTTACAAAATGAGCCCGGCCTCCTTCGAGGTCGGGCCCATCCAATTCGCAGAACCGAAGCGTGCGTCAGACGATCTGCGCTTCCGTTTTGGTCTTGACCTCATCCAGCGTCACATCGGGAGCAAGTTCAACAACAGACAGCCCATGAGGAGTTACATCGAAGACACCCAAATTCGTGATGATGCGATCAACACAGTGTACGCCGGTCAGTGGCAGCGAGCACTCCTTGAGCAGCTTTGTATCGCCCGCCTTCGACGTATGATCCATAAGGACGACAACGCGCTTCACTCCGGCGACAAGATCCATTGCACCGCCCATGCCCTTGACCATTTTGCCCGGGATCATCCAGTTGGCCAGGTCTCCTTTTTCAGAGACTTCCATAGCTCCCAGGATCGACAGGTCAATGTGACCGCCGCGAACCATGCCGAAGCTGTCGGCAGAGGAGAAGAAACTCGTCTGCGGCAACTCGGTGATGGTCTGCTTACCGGCATTGATCAGATCGGCATCGACCTCATCATCCGTCGGGAACGGGCCCATGCCAAGCATGCCATTTTCCGACTGAAGCGTTACGTGCACGCCGTCCGGAATGTAGTTCGAAACAAGCGTCGGGATGCCAATCCCCAAATTGACGTAAAAACCGTCCTGCAGCTCCTGCGCCGCCCGCTTGGCCATATCGTCACGTGTCCAGGCCATATTGATGCTCCTCACTTCCCTCAGGCGTCGCGCGTGGTGCGCTTTTCAATGCGCTTTTCGAATGTGCCGGCAACAATTCGGTCCACGAAAATTCCAGGCGTATGGATATGGTCGGGGTCGAATGATCCGGTTTCGACGATCTCTTCGACCTCAACCACCGTCACCTTGCCAGCCGTCGCCATCATCGGGTTAAAGTTGCGCGCCGTCTTGCGGTAAATAAGGTTTCCTTCCTTGTCCGCCTTCCAGGCCTTTACCAGAGACAGGTCTGCAACGAGGCCCGTTTCCAGGATATAGGTCTCGCCGTTGAAGTCCTTGTGCTCCTTGCCTTCGGCAATCAGCGTACCAACACCGGTCTTGGTGTAGAAACCGGGAATGCCGGCGCCGCCCGCGCGAATACGCTCGGCCAGAGTGCCTTGAGGGTTGAACTCCAGATCCAGCTCACCGTTCAGATATTGCTTTTCGAAGGTGGCGTTCTCACCGACGTAGGATGAAACCATCTTCTTGATCTGACGCGTCTGCAACAGCAGGCCCAGCCCGAAATCGTCGATGCCGGCATTGTTGGAAATTGCCGTGATGTCCCTGGTTCCAGCCTCCCGCAAGGACGTGATCAGGTTCTCGGGAATGCCGCAGAGGCCAAAGCCACCTGCCATGATGGTCATGCCGTCAAACACCAGACCGTCGAGCGCAGCCGCCGCGTCCGGATATATCTTGTTCATTATAATCTCCCAGAAGATTTACCTAGCCGGTTGCGGGCAACTTGCCCGCAGTGCGTCATATCCGTCAAGGTCGAATTGCGCTGCACGAGAGCTCCCCTTAGAGAGTGAGCAGGCATACTCATTTACCCTGATCTCGAATTTTCATGCTCTTGCAGCAAGATCCGCTGAACCAATGTTTCGAGCGGACGGCATTATGGTATGTATTTTATTAAGGTCAGTATTTACGTATGACCACCAAGGCTTTGGGAGTGTTCCCGGTCATGGCGCGGAGTGAAAGAGCCGGTGTATCAATTTCTGTCGACCATCTTCAAGATCGCGGTGACCTCGTTGATCGTCGGCGTGGTGCTCTCGGCAATTGATATCACCGCCGCAGACCTGCTCAGCAAGATAGGCCTGACGCCTGAAAGCCTCTGGCAGCATATTCAGACCGGTGTCACCTGGGCGATCCCGAACATTATACTGGGGTCGCTGATCGTCGTGCCGGTGTGGATCGTCATCTACCTCTTCCGCCCCCCCAGAGCCTAGATAAAGCGCACAAAGCGATTTCTCTGGACTGAAGCTAGTTCGGCCCGAAGGCAGCGCGCTCGTCCTGCGCACGCAGCACCTCCTGCCGCTTGCTAGCCAGCGACGCTGCAATGACGCCGAAAGTCACCAACACCACCAATATGGTACAAATCGCGTTGATCTCGGGGGTCACCCCAAGGCGGACCTGCGAGTAGATCTTCATTGGCAAGGTGGTCGCGCCGGGGCCTGTTGTGAAGCTGGCAATGACCAGATCATCCAGAGACAGTGTGAAAGCCAGCATCCACCCGGCCAGGACACCTGGAAAGATAATCGGCAATGTGATCAGGAAAAAGCTGCGGACAGGCGGACAGCCAAGGTCCTCTGCGGCCTCTTCAATGCTCTTGTCGAATCCGACAAGCCGCGACTGAACAACAACCGCCACGTAGCACATCGCGAATGTCGTATGCGCGATCATGACTGTCCAGAAGCCTCTGGCCTGATCCATGGCCACAAAAAGCAGCAGTAATGACAGCCCCAGGATGACTTCAGGCATCACCAGAGGTGCGAAGATCATGCCGGAAAACAAGGACCGGCCCGCGAAGCGACCCGAGCGGACCAAAACCAGCGCCGCCATCGTTCCCAGAACTGTTGCGATGCTTGCGGAAAGAAAAGCGACCTTCAAGGTGACCCAAGCCGCATCAAGAAGCTGTTTGTTCTTGAACAGCTCGACGTACCACTTCGTCGAAAAGCCACCCCATACAGTGACCAGCCGGGACTCGTTGAAAGAGAAGATGACAAGGATCACGATCGGCAGGTAGAGAAACGTGAAGCCAAGCACCAGCGACGTGACGTTGAACCAGGTTGGGCCAGACCTCATGACTGCATCTCCGCCAATTTTTGCTGGTGGTTTTGAAACAGAACAATCGGGACGACCAGGATAAGAAGCAGGATCACAGCCACCGCCGAGGACACCGGCCAATCACGGTTCGAAAAGAACTCTACCCACAGCGTCTTGCCGATCATCAATGTGTTGGAACCGCCCAAAAGATCCGGAATGACAAATTCACCGACGGCCGGAATGAAGACGAGGAAACATCCCGCGACGACGCCAGGTATGGAGAGCGGTAACGTGATCTTCCAAAAGGCCTTCCAGGGAGGGCAACCCAGGTCTTCAGCCGCTTCCAAGAGGCTCATGTCCAACTTTTCCAGGCTGGCATAGAGCGGCAGGACGAGGAACGGCAGATAGGAATAGACGATGCCGATATAGACTGCGAGGTTCGTGTTCATGATCACAAGAGGCTCGTCAATCACGCCCAGCGCGAGAAGCAACTGGTTCAATAGCCCCTCGTTCTTGAGGATTCCAATCCACGCGTAGACCCGGATCAGAAAACTGGTCCAGAACGGCAAGATCACAAGCATCAGCAGGGTCGGACGCCATTCCTTTGGACTGCGCGCCATCCCATAGGCAATGGGATAACCAACCAACAATGTAATGAATGTCGAAATAAGGGCGATCTTTGCACTGGAAAGATAGGACTTCCAGTATAGATCGTCCTCAGTCAGCCAGATGTAGTTCTCGATTGAGAACACGGAGAACGCCTCGACAAAGCCGGCCCATCCCTCAGCCAAATCAAACGTCGGCAGGTAAGGCGGTATGGCAACTGCCACCTCAGACAGCGAAATCTTGAAGACGATAAAAAACGGCGCGAGGAAGAAGATGACCAGCCACAGAAATGGCACAGCAATCAGGGCCTTGCTACCAAGGGAACGTTTCGGTGCCTGCGGCTTTTGCTGGCTCATCCGCACCTCCTATCGATCCAGGATCACGCCGGCGTTCCGGTCGAAGGTCAGGACAACATCGTCATACCAGGTGATCGGGTCTTCCACGATGCGCGTCACATTGGCAAAGGTTGCCTTGAGCGTGTCGAAATCGCCGTCCCCGATCTTGGCGTGAATGATTGAAACGTCTCCCAGATAGGCAATGTCCCAGACTGGCCCATTTACTGCGTTGACGCTGCCCGGTTCAACCTTGCCTTTTGCGACCCGTACCTTCTCGGGCCGGATTGCATACCAGACAGTGTCACCCGTTCGAGCCGAAGTTGTTTGGTCCGTCTCGATCAGAAAACCGCCCATCACGGCTTGCAGTCGCGTCTGACTGGGCGATGTCTCGACAACCTTGGCCTCGATCAGATTAACATCGCCTATGAAATTGGCGGCGAATTTACTGTTTGGCGTTTCATAGATCTCTGCAGGTGTGGCCACCTGAACCAACTGCCCCTGATCCATGACCGCAATTCGATCTGCCACCGTCATGGCCTCTTCCTGGTCATGGGTGACAATCAGGAAGGTCATCTTGAGATCTTCCTGCAAGGCCATCAGTTCAAACTGGGTCTCTTCCCGCAGCTTCCGATCAAGCGCGCCAAGAGGCTCATCCAGAAGCAGCACCTTGGGACGTTTTGCCAGTGAGCGTGCCAGCGCGACCCGCTGTCTCTGACCACCGGAAAGCTGGTGAGGTTTTCGTTTGGCGAATTGTTCCAGCTTGGTCAGACGGAGCATCTCCGCGACCCGGTCATCAATTTCGGACTTCGGCAGTTTGTCCTGGGTCAAGCCGAAGGCAATGTTCTTTTCCACGCTCATGTGCGGGAACAGGGCGTAGGACTGGAACATCATGTTGGACGGCCGCCGGAATGCCGGAATGCCGGCGAGATCCTGTCCGTCCAGAAAGATCTGGCCCGAGGTTGGCGTCTCAAAGCCGGCCAGCATACGCATCATCGTCGTCTTGCCGCAGCCGGATCCGCCGAGTAGCGCAAAAAACTCACGCTCGTAGATCTTCAAACTGAGGTTATCGACGGCGACAAAGTCACCGAAGCGTTTGGTGACATTTCGGAACTCGATAAACGGTTCCGCAGCCGAATCTTCCCACGGCGTGAATTCGCGCCGCACCGGCCCGAGCGTTTTCTTGGCCAAGGTTCCAGTTCCCCAAGTGACGGCTCCCCCGGAGCCTGAGACATGCCGGACCCATGTCGAACGGGTCCGGCGGTTTCACATGCTCAGGCGCAGCTTACTGACCGCTTTTCACTGCTGTCCAAGTACGGGTGACAACACGGTTGATCTTCGGGTCGTATGCGGTGACCGTGTAGAGGTTCTTGACAGCTTCCTCAGCCGGGTAAATCGCCGGATCGCCGATCACATCGTCATTGAGGAGTTCCTGAGAAGCCTTGTTGCCATTGGCGTAGTAGACGTAGTTGGAGGCTTTCGCCATGATGTCTGGGCGCATGATATAGTTCAGGAACTCATGAGCTTCGGCCTTGTGCGGTGCGTCTGCGGGGATGGCCATCTGGTCAAACCACATCAACGCTCCCTCCTTGGGAATCGCGTATTCGACGGTCACACCGTTGTCTGCTTCAGCAGCGCGGTCACGGGCCTGAAGCACGTCACCTGACCAGCCCACCGCGATGCAGATATCACCATTCGCCAGCGCATTGATGTACTCGGAAGAGTGAAACTTCTGCACGTATGGACGGATCTTGGTGAGCAGCTCTCCGGCCTTTTCGATGTCCCCGCGATCCTTGCTGTCAGGGTCCAGGCCAAGATAGTTGAGGGCAGCAGGGATCATTTCGGTCGGGGCGTCGAGGAGAAAAACACCGCAGTCCTTCAGCTTGGAGATGTTTTCTTCATTGAAGACAAGATCCCAGCTATCGACAGGAGCATTTTCGCCGAGGGCTGCCTTTACCTTATCGACATTATAGCCAATGCCGGTTGTGCCCCACATGTAGTTGATCGAATGCGCATTGCCGGGATCGTATTTCTGGACGCGCGTTTCGATGTCCTTCCACATATTGGAAAGATTGGAAAGCTGGGATTTATCGAGTTCCGAGAAGGCTCCGGCCTTGATCTGACGGGATAGGAAAGATCCCGTTGGCACGACAACATCGTAGCCCGTGCCGCCTGCCAGAAGCTTGGTTTCAAGGATCTCATTGCTGTCAAAGACGTCATAAACGACCTTGATGCCCGTTTCCTTGGTGAAATCCTCGAGGATCGATTCATCGATGTAGTCGGACCAATTGTAAACGTTGACTACCCGGTCCTGGGCCAGCGCCGAACCGGCCATCAGGCCGAGAGCAGCCACCCCTGTCAGAATACCCTTGATCATCATGCTAAACTCCACTCCAGAATATTGAACTACAGTGCCGTTTCATCGGCTTATCAACGAGTTCATTCTGCGGCTCTAACGCCGCGATTGATTTGAACCAAGAGGCCATGCGCCTTCCTTGCACATTCTTCCCCGGCCGCTGGTTTCCCGCAAGGCGGGGTGCACCTAAAGATAGGTCTGTCGCTCCAGGCTGGAAATCTCCCGGCCGAACTCGTTGAGCTCTTCCTTTTTGATCTCCGTCAGAACCTTGTGCATCTCCGGCCCCACGGCTTCTTTCATTCTATCGGATGCCTCGAAGGCATCAATCGCCTCGTCCATCCAGGGCGTCAAACGCTTGTGTTTCTTTTCATAAGCGTTGCCGACGACAGGTGGCGGAGGGTCTTTCCGATCCTGAAGCCCGAGCAACATGCCCGCCAGAACTCCGACAAGAACGAAGTAAGGATTGGCGTCCGCACCCGCGATGCGATGTTCGATACGCGCCGCTTGAGGCGAGCTGGCCGGAACCCGAAGAGCAACAGAGCGATTGTCGAAACCCCAACAGATCGAGGTCGGAGCATAGGATCCGGGCTGCATGCGCCGGAAGCCATTAAAGGTCGAGGTGAAAAGCAGCAGCGCCTCCGGCATCGTATCCAGCAAACCGCTTATTGCGTGACCCAGGCGCTTGGCGCCCTCATCGGGGCATGCGAAGATATTGCCATTCTCATCTTCCATGGACACATGCACGTGCATTCCATTGCCCGGCCACTCCACAAAGGGTTTGGCCATGAAAGACGCCTTCAGATTATGCTTTCGCGCCACGCCCTGAACCAGACGGCGCAGCAACACCGCATCATCGGCTGCCAGCAGAGGGTCCTTGCGGTGATGTAGATTGAGCTCGAATTGCCCCGGAGCCGCTTCCGAAACAGCAGCGTCAGCAGGAATTCCCTGCATCTCGGCTGCACGGCGCAAGTCGTCAACAACCGGCAGAAGGGCTTCAAGGTCCGAAAGGGCATACATATTCTGACGTGCCGGCCCACGATGGGTCGTAAAAAGCGGCTTGGGCTGCTCTGTCCAGTCCCCCTCGCTTTCTTCGAGCAGGTAAAATTCCAACTCGAAGGCACAGGTTGCGGTGACACCAAATGCCGCCAACTTATCAACCATACGCTTGAGAACATGGCGCGGGTCTTCCAGGCACGGCACGCCATCACGATCATACATGGACAGGAGAACCTGTGCTGTCTTGCGCTCTGCCCACGGCACCAGCTTCAAGGTCTCCGGGATCGGCCAGCAAACACCATCCTTGTCACCGGTCTCAATGTGCATGCCGGTGCTTTCCACCTCCCGCCCCCAGACATCCAGACCGAAGAGCGAATAGGGAAGCGCCACGCCACCTTCGAAGACCGTTTTGACAGCGCCACCGGGCAGCCATTTGCCTCGCAAGACGCCATTAGTGTCCGGAAGAACCACTTCAACTGTATCCAAGTCTGGATGTTCGGTGAGGAACGCTTCGACGTCCTTTTTCCATCCAGGCTCTGCAGGATGTTCCAACGTTTGATGTGGCAGATCCACCATTTAGGCACTCGGTTCCTTAACTCTTGTCTCACGGTCAGACTGCAGTGCTGACGACTGCACATGGAATTGACGGCCAATGCATTGCGCTAACCGGCAAAATGTGATCACGTTCCCAATAGCGTGTCAAGATCGAGAAACAGGCAGCGCCGCCGACAATTTCGCCAATCTCGAATTCGTCAATCTTGAAATACCGGGGGAGATGTCCAAAATTGAACAAGACTTCAGTCGGCAATGTACAGGCGCCCCGCCCTGACGAACAAGAAGGAGCAACTTCGCCAAATCGAGGCGCCGCACGCGCCCAAGTCGACGCGGCTGTTCGATCAGCGCTTTTGACCGGTCGCTTCATTCCGGGCAAAGCCGTGACACTCCGGGGTCTTGCGCAGGAACTTGGTGTCAGCCCCATGCCGGTTCGTGAGGTAATCCAGCGACTTGCAGCAGAAAATGCGCTTAACGTCAGGCAAAATGGCCGGGTTCAAGTGCCGGAAATGAGCCCTTCCAGGTTCGACGAGATCCTGAAGGCACGCCTTCTACTCGAGCCAGAACTGGCCGAAATGGCCCTTCCCCAACTGGATCATACAGACGCAAAAGTGCTTGAAGAGATTGACCTGGAAATCGATGAATCCATCAGTTCCGGCAACGCAGAATCCTACATGCGATTAAACCATGCGTTTCATTTCAAGATCTACGCCTCATCCAATTCCGAGATCCTTATGCCGCTGGTTGAGAGCCTGTGGCTTCAATTTGCCCCGTTCATGCGCACCGTTTACGGGCGCGTCGGAACCGCAAACCTCGTCGATTGGCACAAGGAAGCCATAAGAGCCATTCGCAGCGACGATCCGACTGCGTTGAGCGCTGCCATCGCAGCAGACATCAGAGACGGCATGGGCATACTTGGTCGCGAAAGCCTCCCCGAAAGCTGACCGAGCTGTCTTTTTCTCTTGCCCGAACACCATTGACTTGGCTATTTTGTGATCACAAATTAAGTCGGCGTGTAGGTGCCATGCGTGACCCTGTCTGAAGATCCCAAGTTTGAGACGGCACGTGTGGGGAGTTTGGGCTAGTCTGTGATCCAGCCCGAGACAGTCACACGCGCCAACATTGGAGCCCAAAGTGAGCAACGAGATACCTGACGCTGAAAACAACGAAAGCATCAGCTTGCGTGGCGTGAAAGACATGGAGGCGGCCCGCGCCTGGCTTCGGGAACGCAACATCCAGGATATCGAGTGCATCGTGCCCGACCTCGCAGGCGTCGCACGCGGCAAGATGATGCCCACCGAGAAATTCTTCTCCGGCCCTGTCATGACCATGCCCGCTTCGATCTTCGCCCAGACCATCTCCGGAAGCTATCCTGAAGATGATGAGCGTTTCCAGCACAACGCAACGGATGGCGACCTCTACTTCAAGGCTGATTATGGAACCTTGACCGCCGTTCCCTGGGAATCCGATCCAACTGCACAGCTTATTCACGATGCTCAGACTCGCGATGGCACCCCGGTCGAGACAGCGCCACGGAATGTTCTCAAGCGCATCTTGAAACTCTACCAGAACAAGGGCTGGGAGCCTGTCATTGCACCGGAAATCGAGTTCTATCTCGTGCGTCCGAACACGGATCCAGATGATCCGCTGGAGCCGCCGACAGGCCGCTCTGGTCGCCCCGAAGTCGGTCGTCAGTCCTACTCGATTTCCGCGCTGAACGAGTTCGATGACCTGATCGATGACATCTACGACCTGTCCGAACAACAAGGACTGGAGATAGACACCCTCATTCACGAAGAGGGTGCTGCGCAAATGGAAATCAATCTGCGTCACGGTGCTCCGTTGGAGCTCGCCGATCAGGTCTTCCTGTTCAAGCGGACCATCAGGGAAGCGGCGTTACGCCACGACATGTATGCCACCTTCATGTCCAAACCCATGTCGAACCAACCTGGTTCCGCGATGCATATTCACCAATCCGTGGTCGATAGCGAAACCGGGAAGAACATTTTTTCCGGAGCTGACGGAGAGGAAACGCCAGAGTTCCTGTCCTTCATCGCGGGCCATCAAGCCTATTTACCATACGTTACCTGCGTCATGGCTCCCTTCGTGAACTCTTACAGGCGTTTTGCCCGCAACTCGACGTCGCCGGTGAATGTCTACTGGGGTTATGACAATCGCACCGTTGGCTTACGCGTACCCTATTCATCGCCTCAAGCCCGGCGACTGGAGAACCGCGTACCTGGTTCGGATGCCAATCCCTACCTTGCAATCGCTGCGTCTCTCGCCTGCGGATATCTTGGCATGATGAAAGGCCTCAAGCCCGACACCCCTCAATCTGTAGATTGCAGCGATCTTCTCAAATCCCTGCCACGGGGGCTGACGGAAGCCGTCAACCTGTTTGAGAACAGCGAAGAAATCATCGAGATCTTTGGTGAGACCTTTGTCGCGACCTATCGCGCGATCAAGCAAGAAGAGTTCGAGACCTTCATGTCCGTGATCAGCCCGTGGGAACGGGAATATCTGCTGCTCAACGTTTAGGGCGCCTTTGCGCCAATCTGTCGCCTACCGGAGTATCCCAATGTCGGCCGTATCCAACATCTATCCGACTGCAGCCCTTCAGGCTGTGGACGCTGCCCACCACATTCACCCTTTCACCGACACGAAGGCATTGAATTCGGAAGGCACACGGATCATCACTCACGCAGACGGCGTCTGGCTGACCGATTCCAACGGGAACCGCATCCTGGACGGCATGGCGGGACTCTGGTGTGTGCAAGTCGGTCACGGCCGACAGGAAATAGCAGATGCCGTTCACAAACAGATGAGCGAACTCAGCTACTACAACACGTTTTTCAAAACCTCGCACCCGCCTGCGATCGCCCTTGCGGAGAAACTGGCGGAACTCGCCCCCGAGCATATGAACCGGGTATTTTACTGCTCGTCTGGCTCTGAAGCCAATGACACCGTCTTTCGGATGGTCCGCCACTATTGGGACCAGATGGGACAACCGGACAAGAAGGTCATCATCGGGCGCTGGAACGGCTATCACGGCTCGACGCTTGCTGGCACCAGCCTCGGCGGCATGAAGGGAATGCACGAACAAGGTGACCTTCCCGTACCCGGGGTGCATCACATTGATCAGCCCTATTGGTATGGCGAAGGCGGAGACATGAGTCCGGAAGACTTCGGGGTCCATGTCGCACGCAAGCTGGAAAAAGCTATCGATGAAATCGGCGAAGACAAGGTTGCGGCCTTTATTGCAGAGCCAATCCAGGGAGCTGGCGGCGTCATAATCCCGCCGGAAACATACTGGCCGGAAGTGAAGCGCATTCTCTCGGAGCGCAACATTCTGTTCGTCGCCGATGAGGTCATTTGCGGCTTCGGTCGCCTCGGCACCTGGTTCGGCTCAGACTACTATGGCCTTGAGCCCGATCTCATGCCGATCGCCAAGGGACTCACCTCAGGCTATCTGCCGATGGGCGGCGTGATGGTTTCGGACCGGGTTGCCGAAGGTCTGATCGACAAGGGCGGAGAGTTCTATCACGGCTACACTTACTCCGGGCATCCTGCCTGCGCTGCAGCAGCGCTTGCCAATCTGGAAATCATCCAGCAGGAGAAACTCGTCGAACGCGTCCGCGATGATATTGGGCCGTACCTTCAAAAAAGCTGGGCAGCACTCGGGGATCATCCACTGGTTGGCGAAGCCCGCATGACTGGATTGATGGGTGCGATGGAACTCGTTCCTGAAAAAGGTAATCGCCAAAAAGAATTCGCGGAAAAAGGATCTGTCGGCACGCTTTGCCGCGACATTTCCTTCCAGAATGGCATGGTCATGCGCGCCGTCGGCGACAGCATGATCATCTCGCCTCCCCTTGTGCTTTCTCATGAAGAAGCTGATCAATTGGTGACCATTGCCCGCAAGACCCTCGACGAAACCTATGCCGAGTTGAAGCGCATCGGAACGCTCTAGAGCAGTTGAAGATCGCGAAAGAACGGGCTGGTCCCGCTCCTTCTGCCTCAATCGAACTGTGCGCCGGTTTCTTCCAGATTTTGCTGCAGCCAGTTTCGAAACACCTGCATGAGTGGTGTTTCCTGCCGCGACTTCAGCCAGGTGAGCCAGTAGCTGCCCAGAACTACATCTTGTGGAAATGGTTGTACGATTTGCCCGGACTTCAGCTCGCTTTCAAACATGGACACCGGGACAAGCCCGACGCCGGCTCCTTGAGACGCTGCTCCGGCCATTGCGATTGACGAGTCGAACATCCATCCGCGCACGGTTGGCAGAGGCACGCCAGCAGCCAGGAACCATTGGTTCCACTCGTTGATCCTATAGGATCTCAGCAGTGTCTCATTGAGAAGATCTTCCGGCTGCACCAGACGATCCGCGATCTGCGGCGCGCAAATCGGCGAGAACGGCGCCACCATCAGGTGTACAGCGTTGGTCCCGTGCCACGCGCCATCGCCGAAACGGATGAAGTAGTCCAGACCATCTTCCATCAGATCGGCTCTGTTGTTGTTGGTCTTCAGTCTTAAATCCACTCCAGGATGCCTGACAGCAAAGTCCTTCAACCGCCGTATCAGCCAACCGTTCGCAAATGTCGAGACAGTGCCGACAGTCAGCACCTCCTTGAAGTTGCCATCTTCAAATCGGCTTAAGGTCGCGCTCAACCGCCGGAAAGCATCACTGAGGACAGGCAACAGGGTTTGCCCCTCATCAGTGAGCGTCACACCACGAGGAAGACGCTCGAACAAGGAGATGCCGAGCAGCCCTTCCAGTGCCTTCACCTGATGACTGACCGCTGTTTGCGAGACACGCAGCTCAAGTCCGGCCTTTGTGAAACTGCCAAGTCTCGCTGAAGCCTCGAAGGCCCTGAGAGCATTGAGAGGAAGCCGTGAGATCTCCATATGGCATATCCTATGGCCAAGTTTTTCTCATGGCTACCCTCAGAAACTATCTCTTGTCCATGGGGTTGTTTCACGGCATCGTCCGCCTGCCTCGGAGGATACGGACCGTTCTTCGAGGGGAAGGTCCACGTCTTCAACGCATTATCAGCTCAATGGAATGTGGCATGCGCCCTCTGAAACACATGACTTTTACGCAGCTTTCTCTGCCCCTCGCGGCAAGCTTGTCGATCGTGACATCGGCCCTTCTACCTGTTTCCTCGAATGCGGCGGGGTTTGATCCACAGCCGATCATTCAGCAGGCGATCGAAATCGAGAAACGTCACGGCGCCCGAATTGGCATAGCCGTTCTGGACGACAAGACCGGAACGGCCTGGAGCTACAAAGGCGATGTTCGGTTCCCGCTCAACAGCACCTTCAAGGCTTTTGCTTGCGCCGCTCTTCTTGCTCAGGTCGAAAATGGCGCAACCGATCCAAACAAAAGCGTCCAAGTCAAACGCGCTGACATCGCACCCTATTCGCCTGTTACAAAAAAGCGTATCGGCAAAAGGATGACCTATCTGGCTCTCTGCAACGCAGCGGTCACGATCAGCGACAACACTGCCGCCAACTACATCCTGAAAGAGATCGGTGGGCCTGCCAACCTAACCGCCTTCTTGAGGAAACTTGGCGATACTGAAACCCGCCTGGATCGATGGGAGCCCGAGCTGAACAACGTCCCCGCCGGTGAGTCTCGCGACACGACAACGCCACTTGCTGCAGCGACGACGCTGAAAACCCTGCTGCTTGCTGGCCCGCTCTCCGCTGACTCCCGCAAGCAACTCACGGACTGGCTGGTCGCGAACAAGGTTGGAGATACGCTGCTACGTGCAGGACTACCTCAGCGCTGGAAAATTGGCGACAAGACCGGCGCGGATGCCAAAAAGTCTCGGGCGGACATTGCCGTTATCTGGCCTCGCCCGGATCGCGCTGTCTTTGTCGCGGTATACCTTGACGAAGCTCATGTCGATATGAGCAGTCGCAATGCCGCCATCGCGAAAATCGGCCGGGCATTGACGAAAGCCTTGACGCCCTAAACACAAAAGAGCCGAGGGCCATTCCCTCGGCTCTTCAATGTCTTATTTTCGACGAACCATGTCACTCGGCGGCCTGAGAGACTTCACGCAATGACTGGCGGGCCCAAGGTCGCGTGCCCGCAGGAACTTCCTCAACCGTCCCGACCGGCTGCAGATACTTGGTAACCTCCGGCCACTCTCCCTCAGCAAGCGCCTTCAAGACTTCCGGCTTGGTGATCTGGAAGCTCGAAACGCCACAGCGGCGCATCAAGGGCACCTGGTCGAGGATATAGTCACCGATCGCGCGGATATCACCCGTGTAGCCCATTTGCTCACGCAGTATCCGCGCAGCCGAAAAGCCGCGACCATCGGTAAACTTGGGGAACTCGACAGCGATATGCGCGAGGCGCCCAAGATGGTCTTTCAGCTGTTCGACCTCATCGCCAGCTCCAACCAGAACGGCGATCCGCGCACTAACGCCCGCGAACGTATCTGCATTCGATAGAAAGCGCTCAAAAGGCACCAGAAGGTTGCCTTCATTCGGCGCAACATCCTCGGCCCCAAGCTCAAGCCAGTCCTCATCAAAAAGTTGGCCGTTGGAAAAGATCTTCGTCATGTCTGTTTCGCGTCCTTCAATTCCCGGATCACTTGGGTCCGGGGTTCGCGTCATCCCCTGCATTCCGGTGACATAGAGTTCACCGGAACCAATCTCAAATTCCGCTGCCGTCAAGTTCTCTTCCGTGGCTCGGCAGGTGAATGCCACACTCGACCTTTTCCTGTCCGCGCCAGCGTCCCGCCCGCGGATCCTCGCCCGGCTTCACCTTGCTCGTACAAGGCAGGCAGCCGATGGACGGATAGCCCTTGGCCACGAGTGGATGCGGCGGCAGGTCATGCGCCTTGGCATAGGCCAGTATGTCAGCAGCGTCCCACTCGGCGAGCGGGTTGACCTTGATCCGACCATCTTCCACCTCGAAAAACGGCAGACTCGCACGGGTAGAACTCTGAAACCGCTTTCGGCCCGAGATCCAGGCGCCATAGCCTTTCAAGGCTTTTGTCAACGGCAGCACCTTTCGTACGTGACAGCAAGCATCCGTGTCGCTCATCCATAGCATGCCTCCCGGATCCACTTCACTCAGGTCACTCGCCTCCGGCACCTGGGAAACTACATTTGTCAGACCCAGACTTTCCACAAGCTCGTCGCGATAGCGCCGCGTATCGGGAAAAAGCTTGCCAGTATCAACCATTATCACGGGCGTCGAGGGATCAACCTCGGCAACCATGTGAAGCAACACTGCGGAGTCTGCGCCGAAGCTGGAAACCATCGCAATGTCACTGTTGAATTGGTGCCTGATTGCCGCTCGCAGAATGCCCTGTGCATCGGAATCCACGAACTGCCCATTCAAGGTCGCCACTTCGGCCTGCAGACCCAATTCCGGATCAACGCCTATGCTGAATGTCTCATGCAGTGCCATAGAGGGCCTCCTTGAAAGGCGCCTCCCCGATCCGGCGATACGCCTCCAGGAAGGTTTCTTCCTTGGCCGTCCGCAGACCAAGATAGGTGTCGACGAGTTTCTCAATCGCATCAACGACCTCTTCAGACGAAAAGCCTCGTCCGACGATTTCTCCGATGGACGAGTTCTCGTTGGCGGAGCCGCCGAGCGTGATCTGATAGAATTCCACGCCCTTTTTCTCGAGGCCAAGAATGCCGATGTGGCCAACGTGATGATGGCCACAGGCATTGATGCAGCCTGAGATCTTGATCTTCAGCTCCCCGATCTCGGCCTGCCTGTCCGGGCCGCCGAAGCGTTCGGAAATCCGTTGTGCGACAGGAATGGAGCGTGCTGTCGCCAGCGCGCAGTAGTCCATGCCAGGACACGCGATGATGTCAGTAATCAGGCCGGAATTGCCCTCTGCCATGCCATTTGCAACCAAGGTATCGAACAACGCTGGCAGATCGGCGATCTTCACGTGCGGAAGGATGACATTCTGCTCATGGCTGATGCGGATCTCATCGTGAGCATAGCGCTCGGCCAGGTCGGCTATGACATCCATCTGAGCATCAGAAGCATCGCCCGGAATGCCGCCAATTGGCTTCATGGAGATTGTCACGCTGGTGTGGCCAGGCACGCGGTGCGCATTCAAATTATGCGCCAAGAACTGGGCAAAGGCGGGGTCGCTTGCCTTGCGGGCTTCGACAGCCGCGTCATCGACGGCCAGCACTTCCAGGGGAGGCGGTGCGAAATAGGCTTCGATACGGCGGACTGCCTCGTCAGGCAAGCGCAAGACGCCATAGCGGATCTTTTCAAACTCGGCTTCGATGTCAGCCTTCAGCTCTTCCAGGCCGGTTTCGTGAACCAGTATCTTGATGCGCGCCTTATACTTGTTATCACGCCGACCGTATCGATTGTAGACGCGCAAGATCGCCTCGGAATAGGCGAGAAGATCCTCTTCCGGCAGGAAATCGCGCACCTTTCGGCCGATCATAGGCGTACGTCCCAGGCCACCTCCGACGAACACGACGAAACCAATATTGCCGTCTTCGCCGCGCGCCAACTGAAGGCCGATGTCATGTACCTGGACAGCTGCACGGTCATTTGGAGCACCGGTAATCGCGATCTTGAACTTGCGCGGCAGAAACGAAAATTCCGGGTGAAGCGATGACCACTGGCGCAGGATTTCTGCATAGGGACGCGGATCGGCAATCTCGTCGGCAGCAGCTCCAGCGAAATGATCAGCAGTCACATTGCGGATGCAGTTACCAGAGGTCTGGATGGCGTGCATCTCGACTTCCGCCAGCTCCTCGAGAATGGCAGGTGTGTCTTCCAGCCTCGGCCAGTTGAACTGAATGTTCTGCCGGGTGGTGAAGTGCCCATAGCCACGGTCATAGGTGCGCGCGATGTGCGCCAGCTTGCGCATCTGCCGACCATTCAACGTGCCATACGGGATTGCCACGCGCAGCATATATGCGTGAAGTTGCAGATAAAGGCCGTTCATCAGCCGGAGTGGTTTGAATTCTTCTTCGGTCAACTCACCGGCCAGACGGCGGCGAACCTGATCCTTGAACTGTTCCGTGCGCTGGGTGACGAACCCATGGTCAAATTCATCGTAGCGGTACATGTCTCTCTCCATCAGGGCGCAGCCGGTCTTTCAGGCGCTGCCCCTCCTCAGTCAGTCGTTCGGTTGTCAGACGGCAGAAACGCGCGCCTGTTTGCCAAGTTCAGGGTGTGTGGTCGGACCGGCGGCCCGGATCATCTCGCGCAGACGAACGGGCACGATCCGTCCCTCGTCCTGGGTAACATCCATCGCGTAGGCCTCGACGACTTCACGGTCCGCGATGGATTGCGCGGCAAGCTCGAGCGCTTTTGCCACCTCGTCCTTGCCTTCAAGAACATGGGCCAGCGAAAGAAGCTCGACCCAGGCACCATCCGCGCCCTGCCAGACAACTTCTCCGTCAAGCAAACGATTTGCGGTAACGACTTTCATTGCCTCTCTCCTTAGGCAGCAAATTCTTGTTTCAGCGGCATGGCCGCAATCGGTTCAGCTTTTTCGAGAGCGGCATGTCCAACCGCCTCGCCAATGACAATCAGCACGGGCCCGTCGATGTCGCCCCGGCCCTCAAGCACGCAGAGATCAGAGAGAGTGCCGGCGAACTGGCGCTCTTCTGGATGGGCTGCGTTTTCTATGATCGCCACAGGGGTCTCACGACCCATGCCGGCGGCAATCAGCTTGTCGGCGACGGCCGCGGCGACCGTGCGCCCCATATAGACAGCAACTGTGGATCCCTGCAGGGCGAGACCTGCCCACTCAGGCAAGGTTTCGGACTTGGCATTATGGCCAGTTGCGAAAACCAGGGTCGACGCAACGCCGCGTAGGGTCAGAGGCAATTGAGCCGAAGCTGCAGCAGCGAATGCGGCCGTCACACCCGGGACGACTTCAAACTCCAGGCCTGCCTCACGAAGGGCGTCCATCTCTTCCGCTGCCCGGCCGAAGATCATCGGATCGCCTGCCTTCAGGCGAACGACTTTCCGACCTTCACGGCCAAGGTCGACCAAGAGATGATTGATATCCTTTTGGGCGACCGAATGCGCACCTTTGCGCTTGCCGACCGAAATGCGCTCTGCATCCCGGCGCCCCATGGCGACGACCGCGGCAGGCACCAGCGCGTCATGAACAATAACATCAGCTTCCTGAAGCAGCCGCTGTGCCCTGAGGGTCAGAAGATCTTCTGCACCAGGTCCGGCGCCCACCAGCCAGACGAACCCGGGCTCGCCAGTCGGGCCATTCAAAAGACGCTGCGCCTCCTGACGGGCCTTATCCAAGTTGCCGGCATGGACGCTGGTCGCGACACTGCCGGAAAAAAACCTCGCCCAGAATCGCCGGCGCGATACGCCATCCGGGATCATCTTCACGGCCGCATCGCGAAAGCTCTCAGCCAACCTGGCAAGATCGCCAGTGCTGCGCGGCAGTATGGTCTCGATGCGGGCGCGGATTTGGCGAGCGAGAACGGGCCCGACGCCGGTCGAGGTAATCGCAACCGCTATGGGCGCACGATTGACGAGCGCCCCGGTGTAAAAGTCACAGAGATGCGGCTTGTCGACAGCGTTGACCGGCACGCCGAAAATGCGCGCCGCCTGCACAACAGCGCTGTCGAGCGCTTCGTCTTCCCTGGCGCTGAACACAAGTGCTGCACCATTCAACAGGGCCGGACGGAATTCCTCGGCCACATGCTTGCCACCAACCGCAACGATGGCGTCGGCCAATGCAGGTTCTATTTCTTTGGATATGACCTCAACCGAGGCATTGGTCTCACCCAGAAGACGCACCTTCGCAGCAGCCTCATCGCCATGACCGACCACGCAAACGCGCTTTCCCGCCACCTTGAAAAAGGTCGGAAACACGTCGAGCCGTCGCTCAGACTTATCTACTCGCTGCCTTGGCATTGGCGGTTCTCCCGGACAATCGCATCCATGAACCTAAATCTAGTCGTTCGACCGCCAGAACTTCGGGCACCGCATTTCAAATGCTTCGATGCAAGGAGAAAAGGATTTCGCATTCCGGGGACTCTCAGCAAAGAGATCTGGATCCCGCCAACATGCGCCTGACTTCTGCGTAAACAACGAAAAACCGGCGGTCTAAGACCGCCGGTTTTGCATCTTGGTCTCGGGAGTGCCTTAAGCGGCAAATTCCTCAATGAATTCTTCGATCTTGTTTCTCAGAGCCCGATTCAAAAGTTTATGAGACCTGACAATAGGTTGCGAGCCTGCGTGTCATGACCCTGATGCTGGCGATGGTGACCCATGCGGTGGCACTTTCGACGGATTTTTCCCAGTCCTTTGCCAGCCTGCGGCATCGCCC
>NZ_JBDWYP010000048.1:0-11680 GCF_039982295.1 Roseibium sp.
GGATCGTATTGTCACCGCCGCAAAGCCTCAAGCGCGACTTTCGCCTTAAACGCGTCCGAAAAATTCCGGCGTTTCGCCATTCTCGTATCCCTTCAAATCAGTGGGATACACCTTAGAAACCTGTTCGGATTTCCGGGAGCACTTCACTAACTTTTTGTTTTCAAAATAAAAACAAGAACTCGAAAGAAATGGTGCAAGTGTCCCGGTCGACGGCGCCCCAAACCCGCCGTTCAAATTCTGCCACGTTCCCTTGGCTTGTCCGCTACTCGGAAGACTTAAGCTCCTTCTCGAGCCAACTGCGAACATCGGTCGCAAAATTATAAAAGTCGCCCCTGACCATACCGCTCTGCTGGAGCTTAACGAGCTCTTTTTCGATCACACGGATCTTCGACCGCAACGACTGGTTTTTCGTCCGAACTCTTAGCTGGTCGATGACCTCCAGCGCCCTCTCGACCAGCTCCAACCCATCATCCGCCTTATAACCCTTGATATCCCTTTCCAGGTTTCTCAGAGAGATCCAACTACCGAGCGGACGACTTACCCCCACCCTCAAATTCTTGAGCTTTTCGCCAGGCACGTGCCTTGACGAACCATCCACCGGCCCGCCGGTCTGTTTGACGGTTTTACGACCTAATGGCTGCTCAACATTCTCGGCACCGCCTTGAGAAGCAGGCAACTGCGACGGGGTTCGCGGAAATCCGCTGTCTGACTTTGAATTTACCACAATATTTCCTCGCCCGCTGAGTAACCGGCAACGTGATGGTGAACCGACGCGACATAAAAACAGTCTTACACCAAACCCGGAACTTACAATAGACGCCACTCCAAGCCGTCACATCCTCACCAGAGTGATCACCAATGGACTTCATCATTCCCACTGGTTACTCCCCATGCCAATCTGGCGCGGTTCTTTTTGTTACACCAGCCTCTACTTTTTTACCGAATCCAAGACTTGCGCTGTCCGTACGCGGGAGCTCTTTAGCGATAGAACGCCGTAACAGGCACTTCAGGACCCCGACCCTAATAGAGGCATGTCTACCATGCTCCTCGCGACGGAGCAGACCAGAAAAACTGCCATTGCAAGATTGAATAATCTGAACCGCAAAGGGCTGTTCAGAAGACGCGAGAAAACGTGACCAAGCATCGTCCAAAGTCCTGCGACAGGCAGCCCCACTGCCACGAAAACAACCGCGATAACAATCACCGAACTCCAAAAATCTTCACGCTGAGGAACAAAGACAGCAAGCACCGAAACATATTGGCTCCAGATCTTTGGATTGACCCACTGGAATGCAGCGGCTTGAAGGAAAGTCAGCGGCCTGGCGCTGTCTTTATCCTGCGGGTGGGGGGACGTAGCGATCTTGAACGCGAGCCAGAAAACATATGCAAGGCAAAGATGGCGCAATATCGCGCGGACCGAATTGTATTCGAACAAGACACTTGCTCCGGAGGCAAGAACAAGCAGTAAAATAGGCGAGCCCAGACTGACACCCAGCATATGAGGGACCGTGCGCCGAAAACCGAAATTCGTGCCGGAGCTTGAGAGCATCAAATTGTTCGGGCCAGGAGAGGCCACGAGAGTCAGCGCGAAGATCCCTACAGGAAAGATCAAGGTTGTCGTGAAGTCTTGCATGAAGGTCCAAACACTCAGTTTTTCGAACGGACAGAAATTGCGCCGACCACCCACTCTGTCTTCTTGGCACCGCGCAGGGTGTGTGGCTCCCTGGCCGCTGTCACGATGCCATCGTCATTGGATGTCCAGCCACCAAGAATCAGGCATCCGATCCCAAACAGTGCCGTAGGGCGACGACAGAAGCGGTCATCTTGTTTCGTGCCTGTTTCCAGATGATGCTTTCAGAACCATCCATGACATCATCGGTCACTTCGACCTGTCTCTGCGCTGGCAGATCGTGCATGAAGACACCGCCAGCACTCAGGGTTCGATCAAGAAATGCACGATCAACGCGAAAGCCTTTGAACTTCTCTCGCCAGTTGCCTTCACTGGGCGCGATCCCCATGGAAGCCCACCGTGTTGTGTAGACTGCTTCGAAGCGGTCACAAATGTCGTCTATCGAATACAGTTGCTTGATATGCGATCCGTTGCTGCGCGCCAACGTAGCCAGTGTTTCAAGCTGCTCGCTACTCAAGCTGAATGTATCCGGTGTAACCAACGTCAACTGAATTCCGGGGGTCATGGCCGCCGCCAGAGCGAGGGAATACATAGTGTTGTTGGCGGCCCCAAGATACAAAATGCGGATACCCTCAAGCAGACCGAAGTGCTCACGCATGGTTATCAAATCGGCAATGGCCTGAGTCGGATGCTCCTGACGGCACAATGCGTTGATCACAGGCATATCGGTTTTCTGCGAGATGGCAATCAATTCCCTCGGATCACCATTGGTTCTCATGACGAGCAGATCAAGGTAAAGCCCTAGGGCCGCACCGGTATCCGAGAGCGTCTCACCCGAGCCCACCTGAAGGTTTGTTCCTGAATAGGCAATCGTCTGTCCGCCGAGGAGTTGCACGGCTCGATGAAACGCGGTCTGTGTCCGGGTCGACCTCTGTGAAAAATAAAGCCCGACTAGTTTCCCGCTCAAGCTCTTATCATACGTTTCCGGCGGACGGGAGGCAAGTTCAACACCCTGTGAGACGAGCGCCGCAAGGCTTTCGGCCTCAAGATCGAGAATTGAAATCAGATTCCTCATGTTCGCTCAAACCTTCGCTTTTTAAACCAGATGCACTTTGGAGATATATTGAAATAGGGTATCGCCGCAGGTGGCGCCCTCGCCTTTTGAAAATATCCCGGCGCAGCTCTTGTTCCACCGCTGGTATTCAGGGTCCTTTGCCCGAATCCTGCTCGCCTTCTTCAGATTCCACATCGGAATGCGCGGGTTGAGATGATGCTCGAGATGGTAGTCATCGTTATGAACACCGGCGAGGAAATGCTCGAGGAAGTTGCCCTGGCGATTCCTGCTCATGTATATGTCTTTTTCTCCGCTTTCCATCAGCGGAAAATGCTCCGACAACTCAATGAACCAGCCTATGATCATTGCTGAAGTAAACAGGGGTACGATCCAGAAAGCGATCAGTATCCAGAAGTACTCGAGATAGAAGGCAGCGGTCAGAATCGCCAACCATTGGATTGTGAATATTATACGATCCTGCCGTGCAGTCACGATGCTTCGCACCTCACGGAAGTTGGATTCCCGCGTGCTCAGGAAACGATCTTTGACGACGTAAAAGATATACTTCGGGATCATCAGGCCCAGCAAAGCGTTTCTGACGAACTTATTGTAAAATTGCTTGGGATTCTTGATCAGATAAAAACCGAGTTCGATTTGCTGATGATAATCGGGATCCGCGGTCTCGCTACCAAACATGCCGTGATGCCGGACCACATGCGTCTGAATGTACCTAAAGTATTGTTGACCGACCAGATAGCCGGCAAACACAGTACCGACCAGGTAGTTCCAAATTGGGTTGCACGCCGCGGTTCCATGCGCCGCGGCGTGCATAATGTTGGCCAAGCCCCTTTGCCTGCTCCCGATTACCAGCCAGGCAAAAGGATAGAACAGCCAACTCACCGAAAGGCAAAGCGCCACACAGGCTCCGATGACCAGATAGTCTTCAGCAACAAGCAGAACAATACGCCAGTTCCCGATTTTGGTTAGGGGAACGAGTTCATCGACGATTTCTTCGCTAAACCTGTGCTTCTCTATTCTCCGCTTTCCCATCAAAGGTTCCTCTGCAATATCGCACCGGAAGATTTTAGGCCAAAAAAACGGGGCATTTAGCCTGTGCCGCTAACACCTCAACACACCATTTTCTCCCTTAAAATTTAAGCGTCCCAGGGTCGCATCACATGTGACATCCAACACAGCCCCGCCGCATTTTCCGAAATCATCGCTCCGAAGCGGTGGGCTTTGCGGCATGCCTTTTCAGGCTCCGAACGTGTTTTTTGCCCCGTAGGCGCAAGATTCGGCGGCTCTTGGGAAACAGAACTGCATTCGCTCCGAACCGGACCTTTGCTGCCTGCGCCTGAAATTTTTCCTTTGCACCTCGCCCGAAAGTCGTTCTCAGCGGCGCCCAACCCGCCCTGCATGGCCGCAACTTGTGTTTCCCCTGAGAGGTAAATTTAAATTTATTGATTGATATCAGAGGGTTGTGATTCAACCGTCTTTGTCGAGAAGATGGAGGATCGGATGCCCTAGGATGATATCACTCGCAAGCAACATAACCGGCCCCATCTTCGTTATCCAAGCGATTTGACGGACCACGAATGGTCCGTAGTGGCGCCTTTGATCCCACCGGCCAAGTCCGGGGGACGACCGCGAACGACCGACATGAGGGAGGTGATGAACGCGATCCTCTATCTCGCGGGCAGCGGCAGTCATTAGCGTGCGCTGCCGAGAGACTTTCCTCCAGTCTCAACGGTACGAGGTTATTTCTATTGCTGGCGCGATAGCGGGCCTTGGCAAACCATCAACCAGATCCTTGTTGCCGCCACGCGGGAACTGGAGGGGCGTGAAGCCTCGCCAACCGCCGGGGTCTCCGGCTATGACGCAGGCAAGAAGATCAAGGGGCGCGAGCGCCATATCATCACCGATACGCTTGGCCTGATGCTGTTCGTGCCGGTTCATGCGAGCGACAAACTCCGCGCCGCATTGGTCGGCTGCTGCGTGCGGACCATCGAGAACATCAAGCGCTCAGATATCGCCAAAGGCCTCCACGTCTTGCCCTGGCGATGACTAGCCAAACGTACCTTAGGGTGATTCGGACGATGCCCCAGGCTTGCAAAGGACTGGGAACAATCCATCGAAAGTGCCACCGCACGGGTCGCCATTGCCAGTATCAGGGTCATGACGCGTAGGCTCACAACCTATTGTCTTATCTCATGAAATCATGAACCTGCCCCTGAGACACGTTCCGGATGGTGCGCCATCAGATAACAGTGGGTTCTCACGCAGAAAATCGGCATGCCTATCACAAAGAGCACAGCAAGCGCCCTCGCTTCGGGATTAAATAATTCATGCACTAAGGAACGCGCCGTAGCGGAAAAGGGTCGAAAGGCGACCCAACCGCAGAAAATTCAACGAATGGCGTCGATTGCTTGTGTAGCGGACGTGCCTCACCGGGAAACGGAGACTGTGCGGGCGACCGTGGCCGTTTGCTCCGACGGTTTCGTGGTTTTCATTGGCGTGAAATCGCGTTCGCAATGGAGGGAGAAGTGCATGTCTGATGATTATATTTTTGATTTCGATGAGGCCGATTCCGCACGTTGGGCTCACGCACTTGCTGCCGCTACATCCCGGGTCACGAAGGCCCGAGTTCATCTTGTTCATGTTCTGGAATGGTCTCCTCACAGCTATTTGACTCAAGATGAATTGGTCGCGCGTCTCAGGCGTCGAGAAGCGGAACCGACGAGATCAAAGTATCGTGGGTCCGGTTGTGGCTGAGCTTTCCGTTTGCGGTACTCAGGCAACGAGCGAATCCCTTTACGGGCACACGGGAGAGATAATCTGTGAGACTGCTGAAAAGCTCGGCGACTGCCAAATCTTCATCGGACGCCAGGGCTCGCGAAAGTTGGCTGACCGCCTGCTTGGTGGACTGGAAATCAATCTGATTCAAGCGTCCACCGTGCCAGTAACGATCATGCGTTAAGCCCCCCCCCCCTGCAACATTGGAATAGTTCCTTAAAAAGTTGAGATTGATGAAAAAAATACTCTATGCGGCGGCTTCAGGCTTTCCGCTCGTACCCGGAAGCGCCTTTGCTGGCATCGACGAAACCATCAACACCGCCCTTGCCCCCTTGTCCAACGCCGTAGCGTCGACAATTTTTTATTCGGTGCCGGTCGCCGGAACTCAGTTCCCGCTTATTGTTGGATGGCTGGTGCTGGCGGCAGCTATTTTCACGGTCTATTTTGGGTTTATCCAGGTCCGGGCCTTCGGTCATGCCATATCGCTAGTCAAAGGAGATTATACCCAGCAGAACAATTCCGGAGAGGTCTCTCATTTCCAGGCGCTTACGACCGCCCTTTCTGGCACAATCGGCCTTGGCAATATTGCAGGTGTTGCGGTTGCCCTCTCCATCGGCGGCGCTGGCGCCACCTTTTGGATGATCGTTGCCGGACTACTCGGCATGGCTTCCAAATTCACCGAATGCACCTTGGGAGTAAGGTATCGTCTGGAACTGCCGGACGGTACGATCTCCGGCGGTCCGATGTACTATCTTTCAGAGGGATTGGCGGAGAGGGGCAAAGCACGCCTCGGCCGGTTCCTCGCTCTTTTCTTCTCGGTCTGCTGTGTCGGTGGCGCGCTTGGTGGCGGAAATATGTTTCAGGCCAATCAGGCCTTTCAGCAGCTTGTCAACGTTACAGGCGGCAACGCCAGCCCCTTCGCCGACTTGGGCTGGCTCTTTGGGCTTATTATGGCGGCGCTGGTCGGTTTCGTGATAATTGGTGGCATCACCTCAATCGCCCGAGTAACGGAAAAGATCGTTCCCTTCATGGCACTACTCTATGTTGGTATCTGCCTCTTTATTATTGCGCTCAATTTCGACAAACTTGGCTGGGCAGTCAGTCAGATTATTGGCGGAGCCTTCTCGGCGGAAGGCATAGCAGGTGGCGCCGTTGGAGCCCTTATCCAGGGGTTCAAACGCGCTGCATTCTCCAACGAAGCCGGCGTGGGCTCGTCGGCCATTGCTCATGCAGCCGTTAAGACGGACGAACCGACAACGGAAGGTGTCGTTTCACTCCTGGAACCCTTCATCGATACGGTCATCATCTGTACCATGACCGCTTTGGTGATCATTTTCACCGGCGCACTCGACAGCGGCCTCACAGGCGTTGAACTGACTTCCGTAGCATTCGGCGCTGAGCTTTTCTTGTTTCCCTATCTTCTGGCACTGGCCGTCCTGCTCTTCGCCTTCTCCACAATGCTGTCATGGTCATATTATGGTCTGAAAGCATGGACCTATATGTTCGGTGAAGGACCACTCGCAGCCAATCTGTTCAAGTCGATCTTCTGCGTCTTTGTGATCATCGGCGCCTCCATGAGTCTGGGGCCCGTGATCGATTTCTCTGATGCCATGATCTTCGCAATGTCGATCGCCAATGTCATCGGCCTATACATCCTGATGCCGGTGGTGAGAAAAGAGACGAAATGCTACTTCGCGAAGCTTAAAGCCGGTGAAATCCGGAAAGTGGCGACAAACTGAAGGGGCTCGATGGATGTCACTGCCAATCGTCTTGACCTGCCGCTGTACTTTCATCTGTCTGGAGCTTAATCAGAAACTGGGTGAAGAAAGCCGCGTATAGAGGCGAGCCAATCAGCTCTGGTTCGCCTCATTCGCCTATGTCCTGATCTGTACCTTTCGCCCTATAGGTCCGGCTCCTGTTCGCCATCAGCGCCTATGGGTCCAACTAGGGTTATGTGATAAGAGAGATTTGTTGGCTCATCGTAACCACTGAGGAGTGGTGCATGAGACATCCAACTGGAACACGTAAAAGCTCTGGCGAGAAGCTCGTCAAAGACATCAAACGAGCCACCCGCAAGCATTACTCATCCGAAGAGAAGATACGGATCGTCCTGGATGGCTTGCGTGGCGAAGACAGCATCGCTGAGCTGTGCCGTCGCGAAGGCATACCCCAGGGCATCTACTACAAATGGTCGAAGGATTTCATGGAGGCTGGCAAGCGCCGGTTAGCCGGCGAAACAGCGCGTGCTGCGACGACCGATGAAGTCAAAGACCTACGCCGTGAGGCCTGTGACCTTAAGGAGGTCGTGGCGGAGCAAGCGCTTGAGTTGCGGCTTCTAAAAAAGTATGTAGGGGATGAGGGCGACCAAGAATGAGGTACGCAGCATCTGAGAAGCTGGAGATCATCCGGCTTGTCGAAGGATCGCATCTGTCAGCACGTCAGACACTCGCCAAGCTCAGCCTCCCCCGCACCACGTTCTACCGTTGGTATGATCGTCATCTTCAGCGTGGCGCAGCTGATTTGCAGGACCGATCTCCCAGGCTAAAACACGTCTGGAACCGCATCCCTGACGAGGTGCGGCGCAAAGTCGTGACGCTGGCATTGAAGGAGACGGACCTGTCGCCACGGGAGTTGGCGGTGACGTTCACGGATCGGGAAAGCTACTTTGTATCAGAAGCTTCAGTTTATCGGGTGCTGAAGGCGCATGACCTGATTACCAGCCCAGCCTTTATCGTGATCAAGGCCGCCAGTGAGTTCAAAGACAAGACGACTGCGATCAATCAGCTCTGGCAGACGGACTTCACGTATCTCAAGGTTCTCGGGTGGGGCTGATTCTATCTCAGCACGATCCTGGATGACTACAGCCGCTACATCATCGCGTGGAAACTCTGCACCAACATGAGGGCTGAAGACGTCACCGACACGCTTGATCTGGCTTTACATGCATCAGGCTGCGACCAGGTCCACGTCATTCACAAGCCGCGCCTGCTCAGCGATAACGGCCCAGCTACGTCTCTGGGGATCTGGCTGAATGGTTGCAGGGCAAAGGCATCAAAGGTAACCACCCGGTTGCCACCGCCTGCCTGAATTGAGCCGTTTATTGTAAGATACGTGCATAACGACGTCGTTTGCGACGTGTCTTATGCGGGGTTGTCGATGCGTGGTGAAATTCTTGGGCTTGAGCGGCGAAGGCGGTGGCGAGATGAGGATAAGCTCGGGATCGTGATGTCGGTCGGGGTTAATGGTGCGACGGTAACCCAGGTTGCGCAGCGCCACGATGTGAGCCGACAGCAGATCTATACGTGGCGGCGTGATCTGAAGAAGAAAGGATTGTGGTCGCCGGACGACGGCGCGCTGTTCTTTCCGGTGGAGCTTTCATCCGCGCAGGGAATTCCGGACGTTCGTCCGGCAATCCGTGAGGAGTCGGTCAATTCGGATCCGGTTCCGGTTGAATTGCGCCTGAGCAACGGGCGCTGCTTGCGTTTCGACAGTCGCCTGGATGGGGCCACGCTGAAACAGCTGATCCGGGCGGTGGAAGCGTCATGATCGGCCCGGGGACCGGTGTTCGGGTGTATCTCGCCTGCGGCGTCACTGATATGCGCAAGGGTATCGGAGGGCTTGCAGCTCTTGCACAGGATGTGCTTCGTCAGAAGCCAATGAGTGGAGCAGTGTTTGCCTTCCGTGGGCGGCGGGGTGATCGGCTGAAACTTTTGTACTGGGATGGCCAAGGCTTCTGTCTTTACTACAAGGTCCTGGAGCGTGGCCGCTTCCCCTGGCCTTCGGTTGTCGACGGCACGGCTCGTCTGACTTCGGCGCAGCTGGCGATGCTATGGGAAGGCATCGATTGGCGCAGGCCGGACTGGGGTTCGCCGCCGGCTCGGGTGGGGTGAATTATCTAACTGATTTGCTTTATTTTTTTGGCATATTCATTGGATCTGTGGTTACGTTAGGTTCATGTCTGCCGATGCCGCAAATCTTCCTGATGATCCAGCCATCCTGAAGGCGAAAATCGCCGCTTTGCAGGCGGAAAACGCGAAGATGTCGGCAACGCTTCGGGTCCATGACCAGTTGGTTCAAGCCCTGCGGCTTCGGATTGCCAAACTCCAGAAACAGGCCTTCGGCAAATCCTCGGAAAAGATCGAGCGTGAGATCGAACAGCTGGAACTGGCGCTGGAAGATCTGCTGGTTGCGGTCACAGAGAGCGCCGGCACACCGGTCGACGAAGGTCAGAAAGAGGACGAGCCCGCAGCTGCTGTCAACGGCGCGCGCGTGCACAAGCGGCGGCGGCATCCGGGTGTGTCGGCTGCGACCCCGCGCGAGCGCCGGGAACTGGACCCCGGCACATGCTGCCCCGATTGCGGCGGCGATCTGCGTGTCGTGGGCGAGGACGTCAGCGAAATCCTTGACATGATCGCGGCGCAGCTGAAGGTCATCCAGATCGCCCGGCTCAAGAAATCCTGCCGCCGATGCGAGAAGATGGTGCAATCTCCTGCACCGAGCCGGCCGATCCCGGGCTCAATGGCCGGCGCGGGCCTGTTGGCTTACGTCCTGGTCTCCAAGTTTGATGACCACCTTCCGCTGTATCGCCTCAACGAGATCTTTGGCCGAATGGGCGCCGACATCCCCGACAGCACGTTGGTGGATTGGTGCGGCCGCGCCATGCGGGTGCTTCAGCCTTTGATCGACCGGATCGAGGCCGAGGTCATGGGCAGTGATCTGCTGCATGCCGATGACACTCCGATCCGGGTGCTGGATCGATCCTTGCGGGACAAAGGATCTGGTGGGGGCCTTGGCAAGGGCGTGAAGAAGGGCCGGATCTGGACGTACGTTCGCGACCAGCGTCCATGGTCCGGTGCCGCGCCACCCGGAGCGATCTATTACTTCGCCCCGGACTGGAAGGAGGGGCACGTCCAGCACCATCTCAGGCACGCAAGCGGCATCTTGCAGGCCGATGGTTACAAGGGCTTTGCGAAGCTCTATGAGCCCGGGCTCGACGGAGCCTGCCGGTTCCGCGAGGCTACATGCTGGGCCCATCTGCGCCGGGACTTCCACGATGTCTGGAGCTCAACCAAATCCGAAATAGCCCGTGAAGCACTCGACCGGATCGGAGCCCTCTACGACATCGAGCGTGAGATCTCGGGCCAGCCTGCCGATGTCCGCCGCGCGGCGCGCCAGGCGCGAGCCAAGCCGAAGGTCGACGACTTCAAGGTCTGGGCCGAGCGGCAACTGACACGCTTGCCCGGCAAGAGCGAGCTTGCCAAGGCGTTCCGCTATGGCCTCAGCCGCTGGCCGTCCTTCTGCCTGTTCCTTGAAGATGGCCGCGTGGCGATGGACAACAATGCCGCTGAACGCGCCCTGCGTCCGATTGGAATCGGCCGGAAAAATTGGTTATTCGCCGGCGCCGACACCGGTGCCGAGACGCTCGCGCGTGCCATGACGGTCATCGAAACCGTCAAGATGAACGGGCTAGACCCGCAGGCCTATCTGGCCGATGTTCTCGACCGCATCCACGATCACAAGATCAATCGTCTCGACGAGTTGCTTCCCTGGAACTGGAAACCCATGCAGGTCTCCTGCGCACAGGCTGCCTGATGGCCGCCGTCACTCATGTCACCACACTCGAATGTGTCGCGCAGTTGCTCGGTGAAGACCTCGAGCTTCTGGTGGCCATCGTCGAAAACGATGACAACCTGACCTATGGCAGCATCCTCAGCGTCCAAACTGGTCAGGACGATTACGTTACAGCGCTCACCGACGACGGCATCCACGAATTGAAAGACATGCTCGCCGAAGCCAGAAGCTCAACCGAAAACTGGAACGGCTTCCTCGATGACTTCGTCTCAGATCCCCACGTCATTGCCCGCGTCAAGGCCCAAGCGCCGCGGTAACAATCGGCCGGTTACTTTGGTTTTGTCGTATCGGGCGGCGATCCTGCGGAACTGTTTGACCTTGTTGAACATTCGCTCGATCCGGTTCCTGTCCTTGTAGGCTCGGAAATCGCAAGGTATCGGCTCCCTGCGGTTTGACTTTGGCGGAATGACTGGGCTGATACCAGCGAGCAGAAGCTTTGACGCACGACATCGCCATCGTATCCCTTGTCGGCCAGGAACAGTCGGGGCTTGCTGCAAGGCATCTCCAGAAGGGCGGGAACGGTACTGTAGTAGGAGATCTCGCCGACTGTCAGGACAAAGCCGAGAGGGCGT
>NZ_JBDWYP010000049.1:0-155813 GCF_039982295.1 Roseibium sp.
CGGCGGCCGTCTTATCTCACAAATTTTCACGCCTTAGAAACGAGTGCCACCGCTCAAACGGAAGAGCTGCGTCTTGTCGGCATCATCCTTGACAACAGGCCAGGCGAAATCTGCACGCAGAGGACCGAAAGGTGAGTTCCAACGAATACCGGCACCAACCGAGGCACGTAGTTCGAAGTCATTCGAGACAACGCCGTTTGACCCGACCGCGTTGATAAGGTCGCTATCAGCGTCCCAAAGCGAGCCAGCGTCTGCGAAAACAGCACCACTCAGTCCAAATTCGTCAGGAATTGCAGGGAACGGGAAGGTCGTCTCCACAGTCGCCGCGACATACATGGTGCCACCGATGGCATCTTCCGTAGTCGCATCGCGCGGACCAATACCCTGGTTTTCAAAGCCGCGGATGATATTGCCACCAACCATGAACTGCTCGGAAACGCGGAGGCGCTCATCGCCGATCGCCGTAATGTGGCCACCCTTGATGCTCGCTTTACCAACAACACCGTAGTCAGCAAGGATTTCCTTGTAAGCACGAGCTTCAGCAGTGGTCTTGATGTAGTAGGAGTCGCCACCGAGACCAGCGAACTCCTGACCAAAGGACGCATAGATACCGTCGGTTGGGTTCAGGTTGTTGTTCAGCGTGCTGTGAACAAGGGTGTAGCCGGCCAAGGACGTCAGATACGTCCCAAGGGAGTCACAGATCGCAGGAGAAAGATCGGAGTTGTTGGAACAATCGGAAAGTCCCGTCGCCAAGTTGTCCGGATCTGAAATTTCTGACTGGAAGATCTTGTAGTAAAGACGAAGTGTCAGTTCTTCCTCGCGAAGCGGAAGAGAGAACCCAAAGCCGCCACCGATCTTATCTTCGTCATAGGACCGGTAGTCGTTTGCATCAGTGACCTTCTTGTACACATCGAGGTCAAGCGCGATACGACGCCCCATAAAGAAGGGTTCGACGAAGGCGAACTCGTAAGACTGTGTATCTGTACCACCGCCAACGGCGACTTTTACGAACTGCCCCCGACCGAGGAAGTTTTTCTCGGTGATCGAGATATCGCCAACAATACCATCTGTTGTCGAGTAGCCAACACCGAAGGAGACTTCACCAGTCGGCTTCTCGTCGACCTGAACATTGATCACAACACGATCCGCCGCGGAGCCCTGAGCCGTCGTAATGCTCACACGCTCGAAGAAACCTAGATTGTTGAGACGGCGTTCAGCCTTGTCGACGAGCGCACGGTTGAAAGCATCACCCTCAGCGAGATCAAACTCACGGCGAATGACGTATTCACGTGTTCGGTCGTTGCCGATAATGTTGATACGCTCAACATAAGCCCGCGGGCCTTCCTCGATGTAGTAGGTCAGAGAGATCGTCTTGTTTTCGTAGTCACGCGAACCACGAGGACGAACCTGGGCAAATGCGTAACCGTTCTCAGCCACCTTGACCGTAATGTCTTCCACGCTCTGCTCGACGCGAAGCGAATTGAAGGTCTGTCCAGCGCGAGTTCTCACCTGAGAGCGCAGGGCTTCCGGGTCGACTTCTGCGAGCGACGAGACCACCTCAACATCGCTGATGGTGTACTCTTCGCCCTCATCGACCGTAAAGGTCACGTGAAAGACGTTCTGCTCGCGATCGAGATCAGCCGAGGCCGAAACGATACGGAAGTCAGCGTAGCCTTTTTTGAAATAGTACTGACGCAGCAGCTCCTGGTCAGCGGACAGGCGATCAGGATCGTATGTATCTGTGCTGCGCAGCCAGCTCAGAAGACCGCTCTCACGGGTTCTGATCACATCACGCAGGCGACCATCACTGAATGAAGAATTGCCGATAAAGGTGATCCGCTCGACGCCAGTCTTGTCGCCTTCATTGATTTCAAAGACCAGATCGACACGATTGTTACTGCGATCAATGATCTTGGGGTCAACGGAAGCGCCGTAGCGACCGGAACGGCGATAGGCTTCAAGGATGTTCTGAACGTCCGTCTGAACCTTGGCACTCGTCAGCATCGACCTTTCAGTCGAGCGCACAGCGGTCTTGAGCGCATCATCCTTGAGCTTCTTGTTTCCTTCGAAGGAAACGCGATTGATGATCGGGTTCTCGGTGATTGTCACAACGACAGTTCCGCCCTGGGGCGAAATTTTCACGTCGGCAAAAAGGCCTGTCGCAAAAAGCGCCTTCAGCGACTCATCAACGTCCGCGGCGCTGTAGGAGCGGCCAGGCTGGATCGTCATGTAGCTGAGGACGGTCTCCTCCTCGATACGCGTGTTTCCGCGAACCACAACACTCCGGGCGACAGCAGCTTCTGCCGTCACAGAGGAAAACGGACCAAAGGTCTCGGGAAGAATCGCGCCCGTAGAAAATACGGCGGCCGCTAGAACAACGGCGCGAGTGAGTTTCTGCAATCGCTGCATTAGTGCGCTATGCCTTTATGTTTTTAAATCCAATGCGCCAAAGCGCAGAGGTAACCCCAGATTCTCAGCAACTGAAATGGTTTTACAGTCTTTTACCGAATGTGCAACCGGGCTCATGGCCGAAAATCGATTTCAATTGAAGGCGTTGCGAGGATGCCACGCCCCAATTCCCCACGCTAATTCATTGTTTAAAGCTTCGTCAGATGCATGACATCGTTCCAGGTCGCAAAGACCATCAACAGAAGAACGATACCGATGCCAATACGAAACCCCATATCCTGGACACCCTCGCTCAAAGGCTTTCCTCGGACAGCTTCGGCAAAATAATAGACCAGATGTCCGCCATCGAGCATCGGGATGGGCATCAGATTCAAAAGTCCGATGGAGATCGACAGGACCGCCGCAAGGCTCAGCAAGGGAATTATGCCCTGTGTGGCGACCTGTCCGGAAACCTGCGCGACCCGAATCGGTCCACCGAGCTGATCAGCCGCTTCCCGGCCGGAAAGAACGCCCCACAGATAATCGAGTGTCCGCCCGGCGATATAGATTGTTTCATGCGTTCCCTCAGCAACGGCCTCCAAGGGGCCATAAGTCTGCTGAATGAGATCCTCCGGCTTGGGACTGCGTGAAACTCCCAAAAGACCAAGACGTTGAACATTCCCGAAACGGTCGGTCAATTCCCGGTATTGCGGCGTAACAGTAAGCGTGACGACGCTCGTACCGCGCTCAACCTCAAGCAATAGAGGAACATCCGCGCTTACAGAAACAATCCGCTGCAGATCGGAGAACGTGGCGATCTCACGCCCGTCGACCGACAGGATCAGATCTTCGGCCTGCAGCCCGCCAACCTCTGCTGCACTGTCCGGCTGAACGGTTTCAACGACGGGAGAGGTAACGATCTTGCCGAAGGTCATGAAGATCGATGCAAAGA
The DNA here is from genome assembly GCF_039982295.1 of Roseibium sp. Classification (GTDB taxonomy): domain Bacteria; phylum Pseudomonadota; class Alphaproteobacteria; order Rhizobiales; family Stappiaceae; genus Roseibium. The sequence goes on from NZ_JBDWYP010000049.1 coordinate 3,341, forward strand.
TGACAACCGCCAGGATGAAATTTGCAATCGGACCAGCGGCAACCACTGCGGCGCGCTGCCAGACCGGCTTGGCGACGAACGCCCCTGCCCGTTCGGAGTCACTCATCGCTGCAACGCGCTCGCGATCAGGAACGCTCGCTGCATTTTCGTCTCCGGCGAACTTCACATAGCCACCGAGCGGGATCATCGAGAGTTTCCAGCGCGTTCCCTTGCTGTCGTTCCAGCCAAAGATCTCACGCCCGAAACCGACCGAAAATGCATCGACATTGACGCCACACCAGCGTGCAACGAGGAAGTGCCCGAGCTCATGGAAGAAAACCACGATGGTCAAAACGAAGAGGAACGGCACGATATAGCCGATCAGGAGGTCGTAAGCCGACGAAATCAATTCCATTATGAGGTCCCGTTTCAGGCTCGTTTGATCCTGTATTCTTACAGGATATACGCTGTGCAATTAAGGCAGGTTAAAGGACAACACCGATTTTTGAAGCCCTGTCCGATTTCGACCCTATTGGTTAGCGAGATGCAACCCATCTCTTGCAGGCGTCCCGCGCTTCTTCGTCGACGGCCAGAACGTCCTCAACTCCTTCAAGGGCCCTCCCCCCGTGAGAAGCATCCAGCCTTTCAAGCGACGCTTCGACCGCGGATGGAATATCCATGAAACCGATCCGCCGGTTCAAAAAGGCGGCAACGGCCACCTCGTCCGCTGCATTCAGGATGGTCGTCGCGCCGCCGCCGCGCCTCATTGCCTGTAGCGAAAGTGCGAGTGACGGGAATCGGTCAAGGTCCGGTGCCTCGAATGACAGCTCGCCAATCCGCGCAAGGTCCAGCCTCTCCACGGGAACATCCATGCGGTGTGGCCAGGCCAGACAATGTGCGATTGGCGTGCGCATGTCCGGCGACCCCAGCTGCGCTAGCAATGAGCCATCCCGATATTGCACCAGACCATGAACAACGGATTGCGGATGCACGAGCACGTCCAGCTGATCCTGAGCCAGGGGAAAGAGGTGAAAGGCTTCGATCACCTCAAAACCCTTGTTCATCATCGTGGCACTGTCGATCGTAATGCGGCTTCCCATGTCCCAATTCGGGTGCCTGAGAGCCTGCTCCGGCGTGACACCAACCATCGCAGCTTTCGACGCCATCCGAAATGGCCCGCCCGACGCAGTCAGAATCACTTTCTCAACCTGATCCGCATTCTCTTGCTCGAAAACCTGGAAAATAGCGCTGTGTTCACTGTCGACGGGAAGAACAGTCGTTTCGCTACGTCGCGCCTCTGACATGAAAAGATCACCAGCGGAAACGAGGCACTCCTTGTTGGCAAGAGCGACAGCTCGGCTGGACTTCATTGCCCGCAGCGTAGGTCGCAGACCCGCGGCTCCAACGATGGCAGCCACGACCATGTCCACGGGACGGTCCACGGCCTCGAGAACAGCGTCCTCTCCTGCAGCGCAATCAATACCGCTTCCGGCCAATGCATCGGCCAGCGCCGCGCTCTTGTCGGATCTGGCAAGAACCGCGCAATCAGCCCCCACCTTTCGGGCCAACTCCGCCAGACCTGCAACATCCGAGTTGGCCACGAGGGAGACGACGTCAAAGCGGTCGGGATTGCGCGCCACGATATCAAGCGTGCTGCGACCGACGGATCCCGTCGCGCCCAGAACGCTCAGCCGCATCCGTCTGCCCGAAGCCCCATGGGGCCATCTCTCAGAGTTTGCAGACATATCCACCTTGTTTGCTTTCTGGTTTAGCGACGATATCGGAGCGGAGTTAGCTCAGATCCAAACCCAAAATCGGGTTGACCGGGTCACCGCCGAAGACAAGTCCAAGGGCAGCGGCCATGATCGCGGCCGCCACAAGACCGTCAACACGGTCCATGATGCCGCCATGTCCAGGTATCAGGCGGCTGGAATCCTTGACATCAAAGCGCCTCTTGATTGCGGATTCCAAGAGATCCCCTGCCTGGGAGACAATGGAAAGAACAACCGCGAGCCCACCCCAGCGCAAAAGATCCACTTGTCCGACTGCAGCGACGAATCCAACGCCAAATAGAACAGCGAAAGACAGTCCACCGAGCGCTCCCGACCAGGTCTTGTTCGGCGAAACACGTCTCCATAGCTTCGGTCCACCGAGAAAACGGCCAACGAAGTAGGCGCAGATGTCCGTGGCCCAAACAACGATCAACAGGAAGAAAACGAAAACGAGGCCGATATCGCCCAGGCGAGAGGCCATGAGGGACAGCAAGGCCAGCCCCGAATAAATGATACCTTCGGCGCCCCACCGCGCAGGTTGGCTCAGGCCACCAACCAAATAGACAGCAAGTGCTCCGCCGCCGACAAAAACAATCGCAAGGATTGGATAGCTCAAGGCGTAAGAAGCGCACGCTGCGCATAGCGCCGTGTATCCAATCGCCGCGGAAGCGCTTTTGTCGGATGTGCCGGTGATCGAAAACCACTCATGCTGGAACAGAACCGCAGCCACAAGAACAAGCGCAAAAAACCAAAGACCACCAACATAGGCAAGTGCCAGCACCGCAGGCCCGAGTATCGCAGCGGAGATAATCCTCAGCTTGAGATCAGACATCCGGGATCCGCCGTCAGGCTTTTGAAGAGGCTCAGACATTCAGAGCGCTTTGGCGCTGAGCCCGCCAAAACGGCGCTCACGGCTGCTGTAATCGGCGAGCGCCTTGTCAAAGGCCACTTCATCAAAGTCTGGCCAATGACACTCACAGAAATAGAATTCCGAATACGCCGCCTGCCACATGAGGAAGTTGGAAAGCCGCATTTCACCGCTGGTTCGAATGATCAGATCAGGATCTGGCATGCCGGAAGTATCAAGGCGGTCGCCAATAAGCTCTGGCGTCACCGCGTCAGGCTCAATAACACCAGTTTCCACGTCCCGCGCAATCGACCGGACAGCTCGCGTAATTTCATCGCGCGCGCCATAATTGAACGCAACGACCAGAGTCATCCCCGAGTTTGTTCGCGTCAGCTGCTCGGCGTCAACAAGCAGTTGGCGAATGCCGGGCTCGAGCCCTTCACGGTCGCCAATCACCCGTATCCGAACATTGGCCTGGTGAATTTCCGAAAGGTCTCTCTGAACAAAACGGCGCAGAAGTGACATGAGAAAGCTCACTTCCGTCTCAGGCCTATTCCAGTTTTCAGAGGAAAAGCTGTAGATCGTCACATATTCAAGGCCGATCCGAACCGCGTGGCGGATCATTCGGCGCAAGGAATCTAGGCCATGACGGTGGCCATCTGAACGGGAGAGACCGCGCGCCTGGGCCCATCGGCCATTGCCATCCATGATCAGACCGACATGACGCACCGGTGCGGCCTTGCCATCTGGCAAGGGAAACATGCTGTCGGCCGGATCCGGATTTGCAGTCATAAAGTCCCCCCGAGTGGCTGGGTCTAGAATACCTTTCCCGACCTGGCCAGATTGATTGTTCAGCTTAGACTTGGGAGATTTCCTGCTCTTTCTTTTCAAGCATCGTATCTGCTTCCGCGATCATGCTGTCGGTCAGCTTTTGAATCTCGTCGGATGCGACACGGCCATCATCCTGGCTGATATCACCATCTTTCTCGAGTTTCTTCGCCGTGTCCATGCCGTCGCGGCGGACGTGGCGGATCGAGACCTTGGCCTGCTCGGCATATTTGTGAGCAATCTTGATCAATTCCTGACGGCGTTCCTGGTTCAGTTCCGGGATCGGCAAGCGCAACAGCTGGCCATCCACGACAGGATTGAGACCAAGGTTGGATTCGCGGATCGCTTTCTCGACAGCAGCAACCATGCCCTTGTCCCACACTTGAACGGCAAGCATGCGTGGCTCTGGAACGCTGACGGTCGCGACTTGGCTGATCGGCATCGCCTGGCCATAGGCGCTCACCATGATCGGGTCCATCATGCTGGATGAGGCACGGCCGGTCCGCAGGCCGGCAAACTCTGTCTTGAGCACCGACAACGCGCCCTGCATCCGGCGCTTGAGATCGTCCTGGTCTATACCTTCTACCGGCATAACTTCCTCACTTAATTCTTGCTTTGTTGGCTTACTGTGTCTCGGCCGCGGCAAAGATCGCACACTTGCATCGAAACACAAGGCCCTGTGCCGCGGATATTGGCAAAAGAATCAATCGCCAACAACAGTATACCGGCCGCTCTCCTGAAGAACGTTCACAAGCGAACCGGGACTGTGAATGGAAAAGACAATGACGGGGATCGAATTGTCACGCGCAAGTGCAATCGCGGTGGTGTCCATGACCTTCAGATTACGCTGGATCACCTCTTCGTAACCGAGTGTCTCATAGCGCTCGGCATCCGGATTGGTCTTGGGGTCGTCGGAATAGACACCATCCACCTGAGTACCCTTCAAAAAGGCATCGCAGCGCATCTCTGCGGCACGCAGAGCAGCGCCCGAATCCGTTGTGAAGAAGGGATTTCCCGTTCCACCGGCAAAGACGATGACGTCGCCGTCTTCCATATACCGTTCAGCCACACGTTGGCTGAATGTCTCGCAGATCGAGGGAACCGAAACCGCTGAAAGAACACGGGCCTGGACCTTGAGCCGGCGAAGGGCATCAGCGATCGTCAGGGAGTTCATGATCGTCGCAAGCATGCCCATGTGGTCGCCAGTGACGCGGTTGCCGCCTTTGGCTGCCACAGCAACCCCGCGGAAGATGTTTCCGCCGCCAACCACGATGCCCACCTGCGCACCAAGCGCAACCGCGTCTGCGATCTCCTTTGCAATTCTCTCGACAATCGCCGGATCGATCCCAAATGGCTGGGATCCCATCAGCGCCTCACCGGAGAGTTTCAAGAGCACTCGCTTCCAACGCAGGGGCTTGTTCATATCGTGGCCTTCTCTTTGTGGGTCCTTCTAAAAAAAAGGCGCCGGTCGTAACCGGCGCCCTTGGGAAGCTTACTGCCCGGTGGCCGCGGCCACCTCTGCAGCAAAATCTTGCTCTTCTTTCTCGATACCCTCGCCAAGGGCGAAGCGGACAAAGCCTGTGAGCTTGACCTCTGTGCCGAGCTCCTTGCCAAGAGCTTCAACAGCCTGTTCAACCGTCTTGTCCGGGTCGATGACGAAGGACTGTTTGACCAGTGTCACTTCCTCATAGAACTTGCGGATGCGGCCTTCGACCATCTTTTCGATGATGTTGTCCGGCTTGCCGGATTCGCGAGCCTGCTCAACGAACACCGAGCGCTCACGGTCAACAACAGCCGGGTCGAGATCATCAGTGCTGAGAGCGAGCGGGCTCGTCGCAGCAATATGCATCGCGATCTGACGGCCAAGACCGTTCAGTTTTTCCTTGTCTCCGGAAGATTCCAGAGCAACCAGAACGCCGATCTTTCCAAGACCTTCAGTGACTGCGCCGTGAACATAAGTCGCGACAACACCCTCGGACACGGACAGAACTGCCGTGCGGCGGAGGGTCATGTTCTCACCGATCGTCGCGATAGCATCTGTGATGCTGTCTTTGACGTTCTTTTCAGAACCCGGGTAGCCGGCGTCAGAAACGGCTTCGAGGTCGCCATCGGTGCCAACGGCAACCTTTGCAACATTCTTCACCAGTTCCTGGAAGCCTTCGTTACGTGCAACAAAGTCGGTCTCTGAGTTCAGCTCAATGACTGCAGCCTTGCTGCCTTCAGCAGCAACACCGACAAGACCTTCGGCAGCAACGCGGCCGGCCTTCTTGGCGGCCTTGGCAAGGCCCTTGGTGCGCAGCCAATCAACAGCTGCTTCCATGTCGCCACCCGATTCTTTCAGGGCGGTCTTGCAGTCCATCATGCCAGCGCCGGATTTTTCGCGGAGCTCTTTGACCATCGCAGCGGTAATGCTCATCGATTGCCTCGTGGATGGGGGTTATTGATAGATACGGTTTAGCCGACTGGCACCGTACCTGTATGACGAAAGCGCAACAAAAGGCGCCAACATCTGCGAATTTAACAAGAACCTGCCGCGTCGCCGCGGCAGGAAAAAATCAAGCTTCTGCAGCAGCTTCCGTTGCAGGAGCGGCTTCAGCAGCTACTTCTTCAGCAGCAGCTTCAGCAAGAGCTTCTTCAACCGGAGCTTCTTCACCAGCACCAACGTCCATGCCCGAAGCACCCTGTGCACGGGAGATGCCGTCGATGGCGGAGCGGGCAATCAGGTCGCAGTAAAGCGCAATTGCACGACCAGCATCGTCGTTGCCCGGCACCGGATAGGTGATGCCTTCCGGATTGGAGTTGCTGTCGAGAATCGCGGCGACCGGGATACCCAGACGGCGTGCTTCCTGAATGGCGATGGATTCACGGTTCGTATCGATCACGAAGATCAGGTCCGGAATGCCGCCCATGTCCTTGATACCGCCAAGGTTCCGCTCGAGCTTTTCGCGCTCGCGGTCCATGAACAGACGCTCTTTCTTGGTCAGAGCGTTTGCTGCATCAGAATTGAGAGTCTCTTCGAGCTTGCGAAGACGCTGGATCGACTGGGAGATGGTCTTCCAGTTGGTCAGCATGCCGCCGAGCCAGCGAGCGTTGACGAAGTACTGCGCAGAGTTGCGCGCGCTTGAAGCAACAGCTTCCTGCGCCTGACGCTTGGTGCCAACGAGCAGAACGCGGCCACCGCCTGCGACAGTGTCGCTAACAGCTTTCAGCGCTTGGTGCATAAGCGGAACGGTCTGAGCCAGATCGATGATGTGCACATCGTTGCGTACACCAAAGATGTACTGACCCATACGCGGGTTCCAACGATGCTTCTGGTGACCAAAGTGAACACCAGCTTCGAGAAGCTGACGCATGTTGATATCGGGCAAAGCCATGGCCCTGAACTCCTGAGTTTTCCGGTTTGACCTCCGCAAGAGGATTTGGACGCTGGACAAGTCCAGATCGTCACCGGATGGAAGGCCGATAAGCTCGGTTTCCGCCCCTTGCGTGTGGAATGCGCGCCTTATAAGCGGCAGTTTCTATAAATTCAAGACCTTTTGCCTAGAAAACATGCGTGTTTTCAAAGCGTCCCAAGATCTTGGGACGACCACCTTCATGAAGGCGGCAAACAACGCAAGTTCGGCGTGTCCCGCCCTTCCGGTTGCCAAGCACCCGTTTCAATTGCATCTTCCACTCAATAGCAGCCATCGGCGGAACAGGAGTATGCATGCCAGGTACAATCGGGATCAACCACTTGGGACTCACTGTCCTTGATCTAGACCAGACCACGACGTTCTTTACCGACTGCCTGGGCTGGACCCTGCTAAACCGCGATGAGAGCTACCCGCGCACGACAGTAACTGACGGCGCCTGCCGTTTCACGCTCTGGCAAGCAGACCGGAATTCTTCGAAAACGCCATTCGACCGCAGGTCCAACATTGGCCTGCACCATGTCGCCCTCGAAGTGGAGAGCCAAGCGGCTCTTATGGCCATGGCCGAAAAAGTCTCCAGCTGGCCAGGTGTCGTCATCGAGTTTCAGCCCGAACCACTGTCGAGCGGGCCACGCATGCACATGATGTTCGCCGAGCCCGGCGGCATCCGCCTCGAAATCATCTGGCCTGCGGCGTCTTAAGCGCCTGAAGCCAGACGATCTGAGTCAGGCCATCTGAACATCCGTCACCCCGGGTACGGCCTTGAGCGCTCCGGCAATTTCCGGTGAGAGACGGAACCGGCCTGGCAGCTTCACCTCCACTTCGCGCGCACCGTTTTCCAACAGAACAACCACCGTCACATCCCCCTCGCCGCGCACATTGAGATGGCGCACGAGGCTTTGGATCGGACGGTCGTCGCGCAAAAACACGCGCATGCTCTTTTGGACGCGCGCCGCCACCTTCTCGATCGGGTCGACTTGTTCGATCCGGATCGAAGGCTCGTCATCGCGCATGTCCGCGCCAACCAGAATCACCATGGAGCGCCCCGGCTCCAAGGCATCACGGAACTGCTCGAGCTTTTCCTTGAAGAGAAGCCCCTCGAATTGCCCCGTGCCATCGGAAAAGCGGACGATGCCCATCTTGTTTCCGGTCTTGGTCTTGCGTTCCTGCTTGGAAATGACCGTACCGGCAAGCCGCCCTGCTGAAGCGCCCTTCTTCACGGCTTCGGCAAATTTCGCCCAAGGCTGAACCCGCATTTTCTCGAGCAACTCGTCATATTCATCAAGCGGGTGCGCCGAGAGATAGAAGCCAATGGCCGCATGCTCACGCTGCAAACGCACGTCCGGCGTCCAGCCCGCAACATCGGGAAGTTGCAAGGGCTCTTCGCTGTCGCTACCACCAAACAGCTCATCCTGCCCGAGTGTCTTGTTCTCTTCGGTTCGCTGAGCCAGCCCCATGATCCTGTCGAGCCCCTCCAGAACGCGGGCCCTGTTGGGCTCCAGCTCATCAAATGCACCTGCCGCCAGAAGGTTTTCCAGAGTGCGTTTGTTCAGCTGCTTTGGCGAAATCCTGCGGGCAAAATCGCCCAAGCTCTTGAACGCCCCCTGGCTGCGCACCTCAACGATATGTTCGACCGCCTGTTCGCCGACCCCCTTGATCGCACCCATGGCATAGACGACCTTCCCGTCCTGCACATCGAATTCGACCATGGACCGGTTGATCGAGGGCGGAACGATCTCAATGCCCATCCGACGGGCTTCCTGCCGGAAGTCGCCAAGCTTTTCGGTGTTGCCCATATCAAGCGTCATGGACGCGGCCATGAATTCCACCGGGTGGTTCGCCTTCAACCAGGCTGTATGATAGGAGACCAGCGCATAGGCTGCCGCGTGGGATTTGTTGAAGCCGTAGTTCGCGAATTTTGCCACAAGGTCGAAGATCGATCCGGCTTGCGCCTTGTTCACACCGCGCTCAACGGCACCGTCGACAAAGCGCGCGCGCTGGACTTCCATCTCCGCGGCAATCTTCTTACCCATGGCCCGGCGCAGAAGATCCGCCTCGCCGAGGGAATAGCCAGACAGAACCTGCGCGATCTGCATCACCTGTTCCTGGTAGACGATGATGCCGTTGGTCTCCATCAGGATCGGCTCGAGCAAGGGATGGAGGCAATCCGGCTCCTGCTCGCCATGCTTCACCGCATTGTAGACGGGAATGTTCTCCATGGGACCGGGGCGATAGAGCGCCACCAGCGCAATGATGTCTTCGAAACGGTCCGGCTTCATGCCCGAAACCGCACGCCGCATGCCCTGACTTTCCAGCTGGAAGACACCGAATGTCTCGCCTCGGGTCAACATTTCGTAGCTCGGCGCATCATCAATCGGCAGCGCGGCCACATCGACCTTGATGCCCCGCCGCTCGATCAACTTTACAGCCGTATCAATCACCGTCAGTGTCTTCAGACCAAGAAAGTCGAACTTCACCAGGCCGGCATCTTCGACCATCTTCATGTTGAACTGCGCAACAGGCATGTCCGAGCGCGGATCGCGATAAAGCGGCACAAGCTTTTCAAGCGGCCGATCACCGATGACAACGCCGGCGGCATGGGTCGAAGCATGGCGATAAAGCCCCTCGAGCTTCTGCGCCATGGTCAGCAGCTTGTCGACGATCTCTTCCTCACGGGCCGCCTCACGCAGCCTCGGCTCATCTTCGATCGCCTGGGCCAAAGTCACCGGGTTTGCCGGATTGGCCGGTACCAGCTTGCAGAGCCTGTCCACCTGGCCATAGGGCATCTGCAACACGCGCCCCACGTCGCGCAGCACCGCACGTGCCTGCAGGGACCCGAATGTGATGATCTGGGCCACCTGCTGACGGCCATATTTTTCCTGAACATAGCGGATAACCTCTTCCCGCCGGCTCTGACAGAAGTCGATGTCAAAGTCGGGCATCGATACACGTTCCGGATTGAGGAACCGTTCGAACAGCAGGGAGAACCGCATGGGGTCGAGATCGGTGATGGTCAAAGACCAGGCGACCAGTGACCCTGCACCAGAGCCACGGCCGGGACCAACCGGAATATCCTGAGCCTTGCCCCATTTGATGAAGTCGGCAACGATCAGAAAGTAGCCGGGAAACTTCATCCGCTCGATGATGCCCAGCTCATAGTCGAGCCGCTCCCAGTAGTCCTTTTCCTCCAGCCCGGGTGCCAAACCATGGGCATCGAGCCGCGCCTGCAAGCCCTCACGTGCCTGCCGCTTGAGCTCCTCCGCCTCGACACGGACCGCTTCTTCGGGATCTGCATCCGCGCCGGCAAATCTCGGAAGAATGGGATCACGGCGCAAAGGTCGGTAGTGACAGCGTTGTGCAATCTCGACCGTAGACGCCACCGCTTCCGGCAAATCCGAGAACAGTTCCTGCATTTCCGCTCGGGACTTGAAATAGTGCTCCGGCGTCAGCCGGCGGCGATCATCCTCAATAATGACACGCCCCTCGGAGATACAGATCAGCGCATCGTGAGCTTCATAGTCCTCCCTTGCGGGGAAAAACGCCTCATTGGTCGCAACCAGCGGCAGACCAAGGTCATAGGCAAGCTCCAGAAAATCACTTTCAGTGCGCCGCTCCGGCTCCATGCCATGGCGCTGGATCTCGACGTAGCACCTGCCGGGGAACTGATCAGACAGCCATGTCAGCCGTGTCCGTGCATCATCCTTCCGTCCGGCGAGCAGAGCCTGTCCTACCGGGCCATGCACACCGCCTGTCAGCAGGATGAGACCACCTGACTTTTCCGCGAGGTAGTCCGAGGTCACATGGGGCTTCAATCCCGTGTCCGTATCGAGAAACGCGCGGGAGCTAAGCTCCATCAGGTTCTCGTATCCCTCCTCCGAGCAGGCCAGGACGACAATATCGGACAGATTGAGATCGCCCTGCAGGTCCACGCCCCCGGACGTACCGCCAAAGGCAACCGATAGCTGGCAACCGATGATGGGCTGGATCCCCGCCCCCCAGGCTTTGGCGGAAAATTCCTGGGCGCCAAAAAGATTGCCCGTGTCCGTGATGGCGAGAGCCGGCTGATCATCCGATTTCGCCAGATCAAGCAGCTTCTTGATCGGCAGAGCACCTTCCAGCAGGGAAAGTGCGGAATGCACCCTCAGATGGACATAACCAACGCGCTCGGCAGCGGCCTCAGCCGGACCACTCGCCCCGGCAAGACCGCCGCTTTGATCGGAAGAAGGAATTTCGCTGGACATGGCGCACCAAACACGGCGGGAAGCACACCGCCTCCCTCATCTGCAAGAATCACCGTCAAGTGAACCGTGTTGTGTCGTTCCTGTCGACCCGCCGCAGCCATCTGCAGACGAGTCTTCACCGTTGTACACTGCAGGCCACTCGCCCGCGCTGCCGAGCGCTCAACGTTTAGCCCGTAAAACATCAAGCCAAGTGTCAGTTGATCGCCATGAGCACGTCACCCCAGACGACCAATGTCGCACAGAAGGCAACCATAGAACCGAATGCAGCAAAATCGCGAGCCATGTGGAACATCTTGTTTCTCCAACACGAGTTAAAGTTTCACTCTGGGAGAAATTATGTTCACTTCATGTTCTCATTGCAAGCCCTTTTTGTTCTCACTGTAGAAAATTCGCCAACCGCACTGAAATCTCACCTGTTTTTGGTTTGTTCTCACAGCGAAATGACGGCCTTGCCTGCCGCTGGAACACCCGTTCGCGGTAAACTGGGCGAATTGAACGTCAGCGCTGGGGCCTAGAGGGCCAGTGGGATGATGTGCCCGTCTTTGAGAGTCACGCAGCGATCCATACGGCCGGCGATCTCCATGTTATGGGTCGCGAAGAGCGTCGCAACGCCCGAAGCCCGTACCAGGGCCTGGAGAGCTTCAAAAACGTAGTGCGCCGTCTCCGGGTCGAGATTGCCGGTCGGCTCGTCCAGAAGCAGAACCCGCGGCGCATTGGCAACTGCTCTGGCAACTGCCACGCGCTGCTGCTCACCACCCGACAGTTCCGATGGCCTGTGACTGCTGCGTGGCCCCATACGCATGTAGTCGAGCAGCTCCTGCGCTCGCACAGCAGCTTCGTTCTTAGCAAGCCCGGCAATCATCTGCGGCATCATGATGTTCTCAAGGGCAGTGAACTCGGGCAACAAATGATGAAACTGGTAGACAAAGCCAACGTCGTTGCGACGGATCGCTGTGCGTGCCTCATCATCGAGTTCAGCGCAATTGACCCCACCGACATAGACGTCACCACTATCCGGATGCTCCAGCAGGCCCGCGATATGAAGCAGCGTCGACTTGCCCGTCCCGGACGGCGCGACGAGAGCAACCATTTCTCCCGGTTGGATCGCAAAATTCACGCCGCGCAGGATATGCAGTTCCCGGTCGCCTTCGGAGAAACTGCGTGTGACATCCACGAGCGCAAGCGCCGTGCTTGCAAGAGCTGTCTCTACCGCGCTCTGTTCCATGGTCGCACCCCGCTCGGTCATCATTCGTACCTCAGGGCTTCAACAGGATCGAGCCGTGCCGCCCGCCAGGCCGGATAGAGCGTTGCAAGCAGCGACAGCACAAGAGCCATCACCAACACGGTAATGGTTTCACCGCTGTCGATTTCAGCCGGAAGCCGCGACAGGAAATAAAGCGTCGGATCAAACAGCTCCGTCGACGTGAGCCAGGACACGCCCTGTCGTATGCTTTCGATGTTCAGACAGACGACCAGACCGAGGGCAAATCCGGCAAGCGTCCCGACAAAGCCGATGCTTGCGCCGGTGATCAGGAACACCCGCATGATCGCGCCGCGCGTCGCCCCCATGGTGCGGAGGATAGCAATGTCGCGTCCCTTGTCCTTCACCAGCATGATCAAACCGGAAATGATGTTGAGCGCCGCGACCAGGACAATCAGCGTGAGGATGATGAACATCACGTTCCGCTCGACCTCGAGCGCGGAGAAGAAAGTTACATTCCTTTGACGCCAGTCGGTCACAAAGGTCGGGCGTTCGGCGCCCTCCTCCACCAGAGACCGCATACCGCCGACGAGATCCGGGTCGGTGACATAGACTTCGACGCCGGTTGCCTTTCCGTCCATGCGGAAGAATCCTTGCGCTTCGACAATGGGCATGAAGACGAAGGTGCCATCGTATTCACTCATGCCGATTTCAAAGATGGCTGCGACCGGATACCCCTTCACCCTCGGCGTCACCCCCATCGGCGTGACATTGCCGCGCGGCGAGATGATCGTGACATTGTCGCCAAGGCTGACCCCCAGTTCCTGGGCCATACGGGTTCCAAGGGCGATCCCCTTGCCGGCATCGAAATCATCGAGGGAGCCGGCACGAATATTCTCGGCAACAAGCGGAATGCGACGGACATCTGCTTCCCAAAGCCCGCGCACCAGTCCACCAAGATTGCCCGCCGGGCCAGATACGAGCGCCTGCCCCTCAACGAAGGGAATCGCACTCACAACACCGGGAATCGTCTCCAGACGCCCTGCGACAGCATCGTAGTCGGTCAGAGGCATGTCGATCGGCTGCACCAGCATATGACCGTTGATGCCAAGAATCTTGCTCAGCAACTCGGATCGGAAGCCGTTCATCACCGCCATCACAATGATCAATGTGGCCACGCCGAGCATGATGCCCGCGAAAGAAAATCCGGCAATCACCGAAATGAATGTCTCGCGCCGCCGGGACCGCAGGTAGCGCCCCGCGATCATCCACTCGAACGGCGCAAAGGGACGTGTCCCGCCTGCGCCGCTGCTGGCTTCCGTTTCAGACTCTGTGCTCGTGTGCGCCGTCATGGGCCATCCACCTGCTGTCCGCCCCCGCGAATCCTAACGGGGAGGATCGGCGAGCTGCCTCAAACCGTCAATGCCGCGGTCAGCTTGTTGAACGTGGCTTCTGGGGACAGCATCTCTTTTTCACCGCTGCGGCGGTCTTTGACCTCAAAGAGACCGTCTTTCAGACCACGAGGACCGCCAACGACCTGGAATGGCAGTCCGATCAAGTCCATGCTTGCGAACTTGGCTCCCGCACGCTGATCCGTGTCGTCATAGAGGACCTCGATGCCGGCCGCTTCCAGCTTCGCATAGAGATCTTCGCACGCGCCATCAGTCAGATCGTCACCTGGCTTCAGGTTGACGACACCCACATGGAACGGGGCAACGGATGCCGGCCAGATGATGCCGTCGTCATCGTGGCTTGCCTCGATGATTGCACCGAGAAGACGCGACACGCCGACACCGTAGGACCCCATATGGACCGGTACATCCTTGCCGTCCGGTCCGGTAACTTTCGCGCCCATAGGCTCGGAGTATTTGGTGCCGAAATAGAACGTCTGGCCGACCTCGATACCGCGGGCGGAAATTCGCTTGTCTTCGGGAACGCTCGCCTCGAACTCAGCCATGTCCACGACATCCTCAGTCGCAGCGTAGTTTGAGGTCCAATCAGCAACAATCGGACTGAGGTCACTTTCGAAATCAACATCCTCGCCCGGGATCTCCTTGGCAAGGAAATCGGCATGACAGAAAACCGCGCTCTCTCCAGTCTCGGCAAGAACGATAAACTCGTGGCTGAGATCTCCGCCGATGGGGCCCGTCTCGGCGCGCATTGGAATGGCTGTCAGGCCCATGCGCCGATAGGTCCGCAAATAGGCGACGAACATGCGGTTGTAGGACTCAACGGCCTTTTCCTGGTACAGATCGAAGGAATAGGCATCCTTCATCAGGAACTCACGCCCGCGCATCACACCGAACCTGGGACGCACCTCATCGCGGAACTTCCACTGAATGTGGTAAAGGTTCAGCGGCAGGTCCTTATAGGAACGAACAGAAGACCGGAAGATATCGGTGATCATCTCCTCATTCGTCGGACCATACAGCATGTCGCGATCGTGCCGGTCGGTAATGCGCAGCATTTCCTTGCCGTAGGCATCATACCGACCACTTTCGCGCCACAGGTCCGCAGACTGGATCGTCGGCATCAGCAACTGTACCGCCCCTGCCCGTGCCTGCTCCTCCTCCACGATCCGTTCGATCTTGCGCAGCACCCGAAGGCCAAGCGGTAGCCAGGAATAGATCCCGGCAGATTGCTGACGGATCATGCCGGCGCGCAGCATCAGCCGGTGCGATACGATTTCCGCCTCCTTGGGGGTTTCCTTCAAAATGGGCAGGAAAAAGCGGGATAGGCGCATGGATTCTCTCTTGATATGGGCGAAGGCCGTTGTGAAGCGCAGTGAAACCGCAAGGCAGCTTGAAAGACAAGTCCTGACTTTCGCATTGGCAAAGAAATATGCATCCCACTATTTGCGGGCTTATCCCTTCAGGAATTTCGCTCGAAAGGTAAATGAAGCCAAAGCGAAGATGATACTTTCTTACGCAAGCAAAAAATGTATGCGTATGCGCACAAATAGGTGACAACCCAAATTCTATCGTCTATTGTCTTGAAACATAAGAAAAAGGGTCGTTGTGAAAACAACTTACGATCTAACAGGCATCGCGGTCTGAGTCTTGGGAGGAAGATCCCCTCCGGCGCATCTTTATGGTTCGCAGCCGACCCGTCGAAATCGCAAGATTAGACGAGGCACGAGGGGTGTTAGACGCGGAACTCACAGCAAAGCAGGGCGAAAGCCCTGCTTTTTTTTCGTTCTAAAGCTTCAGTTGCTCCCAAAGCAGGCTGCAACAAGCATCCCCTCAGCGCATGGAGGGGGGCGTCAGAAAAGAAATATCCGCCAGCGTGACACCAGAGCTCCGAAGCCAGAAATAGCCGGCAAAGATGGACGTGGCGACCAGCGTCGTCAGCATGATCACCCGCAAAAAGCGCGGCCGTTCAGGCGCACTTGGTTCAGATCCAGGCAGAACTTCTCCAGCCTCCTCCTGGCTACGGTGAATCCCGAAAGGCAAAATGGCGAAAAGAACGATCCACCAGATCATGAAGTAGACAGCAACGGCGAACACAACGCTCATGAGGTCTAGGCCTCCTCCAGCTCGGTCAAGGTCCCCAGAAAGTCTTTGGGATGAAGGAACAAGACAGGTTTTCCATGCGCACCGATTTTCGGTTCGCCATCTCCGAGAACGCGAGCCCCGTCAGCGACCAGTTTGTCACGCGCCGCCAGGATATCATCGACCTCGTAGCAGACATGATGAATGCCACCAGACGAATTCTTCTCCAGAAACTTGTTGATCGGAGAGTTTTCTCCCAGCGGTTCCAACAACTCGATCTTGGTGTTCGGGAGATTGATAAAGACGGTGCTGACCCCATGATCGGGCTGTGCAACCTTGTCAGATACGCTCGCGCCGAGCGTATCGCGGTAGACCGCCGTCGCTGCCTCGATATCAGAGACTGCAATCGCTACATGGTTCAAACGTCCAATCATCCTAACCTCCCATCGGGCTGCGCCCACACTGAGTGGCGGACGCGCCCATTGTTTTCGTCATAGCCGGGTGACGAGCACCTGACAAAGCGTCTTTTTGCCCCAGACCTCGAGCACCGCAGCACGCGCAGCACGCCGGGCCGCCTCGCCGATCAGATCCTTGTCCTTGCGTCGGGCCTTGGGAATGCTGGTCACAGCCCCGACGACCGCCTTTGTGACGATGTCCTCCATCGGTTCGCCGTCGTCATCCGTGTCCGGAAGTCCCATCAGTGACATCTGCGGGTCATCCAGAAGGTCGCCTTGCCGATTGACGACAAGAGAAAGTACAAGCGCGCCAGCATAGGACAACTTGCGTCTTTCCTTGACGCCGGTCACCTCGGGATCGTCCAGGATAGACCCATCCTTGACCATGATGCCGAAAGGTGCCTCATCAATGATGGCCGCCCTACCCGCATTCAGCCTTATGACGTCTCCATTCTTGCCACGAATGACCTCTGGCACCTTCATTGACCGCGCGAACTCCGCGTGCGCGGCAAGATGCAACGGCTCACCGTGAACAGGAACCACGACTTTGGGCTTGAGCAATTTGTAGAGTTCTTCAAGTTCGCCGCGGCGCGGATGGCCGGAAACATGAACCATGGCGTCCTTGTCGGTGATGATATGAACATCAAGATCCGCAAGATGGTTCTGAACTTCGCCGACAGCCTTTTCATTGCCCGGGATCGTTCGCGACGAGAAGATCACGGTATCGCCCTTGGAAAGGGCAATGTTGCGATGATCGCCACTTGCGATGCGCGCCAGAGCCGCCCTCGCCTCGCCCTGGGATCCTGTGCAAAGAAGAACGGTCTTCTCACGCGGCAGGTATCCATAGGCCTCTTCGTCATGAAAGGCCGGCAAGCCGTCCAGATATCCCAGATCGCCAGCGACGGCGATCACCCGACGCATGGATCGGCCGACAACAACAACGTCGCGCTCACAGGCAGCCGCAGCTTCTGCGATTGCCCGGATCCGGGCCACATTAGACGCAAAGGTGGTGATCGCGATCCGGTGTTTGGCGGTCTTAATCACCTTCTTCAGCTCGCTTGCGACGTCCCCCTCGCTGGGGCTTACCCCATCACGGATCGCATTGGTGCTGTCACAGACAAGAGCAGTGATACCCTCGTCGCCCAATTCACGAAGCCGCTTCATGTCGATCGGCAAGCCGACACCTGGCGTGTGATCAATCTTCCAGTCGCCCGTATGAACGAACAGACCTGCATCTGTGCGGATCGCAAGCGCACAGGGCTCTGGGATCGAATGGGTCATGGTGACGAATTCGACGTTAAAGGGACCAATGTCGATCCGGTCACCCTGGTTGACGACCGTAACCGGAACCTTTTCGGCCCCGGGCTCGCTCTCCGTCTTGGCCTCAAGCAACGCCGCGGTGAAGGGCGTCAGATAGACCGGCACCTTGAGGAAAGGCCACAGGTGAACGATTGCGCCATAGTGATCTTCATGCGCGTGGGTGATGACCATGCCGACGATGTTGTCGGCTTCTTCTTCGAGAAACTTGATGTCCGGGAAAACAAGGTCGATCCCCGGCAACTCCGGACCTGCAAAGGAAACCCCGCAGTCAACCATGAGCCAGGACCGATTGTCCTCCGGCCCCACGCCGTAGAGCGCGAGGTTCATTCCAATTTCACCAACCCCACCAAGCGGCAGAAAAACCATGTCGTTGGCAGATGCCATTTAATTCTCCAAACTTAAAACTTCGGGATGTCGGGCGAGCCCTCAGGCTGCAAGCCCTCCAGAAAGACATCACCAGCGAAAATGGTCTCCCGTTGACCATTCTCAAGGCCAAGAACAAGATGGCCCCGGTTGTCGAGATCAAGAAAGATGCCGGCCATCTCGCGATCGCCGTTGCGCACCCTAATCGTTCTTCCAAGGTGAACAGCGCGGGCCAACCAGGCCTTCCGGACGTCCTTGAAGCCGCCCGCGCGCCGCCAGACTGAAAGCCAGTGATCCAGGCTCAGAGCCAGCGCATTGAACAATTGATCTGCAGAGATCCTGTGTCCGAGGGCTGCAAGATCGACGGTCGGATAGAGCCCATGTTCAGGGTGAGCAACACAGTTCACACCAAACCCGAGCACCAACGCCGTTCTGCCTCTGGAAACCGATTCCGCCTCAAGCAGAATACCAGAAAGCTTTGCACCATCGACAAGTAGATCATTCGGCCATTTCAAACCCACCATCTGGTGTGTTCCGGCACATTTGTCAATCGCATCAGCCAAAGCAACCGCAGCCACAAGTGGTACTTCGCCAAGTCGCTCCCTCGGTCCAGGGTCGAGCAACAGATGACTGGCGAAGAGATTGCCACGGGGCGAGACCCAGTCACGCCCACGGCGTCCACGGCCATCTGACTGCTCCTCAGCCAAAATCCACAAACCACCCGGATCACCCGAGCGCGCCCTTTCGAACGCAAGGTTATTGGTGGAACCAACAGTGCCATGCCGTTCAACGCGCAAACCCGGCACCTTCGGCGCCGGGTTTGCGAACTCGGTGTTTCGATCGGAGGTGGTCAGAAGAGCGCCCCTGCTGCAGAACTCGCTGCCTGAACAATCGGACCAGGCTTGAGCGCAAAGAAGATTACGAACAGCCCGGAAAGACCCAGCACAAAACGAAGCTCCATCGGCATCACTTCAAAAGCCTCCGCAGGCTCGTCGAAGAACATGACCTTGATGATACGCAGATAGTAATAGGCACCGACAACCGACATCACGACACCGATGACAGCGAGCGGATAGAGGCCTGCTTCGACCGCGGCCGAAAAGACGAACCACTTGGCAAAGAAACCGACGAAAGGCGGAATTCCGGCCAGGGACCACATCAGAACGGCCAATAGAATGGCCATCGGCAGATTGGTCCGCGAAAGACCTGACAGCTCGCTGATCTCCTCAACCATGCCATCCTTGCGGCGCATGGAAAGAATGCAGGCAAACACACCAAGCGTCATGGCAAGATAGGCTGCCATATAGATGATCACGCCTTCGACGCCAATCTGCGTGCCAGCGGCAAGGCCGACCAGTGCATAGCCCATGTGACCAATCGACGAATAGGCCATCAGGCGCTTGATGTTTGTCTGCCCGATCGCAGCGAAGGCACCCAGTGCCATGGACGCAATCGCGACAAAGACAATCACCTGCTGCCAGTCTGAGGTGACGGGCTGGAAGCCGTCAATCACGATACGGATTAGCATGCCCATCGCAGCCACCTTGGGGGCAGCCGCCAGGAAGGCCGTCACAGGCGTCGGAGCACCTTCATAAACGTCCGGTGTCCACATGTGGAACGGCACTGCCGAAATCTTGAAGGCAATACCGGCCAAGACAAACGTCAAACCGATCACGAGACCGATGGACGCTCCTTCATGGGCGAGAACTTCAGCGATTTCCGGAAAGCCGATCTGACCGGAGAAGCCGTAGACCAGAGACATGCCATAGAGCAGCATGCCTGAAGAAAGCGACCCGAGAACAAAGTACTTGAGGCCGGCCTCCGTGGAGCGAACCGATTCCCGATTGATGGCCGCGACGACATACAAGGCAAGACTTTGAAGTTCCAGGCCGAGATACAGCGCAATCATGTCGTTGGCAGACAGCATCAGCAGCATGCCGAGCGTCGCCAGAACAATCAGCACCGGATATTCGAACTTGTCAAAGGCCTGGCTCTTGGCAAAGGCCCATGACATGGCGATCGCAAAGAAAGAACCCGTCAAAACCAGGATTTTCATGAAGTAAGCGAAGTCATCAAGAACAAAGGATCCGCCGAACGTCTCGCCGAAACGCGATCCAAAAGGCAATACAAACAGCGCGGTCGCCGCGATCAGGCCCATGGACATCCCATTGACCAGGAAGCTGATCCGCTGGCCGCCGAAAACACCGATCATCAGGAGCACCATGGCTCCGATGGCCAGGAAGATTTCCGGCAGCACCGGCATGAGATCAGGCAATTGTGTCATGTCAGACATTGGCTTTCATCTCGCCTTCGGAACGTTAGTGCGCGGCCGATGTGGCATGCTGGATCTGTCCAGCTGCCTCAAGGGCTGCTTGATATTGCGTAATCAGGTTGTCGACGGCGCCCTGTGTGACATCCAGGATCGCCATCGGGTAGAACCCGAAGAAGATCGTCAGGACAATCATGGGAACAAGGATCACCTTCTCCCTGAGATCCAAGTCGAGCATCGACTTGAGGCTTTCCTTCTCAAGCGCGCCGAACACCACCCGGCGGTAGAGATACAGCGCATATGCGGCCGACAGGATCACTCCAGTAGTCGCGAACATCGCAACCCATGTGTTCACCTGATACGCACCCATGAGCGTCAGGATTTCTCCCACGAAGCCCGAGGTGCCTGGCAGCCCGACATTCGCCATCGTGAAGATTAGGAAGGCGACCGCGTATTTCGGCATCCGGCTGACCAACCCTCCATAAGCAGCAATCTCGCGCGTGTGCATACGATCATAAATCACACCGACACAAAGA
Source organism: Roseibium sp. (assembly GCF_039982295.1). Classification (GTDB taxonomy): domain Bacteria; phylum Pseudomonadota; class Alphaproteobacteria; order Rhizobiales; family Stappiaceae; genus Roseibium. The sequence continues at coordinate 24,053 of NZ_JBDWYP010000049.1, forward strand.
AACAGCGCACCGGAGACAATGCCGTGGGAGAGCATCTGGAAGATACCGCCCTGAACACCCTGCGGTGTCATGGTGAAGATCCCCATGGTCACGTACCCCATGTGGGCAACGGACGAATAGGCAATCAGTTTCTTGATGTCTTCCTGGGCAAGCGCCACCAGCGAGGTGTAGATGATCGCCACGACCGACAAGGTGAAGACCATGGGGGCGAACATGTCCGAGGCAATCGGGAACATCGGCAAGGAAAAGCGCAGGAAGCCATAACCACCGAGCTTCAGCAGGATACCGGCAAGAATCACGGAACCGGCTGTCGGCGCCTCAACGTGGGCATCGGGCAACCAGGTATGAACCGGCCACATTGGCATCTTCACGGCAAAGCTCGCAAAGAATGCGACCCACAGCCAGGTCTGCATCTCGGCCGGGAACGGATGCTGCAGCAGCACCGTGATGTCCGTCGTGCCAGCCTCCCAGTACATCGCCATGATCGCGATCAGCATCAAAACCGATCCGAGCAGCGTGTACAGGAAGAACTTGTAGGATGCATAGACGCGCCGTGCACCACCCCATACTCCGATGATCAGGAACATCGGGATCAGACCAGCTTCGAAGAAGACGTAGAAAACCACCAGATCAAGCGAGCAGAACACGCCGATCATCAGGGTTTCCAGGATGAGGAACGCGATCATGTATTCCTTCACCCGCTTTTGCACACTCTCCCAGGAGGCGAGAATGCAGAAAGGCATGAGGAACGTCGACAGGATCACGAAGAGCAGCGAGATGCCGTCCACGCCCATCTTGTAGTTGATGGCGCCACCAAGCCACTCTGTGGTTTCCACCATCTGGAAGCCGGGGTTGCTGTAGTCAAAGAACCCCCAGACAAACAGTGACAGACCAAAAGTGAAAATGGTCGAAAACAGCGCAACCATGCGGATGTTCCGCTTGCCGTCCTCGTCGTCACCCGGCACCAGCAGGATCGCAAGCACCCCTGCCAATGGCAGGAACGTTGTCGTGGTGAGAATGGGCCAGTCGATCATCAGTGTGCTCCTCCGACGGTGCCAGCACCGGTAAACATCGACCAGGTGATGAGGGCAGCCACGCCGATCAGCATCGCAAAAGCATAGTGGTAAAGATATCCGGTCTGAAGTTTCACGACCCAGGCCGTGACGTTTTGAACTCGGGCAGCAACGCCGTTCGGTCCGTAACCGTCAATCACCTTGCCGTCTCCCTGCTTCCAAAGAACGCGGCCGATCCACATCGCCGAGCGCACGAAAAGGAGGTTGTAGAGCTCATCGAAGTACCACTTGTTGAGCAGGAACTGGTAGAGCCCCGAATGTTCCTCCGCCAGCTTCTTCGGGGTTTCCGGAGAGCGGATGTAGAACTGATAGGCCACCAGGAACCCAAGGACCATCATCACGAAGGGTGACACCTTCACCCAGGCAGGAACCTCGTGCATGTCATGCAGCACATGGTTCTCTGCGCCAGTGAACAAAGCGCCCTTCCAGAAGGCATCGTAACCGTCGCCATAAAAAGAGCCGTAGAAGACCATCCCGGCCAGAACCGCACCGATTGACAGAAAGAACAGCGGCACCGTCATCACCAGTGGCGATTCGTGAATGTGCTTCATGACATCGACGGACGCGCGCGGCTTGCCATGGAAAGTCATGAAGGTCAGGCGCCAAGAATAGAAGGACGTCAGACCGGCAGCAATGACGGTCAGCCAGAAGCCATACTGCGCCATTGCGTTGTGACCGGCATATGCTGCCTCAATCACCGCATCCTTGGAGATGAAGCCGGCGAAACCGATGTGCGTGAACGGGATACCGACACCGGTCAGGGCGACGGTTCCGATGAACATGGTCCAATAGGTGATTGGAATGTGCTTCCGCAGGCCGCCCATCTTTCGCATGTCCTGTTCATCGGACACGGCATGAATGACCGAACCGGCGCAAAGGAACAGAAGGGCCTTGAAGAAGGCGTGCGTGAAGAGATGGAACACGGCGATGGAATAGGCGCCTACACCGAGAGCCACGAACATGTAGCCGAGCTGCGAACAGGTCGAATAGGCGATCACGCGCTTGATGTCGTTTTGCACCAGACCAACCGTCGCGGCGAAAAACGCTGTTGTTGCACCAAAGAAGGTGACGACCGTCAGTGCTGTATGCGAGAGCTCAAACAGCGGAGACAGACGCGCCACCATGAAGACGCCCGCAGTGACCATTGTCGCTGCGTGGATCAAAGCGGAAACAGGCGTCGGGCCTTCCATCGCGTCCGGCAGCCAGGTGTGCAGCAGGAACTGGGCCGACTTGCCCATCGCACCCATGAAGAGCAGCAGGCAAATCACCGTCATCGCGCCATGGGCATCCAGATGATAGCCAAGGAAGCTCATGACGTCGCCATGGCCTTCGCCTTCCATCAGCGCCGGAGCATTTGCGAACACCGTGGACAGGTCAATGCTGTTGAAAACATAGAATACACCGAAGATGCCGAGCGCAAAGCCGAAGTCACCCACACGGTTGACCACAAAGGCCTTCATCGCCGCCGCATTGGCCGATGGCTTCTTGTACCAGAAGCCGATCAGAAGGTAGGACGCAAGACCAACACCTTCCCATCCGAAGAACATCTGCAACAGGTTGTCGGATGTAACAAGCGAGAGCATCGCAAAGGTGAAGAGCGACAGATAAGCGAAGAACCGTGGCCGGTGCGGATCATGGTGCATGTAGCCGATCGAATAGACATGAACCAGCGCCGAAACCGAGTTCACGACGACCAGCATGACAACCGTCAGTGTGTCGATACGCAGGGACCAGGAGACATCAAGAGCCCCTGCCGTGATCCAGCGCATGATCTCGACCTGATAGAGCGCCGTTTCGCCATAGCCGACCGTAAAGAATGCGACCCAGGACAAAAGCGCCGCCACAATCACCAACCCGGCGGTGATATATTCGCTGGCCTTGTTCCCCAGAGCCTTACCGAACAACCCGACAATCAGGAAGCCGATCAGAGGCAGGAATACGATTGCGGAGTACATTCGCCCCTAGCCTTTCATCATGTTGATGTCTTCCACGGCGATTGAGCCGCGGTTTCGGTGGAACACCACCAGAATAGCGAGACCGATGGACGCTTCAGCAGCAGCCACTGTCAGCACCAGCAGGGTGAAGATCTGCCCCATCAAATCGCCGAGATGCGACGAGAAGGCGACAAAGTTGAGGTTCACCGAAAGCAGAATGAGCTCGATGGACATCAGGATGACGATCACGTTCTTCCGGTTCAAGAAGATCCCGAAGATTCCAATCGTGAACAGGATGGCTGCAACCGCCAAATAATGCGACAGACCGATTTCCATGGGCGCCTCGCCGTGCTCCCCTCGTTTAACCCCACCGAACCTGGCGCGGAGTGGTCGCCTTGGTCCGATCCAAATGAAATGCGCCGTTGCGCTAGATACCCTTACCCGTCTCGACCTTCTTGATCTCAACAGACGTTTCAGGAGTCCGGGCAACCTGATCGGCAATATTCTGCCGCTTGACGTATTCCTTGTGGCGCAAGGTCAGGACAATGGCACCAATCATGGCAACCAGAAGCACAAGCCCCGCAACCTGGAAGTAGAAGATGTATTTTGTATAGAGCACCGCGCCGATGGCTTCGATGTTCGACATTTCGGTCAAGGCCGGCGTCGGCTCGGAAACATGCGTCAGAAGCTCCGGTGCGATCACCCAGGCGCCAACGCCCATCAGGATCTCGACAAGCAGGACAAGTCCGACCAGCGCGCCGACCGGCAGATACTGCAGAAAACCCTGGCGCAACTCGACGAAATCGACGTCCAACATCATGACAACGAAGAGGAAGAGAACCGCCACCGCGCCGACATAGACGACGATAAGAAGCATCGCCAGATACTCGGCACCGAGCATGACAAACAGCCCGGCAGAGTTACAGAAGGCGAAGATCAGAAACAGCACCGAGTGCACCGGATTGCGGGAGGCAATGACCATCAAGGCCGATGCGACAGTCACCCCGGCAAACAGATAGAAGAAAAGCGCGTTCAGGATCATGGATAGATCTGCCTGTCGTCTGGCCGGAACCGGCCGGGAAGAGACATTCGGCCGGATTGCCAAAACGCCTCGATGAGTTGTGTCGTGCCCCTAGCGGTATGGGGCGTCCATTTCAATGTTGCGAGCGATTTCGCGCTCCCAGCGGTCACCGTTCGCGAGCAGCTTGTCCTTGGAATAGTAAAGCTCTTCGCGGGTTTCGGTGGCGAATTCGAAGTTGGGCCCTTCGACAATCGCATCCACCGGACAGGCTTCCTGGCAGAAGCCGCAGTAGATGCACTTCACCATGTCGATATCATAACGCGTCGTCCGGCGGGTTCCATCGTTGCGGCGCGGACCTGCCTCGATGGTGATCGCCTGTGCCGGGCAGATTGCCTCGCAGAGTTTACAGGCAATGCATCGCTCTTCCCCGTTGGGATAGCGGCGCAGGGCATGCTCCCCGCGAAAACGCGAGCTCTGTGGACCCTTTTCAAAGGGATAGTTGACTGTCGGCTTCGGCTTGAAGAAGTAGCGCATGGCCAAAAAGAACGCCGAAACGAACTCCTTCAAGAACAGCGATTTGGCGGCCTGATCAAGTCCCATCGCCCTGTTGCCTTCCCTCGTGCTTACCCGACAAGTTGACTGCCGGCCAGATACCCGATGATCGGAAAACCGAAGATCGGCACTGCAAAAATCAATCCTCGCAAGAGCGCGCCGTACTTTGCGACAAAGCCGCCATCGCCACCCTCACGTCTGTTTTTTTCCTCGGCCGCCTGAAGGATCCCTTTGAGGATCTTCCAGTCGAGCCAGCCGAGGTATCCCCCAAGCACTGCCCCGACCAGTCCGGCGAACGAAATACTCACCTTATGGCGCCCAGCCCATAGTCATGAGCACAGCAGCCACGATCACGACCATTGCAAGCGACAGCGGCAGGAACACTTTCCAGCCCAGGCGCATCAGCTGATCGTAGCGGTACCGTGGCACCATGGCCTTGACCATCGCAAACATGAAGAAGCCGAGCAGACACTTCAGAAGGAACCAGACGACACCCGGAACCCATGTGAACGGAACAAAGTCGAATGGCGGCAGCCATCCACCCATGAAGAAGATGGTCATCAGCGCGCACATGAGGCAGATGGCGACATATTCGCCAAGCATGAACATCATGTACGGCGTGGAGCCGTATTCCACCATGAAGCCCGCAACCAGCTCCGATTCAGCTTCCGCCAGATCGAAAGGCGGCCGGTTCGTCTCGGCCAGCGCAGAGACAAAGAAGATCACGAACATCGGGAACAGCGGCAGCCAATACCAGTTCAGGAAGGCCAGCCACGGCACGCCCAGCATGTCCGCAAGGCCGGTCTGCTGCGACAGCACGATTTCGGTCAGGTTCAGAGACCCTGCGCAAAGCAGGACCGTCACGATGACGAAACCAATCGAGACTTCGTAGGAAACCATCTGCGCTGCGGAGCGGAGCGCTGACAGGAAGGGATACTTCGAATTCGAAGCCCAGCCGCCCATGATGATGCCGTAGATCTCAAGGGAGGAAATTGCAAAGACGTAAAGAACGCCAACGTTGATGTTCGCAATCACCCAGCCCTCGGAGACGGGAATGACCGCCCAGGTCGCCAATGCCAACATCACGGACACAAGCGGTGCAAGCAGGAAAAGCACCTTGTTGGAGCCAGACGGAATAACCGGCTCCTTGAGGACAAATTTCAAGAGGTCGGCAAAGCTCTGAAGCAGCCCCCAGGGGCCGACGACGTTCGGGCCGCGGCGGATCTGGACAGCAGCCCAGATCTTGCGGTCCGCGTAAAGCACATAGGCGACGATCACCAGAAGAACGACGAGAAGCAATACGCTCTGGAACACCATCCAAAGGAACGGAAAGCCGTAGGTCGTCATAAAGTCCGACATGTCTGTCCCTGCCCCTTATTCCGCTGCTTCGGCCGCGCGCGACTTGGCCAAGGCGGAACATTCCGCCATCACGGCCGATGCACGTGCAATCGGGTTCGTCAGATAAAATTCAGAGATGGCGTTGGCAAAGCCTGCCGCTTCCATCTTGCCTGCCCCCTTTGCCAGTTCCGCGACATCGGCTGATGAGCCGACCTCGATCGCGTCAATGGAAAGGAAATGTGGATGCGCTTCACACAGAAGCGCTCGAAGGGCACCCAGAGAGTCGAACGGCAAGGTCTTGCCGAGCACCGCAGACAGCGCACGCAGGACCGCCCAGTCTTCGCGAGCGTCCCCTGGAGGGAAGCCGGCACGGTCGGCCATCTGGACACGGCCTTCCGTGTTCACGTAGGTTCCCGACTTCTCTGTATAGGCTGCACCGGGCAAGATCACGTCGGCGCCATGAGCGCCGCGATCGCCGTGCGTTCCGATATAGACGACAAAGGCATTGCCAAAGACCGACATGTCCATCTCGTCAGCGCCGAGCAGGAACAGGGCTTCAAGGTCTCCCTTGGAGGCTGCATCCTGCATGGCGGCAATCGACTTGCCACCTTCGCCTGGCACAAAACCTATATCCAGTCCGCCAACGCGCGACGCCGCCGTGTGGAGCACTGAGAAACCGTTCCAGTCCTCGCTGATAGCGCCAACAGCTTTTGCAAGCTTCGCAGCATTCGCCAGTACGGAAACACCATCCACGCGGGCAAGTGCACCTTGACCAACGATGATCAGCGGCTTCTTCGCGCCTTTCAGAACATCGACAAAGCTGTTCTTCCCGGCGACAAGATCCGAAAGCGTGTCGGTACCCGCACCAAGATAGGTTGTCTCATAGGTCAGATCCGCGGCTTCGCCGATCACGCCGACTTTCAGACCGCCCTGACGCCAGCGCTTGCGGATCCGTGCGTTGAGCACTGGAGCCTCGATACGCGGGTTTGAAGCAATGATCAGAACCGCATCCGCGTCCTCGATGCCCTCGATCGTGGCATTGAAGAGGTAGCTGGCACGGCCCTTGGCCGGATCCAGTGCGGCACCATCCTGGCGACAGTCGATGTTGGCAGAGCCAAGCGACGTCATCAGGCTCTTGAGCGCAAACATTTCCTCGACGCTGGCAAGATCTCCCGCGACAGCGCCAATCTTGGAGCCATCTAGCGTGCCAACCTTGTCTGCAATGATCTGGAACGCCTCGCTCCAGGACACTGGCTGAAGACGGCCGTCTTTCTTGGCATAAGGTCGGTCAAGCCGCTGCGTCTTCAGACCATCCCAGATGTAACGGGTCTTGTCGGAAATCCATTCCTCATTCACCGCCTCGTTGAGACGCGGCATGATGCGCATGACTTCCTTGCCGCGCGTATCGACCCGGATCGCTGATCCGACAGCATCCATCACATCGATGCTTTCGGTTTTGACCAGTTCCCAAGGACGCGCATGGAAAGCGTAAGGCTTGGATGTCAGAGCACCAACCGGACACAGGTCAACGACGTTGCCCTGAAGTTCGGAGGACAGCGCTGCTTCCAGATACGTGGTGATTTCGGCATCTTCACCGCGGCCGATCAGGCCCATGTCAGACACACCGGCAACTTCCGTGGTGAAGCGGACACAGCGCGTGCAGTGAATGCAACGGGTCATGATGGTCTTGACCAGCGGACCCAGGTGCTTGTTCTCGACGGCGCGCTTGTTCTCGCCGAAACGGGAGTTGTCCACGCCATAGGCCATGGCCTGGTCCTGGAGGTCGCACTCGCCGCCCTGGTCGCAGATCGGGCAATCCAGCGGATGGTTGATCAGGAGAAACTCCATCACACCTTCACGGGCCTTCTTGACCATCGGGCTCTTGGTTTCAACGACCGGCGGTTCGCCATTCGGGCCAGGACGCAGATCCTTGACCGACATCGCACAGGATGCCGTCGGCTTGGGCGGGCCGCCCTTCACCTCAACAAGACACATGCGGCAGTTGCCGGCGATCGACAGCCTGTCGTGGTAGCAAAACCGAGGAACCTCGGCACCAGCCTCTTCACAGGCCTGAAGCAGCGTGTAGTCCGCGGGGACCTCTACTTCGTTGCCGTCGATGATCAGTTTTGTCATCGCCTGCTCTCCAAATCCCGTTTCCGCATCACTCGGCCGCCACCAATGGTGCAGGTTTCGCCTTGGCGACATAATCGTCGATGCGCTGCTCAATCACTGGCCTGAAGTTCTTGATCAGACCCTGAATCGGCCATGCCGCTGCGTCTCCGAGTGCGCAAATTGTGTGGCCTTCGACCTGCTTGGTCACATTGAACAGCATGTCGATTTCCTCATAGGACGACTGGCCCTTGACCATCCGTTCCATGACCCGCCACATCCAGCCGGTTCCCTCTCGGCAGGGTGTACACTGTCCGCAGCTTTCATGCTTGTAGAAATAGCTGAGGCGGGCGATTGCCTTGATGATGTCCGTCGACTTGTCCATGACGATCACCGCGGCAGTTCCAAGGCCGGAGCCAAGGCCGCGCAGCGTATCAAAGTCCATCGGTGTGTCCTTGATCTGCTCTGCCGTAAGGCATGGAACAGATGAGCCACCTGGAATCACTGCCAGGAGATTGTCCCAGCCACCGCGAATTCCGCCACAATGTCTTTCCATCATCTCGGCAAAGGGCACACCCAGCTCTTCTTCGAAGGTCGCCGGCTGATTGACGTGGCCAGACACGCAGAAAAGTTTGGTGCCTGTATTGTTCGGCTTGCCGAGACCGGCGAACCAGGAACCGCCACGGCGCAGAATTGTCGGCGCAACCGCAATCGATTCGACGTTGTTCACGGTCGTCGGACACCCATAAAGACCCACGTTCGCCGGAAACGGCGGCTTCAGCCGCGGCTGGCCCTTCTTGCCCTCAAGGCTTTCCAGAAGCGCAGTTTCCTCGCCGCAGATATATGCGCCGGCGCCATGATGGACGTAAATGTCGAAATCATAGCCGTTCTTGTTGTTCTTCCCGATCAGGCCAGCGTCATAGGCCTGGTCGATCGCCGCCTGCAGACGCTCACGCTCACGGATGAATTCACCGCGCACGTAGATGTAGGCCGCAATCGCGCCCATGGCATAGCCCGCAACGAGGCAACCTTCCACCAGAGTATGTGGGTCATGACGAAGGATTTCGCGGTCTTTGCAGGTGCCTGGCTCAGACTCATCAGCGTTGACGACGAGATAGGCGGGACGTCCGTCGGAGGCCTTTGGCATGAAGGACCACTTCAAGCCGGTCGGGAAACCCGCACCACCGCGGCCACGAAGGCCCGAGGCCTTCATCTCGTCGATGATCCAATCGCGGCCCTTGTCGAGCAGACCCTTGGTGTTGTCCCACTGGCCACGCTTCTTGGCGCCCTCAAAACCCCAATCATTGAGCCCGTAGATATTGGTGAAGATCCGATCCTGATCTTTCAGCATCTCTTCCCCCTACCCTTCGTTCTTGCTGGAGGGCACAGTACCCTTGGCAACACGCTTGGAAAATTCCGTTTCCCCGCCTTCGGCGAGGATCTTGGCCTGAGCAACCCAGCCATCCCGTTCGATGCGGCCCTTGAACTTCAAGCGGCTGTCGACCCAGGCGATCTCAGCCGGTCCCCAGTTGGCGACCTGATCGAAATGGAAGAAGCCAAGCTCATGCAAGGTTGATTCAAGCTTCGGCCCAACGCCCTTGAGCTGTTTCAGGTCGTCCGCCTTGCCGCCGCGCGCTTCCTTGAGAATCTCAGGCTCTTTTTCAGCAACATCAGTTGCTGCCTCAGCTGCAGCAGGTGCCTTCTTCGCCGCCGCCGGCTCGGCCGGGGCTTCAGCGCTTTTGGGCTTGGCCTTTGAGACGGGTTTCGGCTCGGATGGCTTTACGGCAGCCTTCTCGACCTTCTTTTCCGTCTCCGCAACGCTCTCGCCCGCCTGCTTGGCGGCAAAGGCGGCTTTCACCTTCGCGACAGCATCTTCGGCCGGCGTCGGCACGCCATCATAATCGTTGCCATCCGCATTGATCGGGCCGCCGGCGAAAGCGTGAGACGCTTTCTCGTTGCCGTCGACCAGATGTGGCACAGGCAGCACGCCCTTGGTGTCGTCGTCGACTTCGGTCAGGCTGGTTTGACCACCTTCAGCCATTGCAAAACGGCGTCCGTTCTGCGGGCCGGGTGTCACTTCCCTGCCGGCGGAAATATCGTCAATCAGCGCGTTGAAACTGTCTGCTGTCAGATCTTCGTAGGTGTCCTTGAAGATCTGCACCATTGGCGCATTCACGCAGGCGCCCAGGCACTCTACCTCTTCCCACGAGAACATGCCGTCCTCGGAAATCTCGTGCATGTGCTTGGCAATGCGGCTCTTGCAGATGTTGATCAGGTCCTCAGACCCACGCAGCTGACACGGTGTCGTTCCGCAGACCTGAATGTGAGCCTTCTTGCCCACAGGCTGCAGCTGAAACATCGTGTAGAATGTCGCAACTTCCAGAACGCGAATGTGCGGCATGTCGAGAAGATCCGCGATATAGCGGATCGCTGGTTCACACACCCAGCCGTCGTGCTGTTCTTGGGCACGCCACAACAGTGGGATCACGGCTGACGCCTGCCGTCCCGCAGGGTACCGGTCGATCAGCTTCTTCGCCCACGCGAGATTCTTCTCGGTGAAGGCAAAACTGTCAGGTTGTTCCGCGGCAAGTCTGCGAACCGCCATGGTGTTATCCCCGTCCTGTTTCGATGACCGGAGCCGAAATGCCGGCTACCAGGGTCGAATGAGATGTGCGTGACCCGATCATCAACGATCGACCTCGCCGAATACGATATCCATGGAGCCTAGCACGGCCGAGACGTCGGCAAGCTGGTGCCCACGGCACAGAAAGTCCATCGCCTGAAGATGCGCAAATCCTGGCGCCTTGATCTTGCAGCGATACGGCTTGTTTGTGCCGTCAGCGACAAGATAGACACCAAACTCGCCCTTCGGAGCCTCCACGGCGGCGTAAACCTCGCCGGCAGGCACATGATAGCCTTCGGTATAAAGCTTGAAGTGGTGGATCAGCGCTTCCATCGAACGTTTCATTTCGCCGCGCTTGGGCGGGACGATCTTGCCGTCTTTGGAAGAGACCGGGCCAGTTTCCACGGTCAACTTTTCCAGGCACTGCTTCATGATCCGCACCGATTGGCGCATCTCTTCCATACGGATGAGATAGCGGTCATAGCAATCGCCGTTCTTGCCAATCGGAATATCGAAATCCAGATCTGCATAGCATTCGTAGGGCTGCGACTTGCGCAGATCCCAGGCTGCGCCCGATCCACGCACCATGACACCGGAAAAGCCCCAGGCCCACGCATCATCCAGATCAACGACGCCAATATCGACGTTGCGCTGCTTGAAGATGCGGTTGTCTGTCAGAAGGCCCTCAATATCGTCCAGTGTCTGCAGAAACGGATCGCAGAAATCCCAGATATCATCCAAAAGCGCGCGCGGAAGATCCTGATGAACACCGCCAGGACGGACGTAGGCGGCATGCAAGCGTGCACCACAAGCCCGCTCATAAAACACCATCAGCTCTTCGCGTGGCTCAAAGCCCCAAACCGGCGGCGTCAACGCACCGACGTCCAGCGCCTGCGTAGTCACATTCAAGAGATGAGACAGCAGTCGACCGATTTCGCAAAAGAGCACACGGATCAGCTGTCCTCGCATGGGCACATTGATATCAAGCATACGCTCGACAGCCAGGGCAAAGGCATGCTCCTGGTTCATGGGAGCCACATAGTCGAGACGGTCGAAATAAGGCACCGCCTGCAAATAGGTCTTCTGCTCGATCAGCTTTTCAGTGCCGCGATGAAGAAGACCGATGTGCGGATCAACACGGGTCACGACCTCGCCGTCCAGCTCAAGCACAAGGCGCAATACGCCGTGAGCCGCCGGGTGCTGCGGACCAAAGTTGATGTTGAAGTTTCGAACCTGAGCTTCAGCCATCCGGGAGAGCCTTAATTCGTGGTTGCTTTCTCATCGCCCGGCAGCACGTAGTCCGTGCCTTCCCATGGCGAGAGAAAATCGAAATTGCGGAATTCCTGATTCAGGCGAACCGGCTCATAAACGACGCGCTTCTTCTCATCGTCATAACGGACTTCAACAAAGCCGGTAACCGGGAAGTCCTTGCGCAACGGGTGCCCGTCAAAGCCGTAGTCGGTGAGGATACGCCGCAGGTCCGGGTGACCGGAAAAGAGGATGCCATACATGTCGAAGGCTTCACGCTCGAACCATTCTGCCCCTGGAAACAAAGGAGTCAGAGAGGCAATCGGGGTTTCTTCATCGGCTGCGATCTTCACACGGATACGCTGGTTCTGCACCGGAGACAGGAAGTGATAGACGACATCGAAACGCTTTTCGCGTGCGGGCCAATCCACACCGCAAATGTCTGTCAGGTTGATGAACTTGCACGAGCTGTTGTCGCGCAAATACCGAACCACTTGAAGAATGTCGGTCGTGGAGGCGACAAGGGTCAGCTCGCCATATTCGACGGTCCAGGACAAAAGAGAACTTCCCAGAGCAAGCTCGATATGCTCGGCCAGTTCCTTCAACGTCTCGTCCATGTTCTTATGACCTCACTCCGTTGGAGCCCTCAATCGGGGCAGAAACCCGCCCCTACTCAAACCTGTCGTTTAACGTTCAATGGTCCCCGTACGACGAATCTTCTTCTGAAGCATCAAAACGCCATAGAGCAGTGCCTCCGCGGTCGGAGGGCAGCCGGGAACGTAGATATCCACCGGCACGACGCGGTCGCATCCACGCACGACCGAATAGGAATAGTGATAGTAGCCACCACCATTGGCACACGACCCCATCGAAATGACGTAGCGCGGTTCCGGCATCTGGTCGTAGACCTTGCGAAGCGCAGGCGCCATCTTGTTGGTCAACGTGCCAGCCACAATCATCACATCAGACTGACGCGGGGAGGCCCGCGGAGCAAATCCAAAGCGCTCGGCATCGTAACGCGGCATCGCCATCTGCATCATCTCGACAGCGCAGCAAGCAAGACCAAAGGTCATCCACATGAGCGAACCGGTGCGCGCCCACTGGATCAGATTGTCAGTTGACGTGACGAGAAAGCCCTTGTCAGCCAGCTCATCGTTGACTTCCATGAAGAACGGATCATTCGCACCGACAGGTTTGCCGGTGTTGGGATCAATAACGCTCTTCGGGCTTTCCGCAATGAGCGGACCGGATGTCGTGGTCAATCCCATTCCAGCGCTCCCTTTTTCCATTCATAGATGAAGCCGATGGTCAGCACGCCCAGGAAGACCATCATCGACCAAAAGCCGTACCATCCCAGGTCACCAAACTTGACGGCCCACGGGAATAGAAAAGCAACTTCCAGATCAAAGATGATGAACAGAATGGAGACGAGGTAAAATCGCACGTCGAACTTCATGCGTGCATCATCGAAGGCGTTGAACCCGCACTCATAGGCCGACAGTTTTTCCGGATCCGGATTTTGGTAGGCAATGAGAAACGGCGACACAAGCAGCGCAATGCCGATCACCAGCGCGATGCCGATGAACACGACGATCGGGACATATTCCCGCAATAGTTCTTCCATGTCTTTCGCGTCCTTGCATTTGGAGGTTGGGTCGGGAGGAGACCCAGCCTTCAAGGCCTTATTCTAGAGCAGCATGAACCACTCAGAAAGAGCAAGGCCTGTCAGCGCTTGATTGTCCAACATGCGAAGGCACGCTTATCCCACCACTTGAATCAACGCAAGTGCATAGCCGGTCATGAGAAAGTCACGCTTCCGCCTGATTTGACCCAACGCCACATAATTCGGGCTTTTCCGGCGATTGCGTCGCGGTTGAAAACTCCAAAAAGATTCTGCGCGCAGCCAGGTCTTCGATTCTTCTATGTGGCGAAGAGAATCGCAATCCTGTCACCGGCAAGCTTCAATTCGCCGCAGAAGCATGAGAAATTTCACAGTGTCAAAAAGAGTAGCGAACTCAATGCATCAGACAGTCCGCGCGTAGCGAGAGCAAATCTGCCTATGCGATTACGCCTCAGACTTCACGCTTTTGCGCGACAGAAAATCCAGCGCATCAAAGTGAAAAAGCGCGACCCACAAGCAGGCCAACATCACGGCGCAGTGACTAAAGTCACCGCATGCGTAAATCAATTCAGAGGGGAGAAAAAGAAACCGTAAGTGGCGCGAGTGACGGGACTCGAACCCGCGACCTCCGGCGTGACAGGCCGGCACTCTAACCAACTGAGCTACACCCGCACACTTAACGGTATTTTCTTTGCGCCGCTTCCCTTGTCTTTAAAGGAAGTGGCGCGAGTGACGGGACTCGAACCCGCGACCTCCGGCGTGACAGGCCGGCACTCTAACCAACTGAGCTACACCCGCTCCGCAGCAGCGATGTGATATCGTTGCGAAGTGGCGCTGATGTACGGCGGCTGAAGATGGAAGTCAAGCACTGCCACGAGCGTAATATGTCGATTTTACGAAAGGCCGCAAAACCCGGCGTAACCCGCGAAAACCGAAGCCCTTTCGCTTGTGGATAAAAATCGTGAGCCAAACGGCCTGGTAACCGACAAGGTTGCCTCCACTGCGGAAGCTGCGCAGACGGAAAGGCTGGCGCAATCAGCGCCTTCTCAAGGTCCGGCGTCGATGCCGTTTCTGGCGAAGATAAATATGCGCCGTCATGCCATCGGGACCATCCACTCCCACAGTCTCCGCCATGTGCAAAAATGAGGTGACCATGAGGTCAAAATTCAACCATGTCGTGGATGCGACATTGGGGGCAGGCTCTTCCTGACCGCCAGTCCGGAACGTGCCTGTGACCGCAGGCGTCCTTCGCCAAATCAAACCTGAAGAGTTTCCAGGCCCCGTTTGCATGTCTTGCACACGCAGGAGTGCGCATCTGCAGGAACCGCCAGCATCCCATTGTCGACACCGTCGAGGCTAAGGAAAACTTGCGCCACTTCATCCAACTCTCTCGGCCCGCCGGTAAAGAGACATCAAAAGATCCATCCGGCAGTGGAACTTACCCTCCCTCGCCTGCTGTCGCCGACTCCGGTGGAAACTCCCAAGCCAACCGCTCGCGAAATCAAGGGCTTGGGCCTGAGGCTCCTCGTCCAAATCGCCGGAGGAAATGCAGCAAAGTTTGAGCTGCCTCAACGCACGATCGCACACGACACTCTAGAGCTGAGAACCAAATTCATCGCCCTAGACGTCAAAAACTCGCAACGTCGGCAGTCAGCACGGGAATGCGCCGAAAAGCGACCGTTTCAAGACACCCGGACAGCGTCTATTGAGAAATCGAAGGAAACAGAGCGAATGGATCTCAGGGCTATCGTGGAACTCGTAGAAGAGCACTATCAACGCGTTCTCGGAGAGAACCAGCACGTCGGTCGGGACGATCCTGATCTCTTTGCGCTCATCATGCCCCACCTCGTGAAGGAGATTAGCGCCCGCTCCGTGGAGACCGAGTACCGTTCCAGCTATTATTCCCAGTCGCAATCTGAGACCAGCGAGACACCAGACGAGCACGCCCCTCACCTGCATCGCAAGACGATGACCTTCTCGCCGTTCGTGTGGAAACAGCACGTCGGCTCCTCGAGAACGTCATTCAGTCCCGACGCAATTCGCGATAGTCACCAGACGATATCACGGGATCTGCCGGTAGCAGTTGGTGTATCTGGTTTCAATGTGAAAGGAGAAATGGTGGGCGATGAGAGACTCGAACTCCCGACATCCTCGGTGTAAACGAGGCGCTCTACCAACTGAGCTAATCGCCCTCAACGCAGTGCTTGTCCGCGTTCGATGAGAGGCTTTTATGCAGTTTCCGCGCACATTGCAAGAACAACTATATCGGTTATCAACAAGTCGGGAAAACAGCCTGCGAATGCGCGCCTGCCAGATGCCATGGGTGGGCGCGTGCACCCAACAGGTCCATCTATCGGTCGAATAGCGCATAAAAGCCATCCAAGGCTTTTGCAGCCGTGAATTGATGTAGATCGCATTCGCGCCCGCCAGACCGCGCTATGGTGCCTCCGGGACCGCTCAACGCCGCCTGCTGGAGCTTTCAAGATGAAGAGACGCGACAAGATTATCACCGCAATCCTGCTGATCGCCCTGGTCAGCATAGTCATTCTCATCTTCAGCATTCCAGTCAGCATGTCGACCAAGACCTATGCCAGCATTGCTTTCGGCGCGATCCTCGCCTTCGGCATTCTGGAGTTGATCCTGTCCCTGATCTCGACCTTAAAAAATCAGAACAAGCGATAAGCCCTCCCCCTCACCTGACACAAAAAACCCCACGCACCGTCAGGCGCGCGGGGTTGATAGCGAAGTCGCCAGGAAAACCCGATTAGGAGTTTACGGCATCCTTCAGGCCTTTGCCGGCCTTGAACTTGGGCGTCTTGGACGCCGGGATCTGGATCGTTTCACCGGTGCGCGGGTTGCGGCCTTCGGTAGCAGCACGTGCGGAAACGGTGAAGTTGCCAAAACCGATGATGCGAACTTCGTCACCGCTCTTCAGAGTTTCGGTGACAGCATCAAAAGTTGCGTCAACAGCTTCGCCTGCCTGCGCCTTCGTGAGGCCGGTCTTTTCTGCGACGGCTGCGATCAGATCGTTCTTGTTCATAGCAGATACCTTTCTAAGAAACGGCGGTTGGCCGACGATTCTCGTCAGCGCCGTTGCGCGAAAATCGGGCGAAAACGCTTCAAACGCAAGCCATTAATTCGCAGAAAACCGCCATTTTCAGGGCTTATTCATAAGAAAAGCCCCGGCAAGGCCGGGGCTTTCCGATTTATGCGATGCGCAACGCGTTATTAGTGCGCAACAACGCCAGCCGAATCACCGTCCTTGCGGGCGGCTTTCGCAGCCTCTTCGGCGCTCGCCTCATCCCATTCGATAGGCTCAGGCACACGCTCAAGTGCTGTCTTGAGCACCTCGTCCATGCTCGTCACAGGAATGATCTCAAGCGAGTTCTTCACCGAATCAGGGATATCGGCCAGATCCTTGGCGTTGTCCTCGGGAATCATCACCGTCTTGATCCCGCCGCGCAGAGCTGCAAGCAGCTTCTCCTTCAATCCGCCGATCGGCAGGATGCGGCCGCGCAATGTGATCTCGCCAGTCATGGCAACATCACGGCGCACCGGGATACCAGTCAGCGTTGAGATCACGGCGGTCGCCATGCCGATACCGGCGGAAGGACCATCCTTCGGCGTTGCACCTTCCGGCACATGCACGTGGATGTCTCGCTTGTCGAACAGCGGCGGCTCAATGCCGAAATCGACAGCCCGCGAACGGACGTAAGACGCCGCAGCGGAAATTGATTCCTTCATGACGTCGCGCAGGTTGCCCGTCACCGTCATCTTGCCTTTACCCGGCATCATGACGCCTTCGATGGTCAACAGCTCACCGCCAACCTCGGTCCAGGCGAGACCGGTGACAACACCGACCTGATCCTCGCTCTCCATCTCGCCGTAGCGGTAGCGTGGAACACCGAGATATTCCTCAACAACCTCGGGCGTCACCGTGATGGTTTCCTTGTCGCTCATCAGGATGTCCTTGACCGCTTTACGGGCCAAAGTCGCCATTTCACGCTCAAGGTTACGCACCCCGGCTTCGCGGGTGTAGCGACGGATTACGAAGCGCAGGGCCTCATCTTCAATCGAGAACTCACCCTCGCGGAGACCGTGATCCTTTTCCGCCTTCAAGATCAGATGGCGGCGGCAGATCTCGACCTTTTCGTCTTCCGTGTAGCCGGCAATGCGGATCACTTCCATGCGGTCCATCAGGGGCGCAGGAATGTTCAGCGTATTGGCCGTCGTCACAAACATCACATCCGAAAGATCGTATTCGATCTCCAGGTAGTGATCCATGAAGGAGCTGTTCTGCTCGGGATCAAGCACCTCGAGAAGGGCCGAAGACGGATCGCCGCGGAAGTCCATGCCCATCTTGTCGATCTCGTCGAGCAAGAACAGCGGATTGGACTTCTTGGCCTTTTTCATCGACTGGATCACCTTGCCCGGCATGGAGCCGATATAGGTTCTCCTGTGACCACGGATTTCAGCCTCGTCACGGACGCCGCCCAGTGACATGCGGATGAACTCACGACCGGTCGCCTTCGCAATCGATTTGCCAAGCGAGGTCTTGCCGACGCCGGGAGGACCGACCAGGCACAGAATCGGGCCCTTGAGCTTGTTGGCACGCTTCTGAACCGCAAGATACTCGATGATCCGTTCCTTGACCTTTTCAAGTCCGTAATGATCCGTGTCGAGCACCTCTTCAGCAAGAGACAGGTCATGCTTGACCTTGCTTTTCTTGCCCCACGGAATACCGACCAGCCAATCAAGATAGTTGCGAACAACCGTCGCTTCGGCAGACATCGGGCTCATCTGCTTGAGTTTCTTGATCTCGGCAGCCGCGCGCTCGCGGCCCTCCTTGGACAGCTTTGTCTTCTTGATCTTTTCCTCAAGCTCCGCGATTTCGTCGCGGCCGTCTTCGCTGTCGCCAAGCTCCTTCTGAATGGCCTTCATCTGCTCATTCAGATAATATTCGCGCTGGGTCTTCTCCATCTGGCGCTTGACCCGCGACCGGATGCGTTTTTCGACCTGCAGAACGGAAATCTCGCTTTCCATCATGCCAAGAACGCGCTCGAGACGTTCGGCAACCGAAACAATCGCTAGGATTTCCTGCTTTTCCGGGATCTTGATCGCGAGGTGCGACGCAATCGTATCGGCAAGCTTGGAATAGTCCTCGATCTGGTTGACCGCGCCCAGAACTTCCGGCGAAACCTTCTTGTTGAGCTTCACATAGTTCTCGAACTCGGCGATCACGGAGCGGGCCAATGCCTCGATCTCGATGTTCTCGCCATCACGCTCGGGCAGAACTTCTGCGCTGGCCTCGTAGTAGTCGCTGCGGTCGGTATAGCCGTCGATACGAGCACGCGCACCGCCCTCGACCAGGACCTTGACCGTGTTGTCGGGCAGCTTGAGCAATTGAAGAACGGTCGCGAGGGTGCCGACTTCATAGATCTGACCGGGATCAGGATCGTCATCGGCTGCATTGACCTGGGTCGCAAGCAGAATGTGCTTGTCGGTGCTCATGACCTCTTCCAGCGCGCGAATGGACTTTTCGCGGCCTACGAAAAGCGGCACGATCATGTGTGGGAACACGACAATGTCGCGCAAGGGCAGCACAGGATAGACGCCTTTTCCGTCTTCTTCAAAAGAGCGGACTTCAGTATCGCTCATTTCCATTCCTTTCTCTGCGCACTCCGTCCCCCGGTTCTTTATCGGCGGTACAAAGCGCTGAAAAACGGCAGCAGGCGGGAGGTGCCTGCCAGAGCCAGACCGACGCACCCCTGATGGGCATACAACCGGACCGCTTCGCCGTAGTGTTGTCCTATTAGGTGGACACCTGCCCCCTCGGTGTCAAGGCGGCGCTGGAACTTGACCGCCAAAGCTTCCATGAGGCTTTCTCGGCAGTGGAAAACTGCAGTTTTCCAGCACATATTCACAAAAAATGCCGCCCGAGGAGGCGGCATTTTCTAGTCATTCCGACTGGATCAAGACACCCACGTCAGGCGCTTGTCGCCGAAGATTCTTCGCGGTCCTCGTAGATGTAAAGCGGGCGTGCCTCGCCTTTCACCACTTCCGCCGAAATCACGACTTCCTTCACGCCCTTCAGGCCAGGCAGCTCGTACATGGTATCGAGCAAAATAACCTCAAGGATCGAACGCAGACCACGAGCACCGGTTTTGCGCTCGATAGCCTTGCGCGCAATGGCCAGCAACGCTTCGTCGTGGAACGTCAGCTCAACCGTCTCCATTTCGAACAGACGCTGGTACTGTTTGACCAATGCGTTTTTCGGTTCGGTCAGGATCGTGATCAGGGCATCTTCATCCAGATCTTCCAGAGTTGCGATGACCGGCAAACGGCCAACGAATTCCGGGATAAGACCGAACTTCAGCAGATCTTCAGGCTCAAGCACCGAGAACAGTTCGCCGATCTTGCGATCTTCCGGTGCGTGGACCTGCGCCTTGAAGCCGATCGACGACTGGGTGCCGCGATCAGAGATGATCTTGTCGAGACCGGCAAAGGCGCCACCGCAGATAAACAGGATGTTGGTCGTATCTACCTGCAGGAACTCCTGCTGCGGATGTTTGCGGCCACCCTGAGGCGGAACGGAAGCAACAGTGCCTTCCATGATCTTCAGAAGAGCCTGCTGAACCCCCTCACCCGACACATCGCGTGTGATCGACGGATTGTCCGACTTGCGGCTGATCTTGTCCACCTCATCGATGTAGACAATGCCGCGCTGCGCTCGCTCGACATTATAGTCGGCGGACTGAAGCAGCTTCAGGATGATGTTCTCGACGTCTTCACCCACATAACCGGCTTCGGTCAGCGTGGTGGCATCGGCCATCGTAAACGGCACGTCCAGGATCCGCGCAAGCGTCTGCGCCAGCAAAGTCTTGCCGCAACCGGTCGGACCGACCAGCAGGATGTTCGACTTTGCCAGTTCCACGTCGTTGCTCTTGGAGGCGTGATTCAGGCGTTTGTAGTGATTGTGGACCGCAACCGACAGGACTTTTTTCGCGCTGCCCTGGCCAATGACGTAGTCATCCAGAACGTTGCGAATTTCCTGAGGTGTTGGGATTCCATCTTGGGACTTCACCAGCGAGGACTTGTTTTCCTCACGTATGATGTCCATGCACAGCTCGACACATTCATCGCAAATGAAAACAGTCGGGCCGGCGATCAGCTTGCGCACTTCATGCTGGCTCTTACCGCAGAAGGAGCAGTAGAGCGTGTTCTTGGAGTCGCTGCCGCTGGCCTTGGTCATTTATTCAACCCCGCGTTCTCTGGGAGGAGGTCCCCCCTTATCTGTCAAGATCGAGCCAAATTAAGGCAAATGGCTCGATTGTGCCGCCTAGGACCGACTTTACTCTCTAAAGTCTCTGATGTGACCATGCTTCACCCTTAAAAATCAACATAGGTTTAAGGCGAAGCCGGAAAACGACCATATCTAGGGGCATTGAATGCCGGTCCACCGGTCATTTGGCGACCGGTGGACAATTGTTTCGTCAGCTCTCAGCCTCGCCCGACAGGCTCGCACGATCGGATATCACATTGTCAATGATCCCGAATTCCTGCGCTCTTTCAGAGGTCATGAAGTTGTCGCGCTCAAGCGCCTCTTCAACAGCATCAAGGCTCTGACCGGTGTGCTTGACGTAAATCTCATTGAGGCGACGCTTCATCTTCAGGATTTCCTGAGCATGCAGCATGATATCGGCTGCCTGCCCGCGAAAACCACCGGACGGCTGGTGAACCATCACGCGGGCATTTGGCAGGGAAAAACGCATGTCTTTCTCGCCGGCAGCCAGCAGAAGCGAGCCCATCGACGCAGCCTGACCGATACACAGGGTCGAGACGGCCGGACGGATGAACTGCATCGTATCATAGATCGCAAGGCCCGAGGTCACGAGACCACCAGGCGAATTGATGTAGATCGCGATTTCCTTGGTCGGATTTTCGGCTTCCAGGAACAGCAGCTGAGCGCTGATCAGGGTAGCCATGTGATCTTCCACCGGCCCGGTCAGGAAGATAATCCGCTCCTTGAGGAGACGCGAGAAGATATCGAAGGCCCGCTCGCCGCGGTTCGTCTGCTCGACGACCATCGGAACGAGTGTGTTCATGTAGATATCGACAGGATCCTTCATACCTCATCCATATGCTTTGAGACGGCCGTGCGCCGGAGCAGCACGGTCAGACATAGGCCACATCAACGTTGAAACGAATATGGGGCCTGACTCGAAAAAAGCGACACCCCATACATAGGGGATGTCGCCCTGTTCGCAAAGTCATCGCAGATGCGGCGTGAAGGCAAGGTTAAAGCCAGGCCGCATCCGCTGATTTTCAGCGGGAAAACGCTTAGGCGTCTTCCTCATCCTCTGCCACGAGCTTCTCCAGCTCTTCCTTGGTGACGGTCTTGTCCGTCACATTGGCGAGCTCGAGCATGTAGTCGACGACTTTCTCTTCGTAGATCGGAGCGCGCAGCGAAGCCAGGGCCTGCTGGTTGTTCTTGTAGAACTCGAACACCTGCTGTTCCTGACCGGGGAACTGGCGAACGCGGTCATAAAGCGCGCGCTGCATTTCCTCGTCGGAAACCTGGATTTCGTTCTTTTCGCCGATTTCCGACAGAACGAGACCAAGGCGCACGCGACGTTCAGCGATCTTGCGGTAGTCCGCCTTCGCTTCTTCTTCCGTCGTGCCTTCGTCCTCGAAAGTCTTTTCGTTGCGCTTCATGTCCTCTTCGACCTGATTCCAGACCGCATCGAACTCGGAGTTCAACAGACCTTCAGGCAGATCAAAGGAATAATGCTCGTCCAGCGCATCAAGAAGCTGACGCTTCACACGCTGGCGGGTCATCTGGCCAAACTGGCCCTCGATCTGGCCGCGAACGATTTCCTTGAGCTTGTCGAGAGACTCAAGGCCAAGGTTCTTGGCGAACTCATCATCGATCGTCGCTTCGCCCGGCGCGCCAACTTCCTTGACCACAACATCAAAGGTCGCCGCTTTACCGGCCAAATGCGCAGCCTGGTATTCTTCCGGAAAGTTGACTTCGACAACCTTCTCGTCGCCAGCCTTCAGCCCGATCAACTGATCTTCGAAGCCCGGGATGAACTGGCCCGAACCGAGCACAAGCTGACCGTTCTCGTCGGCACCACCTTCAAAAGGCTCGCCATCGATCTTGCCGAGGTAGGACATGGTGACACGGTCACCATTTTCCGCCGCACCGTCCTTGGTGTCGAACGGAGCGTTGTTCTTGGCGATCTCGGCGATCTGCTCATCAACTTCGCTTTCGGCGATGTCGACAACCGGACGCTCGATTTCAATACCCTTGAAATCAACGATCTCAAATTCAGGCAGAACGTCGTATTTCATGGCGAAAGACAGATCGGCGGAACCGGCCAGAATCGCTTCGGCTTCTTCATCAGGAAGATCAATTGCCGGTGTCAGCGCCGGGCGCTCAGAGCGCTCCTCAAGCACCGACTGGCTGCTTTCCTGAATCGTGTTGGACAGGATTTCTGCCATAGCCTGGCGGCCATACATCTTTTTCAGATGCGCAACCGGCACTTTGCCCGGACGAAAGCCCTTGATCTGCGCCTTGCCCTTCATGTCTTCCATATAAGCATCGAGCTTGGAAGCCAGATCACCGGCCGGAATTTCGATTTTCAGCTCTCGCTTGAGGCCCTCGGAGAGGGTTTCGGTAACCTGCATGGGTTTGCTTCGTCCTCGGTCTGGAACGATCTGTTCCGGATACTTGTTGTAAATGACGATCTGGCGATGCGCGGCGCCACCCTGAAGCGGCGACCAAACAGGCATCACCGCACCTTCAAGACACTCGAAGGCGCACGATGGAAGCGCGATAAAGGCTCCCCTTGAAAGTGTCAAGTCTGAGACGCGCTATTTACCCTGTCGAGCCCTCTTTTCCTTGAAGGAAAAGTCCGTGAAAAACAGCCAACAGATCCCGCTCAAACAAGATCCGAGGCGCTTGCACACCTCGGATCTGACTTCTTTTCAAATTGTCATATGAGGGCTGTCTTAGCCGCCAAAGTCGTCCAGCATGATGTCCTCCCGGTCGACACCGAGCTCCAGCAACATGTTGATAACCGACTGGTTCATGATGGGAGGCCCACACATGTAGAACTCGCAGTCCTCAGGCGCCGGATGGTTCTTCAGATATTCATCAAAGAGCACATTGTGAATGAAGCCTGTGTAGCCTTCCCACTCGTCCTCCGGCAAAGCATCAGACAACGCCACATGCCATTCGAAGTTATCAAACTCCTTGGCCAAGCCGTCAAAATCCTCAACGAAGAACATTTCACGCTTTGAACGGGCGCCGTACCAGAAGGTGATCTTCCGATCGCGGTTCTTAAGCCGCTTGAGCTGATCAAAGATGTGGCTGCGCATTGGAGCCATACCCGCACCGCCACCGATGAAGACCATCTCCTTCTGGGTGTCGCGAGCGAAGAACTCGCCGAACGGACCAGAAATAGTGACCTTGTCACCAGGCTTGAGGTTGAAGATGTAAGACGACATCTGACCAGGAGGAATACCCTGAGAGCCCGGTGGCGGGGAAGCCACTCGAACGTTCAGCATGATCAGGCCTTTTTCATCCGGGTAGTTCGCCATGGAATAAGCACGTTCGATCGGCACGTTCACCGTGGACTCATACTGCCACAAGTTAAACCTGTCCCAATCCCCGTGATATTCATCCTCGATGGCGAAGTCCTTGTAGCTCAGCTTGTGAGCAGGAGCCTCGATCTGGATATAGCCACCTGCGCGGAAATTGACATCCTCGCCTTCGGGAAGCTCCAGAACCAGGTTCTTGATGAAGGTGGCAACGTTCTCGTTGGAGCGAACGGTACACTCCCACTTTTTGACACCGAACACCTCTTCCGGAACTTCAATATCCATGTCCTGCTTGACGGCAACCTGACAAGACAAGCGATCACCGCAAGACGCTTCGCGCTTGGTGATATGGCTTTCCTCAGTAGGCAGGATCGAGCCGCCGCCGGAGTGGATTCGCACCCGGCACTGAGCACAGGTGCCGCCGCCCCCGCAAGCGGAGGGAACGAACAGTTTCTGCTCCGCCAGAGTCTGCAAAAGCTTGCCTCCGGCAGGGACCGAAATGGTCTTTTCACCATTGATGGTGATCTCCACATTCCCGGACGACACGAGTTTGGCTCGCGCTGCCAGAATGATCGATACGAGCGTGATCACGATGAGGGTAAAAAGAACGATACCCAGGCTGAATGTTTCCATGATCTATCTCCCTCAGAGTTTCACGCCGCTGAAAGACATGAAGGCCATAGCCATCAAGCCCGCAGTGATGAAGGTGATACCCAGTCCCTGAAGACCATCAGGAATATCGGAATATTTCAGCTTTTCGCGCACGCCCGCCATCGCGGTGATCGCCAGCGCCCACCCAAATCCAGAGGAGACACCGTAGGTCAGGCTCTCGGGGAAGTTATAGTCGCGTTCAACCATGAACAACGAGCCGCCGAGGATCGCGCAGTTCACCGTGATCAGCGGCAGGAAAACGCCAAGTGCGTTGTAGAGTGGCGGAAAGTACTTATCGAGCACCATCTCCAGTATCTGAACCAGCGCTGCAATAACGCCGATGTAGGAGATCAGCCCAAGGAAGG
Source organism: Roseibium sp. (assembly GCF_039982295.1). Classification (GTDB taxonomy): domain Bacteria; phylum Pseudomonadota; class Alphaproteobacteria; order Rhizobiales; family Stappiaceae; genus Roseibium. Next base: position 49,193 of record NZ_JBDWYP010000049.1, read on the forward strand.
TCAGATCCACATCGGAAAAGCCCGCCCAGCTGAGCGCGCCCGGTGCCAGCAGATAAGTCAGGATCAGGTTGTTGGCCGGAACGGTGATCGCCTGAACGATCATGACCGAAATACCGAGACCTATGGCCGTTGAAATCTTCTTCGACACGGCAATGAAAGTACACATGCCGAGGAAAAAGGAGAGCGCAAGGTTCTCAACGAAGACCGCTTTGACAGCTAGGGAAATAAGACCTTCCATCAATGAGCCCCAACGACTTGAATTTTATATTCGCGCTCTTCAACCTGACCAGGTTTCCAGGTCCGGAAGCCCCAGATCAACAAGCCAATGACGAAGAAAGCTGAAGGTGGCAGCAGCAACAGGCCGTTTGGCACATACCAGCCGCCATTATTGACTGTCTGCAGCACGGTAATGCCGAACAGGCTGCCCGCACCGAAGAGCTCGCGGATCACACCCACCAGCATCAAGATCAGGCCATACCCGAGCCCGTTGCCGATACCATCGACGAAACTCGCGATCGGCGGGTTCTTCATGGCGAAGGCTTCCGCCCGTCCCATGACGATACAGTTGGTGATGATAAGACCGACAAAGACGGAAAGCGTCTTGGAAATCTCATAGGCATAAGCCTTGAGCACCTGGTCAACCAGAATCACAAGCGAGGCGATGATAACCATCTGGACAATGATCCGGATCGAACTTGGAATGTGATTACGCAGCATCGAGATGAACATCGATGAGAACGCCGTGACCAACGTCACCGCGATTGCCATCACGAAGGCCACCTTCAGTGAGGAGGTGACCGCCAGTGCAGAACAGATGCCCAACACCTGCAACGTAATCGGATTGTTGTCGACCAGTGGGTCAATCAGCATGTCTCTGCGTGTTTGAGCCATTAGATTTCTCCCGCCTTGAGTTTTTCCAAGAAGGGCCCATAGCCCGCTTCACCCATCCAGAAACGAACCAGATTGTCGACACCAGCGGACGTCAACGTGGCACCTGCGAGGGCATCGACGTGATAGTCGGATCCTGCAGGCGGCACACTTTTGGAAACCGTGATCTGCAATGTCCCATCCTCGTCGGCGAGCTTCTTGCCTTTCCACTGCGCCTTCCAGCGCGGATTGTCGACTTCTGCGCCAAGGCCTGGCGTCTCCGCGTGACTGTAGAACTGCAACCCGTAGATATCGTTACCGTCAGACTCGAGCGCTATGAAGCCGTAGAGGGTCGACCAAAGGCCATAGCCGTGGACTGGCAGGATCACCTTGTCGAGGGACCCATCGTCCTTGCGCAGAAGGTAAATGGTAACAAATCGGCTCTGACGGCCGATGCCCGCCGGATCATTTTGCAGCGCATCACTCAGCTCCGGATCGGCAGCTGCAGCCCGGTCATCGAATGTGGTTGCATCAAACTGATCGGTGAACGTGCCAGTAGACAGTTCAAGCACATGCGGCTCGAAAGCCTTGAAAGCCTCGACCACGTCTTCATTCGGGTCGTAGACGCCGGCCACCTGCAGAATGTTGATCTGCTTGTCCTTGAGCTTGTTGATCTCCTGGACCGGACGCAGCGCGACTGCGACCGCAGAAACGACCATCGAGGCGACAAGGCAAAGCGTTACGGCGACAAAGACCGTCTTCGGCACGGAATCGGTTGGCAGAGCCAGAAAACGGGCAATCAGGCCCTTGTTTTGGGTCTCATCAGACATTGCCTTTTGCCCTCCGCCTGATGTTGGCCTGCACCACGAAATAATCGATCAGTGGCGCAAACACATTGCCGAACAGAATGGCGAGCATCATGCCTTCAGGAAATGCCGGGTTGATCACACGGATCATGACCACCATGAACCCGATCAAGGCACCATAGATGTAGCGCCCCAGATTGGTATGCGACGCCGACACCGGCTCAGTCACCATGAACACAAGGCCAAACGCATAGCCACCAATCACCAAATGCCAGTACCAGGGCATGGCAAACATCGGATTGGTGTCCGAACCGATGAGGTTCAAGAGCAGCGAGAAAGCGATCATGCCGCCCAGACAGCCCACCACGAGGCGCCAGTTGGCAATCTTGGTCACAAGAAGGAAGGCCAGACCGATGAAGCAAGCCAATGTGGAGGTTTCACCGATGGAACCCTGAATGAGGCCGATGAAGGAACTCATCCAGTCCATGCCGTTGGCAGCCAGCTGCTGATAGCCCTGGGTGGAGCCAACCGAAAGCGCCGTCGCACCGGAAAAGCCGTCCACAGGCGTCCAGATTGTATCGCCAGACATTTGTGCCGGGTAAGCGAAATACAGGAAGGCTCGGCCGGTCAAAGCCGGATTGAGGAAGTTTTTCCCCGTTCCGCCGAAAACCTCTTTGCCGATCACGACACCAAAGGAAATGCCGAGGGCAACCTGCCAGAGCGGCGCTGTCGGCGGCATGATCAAGGCGTAGAGCATCGAGGTAACGAGGAAGCCCTCGTTCACTTCATGCCCGCGAACCGTGGCAAACAACACTTCCCAGATCCCGCCAACGACCAGCGTCGTGATGTAGATCGGCAGGAAATAAAGCAAACCATGAAAGAAGTTGGCGAAAGGATTTGTCGGATCAAACCCTATTCCCAGAGCGCTGATGACATAAGCGCGCCAGCCACTGGGCTCGAGATTTTCCAGAGCCAAATTGGCCTGAAAGCCGACATTGTAGAGACCAACGAGAATACAAGGGATCGTGGCAATGACCACATAGGTCATGATCCGCTTCATATCCACATAGGAACGAGCATGCGGGGCGACCGTCGTCACCGTCTTGGGCGTGTAGATAAAGCTCTCCACCATCTCGTAGATGGGGAAGAGCTTCTCGTACTTGCCGCCATTGACGAAGTGAGGCTCTATACGGTCAAAGAAGTTGCGAAGACCCAAGTCCTAGCCCTCCTTTTCGATTTTGGTGAGGCAGTCGCGAAGCGCAGTGCCATATTCGTACTTGGCGGGACAGGCAAAGCCAACCAGCCCAAGATCTTCTTCGTCAAACTCGAGCGCGCCAAGCGCCTGTGCCTGATCGGTGTCCATCACGAGGAGCGCGCGAAGCATCTGCGTCGGCAAGATACCCTGCGGCACAAGCTCTTCAAAGGTGCCAAGCGGCACCATAGCGCGACGACCGCCGTTCAAGTTGGAGGTCAGTGCATAGAGCTTTTTCGAGAAGGCGGAGCCGAGAACCGGCTGAAAGGCAAACTTCGACGGCATCGGACGAATCCAGCCGAGTGGAATCTGCTTGTGATCTTCTTCGATGACCGTGACCTGCCGGGCGTACCGTCCAAGATAGGCACTGGGCCCCTCGCCCATGCGGCCACTCAGAATCGAGCCGGATATAAGTCTGACCGGCTCGTCTCCCGTGACTTCACCCTTGCAGAGGTCATCCATGGATGCGCCAGCAACGGTTCGAACCAACCGCGGATCCGAGCAACGTGGGCCGCACAGAGCGATAATCCTGGAGGAGTCGAGCTTGCCGGTTTCGAGCAGTCGCCCGATCGCAATTACATCCTGATAGCCAATGGTCCAGACGGTTTTCGACGCACTCGGCGCATCCAGAAAATGCATATGAGTTCCGGAAAGGCCAGCTGGGTGCGGTCCGGAGAACCCGGCAGCTTCAACGCCAGGCGCCTGCTGACCAGGAACCTGCGCTCCAGTCTCGTGGCACAGATAGGTCTTGCCCTCACTCAATGAGGCAATCGCCGCCAGCCCTTTTTCGAAAGCCTCGGGAGCTTCGCCAATCGCGATGGCAGGATCGGCCGAAAGCGGTTCGCTATCCATGGCGTTGACGAAAATGGCTGCAGGCCGCGTTTGCGGCTCTGGCACTTTCGAATACGGACGGGTACGGAAAGATGTCCACAGTCCAGAGGCGCACAAGCGCTCCACCAGACCTTCAGGTGTACTCACATCCCCCACGTCGGAAAAATCCACTGCCTCTGCAGCCGACTCATCGATCTCGATTTCAACGCTGATCAAGACCCGACGCGCACCGCGATTGACGGCCTTCACGCGACCACCAACCGGAGATGTTACCAACACCTCGGCAGTATCCTTGTGGAAAAGAAGCGGAGCTCCGCATCCCACGACGTCCCCCTCCTGCACGAGCAGTCTGGGCTTGAGTCCGATATAGTCAGCGGCGATCACCGCAGCAGTTCGCACCTCTTGTCCCGGACGAATCTCCTGGACAGGCGCCCCCAGCACCGGCAGATCGAGACCTTTTTTGAGCTTAAAGCTTTGCACGCATTTGGCCTCCAGTGTTCTTCAGGTCGCCATATGCTACGATTTTGCCCGGATCAAAAGTGCTAATTTGTCTAACAACAACATTTTTTGGTTGAAACAGTCTTCGAAACCAAAGAAAAGCGCGATGGAACACCGCGATAAAGGTCGCGATCGAACACTCCGAGGCGGGTACGGTACCTATCATGATGAATTTTTCTCGACGCAGCTTTATCTTGATGTCGCTTGCTTTGGCTGCATGTAAGCGCGGCGCGGATGTTCTCGAACTCGATGGTTCGACCATGGGAACGAGCTACTCGATCAAGGCCATCGACCACGACGGCAATGTAGACGTGGCTGCCCTGAAACAGGCGGTGGCCAAGAGCCTGGCGGACGTGAACGCTCAAATGTCGAACTGGGATCCCAACTCCGAGGTTTCCCGTTTCAATGCATCGTCCAGCTCTGACGCCATTGGCGTTTCTCAAGATCTGGCCTATGTGATTGAGGCAGCCGAGGGCGTAAAACGCGCCAGTGACGGCCAGTTTGACATTACACTTGGCCCTGTCATCGAAGCTTGGGGCTTTGGCGCAAACGGCGGATCGGCCAGAGCGCAGCCAAGCATGCAGGAAATTGCAGATGCCATGCATTCCACCGGCCAACTGAGTGTCAGTGGGACAAGCGTCAAAAAGGCAAATCCTGACACCCAGATTTTCTTGCCGTCGATTGGCAAGGGTTATGGCGTGGATAAGCTCGCAGCCACTCTCAAGGGCTTCGGCCTGACAGACTTCATGGTCGAAATCGGCGGAGACCTATACGTTGCAGGCCTGAATACAGACGGCATGCGCTGGCAGATCGGGATCGAGTCGCCTGATTCCCTGAGCCGCCAAGCCTATCAGGTCACCGACATCTCGAATCTTGGCATGGCGACCTCCGGCGACTATCGAAATTATTTCGAGGAAAACGGAACGCGTTACTCGCACATCATTGATTCGCACACCGGCAAGCCCATCTCTCACAAGACAGCGTCGGTGACGGTTCTGGCAGAAAACACCATGCTGGCGGACGCCTGGTCGACAGCAATGCTGGCGCTTGGCACCGATCGCGGACTGGAAATTGCCAACCGCCTTGACTTGGCCGTTCTGTTTATCGACCGGAACACGAGCAGCGGATCCAAAGGCTTTGTATCAACGGCAAGCGAGCGGTTTGCGTCGTTGAAGGCGTAGCTGGACCATAGGAAACGTCGCATGCTGACCTTTGTATTGGCTTTTTCGCTCCTGATCACAGTCATGTTGGGTATGGCGCTTGGCGTCATATTTTCAGGACGCACGATCAAAGGCAGCTGCGGCGGTTTGAACGCAATTACCGATGCAGATCAGTGCCTTGTCTGCAAAAAAGAAATCGATCCTGACAGCCCGCTGCGTGAGCGATTGCTTTGCCCGCGGGCGAAAAAAGCTCTTGCTGAAATGGAAGAGCAAAGCGCCGCCTAGGCGCCCGCCGTCAGCGGGACAAAAGCCACCAAGCTCAGACAGACTGCGGCCAGAACGCCGTAAAACCAGAGCTTCCAACGCGGCCCTTCTGCAGCCCAGACGCGTCGATATCGATAGCCGGCAAAACAGGCCAATACGAACATGATCGTCGCACTCATGGGTGTGAGGGCAAATTCGGCCAACTTGGAAATCCTTGACGTGGTGTTTCGTTTAAGCTGAACTTTTCCCAACGAGAGGAACGTTCAACGAGGAGCACTTTGAATGCCCAGTTCTTACCAAGCACCAAGCCGCAAGGACAAGGCGCCGGCTGAGACTTTCAGCCAGACAGCCCAAACCAACACAAAAAAAGAAACGGCAACGGTTCAAAAGATTCTCGACAACAAGGGCAAGGATGTCTTTTCCATTGGACCTCAAAACACCCTTCATGAAGCTGTAGAGATCCTTCGCGACAAACATATCGGGGCCCTGCCTGTCCTGGATCCGCAAGGCGGCCTGCTCGGCATTCTCTCAGAGCGCGACATCGTCCGGCGCCTGGCAGATACACCAGGGCAAACGCTTGGGCAAAAGGTCGAGGAAATCATGACGCGAAAGGTAGAAGTGTGTGAAGCTTCGGAGGCTCTCCTGTCGGTCTTGCGGCGTATGACAGAAGGACGTTTCCGCCATATGCCTGCAGTATCCGAAGACCAGGTCGTCGGCATGGTGACCATTGGCGATGTCGTGAACTACAGGCTGAACGAACTCGAATATGAAGCGCTCCAGCTCAAACAACTGATCGTTGGGTGAGAGACATCGCGCCAACTTGAAAGCAGAGGCTGTCCTCTGCTTTCAAGTTTTCCCATCCAGCCATCCTCGTGCCTAGATCGCTCCCGAATCGGCGCGACTGCGTTTCGCAGTAAATTGGCTGATCGCTGAGATTGACACTTGAAGCTTGTGCTCGATCACAGAAGATATTTCGAAACTCCGTTAGGCTGATCCATGACTGCACTGGACTAGCCCACTTAAGCAGCGCCCCTAGGTTCCCTGTCGAACCTTCTCCAACATCAGAAATTTTTGAAAAAATGGTACGGATGGAGGGACTTGAACCCCCACGCCTTGCGGCACCAGAACCTAAATCTGGCGTGTCTACCAATTCCACCACATCCGCGCAGCGCCGTATGTTCAGCACTGAAGCGGGGCCTCTATAGCACCGTGTTTCAAACCACCACAAGGAAAAATGATGAGGTGCCCCTTCCCCGCCTCATGACTTTTCCACAAGTCCTGCGATCACGGGACGCAGAGTCGTCGCGAGGTCTTCTGCAATCAGACCGGCACCGGCCTGTTGCCCCGCCGCGCCGTGAAGCCAGGCCGCCATCGCCACCGCTTCGAAGGCCGGCATCTTTTGTGCAAGCAGACCACAGATAATGCCCGCGAGCACATCTCCGGACCCCGCCGTTGCCAACCAGGGCGGTGCATTGGAATTGATGGCTGCCCTGCCATCCGGACTCGCGATCACGGTGTCCGCGCCTTTAAGGAGAACAACCGCACCAGAGCGTTTTGCGGCGGCGCGTGTTCGTGTCAGCTTGTCCAGAACAACAAGATCAGGAAACAGACGGGCAAACTCGCCGCCGTGAGGCGTCAACACGACGGGAGCTTCGCGTCCCTTGATCTGCGTGAAAAGCACCTCGGGTCCATCCTGGTGGCTCGTCAGAGCATCAGCATCCAGGACAACTGCGCACTCGGATTTCAAAAGAACAGAAACTGCCGCCGAGGTTTCATCGCCAACACCATATCCAGGACCGATGAGAAAGGAATTCAGGCGCTTGTCGGTTAGCAGCTCGGAGATGCCCTCAAGTCCCCTGACTGATCTCAACATGACTGCTGTCAGATGGCTTGCATTGACCATCAGGGCCGAGGGCGGCGACGCAAGCGTCACAAGCCCGGCTCCGGCCCTGAGGCATGCGCCAGCAGCAAGACGCGCCGCCCCGGTGGACGACATGGGCCCACTGAAAACCACGGCGTGGCCACGTTCGTATTTATGCCCGGCCCGACCAGGCACCGGCCAGGCACTCAGCCACAAAGGTGGTTCGTTGAGAAACGTCTGCGGTCCGATTTCGCGCAGAACGCTCTCCTGAATACCGATATCGACACAAGAGACGTCGCCGCACAGGTCCCGGCCGGGCAACAAATAGTGCCCCGGCTTGCATCGAAAGAACGTAATACTGCGCGCGGCTTGAACGGCTGAACCTCCGGCCTCACCCGTCGACCCGTTCACGCCGGACGCAAGATCGACGGCCAGAACCGGAACACCACTCTTGTTGATGATAGCGGTGAATGCGGCGGCATTGCCCTGCAAGGGCCGGTCCAGCCCTGCCCCAAAAAGCGCATCTACGATCAGGTCGCAGCCTTTCAGCGTCTCGTCCAGCGCAGCAGCATCAACCACCTGGCTTGGCAGTCCCATTTGCTCATAAGCCACCTTTGCGTCGCCCTTCAGACCGATCGGGTCCTTCAGAAGCAGGACATCAACCGCATACCCAGCCTGATGCAAATGGCGCGCGGCAACAAACCCGTCGCTGCCATTGTTGCCCGGCCCACAGACGATCGCTATGCGCCCCTGCGGTGGGCACATCTCAGAGGCCACCCGCGCGACATGACCACCCGCTCTCTCCATCAGAACGATGCCCGGCGTGCCCGACGCAATGGCCATCCTGTCGGCCTGCCCCATCTGCGCCGAGGTCAAAAGCTCGCTTGCATCCGCCATTGCGCTCTCACCTGTCTGTTTCACCCGCTTGTAATCTGTCTGCCACCGGAAGGTACGACTGTCATGTTATAAAAACGGCGCCTAGGCCACGGGACAAATGCTGGACCTCAACTTCAGCGTCATGCTGAAGATTGACGACCAAGCCACACAAATGCACCATTTTGCACACTTGTTGTGCATGCTGATTACTTTTTGATCGCTATTTGCGGACCAGTTTTGCGCTCAGTGAAATGCCGGCATTGCATATGCCCCTTTTTTCGGCGAATTTTACATCCCAGTTCACTTGGCACAGCTTGTGCTAATTCGGATCCAGCGGTGTGTATTCGCAACCGGAGACCCACAGCGGTTTCAAGCCAGACAATTCGGCCAATAAATTCGGAGAGAGACGAAGGTGATGAAGAAGATCGAGGCGATCATTAAGCCCTTCAAGTTGGATGAAGTGAAGGAAGCTCTCCAGGAGGTTGGCCTCCAGGGCATCACTGTAACCGAAGCCAAGGGCTTTGGGCGCCAGAAAGGCCACACCGAACTCTACCGCGGCGCGGAATATGTCGTCGATTTTCTCCCGAAGGTGAAAGTCGAGATTGTGCTGACAGGCGATATGGTGGAAAAGGCAGTTGAGGCCATTCGCTCAGCAGCTCAAACCGGTCGCATCGGCGACGGCAAGATTTTTGTTTCCAACATCGAGGAAGCAGTGCGTATCCGGACGGGCGAGTCCGGCGAAGACGCTATCTGAACCTCGTTTCCAAACCGGCCAACGGCCAAGAATTTCGATCCGCGTGTGCTTTTTGACAGCACGAGACTGCAAGCACCCGGGTCGGGACGAACCCCAACTGATGATAGATAACTAAGGGATGGACAGTATGACCACCGCCTCCGAGGTCCTTAAGGAAATCAAGGAAAAGGACGTAAAATTCGTCGACCTGCGCTTCACCGACCCGCGCGGCAAGATGCAGCACGTCACTTTCGACGTTGCTCTCATCGATGAAGACATGTTCGCTGAAGGCACCGCATTCGACGGCTCTTCCATCGCTGGCTGGAAGGCCATCAACGAGTCCGACATGATGATGGTTCTGGATCCGGAAACAGCTCATATCGATCCCTTCTTCGCCCAGACCACCATGGCGATCTTCTGCGACATCGTGGACCCGATCACTGGCGAAGCCTACAACCGCGATCCGCGCATGACGGCGAAAAAGGCTGAAGCCTACGTCAAGTCCGGCGGTTTCGGCGACACTGTCTACTTCGGCCCTGAAGCCGAGTTCTTCATGTTCGACGATGTCCGCTTCGCCGCTGACCCGTACAACACCGGCTTCAAGCTCGACAGCACCGAGCTGCCGACCAACATGGATGCCGAGTACGAAACCGGCAACCTCGGCCACCGTGTTCGCACCAAGGGCGGCTACTTCCCTGTTCCCCCGATCGACAGCGCTCAGGACATCCGCTCCGAAATGCTGTCTGTCATGGCAGAAATGGGCGTTCCGACCGAAAAGCATCACCACGAAGTGGCCTCCGCACAGCACGAGCTGGGCATGAAGTTCGACACGCTGACCAAGTGTGCCGACAGCATGCAGGTCTACAAGTACGTTGTTCATCAGGTTGCACATGCCTACGGCAAGTCGGCTACCTTCATGCCGAAGCCAGTCTTTGGCGACAACGGCACAGGCATGCACTGCCACCAGTCGATCTGGAAGGACGGCGAGCCGACTTTCGCAGGCAACCAGTACGCAGATCTTTCCGAAAACTGCCTGTACTACATCGGCGGCATTCTGAAGCACGCCAAGGCTCTGAACGCCTTCACCAACCCGTCGACCAACTCCTACAAGCGTCTGGTCCCGGGTTACGAAGCACCGGTTCTGCTGGCTTACTCCTCACGTAACCGTTCGGCTTCCTGCCGTATCCCGTTCACGTCTTCTCCGAAGGCGAAGCGTATCGAGGTCCGTTTCCCGGATCCAACGGCGAACCCTTACCTCTGCTTCTCCGCGCTTCTGATGGCTGGCCTTGACGGTATCAAGAACAAGATCCATCCGGGCGAGGCCATGGACAAGAACCTCTATGATCTGCCAGCTGAAGAACTGGCCGAGATCCCAACGGTTTGTGGCAACCTGCGTGAAGCTCTGGAAAGCCTCGATGCTGACCGTGAGTTCCTCAAGGCCGGCGGCGTGTTCGATGACGACCAGATCGATGCCTACATCGAACTGAAGATGGAAGAAGTCGAGCGTTACGAAATGACGCCGCATCCGGTCGAATTCGACATGTACTACTCCGTCTAATCCTTTACAGGATTTCAGACAGCGGAAAGGCCGGGCAATCGCCCGGCCTTTTTTGTTGCCATGTTTTCGGGCCTTCTGGCGGCTTCCGTCGGACTTGAAAAGGGACAAGAAGCAGAGACCGCCGTCCCGGCCTCAGAGCCGGGACCAGCTCCCAAACAGGACGGTCCCGGATCAGGTCCGGGACGGCGGTTTCCGACACTTGTTGGAACTGAGGGCTTCAGCCTTCAACACCGTACTCCCTCACCTCAAATCCCTCGTCTGCGCTCGGCGGCATGAAATGACGAGAGATCGCCTCAAACTGCTCATCAGTGACAGTGAACTGGTGTCCGCCAGCAGCATTGCGCTCCTGCAAGCGCGTCCGGCAAACGTCATCGGGCACATTCAGATAGTGAAGCGTGTGATTGCAGCCACTCTCGTCAATCACCCGTTTCATCCAACGGCGCGTTTCTGGCGTGTTCGCCGGAAAGTCGAGCACGACGGATAGGCCGGCGCCAAGCAGGGCAACCAGATGCGCTTCCATGACGGTGCGAAGTCGCGCAGAACAGCGAACATAGTCCTTGATGCTCGCCATCTCCGGCCCGTAAAGAGCTGCAAGCCACTCATCCTCGCTAATCAGCACGGTCGCTTTGTCAGCAGCCAAGCGACTGGCCAGCGTTGATTTTCCTGACGCTATCTTGCCAGCAAGAATATGAAAATGCCCGTCTGTCATCTCTGCACCTGAAGTCGAATCCAGAGGCAGCATCCAACGCTGACGTCATCTTTGCAATTCCCGTCAGCAGCAATCAGCCGCCGGCCAATACAATCTCGATGCCGATCACGAGCACGGTCAAAAGAAGGAAATACGCCGCGAACTGATACTGCTTCTCGCCATCGATCACGACCTTGCGCAGGAGTGAACCGAAGATATCCAGGAGCGATACGGTCACCAGGATGATCAGGAGGATTGCAGCGCCGGCAGAATAATCGAAGCCGCGCAATGCCTCTGACAAGGACATGCCGATGCCCCCGGCCCCAACGATGCCCAGCACCGTGGCCGAGCGGACATTGGCCTCGAACCGGTAGAGCGAATAAGAGATCCAGAGCGGCAGCACCTGCGGCACCACACCATAGACGACTTCCTGGATCTGCGGAGCTCCGGTCGCCTTGATGCCTTCAACTGGTCGCGGGTCGATTGCTTCAACCGCTTCAGAGAAGAGTTTTGCAAGCGTGCCCGTCGTGTGAATGACCAGTGCAAGCACACCTGCCAAAGGACCGAGCCCCACCGCAGCCACGAAAATCAGTGCGAAAACCAGTTCGTTGATGGCACGAAAGGAGTCCATCAATCGGCGGACCGGAAACACGATCCAGGACGGCGCGATGTTGTTGGATGCCAGCAAACCGAAGGGCACTGCCAGCAGAACCGAGAGCATGGAACCCCAAACCGCCATCTGCACGGTTTCTAGCATCAGCGCGAGGTAGGTACGCCAGTAGCGAAAGTCAGGAACCAGGAAATCCTCCAGCAGCATGGCCATGTTGCCGCCGCCCGTGAGAACATCACCGAGCCGATCCATTTCCGCTGGCTTGAAGCTCCAGATCAACATCAGGATCAGACCACCCCAGATGAGCAAATCGAAGAACTGCTCCTGCCGGCCACGGCCTGGCACGGGGATATCGGCCTGGGCAGTGCGCGACGCATCAACGGCGCTGATCATGGAGGCACTGGTCATGGAAAATCCTGTAGGTCTGCCAGAAGGAGCATGAGGGCCCTCGGGCCCTCATGCGTTTCAACTCGATGCGGTGTGTTTACTTGCGTGGGCGTGCAGCAGCAGCAGCGCGGATTTCCTCGATGCGAGTGTTAATCTCGAGGATTTTCGCAGTGCGCTCGTCATCGGAGTAGGTTGTGTCGGCTTCGATAGACATGCGCTGACGGATCTGATCCATTTCGTAGAAAGGCCAGAGCTGTGCGTTGGAAGACGGAACGAATGGCCCCATGTCAATCAGGGCGAGGATTTCGCGGGCTTCGGCAACCTCTTCGTCTGTTCCAAGACGGCCGTAGCTCATGAAGAAGGACAGAATGTCAGCCTTCAGCTGCTTGTCCAGTTCCGGGCGCCAGGCCATAGGATCGGAGGCGATCAACGGCGAGCGCCAGATTTCTTTCAGCTCGGCGAAGAGTTCAGGCTTTGCATTCTTCAGGCGGGAATACATGCCCGTGGAAGATGCAACAGCTGCATCAACCTGCTTTGTGGCAGCCGAAATGAGATTTGTCTCGTGGTTGGCGTTGCGAACCGTCTTGAAGCAATCCTTGGGATTGACGCCTTCCTTGGCGAAAACGAAGGTCGACGGAACCAGGAAACCCGATGTGGAGTTCGGATCACCGATACCGAAGTTGAGCGTCTTGTCGCACTTCATGACATCTTCGTAGGTGAGACCGGAATCCTTGTGCGTGATCATCACCGACCAATAGCCCTTGTCACCTGTGGACTCGGTGGTTTGGGCGAAGATCTCAGCCCCGGCGCGATCGACAGCAACCATGGCGGACTTGTTGCCGTACCAAACAACGTCAACCTTGTCGAAGCGCATGGCTTCGATGACCCCTGCGTAGTCAGACGCGAAGAAAGGTTTCACAGGACGGCCGATGGACGCTTCCATGGCGGCCAACAAAGGACCCCATTTTTCGCGCTGCGCGGAGCTGGATTCCGTCGACAGAATGCCGAAGAACAGCTCATCAGGGTTCTCGCGTTCAGCAAGTGCCGGCGTTGCAAGGCCGATCATGACAGCTGCAGACGCAGCAAGACGTGCAAAGAGTTTCATCGAAGGCATCTCCTGTGGGGATGTATCAGGCCGTTGCCGTCATTGGCTCGGTCCCGAAGTCGTCGGCATCAGGCAGAACGAGTTCCTCGCTTGCCTCTCCGTAAATGTCGCGAAGAAACTGGGTGGTCAGTTCACGGCTTAGGCCGTCAAAGACGACCTGCCCTGCCCGCATGGCGATCGTGCGCTTGCAGTAGCGCCGCGCGTATTCGACCTGATGCAGCGACACCAGAACCGTGATGCCGTCTTCTTGATTGATTTGCGAAAGAATGCCCATCACGCGCTTTGCCGATGCCGGATCGAGTGACGCAATCGGCTCGTCGGCGAGAATGACCCGTGCGCCCTGCACCAGCGTTCTGGCAATGGCGGCGCGTTGCTGCTGCCCGCCCGACAGGGTAGAAGCGCGCTGGCGCGCCGTATGAGCGATGCCGACCCGGTCCAGCGCTTGCATCGCGAGTTGGCTCTCCTGCTTGCGGAAAAGACCCAGCACACCTCGCAACACGGGCATTCTGCCCAGCAGGCCGGCGAGCACGTTGTTCAGAACGCTGAGCCGTGGCACCAGATTGAACTGCTGGAAAATCACACCGATATCGGTGCGGGCAGTCGCAATATTGCGGGAAATCCGGCCGCCTTCCTGGACAATGGCTCCATCAACGACAATCTTGCAGCTACCGGCATTCTTGTCAGCCGGCACAAGACCCGAGATATGGCGAATGAGAGTGGATTTGCCGGAGCCGGACGCGCCAATCAGAGCCACCATTTCTCCCGTTTCAACGGTAAGGCTGACCCGATCAAGCGCACGCGTTCCCCCGCGATAAGTCTTCGATAGTCCTGAAATGCCGATCGCGCTCATGTCCACCCCTTCCGAATACGGGCGGGGACATACCAATTTCCGCTGACAGCTGAGTGAAGGATATATGTCCAAACGGCGAAACCCGCCCAAAGGCAGGAAAGTTGCCCGGTCTTGCGTGATCAGCGCCTGAAAACGACACGGCGTCATTTTTTTGCCCGACCACGTGAAATCCGGAGCAACATCCGATATAGCGGGACCAATGTATTCCAGGTCGCGATCGTCGGCCCGCCGTTACGGGAAAAGTTGCAAAATGAGCGAGTTCAAGTCGGAGTTCCTGAAGGTCCTTTCAGAACGCGGGTTCATTCACCAGATTTCAGACCCAGCCGGGCTTGATGAGCTCTGCGCAAAAGAAACGGTCACCGCCTATATCGGATTCGATTGCACAGCACCCAGTCTCCATGCCGGCTCGCTCGTCACCATCATGATGCTTTACTGGTTCCAGCAGAGTGGTCACCGGCCAATCGCCCTGATGGGCAGTGGAACAACACGCGTTGGCGATCCGACCGGCAAGGACGAAAGCCGCAAGGTCTTGACCGATGAAACAATCGAGGAAAACAAGGCTGGCATCCGCAAGGTTTTCGAAAAGCTTCTCACCTTCGGCGATGGCCCAACCGATGCCTTGATGCTCGACAACGCGGATTGGCTTCTCAAGCTCAACTACATGGATTTCCTGCGCGACATCGGACGCCATTTTTCTGTCAACCAGATGATCCAGCGCGACTCTGTCAAGCTTCGCCTGGAGCGTGAGCAACACCTGTCCTTCCTGGAATTCAACTACATGCTGCTCCAGGGTTATGACTTTCTCGAGATCCACCAGCGGACGGGCTGCCGTCTTCAAATGGGCGGTTCCGACCAGTGGTCAAACATCCTGTCCGGCGTAGATCTCATCCGCCGAAAGGAAGCGACGGAAGCCTTCGCGCTGACTGCGCCGCTTCTCACGACCTCATCCGGTGCAAAGATGGGCAAGACGGCCGCAGGCGCCGTTTGGCTTAATGAAGAACAACTCTCCGCCTATGACTACTGGCAGTATTGGCGCAACACCGAAGATGCCGATGTTGAAAAATTCCTGAAGCTCTTCACCATTCTCCCGCTGGACGAGATTGCCCGCCTTGCGAGCCTGGAAGGCGTCGAGATCAATGAGGCGAAGAAGGTGCTGGCCACTGAAGCAACGGCCATGATCCATGGCCGCGAAGCCGCCGAAGCAGCAGCAGAAACCGCCCGCAAGGCCTTTGAAGAAGGCGCAATGGCCGAAGGGCTTCCGAGCATCGAGGTTCCCCAGGCAGAACTGGAGGCAGGCGTCGGTGTTTTGAGCGCGTTTGTGACCGCAGGCCTGTGTGCTTCCAACGGCGATGTCCGGCGCAACATCAAGGGCGGAGCGGTGAAAATAAATGACAAGGGCGAGCAGAACGACAAACGCCTGCTGTCCATGGCTGACGTGACCGAAGATGGCGTGATCAAGCTTTCCCTAGGCAAGAAAAAGCACGTTCTTCTAAGGCCGGTCTGAGCCGGACAACACCTTGCAGAGACTGCGAAGGCCGGTTTGCGAACCGGCCTTTTTTATTGAAACTCGAACATCTTGCGGAAAATACCGGGCGCGATTGCAGAGATCGGATTGACCGATAGAACAGGATCCGAAAGCTCACCCGACAGACGGTAGGTGACACCAATAAGCCCCTCCCCGGATGAACCTCCAAGAGCGAACCCGAGCAGCGGGATATTGGCGAAGATGTTGTTCAACGCATAGATCGGAACAAAGGTGCCGTTCAGGTCCATGGTCTGCGATGTAAGATCCACGGTTCCCGATACGGTGCCTCCGATCACGGCGCCTTTCAGGCCGCCTTTCGAGATCGTGAGCGTCTGGCCGGACCGCGTGAAAGCAATATCAAGTGTGTCGAAGGAGGCCTCACCAACACCGCCGCCACCCGTCGCGATAACCACCGATCCCTGTTGCCTTCGCTGAAGCAGGTTTCTCTGCTCCGTCAGCTTGCGGATGGCTGGGTCCTCAGTGATGGAAAGGCCCGTCACGTTGAAGGTACCATCCCAGGTGGTGTGATCGGCCATGGCCACATCCAAGCTCCCTCGGCCGCCACGCATACGCTGATAGACATCGAGAAATTTCAAAAGAGCGCCCGAGTCCTCAAATACTCCCTCGGCAACACGTCCTGAACCGCTGGAGGCGTCGTTAATTTCAAAGCTGAAGGGCGCACGGCCATTCAAAAGCCCCGTCACATCCGCTGAGGTTAATCCCTTCGCGTCCGTCTCGATCACTCCGGAAAATTTCTCGATCCCAACGCCGTTGAAACCGGTCACTCGCGCCAAATTGGCTGTGACAGCCAAGCCTTTGGAAAAGTCTGAAGTTCCCGCACCCGACTTGGGTTTGCCAACCTCCCGGATCAGGCCGCGTGCATCAAACTCTTCCCCCGCCATCGCAATCTTGAAACGGCCATCGCTGCCACGTGTGATCGTCAGGGACGCGTCATCACCGCTTCGGAGTTGAAACCTTGAGAACGATGCTCTTTGAAGGTCCCCGTCCAGGGAAAGGGTCATCGTGCCGGTCACGTCAACGCCGTCGGACACAAGTTCGAAATCTTGAACCCTGCGCTCTGCATCCGTTTCAATCAGTCGGAATGTAGCTGCCGCAGGAACACCGGACGCCTTCTCCCAACCAAGCGCATCCAGCCGAATGCTGGTCTTGGTGAGATCCACGTCAAAGGTCTTGACGCCATCCACATCCTCGACGGTCATCAACATGGAACCTTTGAGAAAGGCAGTCAGATCAACGCCACGCGCCTTCAGCTGATCTGCCGTGACATCCAGAACGACCCCCTGTCGCGCCTGGACATCTGATCCTCCGAGCGGCAGGAGCAGATTGATATCGGCAGGTAGTCCATCAAGAACACCTTTCCCGACAATAGCGATCTGCGTCTGGTCAGCGTCGACCTCGACATTTGCACGCTCAATCTTGTGCCCCTTGATCGGTTTGCTGGAGGAGAAGTTTTTAGACGTCGCCTGCGCCCGCCACATGATATCAGCAACATCAATCTTTTTGCGCAAACCGAATTCAGCCTCGATCCGCATGGCACCTTCGCCGGAAATACCGTCTGTTTCCACCTCGGCGCGTTGCATCACGTGAAAGGGATCACTGTCGATGATCTCAGCAATGTCCTTAGCCTCACCGTCCAGTTTGATATCCAGAACACCAAGCTTGTTGTCTCTTTCGCGCAAGCGCAGGATCTTGAAAGTCGCCTCGGGCACGGCAACGATGCCGCCGCCTTCGACGCTCGACACTCCATCTTGGCCATTTACCGTCAGAACTTCATTCGCAATCGAGACCGTTCCAGAAATACCCGATACGTTCGGCACATCGCCTACAGGCTGAATCTCTGCGCCTGAAAACGAAAGCTCCAGTCCCAGATCATCACCAGACCAGCCCGGGTCGGGATTGGCTGGATTAAAAGCGGGCGGGCGCACAGCTCCCTGAAACGTGACATGGTCCACATGCCCGTCCAGAACACGATCGATAACCCAGCGCCTCGCCGGCGGCACCAGCGTGATCGGCCAAACCTGCTTGGCAAGCCCGATCGGCAGGTCTTCCCCCTCTAGCGCAAGAGCCAAGTAGGGCCCGTCCGAACGGATCTCGACAGAGCCTGAAGCAAAGAGCTGGGCCGGACCAGCGGCCAGCCCCGCCTTGTCGAAAAAGAACGTTCGTTCATCCGGAACAAAACGCCCGGCCAGCTGGAACGTGTCAATTGCGATTGGCGCGAGAGGAACATCCGAAGACCCGAACTGGGCCCTCTCGGTCGCAAGCGTCAGGTCCCAATCATCACCTGGCTTCAGCGGTGGCTGGATGTGACCATCATAAAAGATCTGCGTATTTCCATAGATGATGTGCGACGTCCCGATCCGGATGCCGGGAACCTCCGGCAACCATTCCAGCGACAGGGCAACGTCATCAAACCGGACAGACGTGCGTCCCATCTGGAACCATCCGTCGTTGATGCGCCCGACGAGATTTGCAGACAGGAATTTGCCGTTCTCATCAAACCGGCTGTCGAACCTGGCGCTCAGCGGCAGTCCCATGCCCTTGCCACTCTTCAACTCGCTGTCCGGGCTGAGGAAATCACCGAGTGTGACATCCTTGAACAGGACCGCCAGACGCCTTTGTTCCGTGTCGCGGTCGGCAGGTCGTCTCATCAGCTGAATTTCCCAGGGACCAACTCGGCCAGCCACGCGAGCAGTCGCGTCAATCCTGTGGTCATCGCGCCGGGTGATTTCTGCATCGATACCGTTGAACGAGCGCGCGAGTGCCCCTGTGATCTCCAGATCCCCATTAGCCACATGGACCCGCGCCAGATTGCGACGCGCAAATTCGCTGTCGACGACATCTGCAACCCGATCAATCGCCTCCATGAGATGCGCCATCTCCGGCAACTCCCGTTCACTCTCGGGCACACCCAGAATGATCTTCGGACGGTCGAGCTGCAGTGAAACGAAATGGATCTCTCCGGTCAGAAGCGATCTACCGTTAAGGGGCGCCTCGACCCGTGGAAGGATAATCTCGACCGGCACATCGCCTTCAAGCTGCAAATGAGCATCACGCACGACCACACGAATGCCATCGTCATGTGTGAAATCAAGCGAAGCGTCGACAATGGAAAGTTTTGCAGGTCCCTGGCTTGCCTGTTCCGCCATGAAGTGCGCCAGCATGGGGACATGAACCGGACCACTGAGAATGGCATAGACGATAATGCAGAAACCAAGAAGCAACAGGAACAGAGAGGCGACAAGGGTCCTTCGGAGCCAACTGTTACTGACGTTCTCTGCCTTGTTTGCCTGGTTTCGCCTGCCCATGAACGTCTTGATTACCTGTAGCCTGTCGGCCCCGCACAGTATGGCCCGCCCTTTGGACAGCAGGCTCTTTATTACTCCGGAATCGTCCACCGGGAATTGAATGAGTCGATCCGCGACCTATGATACCTCCAAGAGGCAAAAAAGTAACAATGTACTTGGAGGTCTCGCACATTCCGCCAAGGCTTTAAACCATTGAGTGTGACAGAAGGAGGGCACATGAGCGAATTGGACACAGGCACAACAGCCCCTGACTTTGACCTGGAGGGCGATGGCGGCGAACGCATCAAGTTGTCGTCGCTCCTAGGCAAACCGGTTGTCGTGTACTTCTACCCCAAGGATGACACGCCGGGCTGCACAAAAGAAGCCATCGCCTTCACCGGTCTCATGCCGGACTTCAGTGCAATTGGCGCCACAGTCATCGGCATTTCGCCTGACACCGCTGCAAAGCACGACAAGTTCAAGGCCAAGCATGATCTCGAAGTCCGGCTCGCTTCCGACCCTGAACAGAACGCCTGCAACTCATATGGCGTGTGGATCGAAAAATCGATGTATGGCAAGAAGTATATGGGTGTCGAACGCTCAACGTTTCTCATTGGAGCAGACGGAAAGATCGCAAAGATCTGGCGCAAGGTAAAGGTTCCCGGACATGCGGAAGCCGTCCTGGAAGCAGCCAAAGATCTCTGAAAAGGGCCGGCAGCAGGTCATTTGAACAACGACCTGCTGCTTCAAACCACAGCGCCACGCCACGTGCGCCGAGGCAATGCGAATCTCTTTCAGTGCCGGTTTCTCTTCCAGGGACGGTCCTTATGACCGAAAGCGTCATATCGGATCCAATCTGAAGCGTGTCTATATCTCTGAAAACGCAAGGTTGTTCGACAAAAACTGTTTCGAAGGGTGACCGAAAAACAGGCTTTGTTAACCTTACCGATATCTAATCATACTCGATTTTGACGTTGCAGTAATCGAGTGATGCCTTTGACCCTTTTCAGTCAAGACAAGCCCTACCGGCACCATTTCGCACTACCAGGTGCAGAGCATCAGCCATCCGCGCATTCCCCCGAGCGCAGATGGCCGCTGACGCTCAGCTCGAGAACAGCAATCGTTCTTGCGTCTTTTATGTCGGCCTTGACCATTGGCGCAGTCGGAACTGCAGGCTACTGGGTTTTGCGCGGGGACATGCTGGAGACCGCGCAATCGCGCCAGGCAGACATTGAGACCGCTTATCAGGATCGAATCGAAAGGCTTCGGGCTGAAATCGACCGTCTGAACAGCCGTCAGGCGATCGATCGCGAAAGCGTCGAGCTTCAGGTTTCCGATCTTATCCGGCGTCAACAGACGCTCAACCAGCGCCATGCCGTTGTGACCTCTCTGATGAAACGCGCCGAGCGCAATGGTATCCAGCTCGCATCATCCAGAATTCTTCCAGCGAAGAAGCCGGAAACGGTTCCGGATCCTCTGGCAACCGTGGCGGAAGACGCCGAACTCGCGATCGGCGGCGAACCGGAACTGCTTGAAAACCCATTGAAAGCACTGGGTTTGCGTGGTTCGTCCAGCACCATGCCGGATGAGCCAGTGAAACCGCTTGCCCCTACACCCGGTGAGCAGGCGGCGCTGGATCAGGTGGAACAGGACATCCTTGCGATGAACCAGGAAAGCGTATCGGCCCTGGATGCGCTCGCAGTCGCGACGGAAACGCAAATCGACACCATCCTGGCAGCAACAAGACCGCTTGGCGTCAACCTGACGCCGACAGGCTCAGCTTCGAGCCGCAGTGGTATTGGCGGACCTTACATTCCCTACACCGGTGGTGGTTTTACCGGTCGTGTCAAACGCGCCGAGCGCGCCTTGACGGCTCTCGACAGTTTGAAAACGGCGGCCAAGCGCCTGCCAATTAGCCGACCGATGCAGAACGTAAGGATTTCGAGCCATTTCGGCCCAAGAATTGATCCATTCCTGGGCAAGATCGCCATGCATACGGGCATGGATTTCAAGGCTTCCTATGGAGCACGCGTATATTCTTCTGCGCCGGGAACAGTCGTTCATGCCGGTCGTAAAGGCGGCTATGGCAACCTCGTTGAAATCCGGCATGCGAACGGGCTGGTCAGCCGCTACGCCCATCTGAGCCGGATGCATGTCTCCAAGGGAGATCATGTATCGAACGGCGATGTGATCGGCAATGTCGGCTCAACTGGCCGATCCACCGGACCGCATCTGCACTATGAGATCCGCATGGGGAAAGAACCGCTCGATCCAGCGGCATTCGTAACCGCCGGTGATCGGCTCTCGAAACTGATCGAAAGCTGACGCCAATAGACTGAAACAAAAAAAGAGCCGCTGAATAGCGGCGCTTTTTTTGTTTCTGGTCGTCATTCAAAAACTCAGTCGATGTCTTCAACTTCGGCGGCGTCTCCACCGAAGACACGCTGCGCCAGTGACGCCTCCATGAACTTGTCCAGATCACCGTCAAGCACGTCCTGGGGCGATGTGCTCTCAACACCTGTTCGAAGGTCCTTGACCAGCTGATAGGGCTGCAAAACGTAAGAACGGATCTGATGCCCCCATCCAATGTCCGTCTTCGATGCCTGCTCCTGGTTCGCCGCTTCCTCACGCTTCTTCAGTTCAGCCTCATAAAGGCGCGCCTTCAGCATCGACCAGGCAGTTGCCCTGTTCTTGTGCTGCGACCGCTCGGACTGGCACTGCACCACAATCCCGGTGGGCTGGTGGGTGATGCGAACGGCAGAGTCAGTCGTATTGACGTGCTGCCCGCCGGCACCTGAGGCGCGGTAGGTGTCGATCCGGCAATCGCTCTCATTGATGTCGATGTCGATCGAATCGTCGATGACCGGATAGACCCAGGCACTGGAGAAGCTCGTGTGCCGCCTTGCCTGGCTGTCGTAAGGCGAAATCCGCACAAGCCGATGAACACCAGATTCGGTCTTCAGCCAGCCGTAGGCATTCTCGCCCTTGATCAGCAAGGTCGCAGATTTGATGCCAGCTTCTTCACCGTCATGGTACTCGAGCACCACAACCTTGAAGCCGCGTTTTTCAGCCCAGCGACGATACATGCGCAAAAGCATGGAGGCCCAGTCCTGGCTCTCCGTGCCCCCTGCCCCGGAGTTGATCTCCAGGTAGGTGTCGTTGGCATCGGCTTCGCCAGACAGCAGCGAATTCAACTGCAGCTCGTTGACCTTGTTCTTAAGGCCGCGAAGTGCCTCTTCCGCATCAGCAATGACCGATTGATCGTCTTCCATCTCGCCGAGTTCGATCAGTTCGATGTTGTCGGCAAGGTCCTGCTCGAGACCGCGTACACCGTTGATGCCGTCATCAAGCTGCTGACGCTCTCGCATCATTTTTTGCGCCTTCGCCGGGTCATTCCACAGTTCGGGATCTTCCGAGGCAGCATTGAGTTCATCTAGGCGGACAAGGGCTTGATCCCAGTCAAAGATGCCTCCTCAGCAGGCTTATGGCCTGCTTGATTTCATCGACGATGGCTTCCATTTCGGCGCGCATCGGATACCTCGCTTGATTAAGTGAAAGAAGCCCGGCTCCATGCCGATCAGATCGGGCGACAGAACCGGGCAGCAATGTGGTGCCGGACATTAGCGATCACGGCTTCAGCTGTAAACAGGTCAGAATACGACCGTCAGGGCAGCTAGTAGAGACCACCCGTCCCGCTCAGGACAGCCTGCCCGGCTTCCGGAGAGACTGTCCGCGGGACACCCATGTCGTCTTGAAACCCGATGATCGAATAGCTGTCCGGTGGCGCCATACCTGGCTTGAATGCCTCCAGGATTGTTCCTGGCGTTCCAGCCGCGGCGCGAAGCCCGGTACGGCGGTTGATCGGGATGAGTTGCAGGCCCTTGGGAACCCGGAACTCGACCGGAGGCTTGGCATCGAGAGCGGCCTTGACGAACTCCGTGAAGATTGGCGCGGCAACCTGACCACCGGTCGCACCGCGCCCCATGGGCTTGGGCGTGTCATAGCCAACGAACACACCGACGGCCAGGTCAGGCGTGTACCCCATGAACCATGCGTCTTTTTCGTCGTTGGTCGTACCGGTCTTGCCGGCAACCGGACGTCCTACCGCGCGAACGCTGGTCGCCGTTCCGCGCTGAACCACGCCTTCCATCATCGATGTGATCTGATAGGCGGTCATCGGATCAAGGATCTGCTCGCGGTCATCGATCAGTGTCGGCTCTTCCTGACCAGCCCAGTCATCTTGCGTACAGCCATCGCAAATCCGGCTATCATGCTTGAAGATCGTGCGGCCATACCGATCCTGGATCCTGTCGATCAAGGTCGGACGGATCTTGCGGCCACCATTGGCGATGGTCGCATAGGCAGCCGTCATCCGCATGACCGTGGTTTCACCAGCCCCGAGCGACATCGAGAGAACCGGCAACATATTGTCGTATATGCCGAAGCGCTTGGCGTATTCGGCAACGAGCGGCATTCCCATGTCCTGAGCCAGCCGAACGGTCATGACGTTCCGCGAGAGTTCGATACCCGTGCGCAGTGTCGACGGGCCGTAGAACTTGCCACCGTAGTTCTGTGGCCTCCACGTCCCAAGTCCCGGCCCCTGACTGATTTCGAGCGGCGCATCCATCACCACGGACGACGGCGTATAGCCATTGTCGAGAGCGGCTGCATAGAGAAATGGCTTGAATGAAGATCCGGGCTGCCGATAGGCCTGCGTGGCGCGGTTGAACTCGCTCTGCGCAAAGCTGAAGCCGCCGACCATGGCCAGAACGCGTCCCGTGTACGGATCCATGGCAACCAGGGCGCCAGAGACCTTCGGCACCTGCCGCAGCTCATAGCTTCCAGGCGCGACGGGACTTTCCTGAACATAGACCACATCGCCGGGCGCCAGAACGTCTTCAACGGCTCGCGGCTCCCGACCGGAAACCCGGGCCCACTTCATGGTTTCCAGGAACAGCTTGCCGGTGATGCGCTCGTCGGACAGCTTGCCATTGACCAGCTTTGAGGGCTGCAGACCAACATCCGCCGCAGCACCCGCACCGCCAAGGACAACGGCGAGACGCCACTCGGGAATATCAGCCAGCGCTTCAATCTGACCAAGCTCAACACCCCAGTCGCCGTTGATCGCAATCTTGTCTACCGGACCGCCCCAACTGCCCCGTTTGCGGTCGAAGCTCATCAAACCATCTTGAAGAGCCTTGCGTGCCAAAACCTGCAGTTTGGGATCGAGGGTGGAGCGAACGGAAAGTCCGCCTTCATAGAGCCGGTTCTCGCCATAGATCGACGCAACCTCCCGGCGCACTTCCTCGGTAAAATACTCGGCGGCAAAAAGTTGGGTTCCAGTGTCGCGCGGCGTGACCGTCAGCGGCTTGGCCTTGGCCTCTTCACCAGCCTCAAACTCGACATAGCCGTTTTCCACCATCCGGTCGATGACCCAGTTGCGGCGCGCGATCGCGCGTTCACGCTGGCGGAACGGGTGATAGTTGTTTGGGGCCTTGGGAAGAGCTGCCAGATAGGCAATCTCTTCAAGGCTCAGCTCATGGACGGACTTGTCGAAATAGAGCAGCGAGGCTGCAGCTACGCCATAAGAGCCGATACCGAGGTAGATCTCGTTGAGGTAGAGTTCGAGGATCTCGTCCTTGGTGTAGGCCTGTTCGATCCGCAGCGCGAGAATCGCCTCCTTGATCTTGCGCTCAAAAGACACTTCATTCGTCAGAAGGAAGTTCTTCGCGACCTGCTGGGTGATGGTCGACGCCCCTTCCGGACGACGGCCCGTGCCGATATTCTGCGCGTAGCGAACCACGGCACGTGCAATCCCCTCAGGATCGACACCGATGTGTTTGTAAAAGTTCTTGTCTTCCGCAGACAGATAGGCCTGCTTCAGCAGATCCGGCATGGCCTGAATTGGCAAAAACATGCGTCTTTGGCGCGCATATTCGGCCATAAGACTCCCATCCGCCGCATGAACGCGGGTCATCACCGGAGGCTCGTAATTCTTGAGCGCGGTGTAATCCGGCAGGCCTTCGTTCAACCGCTCCAGATAGATCCACACGCCAGCTGCAACCAGCAGACCGACGGCGGCTCCGATGCCGAACAGATAGCCAAAAAACTTCACAAGGAATTTCATACTGCGGGCTCGTCTTTCACCGGCCATTGTGGTTGCGCGCGTTCTATAACAACACCTTCCACGAAGGCACCGGCACAACAACGGATTTCTTCAATATACATGCGCCCTACCTCGTGCACCAATATGGCGATGCTGAGGCAGGTTTGATCAAGGTCACACGGCAGCTATTGGCTGGCGCTGCTTTTGTCTTGGGCCAGCCTCGGCCTGAAGAAGCCGTCAATGGATTCGACCATCGCGGTTGCCATGCGCTCGCGCCACTCGTCGGACACAAGCAATTTCTCGTCATGCTCGTTGGAAAGATATCCGAGCTCCACCAGAACCGAGGGAACATCATGTGCCTTCAACACCCGAAAACCCGCAGAACGATGCGGATTGTTGATCAGCCTGACCGCGCTTTTCAGCTCGGACACGAGCGTCCTGGCAAAAAAGACCGAGAAATTGCGTGTTTCACGTCGCGCCAGATCAATGAGAATATCGGTGACTTCCGCCGGCTCATCGTGAAGCTCAACTCCCGCAATGATGTCTGAGTTGTTCGCCGTTTCCGCGAGTTCTCCAGCGAGATCATCAGACGCCTTCTCCGACAGGGTATAAACAGTAGCGCCTCGTACGACCTTGCGGCCGCGGGTAACCGAATCGGCATGAATGGACAAGAACAGGTCGGCCTCAAGATCGTGTCCGAACTGAACCCTGTCCGCCAGCGGAATAAATGTGTCGCTCTCCCGCGTCAGGTGCACGGCATAGCGCCCGGTTTGCTCGAGCTTGCGTTTCAAGATGCTCGAAAAGTCCATCACCACGGCTTTTTCAAGCGTTCCGCCAATTCCCACGGCTCCCGTGTCGATGCCGCCATGTCCAGGGTCCAGAACAATGACCGGCCGGTCACGTGCCTCTCTCGTGCCGGCCAAACGGTCGCCCTTGCGTGCCACCTTGCCCTCTCGCAACTTCTCCCGCGACACCTTTGCAAACTCGAGGAAATCGTCCCGCGTCGTCTTCACCAGATCAATGACCATGCGCGCAGGTTGATCATCCACCGCCGGCAGCACGAACGTCTTGTCGATGCTCACGGGTTCATTGACATCCATGACGATACGGGATTTGCCCGCAGCAAAAAGGCCGTATCGCCACGCATCAACCAGTCCCCTTGCCTCACGGCCAGCCTCATCAGGCAGCGCAAAACGAACTTCCGGAAGATCGAGAATCAGTCTGTATGGATCCGCAAGACCGGAGATCGCGACGTCGAACTGGCGATCGAGATCAAGAACGAATCGCGTGCGAACACTGTCGCCGGCAACCCTTGCGCCTGTGATTGAAGGCAAATCATCTTTGGTTTCAGTGGCATTGCTCTGGCCATTGGCAGCGCCGATCCCGCCCGCAAGGAAAGATAGCGACAGGAAAAGAGCAACGGCCCCAACCCGGGACAGCCTCGCCATGAAATTGATTTCCCGCCACCATGCGTTCATTTTAAGCCTGTAATCCGCCATTTAGTCTTGCGACGCCAGCCTTTGCACATCTTGCACGTTGATGCCCCTACGCAACCAATTTGAACCCAAAACCACTTCGAAGAATTCACATTGCTTGCAAAAGGGCATCATGGATCGTAAAAGTACCTTACGGATTTCGGTCTGAAACCGATACCATCCCCGATGATGGAAAGCTTGGTCTTTCCACATGTGATCGTATTCGAAGGCATCGACAGGGGCCAAAATGAGGCCACCCCCCTGCGACACTTGCCCGGGTACAGCGGCGGATCGGCTATAGGTCAGACCCGGCAAAGTCGCGCCAACGCACTCGTCATGACATTCAGTTCGGGTGGTCGTGAGGCACGGATCGACGCCAGTCCGAGACACATGGATGCGGATCAACACGGGCTCTTACCGTGATTCGCTCCCCATGCAATGTAACAACGACTCAACACACGGGCCGGCGTGCCCCCGAAGGATCGCGCGATGCAATTAGCAAGGAACATACAAGCAGGCCCCGCACTGGCGGCCGCTGGTATGCTTTGCGATACCGCGCCTAACGCCGTTTCCCGCTTCATTCACTTTGACACCCACAATACGGCAACCGTGATCGCTTCGGGCGATCCGCGCGATATATGCGCCACAAGAACGCTTGCCGTGGAGATACTCATCAATGGCAAACAAGATGCTGATCGATGCGGCCCACCCGGAAGAAACCCGGGTCGTCGTCGTACGCGGCAATCGAGTTGAAGAATTCGACTTCGAAGCAGCTAACAGAAAGCAATTACGCGGTAATATCTATCTCGCGAAAGTGACAAGAGTAGAACCTTCGCTGCAGGCAGCCTTCGTTGAATACGGCGGCAACCGGCACGGGTTCCTTGCGTTCAGCGAAATTCATCCTGACTACTATCAGATCCCCGTTGCCGACCGTCAGGCCTTGCTGGATGCCGAAGCATCCGAGGCTGGAAACGGCGACGAGGAAACGGAAGAAAAGCCCAAGCGTCGGCCTCGCCGCCGTTCCAAGGCAGCCGCGAACGCATCCGACGAGACTGTTTCCGCACCGATTGAAGACGGTGACGGAGAAGCCGAACAATCTGCAGACGCAGCAGCCGAAACGACTGAGGACAGCAAGTCCGACGACGACCAGGACGCGAAACAGAGCGACGAAGCGGTTACCGCCCAGGCCTCTGAGAGCACAGCCGATGCGTCAGACACGGACAGCGATGCGGATCAGGACGGCAACGCCGACAATGATGCAAGCGACGACGAGAGCGAAGAAGACCAGGTGGAATCTGTTGGCGCGGAAGACGCCATGGAGGAAGTACCGGTTCGTCGTCAATCACGCCGTCAGTACAAGATCCAGGAAGTCATCAAGCGCCGTCAGGTGATTCTTGTCCAGGTGGTCAAGGAAGAACGCGGCAACAAGGGCGCAGCCCTGACGACTTATCTGTCGCTTGCAGGCCGCTACTCGGTGCTGATGCCGAACACAGCTCGTGGCGGCGGCATCAGCCGCAAGATCACGCAGCCGACCGACCGCAAGCGCCTCAAGAAGATCGCTTCCGAACTGGAAGTGCCTGAAGGAATGGGCGTGATCCTGCGCACAGCAGGGGCCAGCCGCACCAAAGCCGAGATCAAGCGCGATTTCGAATATCTGATGCGCCTTTGGGAAAACGTCCGCGATTTGACCTTGAGGTCGACTGCGCCAAGCCTCGTCTACGAGGAAGGCAGTCTGATCAAGCGCTCGATACGCGACCTCTACAACAAGGACATAGATGAGGTCCTTGTTGCGGGCGAAGACGGGTACCGCGAGGCAAAGGACTTCATGCGCATGCTCATGCCGAGCCATGCCAAGAATGTTCAGCCCTACCGCGACCCCTCGCCCGTGTTCATCCGCTATGGTGTCGAGCCTCAACTGGATGCAATGTTCTCACCGCAGGTGACATTGAAATCTGGCGGTTACATCGTCATCAACCAGACGGAAGCCCTGGTTTCCATCGACGTGAACTCGGGCAAATCCACGCGCGAACACAACATCGAGGACACCGCGCTTCAGACTAACCTTGAGGCCGCCGAGGAAGTCACCCGGCAGCTACGTCTGCGCGACCTTGCCGGTCTTGTTGTCATCGACTTCATCGACATGGAGGAGAACAAGAACAACCGGGCTGTCGAACGGAAGCTGAAGGATTGCCTGAAGAACGACCGAGCTCGCATCCAGGTCGGACGGATTTCACACTTCGGCCTTCTTGAGATGTCTCGCCAGCGCATCCGCACAGGCGTCCTGGAAAGCTCCACGACGCCCTGTCCGCATTGCCACGGCACCGGCATGATCCGGTCGGTGGAATCGGTAGCCCTGCATGTTCTTCGTTCTCTTGAAGACAATCTGCTCAAGGGTGCGACCCACAATCTGATCATCCGCACGACGACAGAGGTTGCCCTTTACATCCTCAACCAGAAACGACGCAACCTCTCCGATTTGGAGGCGCGCTTTGCTGTGGATGTTGAGGTCCAGGCAGACGAGATGGTCAATGGCCAACTCTATGTGCTTGAGCGGGCAGATCCGGTTGATCGTGACCGTATTCCCCAGCCGGTCATCCCGATTGTTCAGCCCGACACCATCGACCTCGACGACGACATCGTTGAACCGGAAGTCGACGAAGAGGAAGAGGTCGAGGCACGCGAGCAGTCCGAAGACGGAGATCGCGACCGCAAGCGCCGCCGCCGCCGCAAGCGTCGCCGGGGTGGGTCCGAAAATGGCTCGAATGAATCTTCAGAAGCAAATACCAGTTCCGGTGATGAGACTTCATCTGAAGGTGACACCGAGGGCGGTGAAGAGGGTGATGACGCTCAACGCGCCGAAGGGGGCGATGAACCGCGCCGCAAACGTCGCCGGGGACGCCGGGGCGGACGACGCGGACGGCGCAATGGCGACGAGAACGGCCAGCTTGATGAAAATGGCGAGCCAATCCCCGCTGCAGAAGGCGAGCAGACTGAATCGGCTGGTACGGACGTAGCTGCGAGTGAAGCCCCGGTTACTCCGGAAGAAACCCAGTCCGAGGACGTTTCAGTAGCAAAGGCCGCTGAACCGGCAGTCGAATCCCCGGAAGCATCTTCCGAAGAGCAAGCAGCAGCAGCGCCGGCTCAAGAGGCTGCCGCAGTGAAAGAGGAAGCTGCACCGGCCACACAGGAACCGGAAGAGACATCCGCCGAAAAGGTCGAGATCTCGACACCGACACCGTCGAACGAGCCTGTCGAGCCCGTTGTGACGAGCGAACGCGGGTCGGAGAGCGAAGCCGAGACCAAGCCGAAGCGCGGCGGGTGGTGGCAACGCCGATCCTTCTTCTAGGAGAAGAAACCTGAACGAAAAAAGGCGGCCCGAAAGCCGCCTTTTTTTGTGCCTGATCGTCGCTGCAGGGCTTTAACGTTTCGCCAGCCAGTCGGACAGGTTCACCAACGCCTGTTTCATGTTGTCGTGCGCGCCAGCAAACGAGAACCGCATGAAGTTGCTTCCGTGCACGAGGTCGAAGTCGGCACCGGGTGTGGCAGCAATGCCGGCTCCGTGAAGCATCTCACGGGCAAACTGAAGTGAATCCGGGGCGAACTCCCGGGTATCGGCGTAAATGTAGAACGCACCGTCGACGGGCAACAATCGGTCAAAGCCAAGCTTTGGCAGCCCCTCCAGCAACAACGCCCTGTTTCGGGAGTACCCCGACTTAACCACCTCGAGCTCGTCGCGGCAATCAAGAACAGCTGTCGCAGCGATCTGGGACAGCTCCGGCGGTGAAATGTAAAGGCTTTGGGAAATGCGCTGGACCGGCTTGAGCAGGCACTCCGGCAGGATCATCCAGCCGATACGCCATCCCGTCATGCAGAAGTATTTCGAGAAGCTGTTGACCACGATGACCTTGTCAGACGTGGCCAAAGCTGTTTCCTGACGTCCTTCGTATACAAGGCCGTGATAGATCTCATCCGAGATGAACCAGATGTCTTCGTCGTCACAATAGGAGACCAGCTCGGCCAGCGCTTGTGGCGTCATCATGGTTCCTGTCGGGTTGGCGGGACTTGCCACCAAAACACCCTTCACCGGACCATCCCTCTGCGCTTCGGCAATCAACTCCGGCGTCAGACTCCAGCGGGTTTCAGGGCCAACCTCAATCTCGACAGGAACGAGTCCCAACGCTTTGATGATGCTTCGGTAGGCAGGATATCCAGGCGACGTCAGGACGATCCGGTCTCCCGGGTCAAATGCTGCGAGAAAAGCAAGATTGAAGGCGGCCGACGAACCTGTTGTGACGACAAACCGGTCCTTGTCCACTTCCAGACCATAGGTATCGAGGCAATGGCGCGACAGACGTTCGCGCAGCGGAATGACACCTGCCGTCTCCGTGTACCCGATAAGCTTTGTATCCAGAGCATGTTTTGCGGCGTTGCGAGCGGCTTCAGGCGCAGGAACCCCTGGCTGCCCGACCTCCATGTGAATGATCTTTCTGCCTTGATCTTCCAGCCTGGCGGCCTCGACCAAAACCTCCATCGCGAGAAACGGGGCGACATCGCTGCGCCGGGAAATGGATCGGCCGCTCTCTGACATTCACATAAACTCCAGATGGTTTCCGTGCGGCTTGCTTCTAACACCTTGGTGACCGATTTGTAACAATAGCCATGTTGACCATGACCACCTGCCTCAAATACGGTCAGGCAACTTTGAAAGGGTGCGTATTTGAAGGACTTGAGGGACTTGCTGGCGCGAAAACAGAAGCTTGGCGAACAGACCGGCCGACATTTGTGGCACCGTGCCGTCGCCGGGGCCTGTGCCCTAGCCATTGCACTTCCTGTGGTTTCCACGCCAGCGAGCGCTCAACGCGGGAAGCTGTCCCTCGTTCGCGACGCGGAAACCGAAGACCTTCTCAAAAGTTATGCTGCGCCCATTTTCAAGGTGGCCGGCATCGGCAACTCCCCGGTTGAGATCATCCTTGTCAACGACAAGAGCTTCAACGCCTTCGTTCCGGACAGCCGCCGCATGTTCATCAATGTCGGTGTGGTCATGGAGGCAGAGACACCTGGCGAGGTAACCGGTGTCATTGCTCATGAGACCGGGCATATCGCCGGTCGGCATCTGGTGCGATTGCGTTCGGCTGCGGCCAACGCTCAGATCATGTCCGTCATCGGCATGATTTTGGGAGCCGGCGCCATGGCAGCCGGTGCCGCTGCAGGATCCTCCGGCGCAGCATCTGGCGGCGCCGCAGCCATCCTGGGGGCCGGGTCCGTCGGCCAGCGGTCATTTCTATCCTATCAGCGCGGCGAAGAGGCAGCAGCCGACCGGGCCGCACTGAAGTATCTGAACGCAACGGGCCAAAGCGCCAAGGGTATGCTGAAGACATTCGAGCGTTTCGCCGAGCAGCAGATGTTCTCCGCGCGTTTTGCCGATCCCTATGCCATGAGCCACCCGATGGCACGAGACAGATACCGCCAGCTGGCCAGCTCGGCACAAAAGAGCAAATACTTCAACACCCCTGCGCCGCGTGCCCTTCAACAACGCCATGACATGGTTCGCGCCAAACTCCTGGCCTACACATCACATCCGAATGCTGTCGCCAGGGCCTACCCCCGGTCCGACCGGAGTATGCCGGCGCGCTATGCCCGCGCAATCGCAGCTACCAAGAGCCGGCGCCGCGATGCTATCAAACAGATAGATGCCCTGATCAGGGATCAACCAAACAACCCATATTTTTATGAGGTCAAGGGACAGGCGTTGTTGGAAAGCGGCAATCCGAAGGCCGCCATAGCTCCTTTCCGAAAGGCCGTTGGTCTGCGACCGAATGAAGGCCAATTTTTGATCTGGCTGGGCTATGCATTGGTCGGGTCGAACAATCCAGCCGCCCTGCCTGAGGCTGAAAGCGTTCTGAAAAAAGGCCTTCAGCGAGACGCCAACTCAAGCGTTGGTTACAGCCAACTTGCCATCGCCCATGCCCGTCAGGGCGAGCGTCCGCAAGCAGATCTCGCGACCGCGAAGGGGCTTATGGTCGCTGGAGATTTCGGTGCGGCAAAGCGCTACGCGGCCCGTGCTCAAAAGAATTTGAAGCGCGGGACACCCGCATGGCTTCAGGCAGATGATATTGTCTCCTACAAACCGCCTCAACTGAAACGGCGATAGGCGCCCTTTCGCCCTATGCCTTGCCCGACAAACACGCCGCGACGCAAAGCGGCTCAGGAGTTCTTCATGTTCGCTCTTTCTGCAGCAGTGCAGCGCGCTTCCCGCGCCAGCCGACACCTTGTTCTCGCCGCGGCCGTCAGTGCCTGTGCGCTGACAACCGCCCTTATCCCTGCTCCAGCAAACGCACAGGATCTAAACCGCTCTGGCGTTGAGAAAATCGTGCGCGAGTATCTCATCGAAAACCCGGAAGTCATCCGGGAAGCGCTTGAGGAACTGGATCGCCGTGAAAAAGCCGCCGCTGAACAGGCCAGACTACAGGCCGTTTCAGAAAGCGCTGACGTTCTGTTCAACTCCGCGCGGCAAGTGGTTCTTGGCAATCCTGACGGTGACGTCACCCTTGTCGAGTTCTTTGACTACAATTGCGGCTACTGCAAGCGCGCCTATGGCGACATGGTCCGCTTGATGGAAGAAGACGATAACCTGAAGATTGTCCTGAAGGAATTTCCCGTCCTTGGTCAAGGCTCCGTCGAGGCGGCACAGGTCGCAGTCGCCGTCAACTCGGTTGCACCTGATAAATACTCCGAGTTCCATGAAGCCCTGCTACTTCAGCGTGGCCAGGCGAATCGCGCCAGCGCCCTCAAGGCAGCAACTGACATCGGTATCTCGGAAGAGGAACTCGGAGCTGTCTTGGTCTCTGATGAAGCTGGCCAGACCATCGAGGAAGTCTATTCGCTGGCAAACCGCCTCGGCCTCACGGGCACCCCGTCCTATGTTATTGGCGAGGAAGTCGTAATGGGCGCTGTTGGCTATGATCAGCTCAAGAGCAAGATCTCTTCCATGCGCAATTGTGGTGAAACCACCTGTTGATCTGTCGAATTCGATTAACGGCATGAGCAATCGGGGCTTTTCCTCGCCATAATCAATGCCTATAAGGTCAGGAAGACTGCGTTCTTGAATGTAGTCAAAAGATCTTGTTGTTTGATCGCCTGTGGTCGGCTCGGCCGCCGGAAGATCAGGCAGCGTCACAAAAGAAAGCTGACCGGGGACGGACAAAGGCCTATGCGCTTGATCCGTCCCCTCGCCTTTTCCTCGCCATGAGTGCAACCTCCCAGCACGCCTCATGTAGCCTGGTTTTGAAAGCTCGAATACGAAAGTCCTGACACATGTCGAAAGATAACAAGAAGTTTGACACGGACCTGATCCGCGACCTCGCCGTCCTTCTGGACGAAACGAACCTGAGCGAGATCGAGTTGGAGCAGTCGGACTTCCGCGTTCGCGTTGCCCGCCAGATCCATTTCGACGCTCCGGTGACCGTCGCAGCTCCCGCTGCTGCACCTGCGCCGGCTCCAGCAGCGCCTGCCGCTCCCGTGGCACCAGCAGCAAGTGGGCCACATCCCGGCACCCTCGCCTCGCCTATGGTCGGCACCGCCTATCTTTCCCCGGAACCAGGCGCACGTGCATATGTTCAAGTCGGCGACAAGGTTTCTGAGGGTCAGACAGTTCTGATCATCGAAGCGATGAAGACCATGAACCACATTCCGGCTACCAAGTCCGGCACGGTCAAGGAAATCCTCGTGTCCGACGCCCAGCCCGTCGAGTTCGGCGAACCGCTCATCATCGTCGAATAAGGACCGCCTCGGCATGTTCTCAAAGATCCTCATTGCCAACCGCGGTGAAATTGCCTTGCGCATCCTGCGTGCCTGCAAGGAACTCGGAATTTCCACGGTTGCGGTTCATTCGACGGCAGACGCGGACGCCATGCATGTGCGTCTCGCCGACGAGAGTGTCTGCATCGGCCCTCCCGCGGCCCGCGACAGCTACCTGAATATCCCGCAGCTTCTCGCTGCCTGCGAAATCACAGGCGCAGACGCGGTCCATCCGGGCTACGGTTTCCTGTCGGAAAACGCACGTTTCGCCGAGATCCTGGAAGCGCACAACATCGTCTTCATTGGCCCGACCTCTGATCACATCAAGATCATGGGCGACAAGATTCAGGCTAAACAGACGGCCAAGGACCTCGGCATTCCCGTGGTTCCTGGATCAGACGGAGCGGTCACACCGCAGGACGATGCTCACGCTATTGCAAGCGAGATTGGCTTCCCAGTTCTGGTCAAGGCGGCTTCCGGCGGCGGCGGCCGCGGTATGAAGGTTGCCAAGACTGCGGCAGATCTCGACGAGGCCTTGTCTACAGCTCGTGCCGAGGCCAAGGCCGCATTTGGCGACGATGCGCTCTACATGGAGAAGTATCTCGGTAAGCCCCGTCATATCGAGATTCAGGTACTCGGCGATGGCAAGGGCAATGCGGTCCATTTGGGCGAACGCGACTGCTCGCTTCAGCGCCGTCACCAGAAGGTGCTTGAGGAGGCTCCATCGCCCTCTCTCAACGAGGAACAGCGTTCCGAAATCGGTGAGATTGTCGCTGCCGCCATGCGCAAGCTGAAGTACCGCGGCGTCGGCACCGTCGAGTTCCTCTATGAGAACGGCAAGTTCTATTTCATCGAGATGAACACGCGCCTTCAGGTCGAGCATCCGGTCACCGAAATGATCACCGGCATCGATCTGGTCAACGAGCAGATCCGGATCGCAGCTGGCGGCTCTCTAGACATGACCCAGGACGACATCCGTTTCGAAGGCCATGCCATCGAGTGCCGCATCAACGCGGAAGATCCTCAGACCTTCATGCCGTCACCCGGCACGATCACCTACTACCATACGCCCGGCGGTCTCGGCGTGCGCGTGGATAGCGGTGTGTATCAGGGCTACAAGATCCCGCCATACTACGACAGTCTGATCGGAAAGCTCATCGTTCATGGCCGCAATCGCGTCGAATGCATGATGCGTCTGCGCCGCTGCCTGGACGAGTTTGTCGTTGACGAGATCAAGTCCACCATTCCGCTGTTCCGCGATCTCGTGGACAATCAGGATATTGCTAACGGTCAATATGATATTCATTGGCTGGAACAATACCTGGAGCAGAAGACGAGCTAACCCTCGGCAAGTGCCGCATGGCAGAGCACAGCGACGACATCATCATGGAAATAACGCCGCAGGTTTTGCTGAAAGCCTATGCCTGCGGCCTTTTTCCAATGGCGGAATCAGCAGAAGACGCTGGCCTGTTCTGGCTAGAGCCAGAACGCCGGGGCATGTTGCCCCTCGACAGTTTTCATATCCCCAAACGGCTTAAGCGCACCGTGCGCTCAGATATCTTCGAGATCCGGATAAGCACGGACTTCGAAGCCGTGATCGACTGTTGTGCCGCGTCCGTTCCAGATCGCCCAAAGACTTGGATCAACAAGGAGATTCGCCGTCTCTATGGTGAACTCTTTGACATGGGCCATTGCCAGACCGTGGAGGCCTGGCAAGGCAACCGGCTTGTCGGCGGGCTATATGGCGTCAGTCTGAACGGCGCCTTCTTCGGAGAAAGCATGTTCACCCGCGAGACCGATGCTTCCAAAGTGTGCCTGACGCATCTGGTTGCCCGCATGATCGCAGGCGGTTTTCACCTTCTGGATACCCAGTTCGTCACCGACCACCTGTCACGCTTCGGAACCATTGAGGTGTCACGCGACATCTACAACGTGGAGCTGGCCAAGGCCCTCCAGCTTGATGGCGACTTCTTCGCCCTTGCCCCCGAAACCCGTGGAGAAGACATCCTGACCATTCTCCAGGAAGCTCCCTCGCCGACCGTCAGCACGGCGGGCCAGGTCGTTGGCACAGTCTAGATTGACTCCACGATAGCATCAGCCAGCGCGTCATCATCAGCCACACTGAAGCAGGGTACGTTGGTTGGAACCGACACTTCCATGACTTCCTTGGACGCCGCGTTGAACATCTGGATTTTCGCGGTCGCCTCAAAATCCTTCGAATGCTGGAAGTCCTCCAGGACATAGGCATCCGCCGGGATCGTCTGAGACACCTTGGAGGTTGATCCGCTTCCTGTGTTTTCCTCGACCGTCTTCCCGTGTGAGGAGCCATAGGTGTAACCCGCGATCTTTCCGATCGCGACGCTCGGGCCGCCGGGCACCTTTACGCTTATGTTGGGAATGCCGATCGAGAAGTTATGGGTCTTCTGCGTCGCAACCACGCTTCGATAACTCGATGAGGCACTGCTTTCCGAGTCCAGCTTGATCTCATTGCCAGTGGTGTTTTTGCGGAACGGTATCTGGAAAGTCACCGTCTCCACCGCCGGCGGCACCAATTCGGCAGGATCTATCGGCACGGTTGAGATCAGCGCCAGATTGGCAATGTAGTCCTTGCTGGCACCATTGACCGCATCATAAGCGATATTGGTGATCTGGATCCGCTTGGTGGGCACATTCGGGTCCGGATAGAAATTCAGACCACCGGCATTTTCCACGTAAGCGATACAGTAGGCGGGATTGTTCTTGGCGTAAGTTTTCAGATAATCGAGGCAATTTGCCTGAATTGCATCGGGATGCTTTTCGCCAATCGTATAGAATTCGCTACTGGGCGAACAGATCAGCTGCTCATGGCTCTGATCATCTACCCCCGTATAGGTGATGATAAAGGCAATGATACGCCGCTTATAGCGGTCCTGTGTGGTTCCTTGCGCTTCCTTTGGAGACGCAAAAAACGTCGTGATCTTTTCGATCTTCTTGATCTGATCGAGCTTGAGTTCTTGCTGGGATCCCGTGTCCTCGTTCTTGGAATCCGACCCCACGTAAAACTGCTGCATGTTGGTCGTCACACCGCGGATATAACGCAGCGGATAGAGATTTGCCGGATCCTTGCTCTTCTTGAAACCAAAACTCAAAAAGTTGAAATCGACCGGGTTCTCCGCACGGCACAAAAACTCGCT
Source organism: Roseibium sp. (assembly GCF_039982295.1). GTDB lineage: Bacteria > Pseudomonadota > Alphaproteobacteria > Rhizobiales > Stappiaceae > Roseibium. The sequence continues at coordinate 86,920 of NZ_JBDWYP010000049.1, forward strand.
GAAGTCTACCTGCTTCAGGAGCGGCGTCTGCGTGGGACTGCACAAGTCGAGGCAGCCTGCCAACCGAGCCTTCAAGCGAACCTGAATCAGGGCCATCACAGTGTCGAAATGAGGGGCCGTCTTTTTGTAGGTGACGATTTTCATGACCGGTCCTTGTCTGCGGGCAAGTGGGTGTACTTGCCAGACGCTTAAGGACCGGACTTGTGATCGAGTGCCTCAAGGGCACCGTTGATCAAGCCCATCAGAGGAAACGGGCGTCGATATCAAAAGCCAGATCAGAAGGGCTTGGGACGTGGCGGGACAGGGCCGCTGTTGACGCCATCGTCAGGACCAGCCAGTGGGTCCTCGCCTTCAGCAACACCTTGCTGAACCGGTGGGCCCGAATATCCTTCAGGTGGCGGAACGTTGGAGCTCAGCTTGCAATCAGTCAGCCAGACATCATAGACCGCATGTTCCACGGCATGGAGCCCGGGGCTCGCGGCATACATCCAGCCCGAAAAGATCCGCCGGACCTCATTGTTGAGCGTGATCTCGTCAACCTGAACAAAGGAAGTCGTCAGCGGCGTTTCCGTGGTGGGCCTTGTGTGGCAAACCCTCGGCGTCACTTGCAATGCACCGAATTGCACCGTCTCGCCAATATAGACATCGAAGGAGATGATCCGGCCGGTGATCTTGTCGAGACCTGAAAAGACGGCGACAGGATTTTCAATCTTTTCAGCGTGGGCCGGCACCACACTGCACAGGCAAGGCAGTGCAAAGACCAGACCTTTCAGGACCCTCGCGTGGCGAAACCCGCTATTCCTGAATCCACCTGCCATGCTTTTCATGATCTGCCGCATCATATCCTGTTGCCTGTTCCCTTGCTCTGTGAAGGGCGAGCTAGCATCGGAATAAGGCCCGGAAAAGACAAGACTCTTTTCCGGGCTTTCCCATGATGAAAATCAGCCGATTTCTGCCAGCCGACCGAGCGCAACTTGAACCTTCTCAAGCTTGGCCTTGGCTTCGCTCACTTTTTCCTTTTCGCCATCGACGACGTCCTGCGGAGCCTTGGCAAGGAAGCCCGGATTACCAAGCTTCTTCTCGATCTTGGTGATCTCGCCCTCAAGCTTGCCTGCATCCTTGGTCAGGCGGGCTTTTTCAGCCGCAAGGTCGATGACGCCAGCAAGCGGAATACAGATGGTCGCCTCACCGACAATGATCTGGGCAGAGCCAGCAGGAGCAGTGTTGGCCATCTCGATGGTTTCCGCGCGCGCCAGCCGCTGTATCGCAGACTCATGTGTACCGACGCGGCCGGTTGTCTGGTCGTTCGCACCAACAACAACAAGCTGAACCTTGGCGCCCGCGGGAATATTCATCTCCGCACGAACCGAGCGAATCTCGGAAATCAGGCCAACCAGCCAGTTGATCTCGTCAGCAGCGGCCTCGTCAGCAACCTGAGGTGCAGGCCACTCGGAAAGCATCAACATTCCGTCTGCCTTGACACCCTCATCACCGAGACGTTCCCAAAGCTCTTCGGTCAGGAACGGCATGAACGGGTGCAACACCTTCAGGATCTCGTCGATCGCCCAGGCAGCGGTTGCCCGGGTTTCTGCCTTGGCTGCCTCATCGTCGCCGTTGAAGACCGGTTTCGCCAGTTCGAGGAACCAGTCGCAGAAGGAATTCCAGACGAAGCGATAAACAGCGCTGGAAGCGTCGTTGAAGCGGTAGTCTTCAAGCGCCTTGGTCACTTCGGTGATGCAGCGTCCGGTTTCCGTCGCAATCCAGCGGTTCAGCGTCAGCGTTGTGGATGCCGGGTCGAAACCCTCCACGCGGGCACAGCCGTTCATCTCGGCAAAGCGTGCGGCGTTCCACAGCTTGGTTGCAAAGCGCTGACCGCCTTCAGCCGCCTGATCGGACATGCGCAGCGTGCGCCGTCCCTGCACTTCCTGGCTGGCCAAAGCGAAACGGGTCGCATCAGCGCCAAATTGCGCGATGAGGTCAAGCGGATCGAGAACGTTGCCGAGCGACTTCGACATCTTCTTCCCGTTCTTATCGACCACGATCGAATTGATGTAGACGGTGTGGAACGGCACTTCGTCCATGAAGTGAATGCCCTGCATCATCATGCGGGCGACCCAGAAGAAGATGATGTCGAAACCGGTGATCAGAACGTCGGTCTTGTAGTAGCGCTCAAGCTCCGGCGTCTTGTTCGGCCAGCCAAGGGTCGAGAACGGCCAAAGCGCAGACGAGAACCAGGTGTCGAGAACATCGGGATCGCGTCTTAGTTGCACTTCAGTAACTCGATCTCCAGACCAAGAATAACTATTACCCCGCGCCGCCGGATCGATACCTTTCTGCCTTTGGAACTCGGTTATGGCATTATCATCATTTCGCAGATGAACACGTACCTGATAGCCAAGCGTACTCTTATAAAACTCTTGAGCCTGTAAAACGGCTTCTTCTTCCGAACTGGCACAAAATTCAACGGTCTCGTTTGGCGAGAATCCATCGTCATATGTCTCGTCAGGCTTTGGACCATACCAGACCGGGATCTGGTGACCCCACCAGAGCTGGCGGGAGATACACCAGGGTTGAATGTCATTCAGCCAGTTGTAATAGGTCTTGTCCCAGTTGCCTGGAACGAACTTGGTGTCGCCGTCCTGAACCGCCTTGAGAGCAGGTGCTGCCAGGGTCTTGGCGTCGACAAACCACTGGTCCGTCAGCATCGGTTCGATGACGACCTTGGAGCGGTCACCGAAAGGCTGCATGATCTTCTTGGATTCGACCATCGGCAGGGTCTCAGGACCCTCCTCGTCTTCACCGAGCTTTTGAATGACCGCCTTGCCGTCGAGCTTCCACTCGGGAGCCTTGCCCTTCATCCAGGCGACTTCCGGATGGTCACTTGCGACCATGACCGCAAGGCCCTCTGCCGTGATCTGATCGATGACGCGCTTACGTGCCTCGAAGCGATCAAGCCCGCGCAGATCATCAGGAACAATGTTGATCAGATCGATCTCGTTGATCGACATCTCGGCGCCATCGATGATGGCCTGGGCCTTCTTGGCCTCTTCGTCATAGGGCGCACCGTCGGAACGCATGGCACCCTTGGTGTCCATCAGACGGTACATGGGGATCTTGCCCCGAAGCGCGACCTGATAGTCGTTGAAGTCATGCGCGCCGGTGATCTTCACCGCGCCGGAGCCGAAATCCGGGTCCGGATACTCATCGGTGATGATCGGAATCAGACGCCGATGCTCTTTCGGGCCGACCGGGATTTCGCAGAGCTTGCCGACAATCGGCTTGTAGCGCTCATCATCTGGATGAACGGCAACAGCGCCATCGCCCAGCATGGTTTCCGGACGGGTCGTCGCGATGGAGATATAGTCGCGCGTCTCACGAAGGCTGACGTTGCCGTCTTCATCCTTCTCGACATATTCGTAGGTTTCGCCGCCGGCCAGCGGGTATTTGAAGTGCCACATGTGGCCGTCGGTTTCGATGTTCTCGACTTCCAGATCGGAGATCGCGGTCTCGAACTTCGGATCCCAGTTGACCAGACGCTTGGACTTGTAGATCAGGCCCTCATTGTAGAGGTCGACAAAGACCTTCAAGACGGCGGCCGACAGGTTCTCCGACATGGTGAACTCGGTGCGGCTCCAGTCGCAGGACGCGCCAAGGCGCTTCAGCTGACCGAGGATCGTGCCTTCCGAATTGCGCTTTTGTTCCCAGACCCGCTCGACAAAGGCTTCGCGGCCCATTTCGCGGCGTCCCGGCTGCTGATGTTCGGCCAGCTCGCGCTCGACAACCATCTGGGTCGCAATGCCCGCGTGGTCGGTGCCCGGCTGCCAGAGAACGTCAAAGCCCTGCATGCGCTTCCAGCGGACGAGAATGTCCTGAAGCGTGTTGTTGAGCGCGTGGCCCATATGCAGGGAGCCGGTCACATTCGGCGGCGGAATTACGATCGTGAAAGCATCCGCACCTTCCTTGGCACCGGCGCCGGCCTTGAAGGCTCCGGCATTTTCCCAGGTTTCATAAATCCGCGGTTCGACGCTTGCCGCTTCGTAATTCTTGTCAAGCATAAGGAGATCTCGGGAGTCTTTCGTGATATCCGCCGTGTAAATCGGATGCGGCAGGTCAAGTCAACTGCTTAGACCACGATTAGATGTCGCGCCATGGCCCTGAGCGCCCCCGACCAAAGGTGGACAGGAAAAACTTGGGCGCACTGCAGATCCCTGCCATAAGGCCGGAATGCCGGTTTCCTTACGTGCTCACCATCTACTTTGCATGCTGACTTACCTGGGTAAGGGCTACACGCCTGCCTTCGTCAGCAACTATTCAAAGATGATCCGGCGCCTGAACAAAGGCGAACCGATCATGCTCGTTGAAGGCCCGGACGACATTTGCCAGCCAATGCTGGCTGAGAAGACCTGTCATTGCCACAACGACAGTGTGCGTGGACGAGACCTTCTGGCGCGTCGCGAAATTGGCCGCGTACTTGGGCACGAAATCTCGGCTGGAGAGGAAATCAGGTGGGATAGTGTTGATCTGGCGAGATTGCGCCGGGCCTTTGCAAATGGTGCCATTCGCGGAGGATGTAAGGGATGCGAATGGCACCACCTCTGCAGTCAGATTGCTCAAGACGGCTTCAGGAACTGCCGTCTCAAGCTGCCTCCTAACGCCGACGGGTGACCCGCTCGATTTCCTTCTTGATCATCTGTTCGACCATTCCGGGAAGGTTCTGATCAAGCCACGCCTTCAGCATCGGCCTCAACATCTCGCGAATGAGTTCCTCCACGGTCTGTGCCTGACCACCGACAAAGAGGTTCGAGAGATTGTCGAAGGCAGCGTTGACTGCTTCACCGGTCATGTCTGATGTCAGCGGTGCATCGTCTGCCACTTCGGGAAGGTCTTCATCGGGAACCGGTGCCGTCTCGATCGTTGACTTGGGCGCCGGCTTCGGCGCGGCCGCCGCCATCAGCGCACTCATGCTGACGGCTGGTTCCTCGCTCTCTTCGACGAAGGCAACATCACTGCCCTCCGCTTCCAGATCATCAGGCATCCCGCCGACAAGCTCCATCGGCTCCTCAGCGACCGCCATGTCGTCTTCGGAAAGCTCCAGCTCCTCGGTCAGCTCAAGGATGTCGTCGTCCTCTTCGACCTCCTCCTCGGCAGCGACCTCGGCCATGGCAGCCGCCATGTCATCATCCGCCGCTGCCTCGGATTCGGGTTCAGCAACGTCGTCGTCATCATCCATGTCAAAGAGCTTGTCCAGGTCGTCCTGGTTCATCTCTGCAGAGTCACCCATATCGTCAGCCGCCTCGATTTCAACTGGGTTATCTTCAGACGCATCCGCGCCTGCATCGCCATCTTTGGCCTGGGTATCTTCGTCGGATATGATCCGGCGGATCGACGCGAGGATTTCCTCCATCGACGGCTCTTCAGCCTGACTCGCCTGCGCCATATAAACCCCCAGTACTGATCGGCTACGCTACCGAATCGCCCGCCGCAAAACTGAACGATTCGTTAACCGAAATTATAGTGGGGCCAAAGGGCAAGCGAAAAGCGAAGCGGCCAACTGTCTTCGCCTTATCCCCTGTAAGCTGGTTCTAGCTGAGAAGTCTAAACAAAAGCCGCCACCGTCAGATATCCCTGACGGCAGCGTGAATACTTCCCTAAAGTATTGTATACATTGAAAAAAGAACAGAATCGCGTCTTAGCGGCCATCCGGCGTACGCAAACCGAACCACTTGTCTCGAACAGCCGTGTAATGCTCTTTCGGCTTGTACCGCGCAATGGACAGGTTCAGCGTGTCAGCATCGAGACGTCCGATTGATGAGACAAGCTGATAACCGCCAACGATTCGGTTGCGCTGTGCAGTCACCAAATTCACGCGTTGGTTGACGAGTTCACGTTGTGCATCAAGCACATCCAGCGTCGTGCGCTGTCCGACACGTTGCTCTTCGATAACACCTTCAAGGGCAAGCTGCTGTGCTTCAACCGCCGCACGGGCCGCACTGATCGACGCTTCCGCCGCCTGATAGACGCCCCAGGCAGAAATCACATTGGCTCGAACCTGGTCACGGGTCACATCGAGTTGCAAACGGGTCTGGCTGAGCTCTTCCTTGGATTGGCGAACTCGTGAGCTAACGGAGCCGGCCTGATAGATCGGAATGCTGACCCGGCCAAAAACGGATGCAGCATTCTGGGTCGCAACAGAATCCGAAGGATTCCAGCTCCTGCTGACACTTCCGTCAACGGACACGGTCGGCAGCAACTCACCTTCGATCGCCTTGGTGGCGAAGATCGCAGCGTCAACCAGATGCTGGGCCTGCTGGATCAACGGTTGATTGTCTTCACTGATCCGCAGTGCTTCGTCGATGGACTTGGGAACCAGCATACTGATTTTGGTGTCGGCAGAAAGGTTCTTGGCCTCCAAACCGACGATCTGACGATAGATCGCCCGGCTTGTGTTCAAGTTGGCCAGTGCCGTGTTGAGGTTCGCCTGGGCTTCAGCGCGGCGCGCATCCGCCTGGGAAACATCCGTACGGGTTCCCTCACCCACTTCGAAGCGGTCATTGGCGGCACGAACCTGTTCGCTCAAGAACTGCAAGTCACTGCGTTGAAGAGAAACGAGTGCCGTATCCCGGATCACGTCCACATAAGCCTGTGCAGCTGCCAGAAGCACGTCCTGTTCAGTTGAACTCAGGCTCTCGCGCTGCGCCCGTACAATCGCCTCGGCCTGGCGTGTCGAATTGACCGTCCTGAAGCCGCGAAACACAGTCTGGCTGATAGCCAGCGAGATGGAGGCGTTGTTGCGGTAAAACTGTGATCCGCCGGTGTGGCTGCGGATTGAACCGACATCAGCTTCCGCAGAGACCGTGGGACGCCAACCAGCAAGCGCCTGCGGAACATTTTCGTCGACACCGCGCAATTCAGCGCGCGCCGCATTCAGAGTAGGATTGTTGGCATAAGCGAGAGCCAGGGCTTCCTTGATGGTTTCAGCTTCCGAGGAAGTCACCACGCCCACTGCGAAGAGAGTGACAAGCGCAGTTTTCATCGTTTTACGCATAACCAACCGATGCTCCTTTGGGCCAAGGCCATACTATTGTCCAGCTTGAGTAAACTGACCAGTATTTTCACGCAAGCGCGAGATCGCTGATTCATAAAAAAATAAGGACTGCTGCAGGAGAGCAACAATCAGCCAGCAAAGTGCCGATACCCAGTCAGCGGCTGAAACGGAAGGACGTTCTCACGAAATTGGACAAAGGCGGTCAAAAGGGACCGTCTTCGTTAGGGATAAAGCCGCGGAGCTCTGTCACTCCAGAGGCTTTGACAGAACAGGCATTGCCGCGAACGATCAGAAAACGAATTCGCGTTCTTTTTCGAAGCCGGGCAAGAGTGCCGTTGAGGCATTGAAACCAAAGCGTGATGCCGCAACACCATCTGAATTCTGATAGATACGCGCGGCCGCGGCCCCGCCCAGCCCCTCGATCACCGCGAGGCGCCCATCGCTTTTCAGTTGTTTGAGCAGCTCGGCCGGCAGTTCTTCGACCGCGCCATCGATGACAATCGCATCGTATGGGCCTTCCGAAGCGCAGCCCTCTACCAACTTGCCGTCGACAACAGCAGCATTCTCTATACCGAGATCCACCAGCATCTCTGAGGCACTCGCAGACAAATCAGCATCTTCTTCCACCGCGACGACGGAGGCTGCCAGACGGGAGAGCGCAGCAGCGCTGTATCCGGAGCCGGTGCCAATCACCAGAACAACGTCATTCGCCCGAATTTCCGCAAGCTGGATCAACTTGCCGAAAATATGTGGCTTCATAAGAAAGCGTGTTCCCGCGGCGTTGACTGGAAGCTCTTCATCGATATAGGCCACCGGCTGTTTGGAGACGGGCACGAACTTCTCGCGCGGCACCCACTCCATGGCGTCCAGGATCCGATGATCCGTCACATCATTGGTACGCAGCTGGTTGTCCACCATTTTGCGGCGGGACTGTGCAAAGTCAGTCATCTCGACCCTCTTCCTCGGTAGCAGCCTCTCATCCCTTGGTTCATTAGCGAGTGAGACCCGCACTGACAAGCGCTTGATTGCGCCCTTCCCCGCTCATTGGCCGGTCCAGGCCCATGACATCATCCACACCCCTGTCATTTTACTGCAAAAGAACCGTTGAGGTTTCCCAAAGCCTCTGCTAATCACCACGGCCATCGGTCGGCGCTTCACCACGCGTCGATTTTCAAAGACTTCGCCCTGCGAAGCGACAGGATGGCCTCTTGGCGGAGTGGTGACGCAGCGGATTGCAAATCCGTGTACGCCGGTTCGATTCCGGCAGAGGCCTCCATCTTCTCCAAAATTCACAAACGACAATTTGACGCTCTTGATTTTGGTCTCCCCCACAACGCGATTTGCGTCGCGTCCATGGCCCAATGCCGCTTCATCTTGATGTTGTGCCGGAAGATAGCTGTACGCACACGTTCCAAATCGCCTAAGAGTCTTGGAAGAAACAAGAACGAGGGCAGGTAACATGTTGCATGGGGGGGATCTTAGCTCGGCGATCGAGCGGTTCGGCGGCGCCGAGAGCGACTGGCTCGACCTGTCGACCGGCATCAATCCCCACGCTTACCCTCTCGAAGCCAGCGTTTCAGAATCCGCATGGCGGAACCTGCCGGGTCAAGCCAGCCTCGATCACCTGATTGGCGCTGCCCGCAGAGCCTACGACTGCACTGAAAGCCTTGCGCTTGTCGCCGGCCCAGGCACACAGATCCTGATTTCTCAGATCCCCTACCTTTTGCCAGACGGTCCGGTCGCACTATGCGGTCCGACCTACACAAGCCATGCATCGGCCTTCACCCGCGCAGGCAGAACGCTTGAAGAAGTCAGCACGCCCCACGCCCTGCCCGACCGCGCCACGATCGCAGTCATCGTCAACCCGAACAATCCCGATGGACGCCTGACGGACCCACAAAGCCTTCTTGCCATCGCACGCGAGCTGACGGAGAGAGGCGGCGTACTGGTGCTTGACGAAGCCTTTGCAGATGTGATGCCAGGCTCAAGCCTCCTTCCGCACATCACCGACGAAAACGTCATCGTGCTGCGTTCGTTCGGAAAATTCTTCGGCCTTGCAGGTCTGCGCCTAGGCTTTATGGCGGCACGCCCTGCCCTTGCACGTCAGATGAGTGAGCGCCTCGACAGCTGGGCGGTGAGCGGCCCTGCGCTGGAGATCGGACGAGCGGCCCTGAGCGACAAGGACTGGCAACAGACCATGGTCCGTCAGCTTGCCGATGAGATGGCGGATCTGACCATTTGCCTTGGCGAGAACGGTCTCGGCGTTTTCGGCGGCACCCCACTTTACGCCTTGGCCGGCCATCGCGATGCACATAAATTGCATGACGCGCTTGCCCGTCAGCATATCTGGACGAGGGTCTTCGACTATGCGCCAACCTGGATCCGTTTCGGCCTTCCCGGTTCAGCCGAAGGTTTGAAGCGTCTGGCTCGAGCCCTTGCCGAGGCACAAAAGGCGCTCTAAAGCCAATGGATGCTGTTTTACTCGGACGCCCTGTTCTTGTTGTTCGTTGCCATTCTGCTGGACGCTGTCCTTGGCGATCCAGACATACTCTGGCGGCGCGTGTCCCATCCGGTGGTTTTCATCGGCCGGGGCATCGCCGCACTGGAAAGCCGGTTCAACAATCCCGACTTTTCCGACCGCCAAAGGAAGGCCGGGGGCATTCTGACCCTCCTCCTTCTTGTTCTGGCTAGTGTTGCGATGGGCATTGCCATTCACTGGATTGCGAACCTTGTACCTTTTGGCGAGATCGTGGTGATTCTCGTCGCTGCCATCCTGATCGCGCAAAAGAGCCTTTACCAGCATGTTGCCGCTGTCCGGGACGGGCTTCAGTCCGACGGCCTTGAAGGCGGGCGCAGGGCGGTGGCAATGATTGTCGGCCGTGACCCGCAGCAGCTGGATGAAGCGGGCGTATCACGAGCAGCCATCGAATCTTGCGCCGAAAACTTCTCTGATGGTGTGGTCGCACCGGTCTTCTGGTTCGCCTTGCTCGGATTGCCGGGGCTGATCGCCTACAAGGCCGTCAACACGGCAGACAGCATGATCGGCCACAAGACCGACAAATACCGCGACTTTGGCTGGGCCTCCGCGCGTTTCGATGACCTGATCAATCTTCCTGCTTCCCGACTCTCCGGTCTGCTTTTCACCTTAAGTGCGTTATGGGCCGGAGGATCTCCACGCGCTGCTTTCAGGGCGATTCGAAGAGACGCAAGCAAACATCGATCGCCCAATGCAGGCTGGCCGGAAGCCGCCATGGCAGGTGCGCTGGGCGTCGCGCTCGCCGGTCCCAGAACATATCCAGGCTACACGGTCAACGACCCCTATATGAACAGCTCGGGTCGGAAAAATGCGACAGCTGACGACATCAACGCCGCCTTGAAGATTTTGGCGAGCGCATGTGCGCTTCAGGCTTTAATCGTTCTGCTACTGGCATTCTGGCTCTAAATCGTCAAAACTGCGGCCCAGTTCCAGAACAGAGACGAGATATGCTTCCCTTCTCAGCGGCTGCCGAAAACAACAAACGACCAATCCTCGAAAAACTCAAAGACGCTTTTTCTGAAGCGACCCGTGTCCTGGAGATCGCCAGCGGGACCGGTCAGCATGCGGTCTTCTTTGCCGAGAACCTGCCACATCTGGATTGGCGACCGAGTGATCTCGACGAGCACCTCCCCGCGATTGACCAGAGAATCGTTCAGGCGGACGCAGAGCTTGCAAACCTGCTTGCGCCGATTGAACTCGACATGTCCGATTTGCCATGGCCCGTGTCTGCGAGTGATTATGAAGACGCCTATGATGGGATATACAGCGCCAATTCCCTGCATATCGTCTCATGGGACCTTGTAGAGACCTTTTTCGAAGGCGTCGGAGAAACCCTCGCACCCGGCGGCGTGCTTTGTATCTATGGCCCCTTCAAATACGAAGGCGCCTTCACCACACCAAGCAACGAGACCTTCGACAAGAGCCTCAGGGACCGCAACGCGGAAAGCGGCATCCGCGACTTCGAGGCAGTGAATGAATTGGCCGAGAAGGTCGGTCTCAAGCTGGCCGCCGATCACCCCATGCCCGCCAACAATCAGCTCCTGGTCTGGAAACGGGCATAGCAAGGCATCAGCGAGACCTCGCGATCTCCAGCATCCTGGCGATATCCATCGACGCCTCAAGATGAGAGGCCAAATCGTCAAGTACGGTATCTATGCTCGCATCATAGGCAAGATCGGACGTCGCTCCGAAACCTCGCAAATACGCCTGCCGGAAGGCATCCGCCGTGAAAAGCCCGTGCAGATAGGTTCCGCAGACACGGCCATCACCGGAAACAGCTCCATCGAGCTTTGGCGTCCCTGCTTCCTTGCGAAGATGAAGCATGGGGCGTCCGCAGTCCGGGCCTGAGGTCCGTCCGATGTGAATTTCATACCCGGAAACCTCTGCGTCGGTCGCCAGGTGCTTGCCGGCCGCTTCCAGGAGAGATTTCTCGGGCGTCAAGACTGTCCCAACGTCAAGATAGCCAAGTCCTTCAACGGTGCCCGGGGCGCCCTCAATGCCTTCCGGATCAGCAATTGTCCGGCCAAGCATTTGATAGCCACCGCAGATCCCAAGGATATGCCCGCCGCGCCTGTGATGTGCTTTCAGATCAACGTCCCAGCCCTGGGCGCGGAAGAACGCGAGGTCACCGATAGTCGATTTCGAGCCCGGGAGGAGAACCAGCGTTGCGTCTCCAGGAAGCGGCGTTCCGGGTTGAATCAACTCCAGTGTCACGCCCTCTTCCAGGCGAAGAGGATCAAGGTCATCGAAATTGGCAATTCGGGAAATGACCGGCACAACGATTTTGACCGGCCCGCTGCCCGCGCCATTTTCCAGACCAAGCGCATCTTCCGCTGGAAGTTTATTGGCATCCGCAAACCATGGAACAACACCAAGACTGCTCCATCGCGTCCGCGATTCAATCTGGCGCATGCCTTCGGTGAAGAGACTTGTATCTCCCCTGAACCTATTGACGAAGAAAGCTTTGATGCGCTCCTGCTCATCAGTTTCCAGCACCGAATGCGTCCCGACCAGCGACGCGATGACGCCACCCCGGTCGATATCTCCGCAGAGCACAACCGGCAGATCCGCAGCCTCGGCGAAGCCCATATTGGCGATGTCTCCGGTCCGCAGGTTGATTTCGGCCGGACTGCCCGCCCCTTCCACCAGAACGAGATCTGAACCTGATTCAATTTGAGAAAAACTCTCCAGAACCTTTGGAAGCAATGTCGCTTTCTGCGTTCCGTATTCGCGAGCTTTCATCGTGCCGAAGCGCTTGCCCTGTACGATTACCTGCGCGCCGGTATCTGTTTCGGGTTTCAAAAGAACCGGGTTCATGTGGACGCTCAAGCGCTCCCGGCAGCCCATTGCCTGCAAGGCCTGGGCCCGCCCGATCTCGCCGCCATCAACCGTGACCGCTGCGTTGTTGGACATGTTTTGCGGTTTGAAGGGACGAACTTTCAGCCCGCGATTGGCGAACAGACGGCATAGCCCCGCAACGATCAGGCTCTTGCCGACATTGGAGCCGGTCCCCTGGACCATCAACGCGGGCGTTCTCTCCCCGCTTCCACCAGATGTCACGTATCGGCCTCATCGGATGCACTCGCACCGTAGGGTCTGAATTCCTTCGGCACTGGCAGGCGTGCAAGGTGCAGTTCCAGCAGGAGCCGGATGGTGGGTCGGACGGCAAACAGGATCGAGCCGATCAGGAACAGCCACGTACCGGCAAACATCAGGCTGTCGTAGAAGAAGAAAATACTGCCAACGATGAAGGTGACGGCGGCCAGGAACTCCACAAGTGTACGCGCCAGCTCATAGCGACGTACGATCTCCCCATGGGAACGGGAGGCAGACCTCAGGCCCTGATCGAAAGGCTTCATTTTTGTTGATCCTTCATTTTAGCGCCGTTCCTATGCCTCGCAACGCCTAGAATTCGATACCTTCCTGTGGCTTCACACCAGACCGGAAAGGATGCTTGATCTGGGTCATGTCAGTCACCAGGTCGGCAATGTCGATCAGTTCGTCCTTCGCGTTACGGCCGGTGATAACAACATGTACATCCTCCGGCTTTTCGTCACGCAGGAAGGCAACCACTTCCTCTATCGGCAGATAGTCATACCGAAGCACGATGTTGAGCTCATCGCAAAGGATCAAGCGGTATTCCCCGCTTGTGATCATCTCCTTGGCTGCGTCCCAGGCTTGGCGCGCCGCATCGATATCGCGCTGGCGGTCCTGTGTTTCCCAGGTAAAGCCTTCCCCCATGCGTTTGATCGTGACAAGGTCCGAGAACCGCTCAAGCGCCATGCGCTCGCCTGTCTCGATCCGCCCCTTGACGAATTGAACGACACCAACCTTGTGACCATGCCCCAGGGACCGGAAGACCATTCCGAAACCGGCGGTCGACTTGCCCTTTCCCTTGCCTGTATGGACGATCAAAAGCCCCTTCTCGATGGTTTTGGTCGCCATGATCTTGTCGCGCGCGGCCTTTTTCTTGCGCATCTTGTCCGCGTGCCGCGCGTTGAGTTCCTCTTCACTGAGATCTGCTGTCTTGTCGCTCACGGCGTCCTCCTATCGGTATCATCTTGAAGTTTCGCCTGTAGTTCGTTCAAGCGAGCATGCGTGCTGTTCTTGCGCGGTGTCCAGAGCCCCCGGCGCAATGCCTCTACAAAGCGAGCAAGTATCTCACTGTAGGCAGCAGGGTTTGCATCTTCCAGAAAATCGCGGACCTCATCCGCTTCAATATAAGCTTCGAAAAGCTGATCGAAGTGATGATCACCGACGGCCCGTGTCGTCGCAGAAAACGCAAACAGGTAATCCAGTGTCGCGGCGATCTCGAACGCGCCCTTGTAGCCATGGCGCATGACACCGGCGATCCACTTGGGATTCGCTGCCCGGCCACGCACGACCCGGCCTATTTCTTCTGCGAGCGACCGCACCACTGGCCGCTCAGGCCGCGAGTGGTCATTATGATAGACCCTGGGCGCTTCGCCCTTCAAGGTCTCGACGGTCGCAGCAAGCCCTCCCTCGAATTGATAGTAGTCATCACTGTCGAGAAGATCGTGCTCGCGGTTGTCCTGATTGTGCAGGACCGCATCAACACCGGAGAGGCGCGTTTCCAGCTCGCCCCGCGCCGACACACCATCCGCACCACCGCCATAGGCGTATCCACCCCACGTCAGAAAGCTCTCGGCAAAATCGCCTCGTTCGTCCCAGATCCCCTCATCGATCAGCGCTTGCAAACCTGCGCCATAGGCCCCCGGCTTCGAACCAAAAACACGGAAAGCGGCGCGTCGTTGCGCCTCCGCTTCGTCCAGTCCTTGAGCTTCGTATCCGGCGCGGTCTTCGTCGACCCGTACTGCAATCGGATTGGACCCCTTGGGTTCCTCCAACCCGGCAACCGCACGCACCGCGCTGTCGAAAAGGTCGATCTGGTGGGGAAAGGCATCGCGGAAGAACCCGGACACGCGAAGCGTCACATCAATGCGCGGGCGCTGTAACTCGGCAAGAGACAGGACTTCAAAGCCTGTAACACGGCCAGACGCCGCCTCCCAGACGGGCCGCACTCCGATAAGCGCCAGTGCCTGCGCGATGTCGTCACCACCCGTCCTCATGTTTGCCGTGCCCCAGCAAGTGAGAACGAGAGAGGTTGGCCACTCGCCCTCCTCCTGAAAGTATCGCTCGGCGACGAGGGATGCCGATGTTTGCCCCAGCCGCCAGGCTGTCTCCGTTGGCACAGCCCTGACATCGACGGAATAGAAGTTGCGGCCGGTCGGAAGCACATCGGGCCGCCCGCGGCTGGGAGCACCAGAGGGGCCAGGGGCAACAAAACCGCCGCCCAGCGCTGCCAGGACAGCTTGGGTTTCCGCCGGACCGGACCCTGATACAGCAGGGCGAAGCTCCGCTTTTATGCTGTCCAGAACCGCAGCGCTCGCTTTCCAGTCCTCAGGGGCCGTCGAGCTTCCGGCGACGAGCCTTTGCGCCAGAATCTCGATCCGTTCCACCGTGTCACCGTTGGACCGCCAAGGATCTTCCGACAAACCGGCCAGAATTTCAGGCTTTGCACCTGCCCAGCGCCCAGAGAAGTTACAATCAAGCGGATCGAACAAGCAACGCCCATCGCCTGCTTCATCATTCAGACCAAGGTCTCGCGCAATTGCACGCTGAAGGCTTTCCTGCCGCGTGTCTGTCCCGCGCGGGACACGGGCAAGTGCAACAAGAAGATCTGTCAGCAGGTCTCCTTCGGGGCTTTGCCCGAGAACATGCAAACCATCACGGATCTGCAGCTCCTTGAGATCGCACAGATGCGCATCCAATCGCGCCAGCCGCGTGGCCTCATCCATTCCCTCATCAAGGCCTATGTCGGCGTCCAGGCCATGCCGGGTCGCCAGATCGAGGATATCGCGTGTCAGGGCCTTCAACCGGCGCGGATCAACGCCACTTGCGAGATAATATTCGTCCAGGAGCGTCTCAAGTTCACCAGAGACGCCATGGCTTTCGGCCCGGGTCAGTGGCGGCGTCAAATGATCGACAATGACTGCAGAGGTTCGCCGCTTGGCCTGAGCCCCCTCTCCCGGGTCATTGACGATGAAGGGATAGATATTCGGAACCGGACCCAGTACCGCTTCGGGCATGCAAGCCTCTGAAAGAGCCAGAGCCTTGCCTGGAAGCCATTCAAGGTTTCCGTGCTTGCCCATATGGACCACAGCATGAGCACCAAAGTGCCGTCTCAGCCAAATGTAGAAGGCAAAATAGTGGTGCGGCGGGACAAGATCGGGATCGTGGTAGGTTTCCTTGGGATCGATGTTGTAGCCACGCGCTGGCTGGATCCCGACCACCTGATCGCCAAACCTGTGAAGCGCGAGTCGAAATGCGCCGTCAACCACATGAGGGTCATCGCCAGCGTCCCCCCATCGATCGCTGACGGAGGTCCGAACAGCCTGAGGCAATCGCGC
Organism: Roseibium sp.; assembly: GCF_039982295.1. Classification (GTDB taxonomy): domain Bacteria; phylum Pseudomonadota; class Alphaproteobacteria; order Rhizobiales; family Stappiaceae; genus Roseibium. The sequence goes on from NZ_JBDWYP010000049.1 coordinate 102,932, forward strand.
AAATACAATCTCGTAGTCTTCCAGAGACAGAGACTGGAACCGGTCACGCACCTGTCTGCCGTCGAGAGCGTTTGTAACGCCAGAACTCAGAAGGTTCATCAAGTCCTTCGACGTGGCAGGCGCCTCTCCCACATCATAGCCGGCTGCGCCCAGCGCCTTCAGTAGTTCGACACAGGAAGCAGGAGTATCAAGCCCCACCCCATTGGCAAGCCGACCGTCCTTGTTTGGATAGTTGGCCAGGATGAGCGCGGTTCGTTTGTCTCCCGGGGGCACATGGGAAAGACGAGCCCAATTTGCCGTCAGCTCCGCGACAAAGGCTATTCGATCAGGAACAGGAACAAAGCGCACCGGCGTCGATTGCGTGGCCTCGTCAAAGGTACCCTCCTCCTTGAAAGACACCGCGCGTGTCAAAAGCCGTCCATCGACTTCAGGAAGAACCACATGCATCGCAAGATCGCGGATGGAGAGGCCCTGATCGCTTTCTTCCCAGCCCTCGAAGGATGACGACGAGAAAACGACCTGAAGAACCGGCTTGCCCGGCGCGTCAAGCGGCGTGGGCTTGTGTAGTGCGCCCGCTTTGGAAACGGCAAAGGCGGTGGCGTTCAGGACAACATCCGGCGGCGCTGCCTCAAACAGACTTGCCAGAACACCAGCGGATTCCGCCTCCTTCAGCGAGGAAACAAAGATCGGAAGCGCATTCACGCCTGCCTTGTCGAGTGCCTCGACAAGCGCATCGACCGGCGCGGTCTGGGCACCCTGAACCAACGCCCGATAAAAGGTAAGTGCCGCGACAGGCCTTTTCGGATCACGCCATGTGGATTTTAGTGTTTCAATATCCGGCGCGGCCTCTCCCCGAAGATAGATCCCCGCCCGCGGCAGTGGTACGGGATGCGCAGGCTCGTCATCGCGTCCGGTCAGATGGGAGAGGAACAAAAGTGCATTTGAATAGTTGCCGCTCCCCCCTTCGACACAATAACGCCAGAACCGGCGAACATCCTCGAGAGGAACGGTTGACCGGCTCGCCAGAGCTCCATCCCATTTGTCATCGCCGGGAACCAGGAGCAATTTCGTCCCGGAGGCACGGGCTTCCTCTTCAAGCCGCTCGACCCCGTAGCGCCAGTACTCGACACCACCGAGCAGGCGCACCGCTACGATCTTCGACCCTCGAACGGTCTGCTCAGCGTATAGGTCCACGGAATATGGGTGTGACAGGGCCATGACATTGGCAAGGCGCAGACCGGCGGCATCCTTCCCCAATGCTTCTTGCGCACTGGCAAAGGACCCAAGCTCCGTGTCTGCCGCAGACAGGAACAATATATCGGCGGGAGTTTGACCGAGGTCGACCGCGTCCCCACCGTCATCAATCCGCCGCGCCTGGCTTGCAAGTATATGCATCAGGAACAATTTCTCCCCGAACGGGCGGTTCCTGTCACAAAATCCGCCTTGACGGATTCGGAGCGACCTTGCCTCAGCATTGGCAAGGCCCTGCAGACAGGTTCAAACGTCTTGTCTGTCATGCCGCCTCAACAGCCGGGCTGAGAAGGTCTCCGACAGCTTCAAGATCAAGGCCTTTCAGGCCGATCACCACAAGACGACCCGCACCCTCTGCGCCTGAAGCGAACCAGGTCTCGACGCGTGGCCCGACCGCCTGGACCATGGCTGGAGCTGCCTTGCCAGTGATCTCGACCGCGCCCTTGATCCGAAGGACGCCCTTAAGCGTCATGGCCTCCAAAACCTTCGCCTCCGCATCCTTCAGGCTGGCAAAGGCCGCGACCGGCACGACGTGGCTCTCGAAATCATCATGATGATGGTGATCGTGATGATGGTCATGATGGTCGTGGTCGTGGTCGTGGTCGTGGTCATCATCATGGTGGTGATGGTGATGCTCATGTCGACTGGCCATATCGTCTTCGGCAGCCGACTCGCGGCCAAGCAAGACCTCGATGGGCAATGTCCCCTTCTCAGAAGAGACAATGTGAACGCTCGGGCGCACCTCGCCCTTGACCTTTATCTGCACCTGGAAGAGCGCCTCTTCAGATACCAAGTCAGCCTTGTTCAGCACCACAAGGTCTGCGCAGGCAAGTTGATCATGAAAGAGTTCCTCAACCGGGCTTTCATGATCCAGCGCTTCGTCGGCCGCGCGCTGGGCTTCCAGCGCCACCTCATCAAGGGCGATGCGTCCTTCAGCAAGAGCAGCCGCGTCAAGCACCGTCACAACGCCGTCCACGGTCACCCTGGTCTTTACGCTCGGCCAGGAGAAAGCCCGTACAAGCGGCTGCGGCAAGGCAAGTCCGGAGGTTTCAATGACGATATGCTCGGGCGGGTTGTCTCTTTCCAGCAGCATTTCCATGGTCGGCAGGAAGTCATCCGCCACCGTGCAGCAGATACAGCCGTTGGTCAGCTCGACGACTTCTTCGGCTGCGCAATCAGGGTCGGCACAGCCATTCATGAGCGAGCCATCAAATCCCATATCGCCGAATTCATTGACAATCAGTGCGATACGGCGGCCATCCGCATTCTGCAACAGATTGCGAATAAGCGTTGTCTTGCCCGCACCAAGGAAGCCGGTGACGATGGTCGCGGGAATTTTTTGTCCGGTGGTCATATCTTTATATCCGCGTGAGAAGAGGGTTTCAAAATGAGCGGCAGGCCAGCTGCGACGAAGATCACTTGTCGCGCGACCGCTGCCATGTCCTGGTTGAGACGGCCCTGAAGATCGCGAAATGACCGGGCCAGGGGATTGTCCGGCACGATGCCCATACCGACCTCATTGGAGACCAGCACGCATGGCCCCTTGAGATGGCGCAGCGCGTCAGCCAGGCGAGCGGTTTCCGACGCAACATCGCACTCGCGATAGATCAGGTTGTTCAGCCAAAGCGTCAGACAGTCGATCAGGATCACCGTTTCCGGCCCCGCCTCACAGTCAAGCACGCCGGGAAGGTCCAGTTCCTCTTCCAGTGTGCGCCAGTGCTCGCCGCGTTGGGCCCGGTGCTGGGCGACACGCTCATGCATTTCAGCGTCCATAATCGGACTGGTCGCCACATAGAGACGGTTGAGCCCGCTCTTAACGGCAAGGTCCTCCGCGAACCGGCTCTTGCCCGACCGCGCACCGCCGAACACAAGCGTTGCAGGCAGAGCGCCGCCGGGCGCAATGGCGTTCTTCAGGCTGCTGTCAGCGCTCATAGGCACCTCACAGCGAAGTAGGAGGGAAATCGGCCTGGCAGAAACCTGTCACGTCGACAGGCATAAATCAGTGTCATCACGGGCTCCCTGCCGTCCACCCGACGGCGCTTGAACGTTTGGTGTCAGGCCGGTCTCCTGGCTCACGGCTCAATCAGGCTTCTGCACCTTCCCGGTCCAGCCTTTCGGCTTGTCCAGTGGTATGTCGCAAAAACCCTTGCCGTACACAGTTGCGGGGGCAGCCGCGGCTTTGGCGCTTCGCATGTGAAGGCCGTACCGCATTCCCGTTTCATTTCCGGCAGGCTGGAGACCCCCCGGAAAACCATGACCCATTCTCTCTACCCTCTCGCCCCACCTTAAACAAGCATCACGCGACCCTTTCAGAAATTGCGGTCTGCCAACGGCGATGTTCTTCGGCAATTCTCGCGATGAACCTGGAGCCATGCCTCACCGCCCAGTCCCACCAAGGATGCGCCAACGGCGATATCGCCGTGTCTTGGGCCTGAACATCCAGTTCATCACCTCCGAACTCGGCTTCCAAAAGAGAACTAAAGACATGAAATAAAAAGATTTATTCATGTTACCCACATTCAAAATCGTGTGCAGATGAAAATAAGTTGGCAAGGGGCTTGGCAAACCGGCAAAGCGTTTGTTATACGCATCTCCATCGACGGAGCGGGCACGATCCGCTGCCACGTTGGTGATCCCCGATAGCTCAGTTGGTAGAGCATTCGACTGTTAATCGAATTGTCGCAGGTTCGAGCCCTGCTCGGGGAGCCACTCTTGCTCCTTTCCCAAATATCTTGAATACGACAACGAACAGACGCAGGTCATGCGTCCGATCGTCGGTTCTAGACGACTGAAACACTGTGCTCATTTGCTGCAGCACAGCATTTTCGTCCGCGCAGGCTCGCAGTGGATACGGCTTTTGCCGACCGAGCGAATCCTGGCCAGCCGATTTAGCCGCCCCCCAGAACCAACATAGACCGTTCAATTCCAGACGCAGGATTTACTTGACTACGTTTGTCATATTTTATAGCCATAAATACATGAACTTAAACATCATGTTTATGATGAGGACGCCGTGTGTCGGCCGAGCGCTTTGAGCGACGAACTGGCTGCACAAAGGTCACAATGAGGTTTCTATCTGCATGCGTATCTTCCTGCAAAAGACGCTGGGCTGGGGTCGACAGCTTGGGCAGCGCACCAATCTGGGTCTGGCTGCCGGTTTGCTCTATGCACTTGCCACACCGCATATGGTCAAGGCTGCAGAAAACACCCTCGAACTCGAGCTCAACCGTGCGGCGCAGACCGACAGCGGCTGCATGCTGACGTTCGTCGCCGCCAACAAGACCGGCAAGGCCCTCGACGGCGTCGCCTATGAGTTCGTCCTTTTTGACGCCGACGGCCTCGTGGATCTCATGACAGCTTTCGACTTCGGAGCCATGCCCGAGCAAAAGACGGTCGTGAGGCAGTTCGAACTTGCCGGAGCCCAATGCCCTGCGATCAGCCAGATTCTGGTCAACGGCGCTGCCCGCTGTGATCTTGCAGCGCCTGCAGAGGCCGCGGACGACACCTGCGTCAGCAGCCTCGCCACGAAGAGCCGCACCGACATCGCCTTCATCAAGTAAGAGAACAATCTCATGGACCAGACCAGTCTTCTCCAACCCGTGATGAACCTTCTTGAGACCGGCGGGCCGGTTGTCGCCTTGATCGCGATGCTTTCGGTTGTTTCCCTCGCTCTCATCCTGATGAAAATCGGCCAATTCTGGCGCGAAGGCGTAGGTCAAAACCGGCGCGCGCGCAATTGCGTCGCTCTCTGGCGCAGTGGCCGGAAGCAGGAAGCTGTCCGGATGCTGTCCTCGCCAAGGACGGCAACCGAGGAAGTTCTTGCAACCGCAATGCGCCTCTCGCTGACCACAAAGCTGGACAAGGCAGCCATAGAGGAAGAGGTCTCGCGCCGTGCCATCGCACGCCTGCACAATCAGCAATGGGGCCTAAAGGCCCTGGACGCGATTGGACAGGTTGCTCCTCTGCTCGGCCTCTTCGGAACAGTCCTAGGCATGATTGAGGCCTTCCAGCAACTCCAGTCGGCCGGCAACTCGGTCGATCCGTCCATGCTCGCCGGCGGCATCTGGGTCGCGCTGCTGACCACCGCGGCAGGCCTTGCCGTCGCCATGCCGGTTTCGCTCATTCTCACGTTCTTCGAAAGCCGTATCGACAACGAACGCGTCGCGATCGAAACCTTGAGTGCCGGTATCCTGCTGTCGCACGTGCCTGTTGCCGAGAACATCAAGGTCGAAGCCGCGTTCCAGTCCGCCGACCCGGTCTCCATGGCGTCACAGGCTGTACATGCGCATTGACCTTCCAGAAGCGCGATCGCGAAAGCTGTCTTTGACATCGTTGATCGATGTGATCTTCCTGTTGTTGCTCTTCTTCATGCTCACTTCAACCTTCACCAAATTCGGCGAAGTTGAAATTGCGCCCCCTGGCAGCGCAGGAACATCGTCTGGCAAAGGGCCTGACATTGTCTTCTCGCTCGCCGGTGCAGATCTGCGCATCAATGGACGCAATGCCTCCTGGGAGACAGCGCAGCAGATCCTGGAAGAGCTGACCTCCAAAGGCGCGAAAGGCGTGCTGCTGTTGCCAAAGGGCGATGCCAGCGCTCAGGACCTTGTCAATGCGATGGAGCTCGTCCGCCGGGTCGAAGGCCTCAAACTGACCGTCGCAAAATAACCAGACCTCCACGTGATGCCCTTCAAGGGCGGAGCCGACCTCATGAAGAAGCTTTCGATTGCGCCGATAAAGCGCAAAAGCGAAAACACGATTTCCCTGATCAACATCGTCTTCCTGATGCTGATCTTCTTTCTCATTGCGGGCCAGCTTGCGCCGCCCCTGGACAAGACTGTCGACCTGATCGACAGCAAGGATGCCGACCCGCTGCCGCCGCCCAATGCCTTGGTCGCGCGCGAGGACGGCTCGCTGCATTTCCGGGGTTCACCCACCACAGTTGAGGCGTTTCTCCAGGACGCAGCAAGTCTGGAGGCCGTCGAGGAGAAGGCCCCGTCAGAGCAAGGCGGCGTCCCGGTGAGGCTGATTGCCGACCGTGACCTTGCAGCAACCGCCCTGATCGGACTGGTTGGCGAGCTCCAGGCTGCAGGCGCAGGAAAGGTGACCGTCGTCACCATGAGGACGCAATGACCACGGCCCATCACCCGCCCCGTCGCTGGCGTTGGCTTGCGCTCTTGCTCGTGCTGTCACTTGGCATTCATATTGCCTTTGCGGCATGGGCCATGCTGGAGGATAATGAAGTCCTCATGGCAGGCGGCGCCGAATCTCCTGCGGTGACGGTTGGTCAGGCATTTGCCGACATGATCGTGGCGGGCTCGGAGATGAGCGAAACCGCTCCAGAGGAAATCGACACCGAGAAACTGCTCGAACCGGAACCGCCCGAAGAGGTTCAGGCAGTCAAGCCACGGGAAATCGAGACAGCACGTGCAGAACCGGTCGAAACGCAAGCGAAACCCGTCAGTGCGGCGCCTGTCACTCCCGCACTGACATCGACCATTGTCAACGCACGGTCAGACGGCGCTTTCGTCCAGTCGGAGCAGACGATGGATGCTCCGATCGAGGCGCAGGTCGTGGAAGAGGTTCCGCTCAAGCCGACCGAGACCCAGCCGCAAGAAGCGTCGCCGCAGAAACCTCAGGAACCGCTTCGAACGATCCAGCCAATTGTCGCGACCCCTGTCCAGAACACACAGGAAAACTCCAAGCCAGTCGAGATCAAACAGGTCGCGGTCAAGACAACCCAACCCTCTGTTGTTTCCCCACGGCCGCAAGAAGAAGTGCTGAAGCCAGAGGTATCCGAAGTCGAGCCGGAAAAGGTTGAGCCGCAGGAGGCTGAACCTCTGGAGGCAGAGCCTCTGGAAACGGCTGAGCTCTCGGAGAACCCACCAAGCGACGCCATTCCCGTCCCTCAGCTGCGGCCGAAACCGTTGGTCCAGGACTTGCCAAAGCCCACCAGGACCGCACAAAAGACGCCCAAAAAAGCGAAGAAAGCGCCAAAGAAGCGGAATTCTCAGGCGGGCGCTGGCGGCAACAGCAATCAAACGGCGCAAAAGGGCGGTGCAAAACAGAGCGGCAAAGGCTCTGCCGCCGGAAACGCCAAGGTTTCCAATTACCCGGGCAAGGTCGCGCGCAAGCTGCGTCGCTCCCTGCGCTACCCTTCTGCAGCAAAACGCAAACGGCTGAGCGGCAATGTACACGTCAGCTTCTCCGTGGACAGTTCCGGCAGAGCGAGCCGCATCCGGGTCTCAAGAAGTTCAGGCTCGTCGATCCTGGACAAGGCCGCAATCGAGACCGTTCGCCGGGCAAGTCCCTTTCCAAAAATTCCACCCGAAGCTCAGCGAAAACGCTGGGCCTTTACCGTCCCGCTCGCGTTTCGTCGCTAGGCATCGGGGTGCGGCCAGGTCGGTCCGGATCAGATCAGATCAACTGCAAGGGAGGCCGGGCCCTTCACGGCAGCAAACTCCACGGTGGTTTGCGCCTTTTGGAGCGCCTGGTCGGACGTTTCCACGTTTTCCGTCAGACGAACGAGGCCCAAGTGGACAGTCAAAAGCATCTTCTGCCCGCCTACGAACACAGGTTCGCGGAGCAAACTCATGATCCGCTCCGCCATTTTTCGAACAGCCTCATCGTCATTTCGCAAGGTCGGGAAAAGAACGGCAAAGCGGCCATCCTCCAACCGGGCAACGAGATCCATTGGCCGAACCGCTTCGCGGAGGCGCCTCGCGATGACCTGGTTGGTATGATCACAAGGCGCCATATACTCGCCAAGCGCATAATAGTGCGCAAAGCCAACCGATATGACCATCACCCCGCACGAGCCACCGTTTAGCCGCACACTGTCGAGGGCAAGGTCCATTTCTTCAAGCAAGTACGCCTGATCTGCGAGCTTGGTCAGCGGGTCTGTCTGCCGCAAGCGCCGGAACGCCTTGTAGTCTTTGTCGTCCTTCGCGATTTCATCGTGGGTTCCGATCCACCCACCACCTGGCATCGGCGCATGGATTGTACCGATTAGCATTCCCGTCTTGAGCTTGAAATAGCTGCGGACCGTTTCTCCCGCCACAAGCCGTTGGCGTAGTTGAGCGATATGTTCCTCGACATCGCCTTCAAAGTCCCCGCGCAGCTTTTCTGCATGCAGCAAGGTTTGGATCGCCACCCCATGGCGGACCTCTCCATCCGGCTTGCTGAAAATATCGATATAGCGCTGGTTCCAGATTTGCAGACGGCCTTCCGCGTCGAAAACGCTGACACCCTGCTTCATGTTCGCAAAGGTCTCCTCCAGTTCAGCGGTTTTCTCTGTCGCGCGCCGCGCGTTGTCACGCAGTCGCTGCTCCTGCTGCTTGCGCAAGCTTATGTCGTCCAGTGTGGTCAACAACCCGCCGTCCGGCAGGGAAATCGCCTTGATCTCGTGAACCGTTCCGTCAGAAAGCGTACGTTCATAGATCACGACATCACTTTGCGCAAAACGGCCGATCGTCTTCCTGACAGCAGCGTCCAGCGTGTCTCCGGTCAGCCCTTCCCGGCTCGCGTTTCGGGCAATCATGGAATGCAGGGTGGGACCTGATTGCATGAAGTCGTTATCAATGCCCAAAAGCTCTTTCATGCCGGTGTTGATCAAGGTCAGGTTGCGGCTGGCATCGAAAAGCGCAACTCCCCCCGGGAAGTTTTCGAACACCGCCTCCAGCACCGCCCCTTGCGTCTTCAGCTCAGTGACATCCGCAAAAAAATCGGCGCGATACGAGGACGGCGTGATCATCGAACTCGTCTGAAGCCAGCGGTTATCATCGAGTCGATCAAAATGGCTTACCGAACCGCCAAAGAAATCGGAGGCACGGTCCTCAATCCAGGCTTCGCGCACATCTTCGTCGTCTTCCACATCAGCGATGCGACCTGAGGCCAAGTTGCGCGACAGCACATCCCGGTAGGATTCTGCTTCACCACTGGGCAATTTGCCATCCATGAATGCCACGCGATAGGCGCCATTGGCCGTCACCATGCGGTCATCCTGATCGAAAACGGCGATGCCATTTGGAATGGCTTCAAAAGCCTCGTTCAAAATGTCTTCGCTGCGTTTCTTAGCGGTGATGTCCTCTACAGAAATCACCAGACCGACGAACTTCTTGTCTTCGCGGCTGATCAGGGGTTCAGAACGGCATCTGAGCCATTTGCGCGTGAGGGCCTCACCAACCTTCGCCTGAAGGGTCAGGCTCTTGGACTGCTTGAGAATGAGAAGGCCAGACAAGAGGTTGTAGTTGTCGTAAGCTCTTTCCTGCTCGAAAAGCGCGTGCATGTCTGCGGGCTCGACAAGACATGGAACGTCCTCAAGGTTTGTCATTTCAGCGTAGATGGTCGGGCACTCGAAAATTGTCTCGGCAGCCGCGTTGTGCCAACGAACAATACCCTCGCCATCGACCACCAGAATTCCCTCAGACAGCGCATTCAACGTCGATCGATAGAGACGCTGGGATCTGTCGAATTCCGTTTCGGCAGCGCGGCGCGCGCTGACATCCATGAGAGATCCGACAAGGAGCAACTCGCCGTCATCGCCAAAAACAGGTTGGCAGATGGATGCAACCCAGATCCGCCTGCCTGTCGCGGTCTGGATGGGAAGATCGATTTTCCATCCGGTTCCGGATGCGACCGCTTCGCGATATGCCGTCTGCAGGCTTTTGCGATAGGCCGGATCGCACATGTCGAACCATTCCTGCAGGCTCGGCGAATAATCAGGAGGCAGATCATGAATGCGGCATGTCTGTTCGGTCCAGAAGATATTTAGCGAGACCGGGTCGATCTCCCAACCGCCGACACCAGCGAGTTCTGTCACATAATCGAAGTGCTCGGTCTGTTTCTCGCTGCGTTCAAGTGTTTCGAGCGCCTTTGACGTCTGACTCAGCGTCTGAAGAAGCGTTTCAGCAATCAATCCAAAATCTGATAGCAACTTTAAATCAACACTATCTGAAGGTTTCTTAGTTTCAGATATTAGAACAATGACGCCCGCATTCGCGGCCAGCCCCGTTTGATCGGCAGCAACGTTGAAACCGATCAGAAAAACAGCCTGCACCTTGGAACCCTGCGTCTCCTCATCGTCATGAAAAAACGCAGCAATTTCGGCACTCTCGTTTACAAGACGCGTTTCTCCCGCCCGTATGGAAATTGCGGTGCCATCGAAGTCAGAAAAAAGTCGGGCAGACGTTCCCGATTGCGCAAGCGTTGCCGTGGAAGATTTGTCTTCCTGAAGAAAAACGGCCCCAGCTTCGCAACCCGCCAGCCTCAACGCCGCCTTGAGGATCCGATCAAGTCCGATCCGGCATGGATCTGCATCAGAGCTCTCGACGCATTTATCCGCCTGAGCGCTCGCACTGCCGTCTGAATAGGCCAGCACCACGTATCAAAACCCCGCTTCCGCACAACTTCAGATAGATACTATGCGGACTCAGCTAACGCATAGTAACCAAAACAAGGCTCGTGTTTATTTTTCCGAAGCACGACAGAGGCAATTATTATTGAAAATAACGACAATGTATAAATACGCAAGAAATTGAAATCTTGAGCAAATATTCTACCAAATTGACAAATATTTTAATAAAGGAATAATAATATCACGCAGATTCTTGATTTAAATATCACATCAGGTTCAAATTGTGGTGCAATAATGGCCTAAGCGTGACAGAAATCGAGCAAGCCAGACGAGAAACCAATGGCTTTGAAACCTTAATCGACTGCGCGCGTTGAGAGGATGTATCTGCTCAGGAGGTACACATGCACCGCTTTAAAAAAAATTCGCGCCCAGACGCGCTCGTCACTGCCCTCTGCGCCGCGTTTCTGATTCTTGGACTGTCAGCATCACAAAGCCATGACGCAGCAGCGACGCCACTGCCTCAAGAAACCGTGACCCTGGAAGAAGACCAGTTGGCGGTCACTGTCGCATCGGCAAGCAAGGTGCAAACAGACCCACTCAACAGCGATCTGACCATATGGGTCAGCGAGATCGAACTGTTTGGACGCGACACCATCTGGGTCGAACTCATCGACAGTTATGGAGAAGTCATCTACGATTCCGAAGTCCGTCCCAATGAAACTCACCTTTTGCCCGACGGGCGCGCCGTTGTGGTGCGTTCGGTCGACCCGACGACCCGTATCGTCAAATCCGACGAGAGCCGACTTGAGATCGAAGGTCAGATGATGGTGACACGTCGGATCGTCGAAGACGCCCAGGAGAGCACGTCTGTGGAGTTTATCGAAGCTAAAGCTCAGAAAAAGAGCTCTCCGTTGCTGGAAATGGCGGAAGCCGGACAGGCAATCTGGACGACAGTTCTGAGCTTTTTCGACACGGCCGTTGCTAAGGTTGAGGTTGCCTGGTCCTGGTTGGTCGACACCATCCGAGTTTAAGAAAACGCTCCCATGAAAGCCTTGGCAAGTCGGCTCGATCCTGCGTCGGGCCGATTTTTTTATTGTTTTCAATAGCTAGTTCTCTCGAAAGGTGATCCGTTTAAAATCAACGACCGTAGATCGGATACAAAACGGATCAGGCTCGCCACGCGGGTGGTCAAGAGAAAAGGATTTGCAATGCGGATCGCCGTCATCGGCTCCGGCATCGCCGGAAACAGTGCCGCTTGGGCACTCAGCAACGACCATCACGTGGTACTTTACGAAAAGCGAAATCGCCCCGGCGGGCATAGTGCAACGGTCGATGTGGATTATGACGGTACGAAAATCGCGGTTGATACCGGTTTCATCGTCTACAACGAACTCAACTATCCCAATTTCACCGCCCTGCTCAGGCACCTTCAGGTAAAAACCGAAGCAAGTGATATGAGCTTTGCCCTCTCCTCTTGCGGGGGGCGACAGGAATGGTCCGGCCAAACGCTCAACACGGTTTTCGCCAAACGCAGCAATTTGCTTTCGCCCCGTTTCCTCTGGATGCTGCGCGACATTTTCCGCTTCAACAAGGCCTGCGCCGCCGACAACGCGGCAGGAAGGCTCGAAGGCCTGTCTCTTGGCCAGTATCTTGAGCTTGGCGGCTACTCGAAAGCCTTTATCAATGACTACCTCCTGCCCATGGGTGCCGCCATCTGGTCCACCCCGCTTGAGGATGTCCAGGACTATCCCGCCGAGAGCTTTGTCAGTTTTTTCGAGAACCATCGGCTGATCAACTTTGACAGACCGATCTGGCGGACAATCTCGGGCGGAAGCCGAAACTATGTTTCAAAACTCTTAGCTCCGCTTGCGGGCCAGATCCGCTACGGCGCCATGGTGACAAGCATACGCCGCGAGAACGGCAAGGTGCATGTCCAGGACAGTACCGGTCAGAGCGAGGTCTTCGACCAGGTCATCCTCGCAAGCCATACGGATCAGTCTCTTTCCATGCTCTCGGATGCCTCGAATCGGGAGCGTCAGCTTCTGAGCGCCATCCGCTACCGTCCGAACAATGTGTATCTGCACCGCGATGAGAGCCTGATGCCCTCGCGAAAATCCGTTTGGTCATCGTGGAACTACATGGCGGATGACAATCCGGACTCTTGCCGGGAAGTGACAGTCAGCTACTGGATGAACAAGCTCCAGAACATTGACCGGAGCAAGCCTCTGTTTGTCACCTTGAACCCTCCAAAGCCGCCGAAACAAGATCTGACTTTCGCCCATTTTGTCTATGATCATCCGCAGTTTGATGCAGCGGCCATCAACGCCCAGAAAAACCTGGATGACATCCAGGGCGTCAACAACACGTGGTTCTGCGGTGCCTGGGCCGGACACGGCTTCCACGAGGACAGCCTTTCGGCAGGGCTGTCCGTAGCACGGCGTCTGGGCGCGACCCTGCCCTGGGAAACCAGCGCAAAACCGATGCCGATCATGGAAGCAGCCGAATGAAACGGCAAACAGCGACAAGCATGGAAGCAAACGGTCCACCGCCGGATGCAGCGGCCTGCCTGTACAGCGGATCCGTGATGCATGCGCGAATGAAGCCCGTGGCGCACAGGTTCAACTATGACGTCTTTTCGCTGCTCATCGACCTGGATCGGCTGGAGGATGCTGCAGGTCTCTCTCCGTTTTTTTCCATTCGCCGGTTCAATCTGGTCTCTTTCGATCCGAAAGATCACGGTCCGCGAGACGGCTCCGATCTGAGACAGCATGTGGATGCGCTTCTTGAAGCCCAAGGGCTCAAGCGCCCCAGCAAAGTGCTGCTACTGGCTTATCCTCGCATCCTGGGGACAGTCTTCAATCCTCTCGCGGTCTACTATGCCTATGATGAAACTGACGCGCTCGTTGCCATGGTTTACGAAGTGCGCAACACATTCGGCGATTTGCACCAATACGTGGCACCCGTTCGCGAAGGCCAGCTAAGCTCGGCCGGACTGCGCCAGGATCAGGAAAAGCTGTTTTATGTCTCCCCCTTCATCGACATGGATCAGCACTATCATTTTCGCCTGATGCCTCCCGGACAATCCGTGAGGATCAGGATCCTGGAAACTGACGACGAGGGGCCGCTTTTGTCTGCCACTTTCAGCGGCAATCACAAGCCCCTCACCTCTTCTGTTCTCCTGAAACTCTGCATCCGGATTCCTCTTTTGACCGCCAAGGTCGTCGGCGGGATCCATTGGCAGGCCTTTAAAATCTGGCGCAAGCGTGTACGATTTTATCCAAGGCCTGCGCCGGGAGCTTCAAGGCAATCTTCTTCCGATCACCCGAGCGGCCCGCTGGCGGCTGGATAAGTTTGCGTGTTTTCAACAAGGTAGAGCCCGAGGGTTTCACCATGACTCAACTCGTTATTGTTAGCCGCGACAACGCAAAACAAGCAATGTCCGGCATTCCCCGCATGGCCCGAATGGGCTTCAAAATTCTGATGAAGCTCCAGATCGGTTCCCTTCTGGTCACGGTCCCCGATGGCCGGCAGTATCTCTTCAAAGGCACGGAGCCCGGACCGGCCGCCGAAGTCGTGATCCACGACTGGAAGTTCGTGAGCATGGTACTTCAAGGCGGCGACGTTGGCGTCGGCGAGGCCTTCATGGCCGACTACTGGTCATCACCAGACACCACCACCTTTCTGGAACTCTTCTGCATAAATCGTGATGCAATGCTCGAAGCGCTCAAGGGAAAGCCGCTCGCCCGGTTGATGCTGGGTGTCAGGCACTGGCTCAACGCCAACACCCGCAAAGGGTCGCAACGCAATATCTCGGCGCATTATGATCTGGGAAACGCCTTCTACAAGGAATGGCTCGATCCTTCGATGACCTATTCCTCAGCCATCTTCGATGAGCGGACCAATGATCTGGAGGCAGCCCAGAAACTGAAATATGCCTCGCTGGTACGTGAGACCGACATCCAGCCAGGTCATGAGGTGCTTGAGATCGGCTGCGGCTGGGGTGGTTTTGCCGAGTTCGTCGGCAAGGAAGTGGGCGCCGACGTCAAGGCCCTGACCATTTCGCGTGAGCAATACGACTATGCCCGCGAGCGCATCTTCAAGGCAGGCCTCAACGAAAAGGTCAGTGTCGTCTTTCAAGACTATCGCGACGAGCGCAACACCTTTGACCGCATAGCCTCCATCGAGATGTTTGAAGCCGTTGGCGAGCGCTACTGGCCGACGTATTTTCAGCAGCTGTCAGCCTGCCTGAAGCCGGGAGGTCGCGCCGGGCTTCAAATCATCACAATCCAGGACCGGATGTTTGAGGATTACCGAAGCAGCCCCGACTTCATTCAGCGCCACATTTTCCCAGGCGGCATGCTGCCGCCCCCTGGAAAGCTCGCCGAGATCAGCAAACATCTCGGGCTTGACCTTGAAGAGCAAAAGATATTCGGACAGGACTACGCCAGAACACTCGCGGAATGGCGCATGCGGTTCCGTGAAGCCTGGCCACGGATTAGTCCTCTCGGCTTTGATGAGCGGTTCAAGCGGCTTTGGGAATTCTACCTTCACTACTGTGAAGCCGGGTTCCGGTCCGGAAATATTGACGTGCGCCAGATGGTCTATGTCAAGAACAGCTAGAGGCGCGCCGGCGAGAAACTCCGCCGGCCGCAGACCCTGAGATCTGTCTACGTCTTGTTCCAGCCGGTCGAGCGGGCGACCAGCTTGAAGTAGAGAGAATAAGGCAGCATTCGCAGCAGCTTGAGTTGCCTGACAAAGGCTCTTGGGAACGCAATCTCGAACCGACTCGGATGGACGAGACCCTTTCGGATCTCGCTGACGGCCTCATCGACGGTCAAAAGATGCGGCATCGGAAACGGGTTGTCGGCGGTCGCTGGCGTGTCGACGAAGCCGGGATTGATCACCTGCACGCGGATGCCCGCCTTGTCCAGATCGAACTTCAGGGCTTCAGCCATATTGATCAGCGCCGCTTTCGTCGCCCCATAGGCGGCAGAGGTCGGAAGACCACGATAGCCGGCAACTGAGGAGACGATCGCAATCTGGCCCTGACCAGCTGTCTTCATTTTCGCGATGACGGGAAGGACGACATTGACCGTTCCGCTCAGATTGACATCAATAGTGGTCTGCCACTCCTGCCGATCACCGTTGAGCCCGTCCTGCGGCATGTAGACACCCGCATTGGCCACCAGAAGCGCCAGGGGGCCGATTGCATCCGTGATCGCATCACAGAGCGCCTCCATATCGTCGGCCTGCGAGACATCGCCCGGAAAAGCCAAGATATGGCCCAAAAGCCCCGTCGCTTCTTCAGCGAGATCTGCAAGTTTGCCTTCAGAGCGCGCCGTGACCGCCACTGTCCAGCCGTCGGCAGCCAGAGACAATGCAAGCGCACGACCAATCCCCGAACTTGCGCCGGTGATCCAGGCACATCCGTCCGCTGATTGCGCCACATATTCTGTCATCATGAAAGCCTCCTCAGGGTTCGCATGATCTACGTAGCAAACCCCGGGAGCGGATCGATTTTAATCAGAGAAATATCTCAGCGCATGAACGGCGCAAAAAACCGGCCAACAGGACCTGTGAGGCGCAAACTTCCCTCGGTCACCGCAAAACAGATGCAATCCTCGCCCTCATCAGCGATAGGCTTGTGATCTACTTCGTGGTCGGCAAAGGCGATATCGCCCCTTTCGAAATGACCGTCAGAATCCTTGAAGCCACCTTGAAGAACCAGCGTCAGCTCGGTGCCCTCATGAGTGTGCGACGGCATTGCACGTCCCGCCCGCACCCAGAGCAGAGACGCTACACAGCCGTCTATTTCGCCGAACTTGCACTCTTTCACGCCCGGCAGCAGCGTTTTCCAGGCGACACCATCCAGCGAGCCGCCGACAATACGTCTCAGGCTTTCCGGCAAGCGCGGATCACGGCTTTCGTTCACATTCCCTGTTGCCGGAGAAGACGTGCCGACCGAAATTGGCTCATCAGAAGCAAAAATTGCGGCCAACGCATCATCCCGGTCCGACAGGGCAACCGGTTGCGCTTCCTCGATGCCAAGACCTGCCAGCGCTTCGAGCGATGCAACATAGTCGCGGTTATCGACGGATAGCTCCAGATGCGCTCCGACCAGGGCCTGGGCCGGTTCAGCCAAGGTACCGGCAGCAAAGCCCGCCAGCAGCTCATCCAGACCGGTGACATTTTTTTCCATGCAGTCGCTCATAGGGCTCCCGTAGGCAGGAAATAGAAATACTTTTCCCGCTTACGAAGCATCAAAAGGATCGGATCACTGAACTCTGCACTATTTTCGATGAACAGGCAGAGCTTTACCCGCGCACATTAGAACGAAGCTTCTTCGTTTTTCAACCAATTCAAGGCTGTGAAAGGCGCTTGCGCTTGATCGAAAGTGAAAGGAACACTAGCTTCGCATCAACAAGAGGCCCAGTCCATTTACGGACGCGACACTCTATCAAAAGCATCAATTGGGACCGCCCAGAAATGACCGTGTGCAAATCCGTCGTCGACGCTATCGGCAATACGCCCCTGATCCGCCTCAACGCCTTGTCCGAAGAGACTGGTTGCGAGATTTTCGGCAAGGCCGAATTCATGAACCCGGGTCAGTCAGTCAAGGACCGTCCTGCCCGGCAGATGATTCTGGAAGCCGAAGCCCGAGGCGAGTTGAAGCCAGGCGGGCTGATCGTTGAAGGCACTGCGGGCAATACGGGCATCGGCCTGGCGCTCGTTGCCAGCGCGAGAGGCTATCGCACCGTCATTGTGATCCCCGAGACGCAGACCCAGGAAAAGAAGGACATGCTGCGCATGTGCGGCGCGGAGCTGATTGAAGTGCCCGCCAAGCCCTTCAAGGATCCGAACAACTATCAGCATGTGGCGCGCCGGCTTGCCGAAGAACTTGCGGCGAGCGAGCCCAACGGCGTCCTTTTCGCCGACCAGTGGAACAACCTGGACAACCGCAAGGCGCATTACCTGACCACCGGTCCGGAAATTCTCAAGCAGACAAACGGCAAGATCGACGGCTTCATTTGCGCCGTGGGATCCGGCGGAACGCTCGCCGGTGTCTCCACATATCTGCGCGAACAAAAGCCCGGTATTACCATCGGCTGCGCCGATCCGCTCGGGGCCGGCATGTATCACCTCTTCAAGGACGGCGAGGCAAAGGCCACCGATGGTGGCTCCATCGCCGAGGGCATTGGCCTTGGCCGCTCGACACCGATCATCGGCGACATCAAGGTTGAGCATCCCTATGCGATCCCCGATGAAGAAGCCCTGCCCCTGGTTTTCGATCTGGCCGAACATGAAGGCCTGTTGCTTGGTGGCTCTTCCGCGATCAATCTGGCGGGCGCTCGTCGTCTGGCCAAGGACATGGGTCCCGGCCACACCATCGTGACGATCCTGTGTGACCACGGCACCAGAAGCCAGTCCAAGCTCTATAATCCGACCTTCCTCAAGTCCAAGAACCTTCCGATTCCCGGTTGGCTGGAACGCGAAGGCAAGCTGAAAGCGCCTCTTGTCTGACGCAAGCAGGTAGCAAGGAGACAGAATGAACCCGACGGCGGACGGGAACACCGTTGAGGCGGTTGCCAAGGATGTGGCAACCGACGCTCTGGTTCTGGACACATTGGCCAACAACCTCGGCATCGTCGCATTCATAGCGCTCGCCTTCTACATCGCGGCGGCCGTCTGCGCCGTGCGTGAGATCATGAACAGCCGGACTGCCCAGGGGTCGATTGCCTGGCTTCTGTCCATGTTCTTTCTGCCTTTTGTCACCGTCCCGCTTTATCTGGTGTTCGGCTGGCGCTCCTTCGCCGACTACGCCAAGGTGCAGGAACTGCTTGGGAGAACGGCCCGCACCCAAACTGCAGCAACGCTGAAACTGAGTGATCAGGAAGGGACACGGCACTGGCCCGTACTGTCCAAGGTCGCTGGCGTTCCCTTCCTTGCCGGCAACACGGTCGACCTCCTGATCGACGGCGATGCGACCTTTTCCTCGATCCTGGACGGCATCCGGAACGCAAAGCATACGATCCTGGTCCAGTTTTTCATCATCAAGGACGACAGGATCGGCAACGATTTCGCCGATGCGCTGATTGAACGGGCGCAAGCAGGCCTGACGATCTTCGTTCTCTATGACGAGATTGGCAGCAACGCGCTGCCGAACAGCTACCTCAACCGGCTGCGGGAGGCTGGGATCAAGGTCAGCGGCTTCAACGAGAGCCACAAGTTCCTGCGCTTCCTTGGTCCGATGCGGCTTAATTACCGCAACCACAGAAAGGTCGTCGTCACCGACTTCGAACATGCCTGGGTTGGCGGATTGAACGTGGGCGACGAGTATCTCGGCAGGTCAAAGACCTTCGGTCACTGGCGCGATACCCATGTGAAAGTGTCCGGTCCAGCGGCGGTTGCCTGCGCCATGTCCGTCACCGAGGACTGGCAGTGGGCCAACAACACCAAGATTTCTCTCGACCGCATCAGAGGCTTCGACAAGCCAGGCGACGAATCCGTTCTGGTCATGCCGACCGGCCCCGCCGATGATCTGGAAGAGTGCGCCATCGCCTTTGCCGAGGCCGCGGCCCGCGCCCGAAAGCGCCTCTGGATAACCTCTCCCTACTTCGTGCCGTCCATTGATGTGGTCACCTCACTCTATGCAGCCTCCATGCGCGGCGTGGATGTGAGGATACTCCTGCCGGAAAAGGCGGATCACACCACGGTCTGGCTCGCCAGCCATTCCCATGCGGACGAGATGGTGGCAAGAGGCGTGAAGATCTTCCGATACACCGAAGGCTTCCTGCACCAGAAAGTGAGCCTCGTGGACGACGATCTTGCTTCGGTCGGGACAGTCAATTTCGACAACCGGTCCTTCCGGATCAACTTCGAAATCACGCTCTGGTTCACCCATCAAAGAACAATCGAAAAAATCGCGGCGATGCTCGAGAAGGACTTTGCAGGCGCGCGCCAGACCGGTCCTGACGACCTGGCGAACAGGAGTTATGCGTTCAGGGTGCTGGCGCAGGGGGCAAGACTGCTCTCGCCGATCCTCTAGCGGGCTTTGACTATAGCTTTCTGCTTGGCATAGCCTCGCGGCAGGCGTAACAAACAAAGGTCTTTCACGTGTTCGAATGGGCCCGACAATGTCATTCCTTCCCGACCTGACCATCCTCATCGCCTTCACTGCGGCAGCCTTCGTGCTGATCATCACACCGGGGCCGGACATGACCTTGTTCATGGGCAAGACGCTGGCACAGGGCCGAAAGGCCGGCGTTGCAGCTGTCCTCGGGGCAACAACGGGCATCATCATTCACTCTGTTCTGGCAGCTCTGGGCGTTTCTGCCCTGCTTGCCGCATCAGAAACGGCGTTTTCCATACTCAAGGTCGTCGGCGCGGCCTATCTGATCTGGCTCGCCTATCAGGCGATCCGAAACGGATCCTCGCTGACCATAGAACAAACAACGGTGAAGGCGCAGCCATTGGCGCGTGTCTGGCTGCAGGGTCTGGGAATCAATCTTCTGAATCCCAAGATCGCAATCTTTTTCATTACGTTCCTGCCCCAGTTTGTCAGCCCGACGGATCCCGGGGCGACCGGCAAGCTTCTGTTTCTCGGCTTCTATTTCGTCGCTCTGGGCTTTCCGGCCTGCCTTGCCATGGTCTTTGGAGCCAGTGCATTTTCCGGTTTCCTGAAAGCGTCTCCCAAGGCCATGCGCGCCTTTGATTGGGCTTTCGCAGGAATCATGGGCACATTTGCGCTGAAGCTTCTGGCTGCAAAAGCAGCGTCCAACTGAGACTCTCGGCAAGTTACTTCAGGTGGACTGAGACAGGCCGAAACAGCCTTGCAACGGTCCGCGATCATTGCTCAACTCCCGCAACCGCTTCATATCGCTTTGGGAGAGACCAATGACCACAACCCTGTTTCGCGACGATGCCTATCTGAAAACCTGCGAAGCAAACGTTGTTGAGGTCAATGACCGAGGCGGCATCGTTCTGGACCAGACAATTTTCTATGCCGCTGGCGGCGGACAGCCCGGCGACACGGGAACGTTGCGCCTCGCGGATGGAAGCGAGATTCAGATTGCCACCACAGTCTATGGCGACGACAAGACAACAATTGTCCATGTCCCTGCGGAAGGCCAAAACCTTCCAGAGGTCCATGCCGCCGTTGCCATGGAGCTTGATTGGGCACGCCGTTACCGCCTGATGCGGATACACACGGCCCTTCACCTGCTTTCGGTGGCCCTTCCCTATCCTGTGACCGGTGGCCAGATCGGCGACGGTGAAGGCCGTCTGGATTTCGATATGGGCGATGCCGTTCTTGACAAGGAGGCTGGCGCCACCGCCATCAATGAGCTGGCCTCGGGCAACCACGCCATCACATCGGAGTGGATCACCGATGAGGAACTTGACGCCAACCCTGGTCTGGTCAAGACCATGAGCGTGAAGCCTCCACGCGGATCAGGTAAGGTTCGACTCGTCCGCATTGGCGGTGACGTTGATCTCCAGCCGTGCGGCGGCACCCATGTGGCAAATACATCCGAAATCGGTCAGCTCGAGCTCGGGAAGTCGGAAAAGAAGGGCAAGCAGAATCGCAGGGTTCGCATTCGCCTGACAGACTGATCGCCCATTCAACTTAAGCTTCTTGAGGAATCTATTGATGCCCAGCACTCCCCTCGTTTCGACTGACTGGCTCGCCGACCATCTGACGTCTCCCGACCTCGTTGTGGTTGACGGCTCCTGGTATCTGCCGCAGATGGGGCGTGATGCTGAGGAGGAGTATCAGCAGGGACACATTCCCGGCGCTGTTCGCCTTAACATAGACGCCATCAGCGATCCAACCTCCGGCCTGCCCCACACCCTGCCCCAGCCGCACGTGTTCGCCTCCAAGGTCCGCAAACTCGGCATAGGAGATGGGCAGACAATCGTCGTCTATGACGGCATCGGTTTCTTTTCGGCGCCGCGTGTCTGGTGGATGTTCAAGATCATGGGCGTCAAGGAGGTTTATGTTCTCGATGGCGGCATGAAAAAATGGCGTGCAGAGGACAGAGCGCTGGAAGAAGGTGAAGTGTACCGCCCGGAGCGGCATTTCACCGCGCGCATGGACAACGCTCTTTTGGCCGACATCGACGATGTACGCCGTATTTCAGAAGACGGCTCCTCACAGATACTCGATGCACGCCCCGCAGACAGGTTTACCGGAGAAGCTGCAGAACCACGCGTAGGAATGCGCTCGGGCCATATGCCAGGCGCTTGCAATTGTCCCTTCATGACCCTCATGAATGAGGATGGCACCCTGAAGTCGAAAAGCGAGCTGAAAGAGCTTTTCAAAGCGTCAGGCCTCGACCTGTCACGGCCCGTGACGACCACGTGCGGCTCCGGCGTCACCGCTGCAGTGCTCACACTCGGGTTGGAGATCGCCGGAGCGAGAGATTTAAAGCTCTATGACGGATCGTGGAGCGAATGGGGCGGCCGGGACGACACGAAAGTCGTCACCGGCAGCTAGATCTCAGTCGGCAGAAACGAAGCGGCCGACTTCCGTGCCCTGGCCATCTAGCAGGAGCAGAGCGCCTTCCGCAGGCAGCTTCTTGAAGTCACGCGTCGCATTGAGCGCTTTCAGGAAAGCTTTTTCCTGGTTCAGAACCTCTGGCGGACAAGCCTTCCGCGTGACGGACAGCGGACCGATCCGGATATTCCGTCCTTCGGTGCGCAATGGTCCGAAGATCTTGTTGCAGCCACCGTTGCCGTCAACAGTGCCCGCTTCCTCGAACTCAAGCAGGGACACGACACCGGCCGCAACCGGGGTGCCATCAATGATCTCTGCTTTCCAGTTGCCAAGAAGATCCAGCGGAACTTCAGCATCCTGTGCATGGGCAGGAGCACTGGAAAAAGCCCCAACTGCAGAAACAAGACAGGCGGACATCAACCACCGCAAGCGAACGTATTTCCTCATGAACGGGCCCTCTTTGACCGTTGCCGTTGCGGCGACAGTGCATCAAGGCAAATAACGTTAGGTAAACAAAAGGGCCGACGTTTCCGCCGGCCCTCCAATCTTTCAGCAAGATCTGCGGTCAGTGATGCAGGATCTGGCTCAGGAACAGCTTCGTCCGCTCGTGCTGCGGGTTGGTGAAGAAGGCTTCCGGCTCGTTCTGCTCAACGATCTGACCGGCATCCATGAAGATGACCCGGTTCGCCACCTTGCGGGCAAAGCCCATCTCGTGTGTGACGCAGACCATGGTCATGCCTTCTTCTGCAAGACCAACCATCACGTCGAGCACTTCCTTGATCATCTCAGGGTCGAGTGCCGAGGTCGGCTCATCGAACAACATGATCTTCGGGCTCATGCAGAGCGAACGAGCGATCGCCACACGTTGCTGCTGACCACCGGAAAGCTGACCGGGATATTTGCCTGCCTGCTCGGGGATCTTCACCCGCTCCAGGTAGTGCATCGCGATCTCTTCAGCTTCCTTCTTCGGCATCTTGCGAACCCAGATCGGCGCGAGCGTGCAGTTTTCCAGGATGGTCAGATGCGGGAAGAGGTTGAAGTGCTGGAAGCACATTCCGACTTCTCGGCGGATCTCATCGATCTTTTTCAGGTCATTGGTCAGCTCATTGCCATCTACAATGATCTGTCCGTCCTGATGTTCCTCGAGACGGTTGATGCAGCGGATCATAGTGGACTTGCCGGACCCGGATGGGCCACAGACGACGATGCGCTCGCCCTTCATCACCTTGAGGTTGATGTCGCGAAGAACATGGAAATCACCGTACCACTTGTTCATGCTCTTGATCTCCACGGCAACTTCCGTATCCGAGATCTGCATGCGCGATCGGTCTGCTGCGAGTTCTTCAGCGTTTACAGCGTTTTCTGACATTAGTTGTCTCCAAATATGACGTCTGCCGAGGCGGCTGTGCGCTCGCCCCGGGGTGCCGAAGAACGGCTAGCGTTTATGACCGGTGTGCAGCTTGTTCTCCATGAAGATGGAGTACCGCGACATGCCGAAGCAGAAGATGAAGAACACGATGGCGGCGAAGAGATAGCCCGTGTGTCCCTGTGTGGGTGTCGACCAGTTCGGATCGGAGAAGGACGACTGGATTTGGCCTAGAAGGTCGAACATGCCGACAATCAGAACCAGAGTCGTGTCCTTGAACAGACCGATGAACGTATTGACGATGCCCGGGATGACCAGCTTGAGCGCCTGGGGCAGAATGATGAGCCCCATCATTTGCCAGAAGCGCAAGCCAAGAGCCATCGCGCCTTCATATTGCCCCTTCGGGATGGCCTGGAGGCCGCCACGCACGACTTCCGCCATATAGGCCGCGGAAAACAGCGTCACGCCAATCAGGACCCGAAGCAGCTTGTCGAAGGTCACGCCCTCCGGCAGGAACAGCGGCAACATCACCGAAGACATGAACAGCACGGTGATCAAGGGCACGCCGCGCCAGAACTCGATGAAGATCACCGATACCATCTTGATGATTGGCATGTTTGAACGGCGACCCAAAGCCAGCGCGATGCCGAGCGGAAGGGACGCAACGATCCCGGTGACCGCAATCACGAGCGTGACCAGCAGGCCACCCCAACGGGCCGTCTCCACGATCGGCAGCACAACTGTGTCACCAAACTCCAGCCCTGTGAGCAGGAAGTAGGAGATGAACGGGAAAACAACCAGGAACAACAGCGCGTTGATCCCCTTGTATGGCGCGCTCGGCATCAGCAATGGCACGAGCAAAAGCACGAACAATGCATAGACGATGTTGACCCGGTAGATCTCCTCGGTCGGATACCGGCCGTAGATAAACTGCGGCAGGTAATCGATCACATAGGCCCAGCAGGCGCCTGCATGTCCCGCCCCTTCAACGGCAAGACATGCTGTCCGGTCATTACCGGTCCAGACCGCATCGATGATGGCGAACTGAACAAAAGGCATGATCAAGGAATAGGCGATCAGGAGCCCGATGACGGTCAGGACCGTGTTGCCGATGGAAGAGAACAGGTTCTGCCTCATCCAGCCGACAACACCTGAGGTGGAAATTGGCGCCGCCAGTGTCGGCGCTTCTTCCGTTCTGATCTGGAAAATATCTGTGTTTGCCATGGTACTGCCCTACCGTTCCACGAGCGCCATGCGCTGGTTGTACCAATTCATGAAGGCGGAGGTCAGCAGGCTGAGTGTCAGATAGACAAACATCCAAATGCCAATGATCTCGATCGCCTGACCGGTCTGGTTGAGCACCGTTCCACCCACGGACACGAGGTCCGGGAAAGCAATGGCGACCGCAAGAGACGAGTTCTTGGTCAGATTGAGATACTGACTTGTCAGCGGCGGAATGATCACGCGCATCGCCTGTGGGATAATCACAAGGCGCAGTGTCGGACCATTGCGAAGCCCCAACGCGTGTGCCGCCTCGCTCTGACCATGACTGACGGCCTGAATGCCCGCACGAACGATCTCGGCAATAAAGGCAGCCGTGTAGATCGACAGTGCCAGTGTCAGCGCCAGGAATTCAGGGATCAGGTTGAAGCCCGAGCCGAGCGTAAAGCCGCGGCGAAGCATTGGTCCTGTTTCGACGAACTCCGGATAGTTGAAGTGCATCGGCATTCCGGCAAAGACATAGGCGATCAGCGGCAGGCCGATGATCATGCCGAGGCCCGTCAGGAAGACCGGGAACTGCTGGCCTGTCGTCTCCTGGCGCTTGCGTGACCAGCGCGCCACGGCAAAGGCAAGGACAATCGCCACAACAAGGGCCCATCCGATAATGCCGGAACCTTCTTCAAAGACCGGTTGCGGGCCACGGAGGCCGGCGATGTTCAGATGGAATGTATCAAACAGGAATGACCATTTGTCCCGTTTGCCCGGGACCGCGCGCAGAACCGCGAAATACCAGAAGAAGATCTGGAGCAGCAGCGGCACGTTTCGGATAAGCTCCACGTAGCAATATGCCAGACGTGAGATCACCCAGTTGTTCGAAAGTCGCGCGATACCGACCACAAAGCCGATGATTGTCGCGAGAAAAATACCGATGACGGCGACAAGAAGCGTGTTGACAAAGCCGACGAGAATCGCCTGCCCGTAGCTCGACGTCTCCGTGTAATCGACCAGCGCCTGAATGATCCCGAAGCCAGCCGTGTTTTGGAGAAATCCAAAACCGGAAGCAATGTTCTGGCGCTCAAGGTTTTCCACCGTGTTGCTTACGATGAACCAACCGAACACCACCAGCGCAATAATAAGGGTGGCTTGATAGAAAAGCCCCCGCGCTTTCGGATCATTCAACAGCGAAGCACGCGCCGGCGCCCCCGCCGAGTCCTGCTCCTGAATTGACATATAACCTCGCCCGAGTTTGTGCCGCAGCATCATGGAAGCTTGTTGAAGAGCACAATAGCTGCGGACAGAAGGCCACTCTCCTCTCAAATCCCCTGTCGACAGGAGCGGCCAAATCTCTGAAAGACCTTGCAGCTTTGTTGCTGCTTTTCGGTCATTTTGGATCTGGTTCCCGGCAGCAGGCTGCCGGGAACCGATACACTAGCTCAGGAGGTCTTAGCGGACCGGCGGAGCGTAGAGGAAGCCGCCGTTGGACCACAGGGCGTTAACGCCACGTGCGATGCCAAGCGGGGTATCCGGACCAACGTTTGCATCGAAGGATTCGCCGTAGTTACCGACGCCCTTGATCACGTTGTAAGCCCAGTCGTTGCCGAGGCCGATAGCTTCGCCATACGCACCTTCAACACCGAGAAGACGCTTGACGGACGGGTTGTCGGAACCCTTCATGTCGTCAACGTTTGCAGAGGTCACGCCCATTTCTTCGGCGTTGATCATTGCATTGAGGGTCCACTTGGCAATGTTGAACCACTCATCGTCGCCCTGACGGACAACCGGGCCGAGAGGCTCTTTGGAAATGATTTCCGGCAGAACCATGTGATCGGCAGGGTTGGTCAGCTTCAAGCGCTGTGCATACAGACCGGAAGCGTCCGTGGTGTAGACGTCGCAGCGGCCGGCGTCGTATGCAGCAACAACTTCATCAGCCTTTTCGAAGGCGACGATTTCGTACGGCATGTTGTTCGCACGGAAGTAGTCGGCAACGTTCAGCTCGGTGGTGGTACCGGTGTTCGTGCAGACGGATGCGCCGGACAGTTCCAGAGCGGACGTGACACCCAGGTCCTTGCGAACCATGAAGCCCTGACCGTCGTAGTAGTTCACGCCGGCAAAGTTCAGGCCGAGCTGCGTGTCACGGGACATGGTCCAGGTGGTGTTGCGCGACAGGATGTCGATCTCACCGGACTGCAGAGCGGTGAAACGCTCTTTAGCGGACAGCGGAGTGAACTTGACAGCAGACGCATCACCGAAAACGGCAGCAGCAACGCCGCGGCAAAGGTCAACGTCTAGACCAGTCCAGTTGCCCTGGGCATCCGGGTTGGAGAAACCAGGAAGACCCTGGCTCACGCCACACTGAACGAAGCCCTTGGCTTTTACGTCTTCAAGTGTGGTTGCATTTGCAGCCGACGCAGCAACGCCCATTGCAGCGCCGAGTACAATCGGAAGGATTTTGTTAGACATGGATATGCAGCCTTTTGTTACCCATACTTTTTATACTTTCATTGAAAAGGCGTAATGCTGCCCTGAACTCGCCACTGAACCGATTGACTGTTGCAACCGTTCAAGCAACTCATCTCCTCCGGGCAAGCGCCCACCTTCCCAATACCAGTATACGATGGCATTTGACGCAGCTGGTCAAGGGGTTGCAGATAACGTTCTAAGAGATTTCGGCGGCTGATTCATGAAATTGGTTACCGGCAAAATGCACAGAAGGTGAACATGACTAAGAAATCGACGCCTGCTGCCTTTAAAGCAGACACAGTCCTGACACACACCGGCCGCAAGCCGAGAGAGTTCCACGGTTTTGTGAACCCGCCCGTGGTTCATGCGTCAACGATCCTGTTCCCTGATACCGCAACCATGGAAACGGGCGGACAACCCTACGTCTATGGCCGCCGGGGCACGCCGACAACTGAGGCACTCGAAAATGCCCTCACCGAGATTGAAGGGGCAGCTGGCACCAAGCTCGCCAACTCGGGCCTCAACGCAATCGCTCTTGCCTGCCTGTCATGTCTGAAATCAGGTGATCACGTATTAATCGCTGACACCTCATACGGTCCTACCCGGCATTTTGCCGACACTGTCCTGCCGAAATACAATATTGCCGTGGAATATTACGATCCGGCACTGGCTGGCGACGTCAAAACGCTCTTCAAGACCAATACGGCAGCTGTCTTTACAGAGGCACCTGGCTCCCTCACCTTCGAGATGCAGGACATACCAGCGATCGCGGCGGCGGCAAGATCGATCGGAGCAACGGTTCTGATGGACAACACATGGGCCAGTCCGCGCTACTGCAAGCCATTGGAACTCGGTGTTGATCTCTCGATTCAGGCCGGAACCAAATACGTCGTCGGTCACTCCGATGTGATGCTTGGGGCGATCAGCGCGAGCGAGAAGGCATGGCCGGCACTTGATGCTCTTCACGGTGCCATGGGCGTCCATGTTGCCCCGGACGATGTCTACCTTGCCCTGCGCGGACTTCGAACCCTGTCCGTACGGCTCGAACGGCATATGAAAAATACACTGGCGGTCATCGACTGGCTGAAAACCCGGGAGGAGGTCGCAGCAATTCGCTACCCTGCGCTCGAAACCGATCCTGGTCACGCCCTATGGAAACGCGACTTTTCCGGCGCAAGCGGTCTTTTCGCATTCGATTTCAAGGCCGGAACCAGCACCACCCAGTCCAACGCCTTTTTCGACAATCTGGCGCTCTTTGGCCTAGGCTATTCCTGGGGCGGATTTGAGAGCCTTGCGATCCCGGTCAAGCTGAAAGGCAACCGGAGCGCAACAACCTATGACGCGAATTTGAAATCCGCACGGCTGCATATCGGCCTGGAGGATCCACAAGACATCATCCAGGATCTGGCTCAGGCCCTCGACAGGGCGTTTTCGGGCTGAACCAAGATTTTCAAAAAAGATTGCGATGCGAAAGATGATCTGAGCGCGGCGTTCGCGAACCTGCCCTCAGATCGTTGGATCGCGTCGCTTTTCCTTGAAGATCAGCCAAAGATTGCGGAAATAGATCACAAGACCAAGACCCTGCCCCAGGATGATGATCGGTTCTTTCTTGATGACGCCATAGACGAACAGCATCACGCCGCCGGCAATCGAAAAGAACCAGAAGGCAATGGGCACGATCGAACGCCCGACTCGCTCCGACGCCATCCATTGCACCACAAAGCGCATCATGAACATTGCCTGTGCGGCCAGGCCGAAGAGCATCCAGAAGTCAAAATTCTCGATGAAGACCGTATAGAACCAATTAACCAGCTGATCCATCAGGTGTCCGTCCGTCTGTTACGATGTGTTGGATTTATTCGGTCAATGCGCTGACGGTCGGGATTTTCTTGCGACGTCGGCGAAGCCACCAGACACCAACAAGATCAAGAATGCCGATCAACGCCCGATCAAAGATCCCGTATTTGGAAGTGCCGTGACGGCGCTGACGGTCGAGAACATCCACGTGCACGACGCCAAAACCTTCGCGGATCACAAGCGCAGGCAGAAAACGGTGCCAGCTGTCGAAGTAAGGCAGTTGCAGAAAGACCTCGCGGCGCAGGGCCTTCAGTCCGCAGCCACTGTCGCGGGTGTTGTCTTTCAAGATCGACCCACGCACCTTGTTGGCAAACTTCGAAGCATACCGCTTGGCCAGGCTCGCCTTGCGGCCAAGACGTTGACCGGCGGCAAGAGCAACGGACGGGCCACCAGCAGAAAGCGCGTCCAGAAGCTGTGGAATATAGGCCGGGTTGTTTTCGCCGTCGCCATCAATCGTCGCAACCACATCGCCGCGAGCGTTCTGAACACCCGTGCGCACGGCACAGCTCTGTCCGCAAGCTGTCCGATGACGGAACGGGCGCAACCAGGGATTCTCAGCGGCATAAGCCTTCAGCACGCCATCAGTGCCATCTGAAGATCCGTCATCAATAACCAGAACCTCGAAGGTTCGGCCTTCGAGCGCGTCACGAATTTCGTCCAGCAGGATTGGCAGGTTTTCTGCCTCATCCTTTGCCGGGACCACCACGCTGACCGCCAAATGGCCGGAGGACGCCGCAAGCGCCTCGCTGTAGCTGCTACTCATCAGTGTCTCGTTTCATGTCAGATGCGCCCATGCCGTCGAATTCGGTCGCATCGCGATAGGCACGACGGCGTCCAGTCACGGCGTACCAGACGGCACGCGCGCAAACCCGGGCGGAACGTCGGCAGATGATCGGCTCGATCCGGCCGCTCTCGCTCAAGCAGAAACCAAGTCTGCGCCTGGCCAGCGCCCGCGCTGTGAAAAAGGTGAAGGTCATGCCGAGCAACGTGCCGGCAATGACATCGGAAGGATAATGCGCGCCAACCATGATGCGGCTGAACGCAACCCAGAAAGCGCTGACGATGATCAGCCAGCGCCATGTGGGGAAAATCAGAGCCAGAGCTGTTGCAAGCGCACCGACTGTCGTCGAATGGCCGGACGGAAAACTTGTGTAGGATCCATGAAGAGCCAGGAAATCGAACTCAACCGGCCCGACCTGCTCGTAGAGCTTCGGGCGGGCGCGTCCAAGTGTCCACTTGAAGATGATGGCGAGGATTCCAGTCGCAGCAACCGTGTAGAATACGAAGCCGGCATAGGTGAAGGCCGCACCGACGGTCATGCGCAGCCGGATCGTCAGTTTCGATGCATCCAGCGCCAGCAGATAAAGGCAAAGAAGACCGCTTGACCACAGGATCCAGTGCGCCTTGCCGACATCAGTAAAGGCGTTGAATGTCGACCAATATTCGCCAGGCAGTGAACGCAGCCACGGATAGGTCGGAATATCGAGTGCCACGACCGCGACACCGACGGTCAGCAACAAGATCGCAAGAATGTCCTGCGGTCTTTGACCAGGCCGCAGTGGATCTTGAAAGCGCTGAGCCCGCCCCCGCCGATCAGCGATGGTCAAGCGAACAGCGCGGAAATTCCGCAGCATGCGCGATCCGGTTTTCTTAAGCCTTTCGGCAAGGTTCTCTGTCGTCATCCGGCCCGTCGCCTGGCTGATCATTCAGCCTGTTCAGCCAGTGCACCAGCTCTATAGAGACCGATGTCCAACTGTTTGCCACCATTGATATTCAAGCCCTCTAGCCTGCTTACCAACTTTGGCACAAGTCCAATAGCCTTGGCAGCCCCAAGAAAGGCGTCCTCCTGACGGCTTTCTATGACAGCAATACGGCAACCGGCATAATTGGCGCTGCTTTCGTTCAGAAACTCCGCAGCCTGCGGCGCCGGCACGATCCTGGTGTCTGTACCCTGCAGGAAAATGAAGCTTGGCTCGTGGAACCCGGTCGTGACCACCATCGGGTCATGACATGCCGGAATAGCTTCGATGGCTTCAACCAGTCGTGGGCTCACCCAGATGGTTGTCAGCGCTGGGCCAACGAAGCCCCAAAACCCGACCGCAATGGCAAGGCTTGCCGCGATAGCAGTCGGCACGCCGTGGAGCGCCGCTCCCGCTAGAACACGTGAGGCCGAGAACAGCACAAGCACCGCACCGATCGCGCACAAGACAACGCCAGGTGGCGACGGCCAATCGCCCAGATACAGCGGACCGGCAAATGAAGCGACTGCAAGCCCGACAGGCGGCAAGGCAACCAGGATTGCAGCAAGCCAGCGCAAAGATTTCCGCGCGTTTTCTCCCGCGCCATCGACAAGCGCAGCAGCCACTGGCAAGGCAAGCGCCGGCAACAGCGGCATTGTATAGTGGGGAAGCTTCGTCGCAACCAGTTCGAACACGACCCAGGACGGAAGGAACCAGGCAGCCGAAAAAACGACCAGCCGACTTGCGCGTTCCCGCCAGATTGTCGCGATTGAAAGAATTAAGAAGGCTGGAAGTGGCCAGAAAACACCGAACATCGCACCGAGGTGTGTCAGAGGCGGCGCCCCATGGCCCTCCTGCCCCTGCCCGACCTTGCCGAGCAGATCCTTGCCGATCGCTTCTTCAAAGAATGTGCCGTCGGTCGCAATCCAGATTGCCACGAACCAAGGCACGACCAGCAGCACAAACCAGATAGCGCCAAGGAGCGGAACCGCGGACTTGAACCAGCGAAACCTTCTGGTCAGCGCAAAAAGAGCAATTACCGTCAATCCGACGACCATGGGAGCGACTGGGCCCTTGATCAGAACGCCTGCAGCCAGCGCCGTCCAGAACACGAAGGCAAGGCCCCACTGCCGCTGTTCGCTATCTCTCATCCAAAGCCGGGCCAGCGCACCCTGCGCCAGCAAAATTGCTGCGAAGAGAACCGCGTCCGTCTTTGCCAGACGAGCTTCAACCCCAACGATGATCGCAGCGGCCATGAAGAGGCCAACAAGAAGAGACGCCGGTGGTCCTGTGAAAGCACGGGCCATCCAGTAGGCAAGCAGAACGGCCAGCACGCTGCCAATGAGAGAAGGCAGCCTGTAGGCCCAAAGCGGCGCGCTTGCGTCGTGGCCGGTCACTTTGACGGCGGCAGCCTGGAGCCAATAGATGCCGACGGGCTTTTTGTGCCGTGCCTCATCCTGAAAACGAATGTCGACATAGTCACCTGTTTCCAGCATCTGCTTCGTGGCTTGTGTAAACCGAGGTTCGTCACGATCAAGCGGCGGAACAGTCCATTGACCCGGCGCAAACAAAGCAATCGACAGGACCAGCAGAAGGAGCGGTGCTGACAGATCATGTCCGAAAAGGCGCATCCAGATAGGTCGTGGCCTGTCCTGGGGGGCGTCAGGGGCGCTACCAACGCGGTCATCGGTTGCGCCTGTGTTCTCACCCGCACCAGAACCTGGCGTTGTTTCAGGATCGCGCTGCGCACCCTGCGTTGTTTCGGTCATTTCGCTCGACCCGTCCACTCATACATTTGGTGACAAAACTGTCATACGGGATGCGTAAAGCTCCACGCTGCTTCCTCCTACATGAGCCAGAGGAAAAGGGAAACAGGCGCTTGCCACCGCCATAGGCATCGTTATCGTCAATCCCGGCTCAAGGCTCGCCACCCATCAGGACCAGACATGACACTCATTGCCCAGATCACCGATCTCCACCTTCGCCCCAGCGGCCTGACATGCTACCGCGTGAGCGACACCAATATGCTCGCAGAGCGCGCCATCCGGGCAATCCTGGCTCTGGAGCATCGCCCCGACGCCGTCGTCATCACCGGCGACCTGACAGACCGCGACGATCCGCGCGAGTATGCCCTTGCCCGGCATATTCTCTCAAGATTGCCCATGCCGGTCTATATGATCCCCGGGAATCACGACACGTCCGAGGGCATGCGCACGGCCTTTTCCGACTATCCCGGAATTTCAGATTCTTCCGGCGAAAAGCTTTATTACACGGCTGACATCGGCTCGTTGCGTCTGATCGCACTTGATTCAAATGTACCTGGAAAACCCCATGGCCTTTTGGGCAAGGCGCAACTCGACTGGCTCGGAGAAACGCTCGCGGCCGATGATCGACCGGCAATGCTGGCAATCCACCACCCGCCGGCAAACACCGGCATCCCGCATATGGACAACATCGGCCTGATGGACTCGGACGCGCTTGCCGAAGTGATTACGCCTCATGCTCATGTCGAACGCATAGTATGCGGCCATGTGCACCGACCGATCGTTGCCGCGTTCGCCGGCAAGATCATGACGCTCGCACCAAGCGTTGCTCATCAGCTGATGCTCGACTTCAAGGAAAATTCGCCCTCCATGTTTTCCTTCGAGCCTGCAGCCTATTTCCTGCACCAACACACGCCCAAGTCGGGAACAGTGACACACACGGCCTATGTCGAGAATTATCCCGGACCCTTTCCATTCTGGTCTGACGAGGGAGTGACATGGCCTGGAGACAAGCCCGAATGACGGCATTGCAAACCTGTCTGGGGGCTCGTCCGCGAGCCCTCATTCTGATCCCCCTGCTCTTGCTCGCCGGTCTCCAACTGGCCGGTTGCGGTGGACTGCAAAGCGGCAAGGAGCTCGAAGACGCACCGGTCATCAGCAATGTGCCGGTCGATGGCAGCGACATGCTGGCGAAGTTGAACAGCTACCGCGCGGCAAACGGACTCTATCCGCTGACCCTCGATGAAACCCTGAACCAAGTCTCCATCGAGATGGCGCGTCATATCGCTGAACGCGACAGCATGGACACCTGGGCCCACAGCGATTTTGGTCTCTCGCAGAGGCTGGAAAAGGCCGGTTATCGCAACTATGCGGGCGCTGAAAACCTCGGCGCAGGTTATGTCTCTCTGGATGCTGCTATGGATGGATGGAAGGGCTCTAGCGGTCACAACAAGAACCTGCTCAATCCCTATGTCACCCGCGTCGGCATAGGCCGCATGGTCCGATCAAATGGCAAGTGGCGAAATTTCTGGGCGATGACCCTCTCCCGCCCCGTGGCAGATGGTCGTCCGTCTCTGCGCTAAAACGGCTTAGAACAAAAAAAGGCGAGTCCAAAGACCCGCCTGAAGTCGGTTTCCAGAGACCGACCGAAGTTCACGAATGAACCTCGGTGACAGCCATCGAGAGGGCGACTCAAAACATGATTTTTATTCTCATGTTTTTTGATATCGCAGCACCACGGCTCTGTCAACCAGAACGAACCACGTTCAAAAAGCGATTGCCCTAAAAGGGAAATGGCCTGTTTTCAAAGACTTGCTCGGCCGCGCGGGACTTGGCCCAGCCCCGGTCGACAACCCCATCGAACAGTCGCGGCTTTCCAAATCTTGGCTGCCATGAGCAAAGATGAGGCGACATGATCTTGATGCAGGGGATGGCAAGATCAGAACGCGTTGCGTCGAAAGCAAAGAGCGTCACGGACTTCGCCAGGCAGCTTTCAAGCAGAGCGTCACGCTCATAGACGATACTCAGTGATGCGATGTCTGCAGGTTTTGCTTCCGCAATTCCCAGGTCCTGTGCGATCCGTGTGCCGCTCGCATATCGAAGCGCCGATGGCGGCTGTGCGCCTGGCGGAGCATCCTTGTGCGCACGCGCCATCAACCCAAGCGACTGCTCGGCCTGGAGCATCTCCCCAAGAGCGGACATGGTAGCGCCTTCTGCCGTTGGCGCCGCAGATGCTCCCAGACAGGCCCCAAGACCGTCGCGTTCAAATGAAACAGCAAGAATGACGTGAGCGCTCAAATCTGTGTCGACACGCAAAAAAATGGTCTTCCTTTGCCGCTCTGCCAGATACGCCCCGCAATTTCGGTGGATAAACTCTCTCCACACCCCGCTCTCAAGACGGGTTATCCCCAGGCGGTTGTACCAGAACTGGCCGACAGCATCTCTTTCGACCAACTCGTGCAGCGCCCAGCGGTGAGCCTCCTCCGGCTCGGACCAGACTGCAGCACCAGCTGTTGAGGTCAGGCTCAGTCCGGAGAGACCAAGCCCACGTCCCTCCCCCATGAGAACGCCAAAAGCTGGCACCTGAACCTCTCGCCCCGTTGCAAGATCGCGCATACAAACTCGGCGGCGGTCAAAAGCATTCCAGTCAATCTGATCTCCTGAAAAATGGGCTGCAGCTCCTGCCAACGCGCGCGCCAGCTCCCTCTCTTGCCGCTGACTGAAGCCAAGTAGCCCGCCAAGGGCAAGCTCTTCGCCACCATCGCCGCGGTCGAAAACACGGCCATCATCCGTACCTTGGCTGAAAAGACTGAGGCGTTCCGCCATCTCGCCCAGACAGGAAATGAGAGCCTGTGCCCCCAAGACCCCTTGGCCACCAGCGACCAGTTTCAGGATGTCCGGTTCACAGGCACCCCAGGATGGACCCAAGACATCAGCAAGACCCGCCTTGAGTTGAAGCGGACAGCCAGGCAGCGGCGTATCGAAAATTCCAGGTCGGCACAGGTCAAGCAGCGGTGCAAAGAGTGTCAGCAGGCCGAACGTCATCGGAGCCACGAGCTGCAAACTGCCCCGAACAATGCGAGCCGCGCCCCAGTTACACAGCAACCGCGCGGCGTCGCCGGGCGACTTTTCCAGCCCTTCAAGCGGTAGCACACCGCCTGCTTCAGACAGCTTGCAAGCAAGATGTTTGAAGCCTCGGCCCGGGCCATTGGGTGAATGCTCCACACCACCGATGTCAGATGTCCACACCCTACAACTACCCTGAATTGCAACGCCAAGCGATACCGCTTGTGATTATTGCCATTGCGCGTGTCTTGCCAAAGCATCGAAATGCGCTTTCGACTGAGCGAGCGGTGTGACCGGACATGGGCCGGTTCTCACACGCAACCAGAGTCGAGAAGAGCTTCCGACGCTCCGCCTTCACGCGGTGATTTCGGGATGGAGATCCACAACCGGTACTCTTTGAAAGGCTTGTCATGACCCAGCTTAACACCCGCGAAGACATTCTGACACACGGCGCAAAGGTCGGTGCAATGATCCAGGATGGCGAAAAGCGCACTGAACTCGCAGAGACGATTGCCGCCAAGGGCGATGTCAAAGTCTATGCCGATACGGCTGACACGGTGCACCTGGTCGTGCCTTCAAGCGTTGACGCTGCCAAGATTGGCGACGAAGCCTATCTGGAAGAGCTTGGACGCCGCGCGCTCGGCTCCTGCGTGTACCACATTCAGCCTGACTGATTTGAGCAGTCCTGCCGCCATGGTCTTGGCGGCGGGACAATTTCAAGCTTTAGGTTCTGTCAACTAGCTGCCTAGTCGCGTCAAAAGGATAAAGACATGCCCCGTTTTCCTGCCTATGAAAAAAACATCGTGGCGCTTGGAAAGCTGCTGGCAGAGGCGTCCGTGAACCCGGAACTGAAACAAAGGCTAATTGACGATCCTGCTGCAGAACTGCGACGCATCGGCCTTCCGGAAAAGACAGCTGCATTGTTCAATTTCAAGGTCGTTCAGGAAGACGATCACGAAAAACCTCCGGTGGTTCTTCCCTACCGCTTGAATGAAGAACGTCTTGCATCCGGCGAAGAACAATATCTGTCGCAACTGGCAGACCTGATTCCACCCAGCACCCTCAACTGAATTCTAAAGCCGCATTTCCTTTAGCTTGCCAGAAGGTAGCTCCGCACCATATCTGCGCCGCGCTTGTAGTGCATGCGAGTTTGCGGGTCCTGGTAGAGGTTGATGCGATTGAGCCAACCGAGAATCTCTTCCGGACGATCGCGGGTAACATCGGCGAAACGTCCCGCATGGCGCCGCGCCAACAAATCCAGTGTATCACGCGCCTCGCCGTCCCGGCCCGAACACAGGAAGGCCGCGATACGGGTTGTGATCGACAAGATGCCATCAGTTGGCGCCCGATCGAGAAGTTCGAGCGCAGACGTGTAATCGCCAGCAGAAAATTTGATATTGGCCAGATACTCATAGAAGAAACGCGGGATCACCGGAAACAGCGAAAACGCCCTTTCCGCGTTGCGCCTCGCCTCATCCACATCGCCAATATAGGCCATTCCCTCAGCGATCGACATGAGATTGGTCGGATCAAACGGGTTCAGGCGGGCAGCTTCGGTAAAAGCACGGCGCGCTTCGTCATAGTATCCTGACTGCAGCAGCGACCAACCGTGCATGCGCCGGTTGAAAACATGCCAGGGATCAAGCAGCACGCCCTGCTCCGCCAGATCGAGAACATCCCGGGATCCGGTCTGCGTTGCTCGAAAATCGGGATAATGCAGCAGTTGCTTCAGGCCGACCGAAGCCTTGCCTGAATAGACAACTGAGTAGTTTGGAGATGCGGCCTGAAGCTCATCAAGGATCGCAACAGCTTTTCGATCGGCGGACGGGCTGAACTCGCACAGCAGCGCTTCCGCCTGACACCACCGGGAGAACGGCTGCTTTCCGACCCGCGCGCGGAGCCGACCGATCACATGGGACTGAATACGATTGACCGTCTGCGACGTCGCTTCCCGGAGTCGATTGAAGTCGGCAACCTGCTCGGTCTCGATCACCTCGTTGAAAAGAACCTGTCCCGACACACGGTTTTCAAGCTGAAGATAGATCAGCCCCATGTGTGCGTCGTGGCGGAAACGCAGTAGATAGCTGCCCAGCTCCCCGGCATCGAGATAAGTGACCTTTTGCGGGGTACCCTGTGTCTCGTTGTCGTTTTCATAAATCTGAACATTGCGATAGGCGCCGAGACAACTGCGAATGTCATCCAGGATCGTGTAAACACGCGAGTCGAGCCGGTCAGCGTCGACAAAAGAAGCAATCGTCAGCTGCGGCAGCTGGATGAGGTCCGGCCCATCAGAATGACAAAGGGTTGCATTTGCCATGGCCGAAACCGGCTCGACGGCAAAGCGGGCCTTTGCGGAGGGACGCTGGACATAGGCATCCATATGGGTGTGGAAAAGCCTCAGCGTTTCGTCATCAGGGTCCGCATCAAGATGCACCTTGAGTTCCGCCTCGCACTGTTTGAGCTGCGCACGCGCCTCGGCTTTTCGGCCAGACACCAGGTACAGTTTGATCAAAATCTGATGTGCATGCTCCAGCGCACTGTCGACCCCCAGGAGGAAGCGGCAACCAGCCTCGACCCGGTCCGCCTCATCAAGAAGCGACAGCTTGTCGATCACCTTGAGCGCAGACGCGGTATAATCAGACGTCAAACGCTGCCGCTCGATGGTCAACCAGTCCTGAAAAACCGGATCCAGCGTCTCGTAGCCGTTCAACAACGGGCCGCGAATGCGCGTGAGCGCAGCTTCGAAGTCTGCAACACCGCCGCTTTCCAGAAATTCCGAGACCTCATCAAAATCAGAAACCAGCACGCTGCCAGTTAGCCCGACATGCCCCTTGTCCGCCTCAAGAAAGCGGATCCCGCTCGCCTCTTCGATTCGCCTCACTTGCCTCAAGGCCTGGCGCAACGATTGTATCGCCTTGTCCCGCGGCGCCTTGCTCCACAAAATGTCTGCCACCTGCTCACGGGGAACGAGACGGCCCGGTGTCCGAAGCAGATAAACCAGGATCGCAAGCGCTTTGCGGGTCGGCACAGCGACCGCGGCCCCTGCGTCGTCCAGCACTTCGGGCGTCCCCAGACAATTGATGTACAATCTAGCGGGCATGCCATAATCCAGACAGCTTGAGCGTGTAGGTAACCATAAAACAGGTTCTCGTGAATCTAGACTAATCCGCGAATTCCAAATCCTGTATAGTTTTATCACGGTAATTTCACGCCTCAACCAGATCCTTGTCGACAAAGAAACAGGTTGAAGTCAGGTTGCATTGCCTGATCAAAACCGATCGACATCGCGAGGCACGCCCTTTCTGCGGCAGGCAGGAGGATACGGCTTCAGGTTCAAAGAAGTTGAATAACGATGGGTATCACTATGTCCAAAGCGCATGACGCCGTTGAGTCTCAAGCTCAGGATGATCTCGATCAGGATGAATCCCTGAAGCGCATGATTTTCTTCACCAAGCGTGAAGCGGAGAAAGACGGCCGTACGTTCTGCGCCTATCTGCTTGATCTGGCATTGAACGCACTGAACGAAGACAACGCCGAAATGAACATGGCGCT
Source organism: Roseibium sp. (assembly GCF_039982295.1). Lineage (GTDB taxonomy): Bacteria > Pseudomonadota > Alphaproteobacteria > Rhizobiales > Stappiaceae > Roseibium. The sequence goes on from NZ_JBDWYP010000049.1 coordinate 142,053, forward strand.
CAAGGCGAAAATCACGCCCCTGACCATGGAACTCAATGCCGGCAAGTCCAAGGATCAGCCAAGCGTCGGCTCCTGATCGGGTCTGTCAAACTATCGAACGCCATGAACACCGAAGGTCAGAGCGGCATCGCCGCTTGGCCAGAGAGGTTCGCGCAAAAAGCTCTCACCTTCCAACTGCAGTTTTCGCAAACAAGGTCAGGACTGGACGCTGCACGCCAGGCGCGGCGATTGATACCGACAAATCAAGAAGCAGAAAAGTGGTGACCCCGACAGGTGTGCAAATACTATTGATTTTGTTTGGCTTCGCCTCCCCGCACCCGTGTTAAATTAGCTTTCCGGATCTCTGATTTTACTCAACAAATTCACGCGCGGCCCGCACCCTTTAAGCTGACTCGCAACCCGAGAAATGGCTCCTCTTCTCATCGCTGACCAACGCAGCCAGTCAAATCGCCGTATGGAAGAAGAACCACTTCACAACGCCCTAGCCGGCCCAAGACTGTCGGTAGAGGCGTCTCGTTGCCAATATAGATGTGGCCAGCCACCGGAAACCGAGGGGATGGTGCGTCACGCGATAGGCGCATAGATTATAGTTTGTCGTCGGTAAATCGAGGTCTCAGCTGTGCCAGATGAAAGAGTTCAACAACTCATTGCCCAACTCCGTGAGTCAGAATTTGTGGAGGTGAAAAACTGGCTTGGCGGCCTTGAAGTGGTCTCGGAAAACTGGACAGTCGGCTAAGGTGTATCCCAAACCTTTGAAGGGATACGAGAATGGCGAAGCGCCGGAAATTTACGGACCAGTTTAAGGCGAAGGTGGCGCTGGAAGCGCTGCGTGGCGACAAGACGATCCAGGAGATCGCGGCGAAGCACCAGGTGCACCCGAACCAGGTCAGCACGTGGAAACGCCAAACCGTCGAGGGGATGGCTGATGTGTTTGCCCGTGGCGGCAAGCCAGAGGGGCCGACCGAAGCCGAGATCAAGGAACTTCACGCCAAGATCGGAAGGCTGGCGGTCGAGAACGATTTTTTGTCCGAAGGGCTGAAGCGGTGAGCCCCGAGAAGAAACGCGCGATGATCAAACGGGATCACCCGCAGCTCAGTATCAGCCAGCAATGCAAGCTGGTGCGGCTCAGCCGATCCGCGTTCTACTACGCGCCGGTCGGGATCGACGCGGGCACGTTGGCGATGATGAAAGAGATCGACCGGGTGTTCACCAAATATCCGTTCTTCGGCAGCCGGCAGATCGCAGCCTATCTGCGCCGGGAGGGCGTTGTCATAGGCCGTCATCGCGTCAGGCGATTGATGGCGCGGATGGGGCTGGAGGCAATCTACAAACGTCCCAGAACCAGTCAGCCGCACCCGCAGCATCCGGTCTTCCCGTATTTGCTTCGAGGCATGCAGATCGACCATCCGAACCAGGTCTGGTGCGCCGACATCACCTTCGTGCCGGTCAGGAATGGCTTCCTGTATCTCGTGGCTATCATGGATTGGACGTCGCGCAAGGTCCTGAGCTGGCGGCTATCGAATACGATGCACGCCGACTTCTGCGTCGATGCCCTGAACGAAGCCATCGCCCAATATGGCCTGCCGGAGATCATGAACACAGATCAAGGGTCTCAGTTTACGGGATCGGCCTGGATCACGACGCTGTCCGATGCAGGCGTGCGCATCTCAATGGATGGGCGTGGCCGCTATCTGGACAACATTTTTATCGAACGGCTGTGGCGGAGCCTGAAGCAGGAGGCGATCTATCTCGAAGAGATCACTGACGGCTTCCAAGCCCGAAGGGTCGTCAAAAATTGGATGGCTTTCTACAACACCAAGCGGCCCCATTCCTCCCTTGAACGCAGAACGCCAAGGGAGGCATACTGGCTCGGTCGGGATCAGAAATTGGCGGCATGAAAACCAACCCGGATACACCTTAAACGAGCCGCTGACCTGTCCGAAAAACCAGGACCACTTCAGTTGTGAATGGATGGCAGTTTTGGGCGGGAAGCTGTCGTTCGCTGCATGTGCGAAACTACCAGCACCTTGGGCGCAATGCAGACTTTTGTTGGAGGTGCGTGGATAGTACCGATATGCAAGTTGTCGCCCCGCTGAGCTTATAAACGTTTACACTTCGAATCTTAACCGCGCCATTGGCGATACAAACCCACCTAGTTCGGCAGAAACCCAAGCTCGAACACCTGCGGGCGCAGCTTTGATGTTAGGTCTGCATAGGCGTCTTTGAACTGATCGAAGTCGGTCAATTCCGTATCGCTATAGGCTTCGAGCGCGCGGCGGACCTGATACCAACCTGCATCCGCGCGGCCTAGCTTAAATTCTTGTCTGATTTTGTTGGGGAAGCCGATGGAGTGAAAGCGCCGGAACAGCTTGCGGCCTTCGTCGAGCACGGCCCGCGCCTCGGGCGAGAACGCCATGCCGTCCATGTAGCGTACCATGAAATCACTCTCGCACCGAGCCTTCGCCCCGACCTCGGCCTCGGTGAAGGGAATGAAGTGGTTCGTGAGCGACCAGTCGCGGTCATTCCAGTGCAGCCCGTCTGCGCCTGCGGTAAGGTTGCTGCCGTTGAACAGCATCCAGACGAGACAATCGGATTTGAACGCGTCCGTCAGCGGCTGCGCGGGTTGCAGGAACTGGTCACGGTCGTTGAGCCAAGTTGGCTTGATCAGGCGACGAACAGAGAAAACGATGGCGGCTTGCCAGATGTTGTCGGGGGTGATGAAGAACGCTCCGGCGTTGCAGTATCCCGACGAGAAAATTGCCGTCATGATCGCAGTTTTTTGCGGCATATTACTATTGGATAACATACTCCCAATCGCGCCATCGGCCCATTTGTCGCCCCGAAGGTCTTTAGTCGGCCCCGGGGGCGATAACGCGTTCTTTAAGGGCAATGCATCTTGTTTATTTGAGCGTGGACGAACGATCCATTCAGACAACAATCCTCTCTCATTGGTACGATAAAATGTCTTTTCCCCAACTGGGTTGCCCGATCTGTCAAGCGCGGTCGCTACAATGGTGGTTGGTGGGTCATCAATCCCAATTTTCCAGATAAGAAAACCAATCGGGAAATTCCCCTTCAGACCATCAAAAGCTTTGCTATGGACCACAAATCCATCACGATATCCCGCTGTCCATTGCTCACGGAATTTCTCGAAATTTGGCGCGTTCACGTATTTTAGCGTACTGAATATAGCCAAGGTCGAGTCAGGCAATTCAAGCATGTTACGATGCAAGAATTGCACGAACAATTCACGCGCAGCGTAACCAAGATGGGCCATTCCATGGCTGATTTTCGTCTTGGATACCCCTCGTTTATTGTCGCCTTCTCCCCTGAGCGTGTCGTAGTTTCCGCTTTCCCCGTAAGGAGGATTGATCAGCACCAAAATCGGCCTTGCGCCCTTCTTTGCCTCACGCGCATCTTCAATCGCTTGCCTCAGCCCCGGCGGCAGTTTGCCGGACAGGTCGTAGTCAATCTGCCCGAAATCATCCACGTCATCATTCAAATAATCATACTGGAAAATCTCGGCCCCAGCGAAGGCGGGGTTGCTGCGCATGATCGTCACGTCCTCGGGGTCGAGCGTGGACATGTAGACATTGCGCAGGTTGGAGTGCTTGGCCTCCAGATTACCGACACCCGCGCACATATCCCAGACGATATATTTCTTCTGCCAGTTCGCCCCCAGCGTGGCTTTCAACTGATCATAGGCTTTGTCGACGATGTGGAGCGGCGTGTAGAACGCGCCCTTGAATTTCTGGTCATCCATCGGCAGCAGGCTGTCGCGCCGTTCCAGCAGGTAGTGGCGATGCTCCTTTTCCGGGGGGCGGTGATAGATGTTCCAGAAGTTGCGGTAGCCGCGTTCGCTGGCGAGTTCATATTGGTCGGCCCCAATGATGAACACTGGTTTGTTGCCGTTGAATAGAAGGCGGGCGGGCAGGTTACGCATCGCTTCATCGCGCCCATCGTGCATGATGTCAGCAAAGAACAACACGGCATAATCCGCCTCGTTCTCCACACCAAGTTCAACGCCAACCATCGCGACCCATTTGTCGAAAACCTGCCGCAGGTTGTCGGGAGTGATGGGCGTGCGAATGATCCGGCCTTCACTGACCGCGTCCTTAGTCGCTTTAATGAACTCAGCCTCGTAGCCGTCGATCCGGTAGAGGATGAAGTGGGTCTCGATCGTGGGGGCTATCTGGGCGGCGAGCGCCTTGTCCGCCGCAGAGCCGGATTTCGGCCAGGTGATGGACTTGTCGTCGAGCAGCGGCAAGGCATGTTCGGTTGCCATCAGCGCCGCCTTCTCGCGGTCCATCACGCAGAGGAAGCCGGGGATGGGTTCGCCGCGTTTTCGCGCGGCACGCACGTAGACGAGCAATTGCGCGAACATGAGCAGGGTTGGGGTTGGGGCCTCTTTGGCTTCAAACCAGATCTCGAGGGTCTGGATATCGACGAGGCCCTTGTTCACGCCTTTGAGGCCAAGCGCCGCGATATAGGCATCCTTGACGTCTTCCTCGGTCTTGGCACGGGTGAGTGCGGCGTTCAGGCTCATAAGATTAGTTCCCTATGGAGGAAGGTGTGCCCGGCACCATATTGTGATGGGAATAAAATGGCTAGGTTCGCTTTACGTTCTGGGGCTAAGGCTATTACAGCGCCCATTTGTCAGGCAAGTCTGCATTGGTAACTAGTTGACCACAATGGGAAAGCTGCATTGCGCCGTCTTCCGACCCGTTGAATGACCGCAAAGGGCCGAACTCGAGAGGAAAAATGAATGAGCTTGGAAACACGAGGCCGCTGCGGCGAATGCGCAAAGGGTGCGTCGCACGAAGGTTTAGAGTCGATTGGTAACCCTGTCAGATCGGATGAGGGGGTGACCGGATATACCGACTACAATTTTTTTCAATGTCGAGTCTGTGGGTCAATTTGGACGCAGTATAGAGATCGCAGTCCGGCAGGCGGCGGGAAATTTTGGAAAAGGCTTACTACCGGATTGTTTTGAGCCCACACCTTTCATGAAGGTCCGCTTCTGCATGCGGCAACGCAGCGTATGAGAAGCAGCGCCAAGGGCAGCTAGGGGCCGGTTCCAGACTATCGACAAATCTTCGCGCACCGACCCTTTCGGCCCGATGCTGGCCTTGGTTCATTCCGTAGCAAACGACTGCTTGGAGCCCAAATTGCCTGATTCTGCGCGATCTACGAAAGGCGGCTGCAGGCTCAATACTCTGTCTGTGTTTAGCAGCTTCGTCCAGTGCCAATCATCCTAAGCATTAAAATCAAAAGGAAATGAAACGCTCATTTACGAACCCTCGTTGACCTTCGCATTGACCTGCATGAACCAAAACTTGCCGCATCGGAATATCAAAAATATACATAGTGTCCGAGAGAACCTCCACAGGTACGGAGCCACGTATTTCGCAGATCCGATCTACAGAGCAATCGACCGATGTAACGTCCACCTCAAGAAGGGCCCGGGTGGTAGGATCCTCTAAATCAAGACCAAAGGATTCTCCAAAGAAGCTATCTATCTGTGCCTTCAAAGCGGGGTTCAACCCCGCTCCCAACCGCCTCAGTTGCGCTCCCATTGCTAGGCTCTGACGGATATCTGGTCGTTTGCAGATAATTCCCCGTGCATATTCTACTGGACTGATTGTCAGGGCCATTTCCGCAAAAAGAGCATCTCCTCTTGCTTCAACGCGAGACTGGCGCGTTGCATAGGAGTTAGCGTCAAGAATTTGTTGCAAGCAGGCCCGAATCTCGCGCCCTGCCGATAGCTTGTCCTCTGGCGCGTCAAACGCATCAATCCAGCTCTCCACTGTTCGCTCTACATCTACATTTCCGTTCTCTTCGGTCACAATCGGCTCATCGCCCTCGACAGTGAATCCACCGCTGAACATGCAAGCTGCTATGAAGTCACGTCTGGTATTCGTATCCATGTTTGCCTGAGCAACAGAAGCAGTAAAGATCATGAGGGTCGCTAACAGTGTTCTCATTTTTATTTCTCCGCTGCGAATGCTGACAGAAAGCCGAGGAAGGCTGCGACAATCCCTCCAAGTAGCTGCAACAGCCCACCACCATAATTCCTTCTGAAATTTGGTCCAAAGAACTCACCGGCGACAATTAACCCGGCTACGATCAGGAAAAGGATCAGATATGCGCCAATGATAACCCTGACTTTTAACATACATGTTCCTCGATTCTACCTCTGCTTGCTTGGAACCATAATTTATCGAAGTCGACATTCGTGCAAGTTGCAGCGAAGGCTTACTTTGTCCGCGTAGCGGACATTCGCATAAAGCAGGCTCACTGTGGCAATCGGCCCATTGCTGCCGTTAAGCCATTTCAGAGCCAAAGTCTGTTTTGCGCCGCCAATTCGGTCATTTAACAAAATAAGTACGGCTCCCGAAAACCGAAGTTCAATACAAGTGCAGCGAATTCACAGGATAGGCAGTAGGACTAAGCCGCTCGCGTCCGCTATCGATTGTGGACATGTGTGTTGCGATGGAAGTTAACTAATCCTTGAGCCCATGTGGCAACCATTGACTCCCCTTGGCAAAAAATGTGGAATTTCGTGGGCAACCAACGAACAGGCAAGTTACACAGCAAAGGTATTTGCCGGATGGGAAAAGCGGGAAGAGAGAAAAGGCGGCATTGCGTCTTCTGCGGTAAACCTGCATCCAGCAAAAATCGGGAACACATACTTCCTAAATGGCTGCTCAAACTAACCGGTGATCCACGTCGTGTTGTGACAATGGCCATTAATCCGGAAACCGCCGAACCAATTAAATTCTCTTGGTCCGCATTGGTTATGCCTGCATGTGAGGCCTGCAATCTTCAATATAGTGCGCTCGAAGGAACGGTTAAGCCTATCGTCCAAGCATTGCTGGAGAGAAAACCGATAACTTCACGCGAGGCATTCGATCTCCTCGATTGGCTCGACAAAGTTCGCGTCTGCCTCTGGCTCAATCAGATCACCTTGCAGAGCACGATTGAGACCATTAACCCTCATCTGCATGTCAACAGCCGAATAGGTAAGAAAGACCGGCTACTCTATGTGTATACGATTGAGGGACATGGCAAAGGGCTAAACGGTTTTGGCATCGAAAGCCTAATCTTTCAGCACCATCCTAGTTGCTTCGCCCTTCGGGTGAATGACATTATCTTATTCAACGCTTCCAGCGACTATTCGTTTTCTAGCGGTTGCGGCTTTTGGCATCCGGAGCATATCGAAAAGCACGTCGATGGGGAGTGGGCTGGTCGGGTGGCCTTTGTTGGCCATGCAATGACTAGAAAATTAGCACACCCAATTGTCGACTACCCTCTTCTAAAGGCTGCTCTTCGCATTATTCAGCCTATCGCTCAGTGTGGCGAAAACGGCGAGTTCTTTGGCCCATTGCGGCAGAATGAGAGCTATCACTTCACCCACATGTCTGACCCCTCACGCGGAACTGGAATTATCTTTCAGCAGCGAGAAGATAGCGCTCTTCCCATATACGATTTCGATGTTCCACTAGATTTCGAAGGCGTCAACGCAGTCGGCAATGGCTGTGTTGGTGATATCGTGGCGCAGGTTTACCGATTTCAATTATACCTATTTCAAAAAAGTGGGGAGCTAATTGGAAGTGAAGCAGCAGTTTTCTATGCCAAATCTATGTCAAAAATCCTGTCCGAGACCAATGAGATGAAAGCTGTTCTAGCGGAAAAGGGACAGCAATCTCAACGTGGCAACGACTTCGTGACACAAGCATTTAGAGATTCAATGGTAGCCGCAAAGCGTCCATCTGGTTCGAAGAATTAAGGGTCTTCCATTCTCACAGTAAAGTACAAAAAAATGTGGCGTCACATCACTTTCCTGCCAGAGACCCCATCGACATGAATGTCCGCTTCTCTGGTATGATGACGTTAGGCTGCCAGTCTCTTCCCCGCCCTCCTGAGAATTTGCTACGCCTCAAATGAACGTCTGCTTTCGGGCGAAGCCTTCAATGCCGCGAAAGACCGAATTGGCGGCGCGTTGCGGCCAGGCAGTTGATGTCATCTGCTGAAGTTGACTTCGGCTGGAAGCAACCAGATGACCACTAGGGGTGATTGTCAGCTTCCAGCGAGTATAGACCGCAAGTCGCCGATCCAATCCCAGCCCCAAAAGGGCCTTCGCGCCGCGGCTAGGCTATTGGCAACTTAAGTGGATCTATTGCCCAGTAGCCAACTGTTAGATTACACTCCCTAATTCCCAGCAACCCTCAGCTCTTGAAGATCACGCGGGCGCCGTGCTGGAGAGAGATGGTCTCGCCAACAAGCAGCTCACCTCGCCGCTGATCGTATAAAGGTTTGGCCACGGCGAAGCTTGCGCAGCTTTCGTCCAGGACGATGTCATCGTCCTTATTTCGAATAACGACGCGGTGATTGACGTGGGTTTTTCCCATTTGACAGCCTTTCGAATTTTCGACTGAGCATAATGAGAACATATCAGGAACAATCAACCTACGAGATGCGCTTTTCCTCGAAATTCAGATGCTCGCTGGACAGACCCACCCCTAGCCCAGCTTCCCCCCACGCCAGATCTCCACAGCGGTCCGCGCGAAGGCCGCAGGATCCCTTGAAATTCGGATCACAAACACAGCGATATTTCGACCCGTCATAGCCAGCACACCGGCCATGCCGTATGCCCAGGTCTCTGGCAATCCCATAACACTGCGAAGGGGGTCTCCGAACACCAAAGCCGCCAGAAACCCGATGAAAAACGTCGCGACCCGCTGCTTGGGCTTGAGATCGGTAGGCAAGACGGCACCTACGATTGCAAAGGCTCCGATGACAGCAATCTTCGGAAACGGCAATTCCACAGCCCAATCCAGAATTGACTTCATTTCACCCTCGTTTCGCTCACTGTTTCATAAAGGTTTTGCCAGCCTGCCCGCTTCCCCTCGCAGGCGACCAACGCAGCCCGGTGGCGCAGAGCGTCCCTGCCCTTGTCACCGGTCAGGCCTGGATCTCCGCAAGGCACCGTCAGATCGGCTTGAGGCGTAGGGGTTGGCGCCGGGCGCGGTTCAATCGAACCGTATTGCGCGCATCCGGCGGAGATACTCGTCATCAGCATCACAAGCCCCCACCGCGCCGGTGGCCAGAGCATCGTCATAGTCATCAATTTGTTCCTGAAGTTGCGCGTTGTTCTCAAGACGCGCAGCCGCCAACTTTTGCTGATGCTGCGCCACCCTCCGCCACTCGGCAGCCTGCTTTGCCATTGCGGCGACCACGCCTTGCAAACGGTCGATCTCGAGCTGTCGATCATGATGGATGGCTGAAAAGTTCCAGACCGACACACAGAGAAAAGCCACAGTGAGGACGCCGGAGAGTGTTTTGGGTATTCGCGGGTCAAGGCGGGAGGCAAAGGCGACAGCCGCCCCTGCCAACCCGCCATAGGCCAACAACACGGCAAGACCGAAGCCGATCAGGCCAGACAGCCAGGCAAGCCCAGCCGGCAACCAGCCCAACATCAGTTCAACCCGGCGAGACAGAGCGCCTTTTCACGCGCCCGCCGATTGACCAGGCCGCGGATCACACGCCCGCCAGCCTTGTTCCACCAGGTCAAGGCAGTACATCCACCGCGAATGTCCCCGGCGTTCAGGCGCCGGGTTGCAGTGCTGCGGCCGATCGCGCGAACGCCGCAATTGAAAGCCGTCGACGTATAGGCCGCATCCCGCTTCGCCGTCAGGCGGCTGGAGCGGGTCGCCTTGCTGAAATACCCATGCAAGCCCTCGCGATATTCCGCCACTTCATCGCTTAACAAAGCAAGACATTGCGCATCCGTCATGACCATCCCGAGGCGCACGCCACGGGTCGAGCCGTAACAGATGGTCGGCACGCCGACGATGTCTGCATATGCCTTGTTACGCTTGCCTTCTTCCTTGGCAATGAACGGCACAGCGATGCGGAGGGTTTCGATCTCCGACACCGACCCTGCCTTGGCTTGGGCCGTGAACAACAACGCAAGCAAGGCACAAACCACCAGCACGCCGACAATGCGCAGCCACTCCAGAAAACCGGATACACCTTGCTTCCAGAGCCGTCCGATCAATCCGGCCAGGAGCAGTAGGACACCCGTCCACCAGGCGAACACAGGATCATAATCCTGCCCCGTCAGCGCGAACCAGATTTCCGGTAAAATCAGAACCAGAAGCCCCGCGACCTGCATCCAGAATGACAGGGAGACAGCAGCAACGCGTCGCCAATCAGAGATAAAATTCATATTCCGTTCCTTTCTCAACACCGGCAATCACGCCAGTTTTCCGCGCATGAAAAAACCGCCTCAAAGGGCGGTTCTTTCGTCAAATTCTGATGTTGTGTTATCGGTCGTCTAAACCAGCACCATCACCCGGCTGTTTCAGCGACAGCGTGGTCGTTGCTCCGCTGGACCGGCTGGCCCTATGGGTCACCGAAACAATCCGGTAGCTGCCATTGATCCCTGGCCGCGCCCCAGAAACCATGCACAAACCTTCCGCTTGCGCCTCCGGCGCCAGATCAAGCGTTACGGTCCCCTCACCGCCTTCGCGGCGGATCTCTTCGCTGCGAGCCTCGGCGATCTCCGTTGCCTGCTGCTTATCGGCAGCGGCGGTCCGGACACGGTTGACCGTGTCAGGTCCGTCCCGATCCTGTTCGACGGCCACTTCCTCCTCATGGAAGTCCGCCGTCTCCCGATCGAAGTAACGCACCTTGACCGACTTAAAGGTCTTGCGCCCGGTCACCGGAGAAATGCTCCAGGAGATGCCATTGGCACTCTCTCCTGAGAACCGACAGGCGACAGCCGGCAAGGCATGATCCAGCCCTCGTTTGATGAGGACCGCCCGGTTGCCATCGCGCAGCTTGAAGGTGCCGCCCAACTCCCGGGCCAGGCGCTCGCCGACATGCAGCAGGCTTTCGTGGTCTGCGACCAGGTAATCTCGGGCGAGGCTTGCGAGTTCCGGGCCGACTTCGACGTCAATGCCAGCGCGTTCTCCCAGCTTTTTCAAAAACCCGCCGACGGTGCCACCGTCCTGGTGGAGTGCCTGCGGTTCCTTCGCCTTGCCAGCAGGATCAAAGCCCTTGGCGCTCACCGAGAGTTTCCGGCCGCCACCTCTTGAGCCGGTCGACCGGGGAGCCTCTAGAATGCCCGAAAACACCTGAACTCCGTTCAGCCGCACCCGGACAGAACCGCCCGGCGTTGGCATTTTCAGAACGCCATCCGTGTCGTCAAAGGTCAGTGAACACCGGTCCGATGCAGCTCCCGCCTCATCCGTGACACTGATGTCCGTCAAATAAGGCTGCATGCCTGACGTCATGTCCTGGCCATCGACTTCGACCTGCCATTCGGTTTTCCAAAGTGTCTCGGTCATGATCTATCCAAACAGGGTCACGACCTGGCGCGCCGCAGTGGTCTGCTCCGGCAGGTCCGGTAAAGTGATCTCGGCTCCCAAAGGCAAGATCGGACCAATTGTTGCCAGGTCCGGATTTAGGATGAGCGCTTCTTCCACTAGCTCTCGTCCGCGCACGCCGTGCCGGCGCCACAAAAGCAGATCGAGGGTCAAGTTATCGCCTCGGATGGTGATGGTTTCGGACATATCAGCTCCCACCCAGCAAGGCGTCGAAGAGGCTCAAGATCCCGCTGACGGTCTGCTGACCAGAACCATCGTCCGACTGGACCTTTCGCATCTGAAGGCGATAGCGAATGATGAAGCCGACACCGTCGCGCATCAGCGAGCTGTGGTCCTCAGATATCTGTGTCAGGGCATAGGTGCCGAGCCTGGTACCATCCCCCCGCAGCACAGGAAAACGGGCACCCTTGCGGCGCATCTCGTCGAGGGTTTCAAGTTCGGTCAACCCGCCGATGCGGGAGGGAAGCAGCTGACCAGACAGCGACAACTGCTCTTGACCTTCACCCATGAACTCGGAAGGCTTCAAGCTGCCGATGACCGGTTTTTCCGCGAAGTCCGCAGATGCGGACCGCGAAAAATCATCCGCCGAAAACGGCGCAGTATCGACCGTGACAGCACCAAGCATATAGAGCACTGGCAATTCCCCTCTTTAGGACACGGACCAGCCGTCATCGGCCTGTAAACCAGACAGGCGATTGCGGATCTCTTGCCCGACGGCCTCCGCAATGGCATCAGGATCCTGAACGCCATGGAGATTGACATTGATGTCACCGAACGCGATCGAGGCCGCCATCCCAGCTGCAGCCATTCCGCCGGCCATCTTCTTGCTTCTTTGATGATCGTGGACATAGGCGTTGCGGCTTGCGGTGATCAGTTCGTCGCCTTTTTCATTGATCCGGTAGGTTCGGCCGGCAACAATCGGCCCACCAGCTGCGCGCGCGCCATCGATCACGGATTTGCCCGCGACTGCCGGCGCACTTCCCCCGCCAAGCCAAGACGGCATGGATGGCCAGGAAATAAGTCCCGAAAGATCGATATTGCCAATCGCATCTACAATCCGGCCAGGGATGGCTTTTAGCCACTGCCACAGCGTCTCGAAGGCAGATTTGATACCGTTGACCAGAGCCTGACCAACCCGCGCTCCAGCGCTTCTGAATTCGGCTTCCGCTTCATCCGAGTAATCATTCATCGTGAAGAGGTCTGAAACCCAGCCCCCGACCCTGGAGGGAACAGACATGACAAGCTCGACGATACTATCAAGCGAACTTGAAAGAACAGCTTGTGCTGTGGCCAGAGATCCGCGCACGCTCGCCTCATCGAAGCCCAGCCAGCTTGCAACATCGATCAGCTTTTCACCTGCCCAGGAAGCTGCAGCGGCCGTCACATCGGCGGCGAAACCGGTCAAGGCATTCATGGCAGGCGCAAGAGCCCCTGCAATTGCCGAGGCAAATCCGGTGACGAACTCCGCGATTGGCTCCCAATATTTATGGATGGCAAGCCCGAGGCCGACAGCGGCCGCGACCGTCCCCCAAATCGGCGCCGTCAGTCCTGCGACCGCAGCAGCTGCTGCCGTTGCCCCGGAGACAAGGGCGGCGAAGATCCCGGTACCGCCCGTCATCGACAGAACCGTCATGGATAGGCCAACCCTGCGGGCCATACGAGCAAAGTTTGCCAGCCCGGCCGCGCCACTGGAGAGCACCCCGACAGATCGGGAAAGTCCGATAGCTGCATCCAGCACACCGCCCTTCAAAAACATGAGGGCGAAACGTGCACCGATCGCCGCAACGCGCAGAGCAACCACCCCCGCTGCGAGCCCGGCGACACTTGCTGTCACCTGCGGATTGGCAGACGCCAGCTCTGCAAGCGTCGAGATTAGAGGCTGTATCACCGCCATGATCGAGGACAGAGCGGGCAGCAAGGCGTTGCCGAGAGAAATCGCAAGCTCATCAAGCCGGTTCTTGAACAGCTGCAGGTTGGCGGCAAAGGTCTCGGAGCGAACCTCGAATTCCTTTTGAGCAGATCCGAGATAGTTGGTCTCGTCTGCGACCTGGCCGAGCGCCTCTTTCAAAAGGCCTGCGTTCTCGATCAGGGGCATGACCGCCCGGGCCTCATCACCGAACAGATCGGAGATGGTCGAGGCCCTCATTTCTCTGGGCAAGGCCCGTATGCGAGCAATCACGTCATGCAATGTGCCAACGGCGTCCTGCTGGAGCTGTTTGGCAACATTGGTGGCGGAAAGCCCGAGCGCGCTGAAAGCCTTGTTCTGCCGTTTGGTGGCCGATTCCCCGCGCGCAAGCGCCTTGCCCACGTTCCTGAAACTCGTAGCTGCAACATCAGCCTGTGCGCCCGAGGCAATCATCGCCGACCC
>NZ_JBDWYP010000050.1:0-9094 GCF_039982295.1 Roseibium sp.
CGCGGAAAGCGACGCGCGCCTGGCGGGCGGCATGGACCACGGCCCCGCGCTCGGTGACGGGGACGTATTCCCGGCCCTGGCGCTCGGCCATCGCCTTCGCCCGCCGCTCCATGGAATTGGCCGCTGGCCCCAGCTTCAGCTCGGGGTCGCGGTCCAGCTCCTCGGCGGACAGCTTGTCGCCACGCTCCTGTGCAGCGTCACGCTGCTTCTCAAGCGACCGGTGATCGACACGCTCAACCTCTCCTGCCCGCTCGAGCGCGCGGTTCTGCAACTCGGCCCAGAGGCCGCGCATCTGCTCGATCTCGACGCCGCCGGTCTTCGCAGAATCGAGCACGCGGGTCTTGGTCGTAAAGCCTTCGGCTTCCAGCTTGCGGGTGGAGGTCAGGACATGGGCGTGATGGTTGCGCTGATCGCCCTCGCGGTGCGGTGCATGGATCGCCACATCGACGGCCACACCGTAGCGGCTGACCAGCTCCTGGGCGAAGTCGCGGGTGATCTGCGACCGGGCCCCGGCGCTGATCTCAGAGGGCAGGGCCAGCTCCCATTCGCGGGCGGTGACGGAGTTGCGACGGGTCTCGCTGGCCTCGGCCTCGTTCCAGAGGCGGGACCGATCCTGCGCCCAATCCGGGGCATCCTTCGGGGTCAGGATGAAGGTCTCCTCGATGCCCTGCTTGCGGGTGTAATCGTGCACACGGCCTTCGCGCTGGCACTCGATACGCTCCCCGACACGGTAGGCTGCTGCCGCCGTGGCAGAGCGCCGGGCGCTGCGTTTGATCGTTTTCACCGAGAGGTGGTAGCTGGCCATGACGCCTACCCCGCCTCGTAACAGAAACGAAGCCAACCCGCCCCGCCGCTGACCCCAGCCCATGCCCCGACATGGGCCACTGGGTCAGCTGTCTTTTCCCCGATGGATCGCGCCCCGGCCCGGCGCGGTACGAGTGGAAAAGACAGCCCGCTTGAGGCGAGCCAACGGCTCTCCGCCGCGCGGGCTTGCCAGTGATCTGCCCCCAGATCCCCAGCCTCATGGGGGGCAGGATATGGGGACAGATCACTGGCGGTTTGCCGGGGGCAAACCCGGTTCGTGTCGGCACCGTCAGGTCCGACGACACGAACCTCCCGCAAGGGAGACGCCAGCGGCAGACCGGCCCCCACCGTGGGGCATCGGGCGAGACGCTGGCGCGACCTTGCGGGACGCGATCCAACCGCTGAGGTTGGGCTGGGATGGTTTGGAAGGGGCAGCGCGCCCTTCCATGTCGCGGCGGCACGCAGCGAAGGGGATGGCCATCGGCCGGGGCTTTGCCCCAGAGAGATCGCACGCAAATCTCGGAACCATAGGTGAAGAGTTTGCATAAGTGCGCCCTTGTCCTTTACAGGCCTACGGGTAAGCGCTATCGCTCGATCTGACAAGACCAACCTGTCCACCTGCTCTTTTCAAAGATGGAGACGCGCATTGGCAGACACCGAACTCGAACGAGCCGAGAAACGCTACGCCCAGGCCAAGGCCCGGCTTCAGGCACTGAAGAACCGGGAAGCCACCAGACAGCGCAAGCTGGATACACGGCGCAAGGTGATCCTGGGCGGTGCGCTCATGGACCTGGCGGAACGGGATTCTGGTGCTGCCGACATGCTCGACCGGCTGATCCGAAACCTGCCCCGCGAACAGGACCGCAAGGCCTTCGCGGACTGGGGGACTCCCTCCCCTGCCCCGTCCAGCTCTGATCCGGAAACGCCGTCCTGATGCGGAGCGTGATGCGCATCTTCGGAGGGCTGTTCCGGGTCTTCGGTCGTTTGATCTTCACGCCCATCCTGTTGGGCTGGATGATCGGCGCTGTCCTGTTCGGCGCGATGATCGGAGCGCTCGTGGCCACGCCCTTCGTCTTCGCCTTCTTTGACCAGCCGCCCGGCGAAAGCGCGGGGCAGTGGCTGGTCTTCGGACCCCTGATGTTTGTGGGCGCTGTCTTCGGGTTCCAGTATTGGCGCATGGCCTCCGGGGCCGATGCCTTCTTTGGGCTGACCGGCGACAGCCACGGCTCCGCCCGCTTCGCCAACCGCAAGGAGTTGAAGAAGCTCCAGCGGGAAGACGGTCTTCTGATCGGGCGCAACCCGCACACCGGGCGGCTGCTGCGCTATGACGGTCCCGCCCATCTGATCACCCTCGCCCCGACACGGGCCGGGAAAGGCGTCGGCACCGTGATCCCGAACCTGCTGGCGGCGGAGCGCTCGGTCCTGGTCATCGACCCCAAGGGCGAGAATGCCCGGATCGCCGGGGAAGCCCGGCGGCGGTTCGGAACGGTCCACGTCCTCGACCCGTTTGAGGTCAGCGGTCATCCCTCCGCCGCCTACAACCCGCTGGACCGGCTGACACCGGACAGCCTCGATCTGGGCGAGGATGCGGCCTCCCTGACAGAGGCGCTGGTGATGGACCCGCCGGGACAGGTCACGGAAGCCCATTGGAACGAGGAGGCCAAGGCCATCCTCGGCGGTCTGATCATGTTCTGCGTCTGCCACGAGGATCGTGACCGTCGCACCCTCGCCACCGTCCGGGAATATCTCACCCTGCCCCCGGAAAAGCTGCGCGCGCTGCTGGAACTGATGCAGGACAGCGATGCGGCAGGTGGGCTGATTGCCCGCGCGGCCAATCGGTTTCTGGGCAAGGCGGATCGGGAAGCTGCCTCGGTTCTGTCGAACGCACAGCGCCACACCCATTTCCTCGACAGCCCGCGCATTGCCAGGGTCACATCGCGGTCGGATTTCCACTTCTCCGATCTGCGCCACCGGATCACTTCAGTGTTTCTGGTGCTGCCACCGAACCGGATGGACGCCTACAGCCGCTGGCTGCGCCTTCTGGTCTCTCAGGCCCTTCAGGACATCGCACGGGACGCTGAGGCGTCCGTGAGGCCCCTGAGCGACCCTGCAGGCGCTCTGGGGGGGCACACAGCGCCTCAAGACGCCCACGCTGTTCCTGCTGGATGAGTTCGCCTCCCTGGGCCGTCTGGAGGCCGTAGAACGCGCCATGGGGCTGATGGCGGGCTATGGGCTTCAGCTCTGGCCGATCCTGCAGGACATGAGCCAGCTCAAGGACCTCTATGGCGAACGCGCGGGGACGTTCATTGCCAATGCCGGGGTGCAGCAGGTCTTCGGGGTGAATGACTTCGAGACGGCCAAGTGGCTGAGCCAGATGATCGGCCAGGAAACAGCCGGGTTCCAGACCGATAGCTTCAAGCCCGGTGACGGCCCCAGCTTCAGCAACAACCTGACGGGCCGCGATCTGCTGACCCCTGATGAAATCATGCAGCTCCGCCCGGAAAACCAGCTCCTGCGCGTGCAGGGTCACGCCACCGCCGTGGCGCAGAAGCTGCGCTACTACACCGATCCCGAGTTTAAGGGGCTGTTTGTCCCGCAGGACCAGTAATCCGAAGGACGCCTCACGATGCCAGACCAACCCCACCTCCCTGCCCTCTCCGACGATGATCTGCGCGAAACACTCGATCTCATGGCCACGGCTGTCGCCAGTATGTCCGACAGGATCGACGATCTGACCGCCGTGGCGGACAAGCACATCAAGGTTGCCACAGAAGCTCGGATCGCGGCCTTTGCCGCACGGGACCAGACCAATCCGAAAAAATACGGGGATCTTCTGGGCCAGACCCTCGATAGCCACCTGGGCGCAACCGCTGACGCGATGACCGAGATTGTCAGACGCCTTGGCGTCCAGACGGACAAGACCATCGGGGCTTTGGCTAAATCGGAAGATGACAGGTCCACAGCCTATCGAGCGGTGTTCGAACGGGAACAGAAAGCGGATCGTCTCAAAAGCCGCCTGCCATGGTTTGGTCTGGGTGCATTGGTTGTGGCCCTGGTGCTGACGGTGACGCTTCCTCGTTTCTTAGCCAGCAACGCGTCCACATGCGCTGTCCTTGGAGCGTCATGGACCACGACAACCACCGGTGTTGATGCATGCGTTTTCTATCAGAGGTAATTGGTGGAGTGCTGTCGGTGATCGTCTCAGCTTGTCAGGCTGGGTGTTATATATGTGTTAGAATCTGTGTTACGGGTGAGCAAGTTACTCTTAATCATTTGAAATTTAAAGACTTATTGTAATGTCCGGTAACTGATAACACGAATCTTGGTAACTGAAATCCTGCTTTGGGTAACTGATAACACGAATCTTGACTGTGGTAACTAAAACCACGAATGTGGGCCCATGGTAACTGATAACACGAACGCCCTCGCCCCGCTCCTTCCGGATCGTCACCCGCAGCATGACCTTTTCATCTGCGATGTCGCTGACGCCGTGTTGAAGGACGTGATGCAACATATGGAGCATCCGTTCTACTCGCTTTCAAAGAAGCCGGAAACTACGGTCAAGCGATACGAGAATGGCAATAAGTGGCTGCAGATCACGCCCAGTGTGAAGGGTCTCGCAACGATCTACGACAAAGACATTTTGATTTACTGCATCAGCCAGATCATGGCGAAACTGAAGGAAGGCCTTCCGGTTTCGCCCCGTGTTCGGATCAATTCCAGAGAGCTGCTTATCTTCACAAACCGCGGTACAAGTGGCCGGGAGTATCAGTCCCTTCTTGATGCCTTGGACCGTCTTGAAGGAACCCGTATCAGGACGAACATTGTGACCGGGGACGAAGAACAGGTCGATGGATTCGGCTTGATCGACGCTTCCTCAATCCGTCGCAAGCACGGTCTTGATGGTCGCCTGCTCTGGTGTGAGGTGAAGCTGTCGGATTGGGTCTTCAACGCGATCCGAAACGAAGAAGTTCTGACCCTGCATAGGGACTACTTCCGTCTGCGTAAGCCCATTGAACGGCGGGTGTACGAAATTGCTCGAAAGCACTGTGGTCAACAGAAATCTTGGCGTATCACGCTGGCCAAACTGCTTCTCAAGACTGGTTCTCAAAGCCCTCAGAAGCGCTTCCGGCAGATGATCCGGCAGCTCGCAGAGCATGACCACTTGCCGGATTACCACGTTACCTTTGAGGATGAAGCCGACATGGTGGTTTTCACCAATCGCGGCACGATGTCCCCTGCTTCGCTCATTGAAGACAGTGTTCCTCCTTTGCAGTCTGATACCTACGAAGAAGCGCGCCATGCTGCTCCTGGATGGGATGTACGCTTTCTTGAACGCGAGTGGCGCGACTGGTGTGTGGAGCCTCCTCGTAACGCTGATCGGGCTTTTGTTGGGTTTTGCCGGAAATGGTTCGAGAAGCGCGGGAGGCCGTAAGATTAAAAACCGGTAATAGAAATAAATCCGGTTATAGATTTAAATCAGGTGTTGGATATTTTTCCGGTACAGGATATAAACCCGGTAACAACAAAGCGGCAGGATCGAGCAATGCCCGTTATCGTTATGGCAAGCCCCAAGGGCGGGGTCGGTAAATCAACTTGCGCTGTCCTTCTGGCGTCTGAATTCGCCCGGATGGGAGCGGATGTCACAGTACTAGACTGTGACCCGAACAAATCTCTGACCAGATGGGCATTGCACGGCGTGCCCACTGGTGTGACCCTCAAGAACGAGATTGGCCGCTCAGAGATTGTTCCAACAATCCGGAGCGCGGACGGCGATGGCAAAATCGTTATTGTGGACCTGGAAGGGGTTGCCTCCCAGCTTGTAAGTCGTGCGATTTCCCAAGCGGACTTGGTGATCGTACCGATGCAGCCGACGGCCCTCGACGCAGAGATCGGCTCCGAAGCACTGGCATTGGTACGAGAAGAAGAAGAGGCGCTCGGGCGTTCGATCCGACATGCTGTGGTTTTGACCAAGACAAGTGCAGCAGTCAAAAGCCGCGTCCAAAAAGAGCTGGAAGAGCAGCTCAGAGGGGCAGGGATCGACGTGATCGAGCCATCTTTAGTTGCGCGTGCGGCATTCTCGGAGCTGTTTGCCTATGGCGGTGATCTGACTGCAATGATGAACGATCCAGAGATGATGACGGGCGGAAAAGTGGACAAAGCGTTGATCAACGCTCAGGCATTCACGGAGGCTGTTTATGAGCGGCTCAAATAGACTTGCAGGGTTGAAGGCACGCCCCAAGGGTACGACTGTTGAAGAAGTCCGGCGCGTGGATGAGGTCGGAGAGGCGAGGGGCTTCCTCGACAGGACACCTCGCAAGAAGCCTGGCCGCAAACCTAGCCCTCGCACTTATCAGTTGCACCCGAAGGTGTTCCCGAAGGTGGGTGAAGCAATAGCAGCAGAGGCGGAAAGGTTAGGTATCACCCAGGGCCAGCTAATTGAAATACTTTGGAAAAAGTACGAAGCTTCAAATTAACCAAAAGCGCCCATCTTTGGACTGCTGCACAAGAATAGATCGAACAGGAGAAGCGATATGCTGAAATCACTTGAGCTCTTTGCGGGCGCTGGTGGACTGGCGTTAGGAACTGAGCTTGCCGGTTTTCATGCTGTTGCTGCGATAGAACGGGACAGATGGGCCTGCGAAACCTTGGAAGAAAACAAGGCCCGCGGGTTTCCACTAGTGAAAGATCTCCGCGTAGTGTGTGGCGATGTTCGAGACATAGACTACTCAAGTATTCCATCCGACTTAGACCTCATTTCTGGCGGCCCACCATGCCAACCTTTTTCGATTGGCGGAAAGCATCGCGCCTTCGCAGATGAGCGGGATATGTTTTCTACGTTTGCGGATGTTGTGGCGCGGCTGAAACCGCGGTCTTTCATCATAGAGAACGTAAAAGGTTTAACCCGTGCTGCGTTCGCTAACTACGTCGCTTACATCGAGCATCGTGTCTCTATGCCGGAAATCTCTCAAAGAGGAGGCGAAACCTGGCAAGAACACTTGAAGCGGCTAGAAAGAGAGAAGACCTCTACGGGCGATCATGGTGTCAGATACAATGTCGCGCGCCAGCTCTTCAACGCAGCGGACTATGGTGCTCCACAAAAACGGGAACGAGTATTTATCGTCGGCTTCCGCGAAGATCAGGACGTGCATTGGAATTTCCCCGACACCACGCATAGTCTTGATGCGTTGCTTCGGGAGCAGTGGATAACGGGCGAGTACTGGGACAGGCACCAAGTTTCAAAGCGAGCGCGTGGATTAGTGCCAGAACGACTAAAAGGTCGTATTGAGAGGCTTCGCGCGCTTAACTCAAGCGATGGTAGTCTTCCTTGGCAAACGGTACGTGATGCACTTCAAACCCTTCCTGAACCGCGCTCTGACGGGCGGCAAACTGCAGGCATCGCCAATCACCGGTTTCAGCCAGGCGCACGCGTTTATAAGGGCCATACCGGTTCCCCAATCGACCTGCCGTCTAAAGCGCTTAAAGCTGGCGACCATGGCGTTCCAGGCGGCGAAAATATGATGGTCAAGCCGAACGGAGAGGTGAGGTACTTCACGGTCCGTGAATCGGCGCGCCTACAGGGGTTCCCAGACGGCTATGTATTTCATGGAGCGTGGAGTGAAACTATGCGTCAGCTCGGGAATGCTGTTCCAGTAATGTTAGCACATTCCGTTGCCTCTAGTGTGGCTCAGAAGCTTCTAGAAGCTGACTTGGTGCGGATCACAAAGCGCGGCAAGTTGCACTGATGAGTGAATACAATCCGTTCAACCCGCTGGACCGAGAAAATCTCGCGGCTTCCGTGGGCGAAGCCCTTCTAGAAAAAGAACCTGTGCAACTTGGCGCACTAGATACTTTCGTTGGGGCAGGGGTCTATACGATATACTACACAGGCGGTTTCGCGCCTTATCGCAAGATTGCTGATGCAAACACAGATGGAGGGTGGCGCGCGCCAATCTATGTCGGAAAGGCAATTCCCGCAGGTGGCAGGAAAGGAGGCTTATCTTCAAACGCTAAGCCTAAGCCCTACCTCAAAAAACGATTGGACGAGCACGCCGAGAGTATTCGTTCTGCCGCCTCAACGCTGAACATAGACGACTTCTTCTGTCGTTACCTTGTTGTTGAAGATATATGGATTCCCTTGGGTGAAAATTTGATGATCAGTCGGTTTTCACCCATCTGGAACACCCTGATCGATGGCTTCGGAAACCATGATCCCGGTAAAGGTAGGTATAACGGTTTGCGGCCAAGGTGGGATGTGCTGCATCCAGGGCGGGGTTGGGCAGAGAAGTGTAGAGAGCGCCCGGAAACGGCCGAGACGATTGCGCGGGAGATAGAGGACTACTTGCGGACTCGGCCAATTGGCCTGGGTCAGAAACTCTTCAAAAGGGACGATTGAAAATCGAGCTTTCACCCAGCGTAATTTGGGAGTCGAATTTTTGGCACCATCGTACAGTGATGGTGCCAAAAAGTGCTTAGTCTACTAACAATGCCTTTGAGCGTTTCCGTGCGCGCGACGCGCGCTTTCGCAGCGAAGCAGGGGTAGCATGCTCCACTTCTGCCAGTTCTGCATAGCTGTCTCCAGCAGCAACCTTCTCCAACAAATTGTAGTCTGCGAGTGAAGATTTGAGCGCCTGAAGCTGCGAACGGGCATCGAGCATGGATGAAGGGTCGCAAGTATGCGGTAGCCAAGTAACAGGGTTCAAACGCAATAGACGTTTGCGATGACGGTTTTTTCGAGCGCCTGTTTGAATCCGTCTTTCTGTATCAGTACGATCAAACGAATTTTTCTGAACGATGTCATCCAACGTTTTGTCCAGGGCGTATTCTAGCCCCCATTGGCGATCATTGGATGTTGATGAGTTCTTCAGTTCTTCTTGAACACGGGCGAACTCAGCCCAATCTTCTGATTGGTCTTCCATTATTTACCTCAAGGTTTGTGCAGACCGTGTGGGCTGCAAGGGTTAGTTGGCTCGACCGTCTTGGGAGGTTTCATCAGCATAGACGCTGTGCTTACTGATGACGTTCACCCGCGTTGGACCGAACCATTGAGAAATCATACATGGAATTGCGTATGCTCTCAACTATAAGGATATGCGGGCGGCCAATTGTGACCGCCCGCATTCAAAAATTACGCAGTTAGTTGAATCCGAAGCGTTTCGGACCATTCCCTCTGTAGCGTTTCCAGAGTCCTCTGCGCATCTTCATTGTCCATCGACAGAGCCGACTGTGTCCGCGCGAGAGAGAGAAGCATGAGTTCAAGTGCCACTAGAGGTCCAGTTTGCTCGCGCAC
>NZ_JBDWYP010000051.1:0-125491 GCF_039982295.1 Roseibium sp.
CAATCACCGGCGTCTTCTGGAGACCATAGGAAACATCCCTCCGGCTGAAGCGGAGGAACGATACTACGCCACGCAGGATCAACCGGCGGTGGCAGCATAACTTAAACCAAACAGCCTCCGGCAAACCCGGGGCGGTTCAAACCTTTTCTAGAGCCTTTTATGATCAAATTGCCTCGTGCTGCATCTAGGCGAGGTGGGTGCTTTTCTGTGTGCCTTGCGATGGGCGCGATCCATTGTTCCTTACACATGCTCTTGAATTAGGCGATTTTATCGTATAAAGATATCTTTATATCAAAACTTGATTTGGCAGACTTGGACGGCTTGATGATCGATCAGGACACTTTATCGGTTGAGGCGACGCTGGCATCGCTGCGTGCAGTGGGGGAGGCGACGCGTCTGCGCCTTGTTGCTTTGCTCGGGCAAAGTGAGTTGACCGTTAAGGACGCAACCGCGATCCTCGGTCAAAGTCAGCCCCGCATCTCCCGACATTTGAAATTGCTGGCGGAAGCTGGGCTGATCCTGCGATTTCCGGAAGGGTCCTGGGTTTACTATCGGCTGGCGGACGGACCCGCAGCGGATTTTGCGCGGGATCTGGTCAAACGGATCTCGGCGAGTGACCCAGTATTGACCGCAGACCGGGAGCGTTTCCAGGCGATCCGCAAAGCGAAGGCAGAAGAGGCTGCGGCCTATTTCGCCGAGAAAGCCGCTACCTGGGATACGGAGCGTTCTCTTCATGCAGCTGACAGCGACGTCGAACAGGCGCTGCTGGCGGCGCTCGGCGAGCGCCCATTCCAGAGCTTTCTGGATTTGGGAACCGGGACCGGACGGCTTTTGGAAGTGCTTTCAGACCGTTATGTGTCTGCGCTTGGAATTGATGCCTCTCATGACATGCTTTCCGTCGCCCGTGCCAATCTGGCGCGTGTGGGTCTGAGCAACGCTCAGGTTCGCCATGGCGACATCTATGCGCTGAATGTTCCTCCTCGGTCCTTTGACGTTGTGGCGATCCATCAAGTGCTGCACTTCCTTGACGACCCGGCGCGTGCGCTTGCGGAAGCTGCAAGAGCGCTGCGGCCTGGTGGTCGGCTGCTGATTATCGATTTTGCCCCGCATGAGCTTGAGTTTCTGAGGGAAACCCATGCGCATCGGCGCCTGGGTTTTGGCCATGACCAAATGAAGCGTTGGCTGGAAGCTCTGGATTTGGAGATGGAGCAGGTCACTGACTTGGCTCCCCAGTCCGACGAAAACACCAATTTGACTGTGACACTGTGGCTTGCCCGGGATCCGCGTATCGTGACGGACCTGCCGGTGGCCGACCCGACCCGAGAGGTTGCCTGAGCATGACACATACATTGACCAAACGGCGTTCGCGCCAGGCGAGCGTCGCGCCGATCACTGCGTCTTTCGAGTTCTTTCCGCCCAAGAACGAAAAGATGGCCGAGTCGCTCTGGACGACAGTTGAGCGTCTTGCCCCCCTTGCGCCGTCCTTCGTATCCGTGACCTATGGCGCGGGTGGATCAACGCGGGAACGGACACACAAGACGGTTGAGCGCATTCTGAATGAAACAGACGTGCTGCCGGCAGCGCATCTGACTTGTGTCGGTGCCTCCAAGGCCGAGGTCGACGCCATCATCCAGGATTACTGGGACATGGGCGTGCGTCATCTGGTTGGCCTGCGTGGTGATCCGCTTGAGGGCATCGGTGCAATCTACCGCCCGCATCCCGAAGGCTATGCCTATGCATCGGACCTTGTGGCCGGTATCAAGGCTATCGGCGACTTCGACGTATCCGTGTCCGGCTACCCGGAACGTCATCCCGAAAGCGCGGGCTGGGACGTTGAGATCGACAATCTGAAGCGTAAGGTGGATGCGGGCGCAGACCGGATCATCACCCAGTATTTCTTCGACAATGACCTGTTTGAGACCTATCTGGAACGGATTGCGAAGGCTGGCATCAGCATTCCTGTCATTCCAGGCATCGTGCCGATCCATAATTTTGAACAGACGATGGTGTTCTCAGCCAAATGCGGAACATCCATCCCTGACTGGCTGGCGCGGCGCTTTGCCGGTCTGCAGAATGATCCCGACACGCGCAAGCTCGTGGGAGCGGCGGTGGCTTGCGAGCAGGTCATGGACCTGGTCGACCGGGGTATTTCCGACTTCCATTTCTACACCATGAACCGCGCTGATCTGACGTATGCGATCTGCCACATGCTCGGCATGGGCAATCATGCTCCTGAACAACAGGCCGCCTGATCGGACCGGAAGGGTAATCTCGTGAAAAAGACTGATGTGTTTGATCGCCTGACCGAGGCAGCGGCTTCCCGTATTCTGGTCCTTGATGGTGCCATGGGCACAGAGATCCAGCAGCTGAAATTCGATGAAGCGGCCTATCGCGGTGCGCGCTTTGCCGACTGGCCTTCGGATGTAAAGGGTAACAACGATCTTCTGAGCCTGACCCAGCCGGATGCAATCCGGCAGATCCATGTTGACTATCTCAACGCGGGTGCGGATATCGTTGCAACCAACACGTTCTCCTCAACCACCATCGCCCAGGCCGACTATGGTATGGAAGAGCTCGCCTATGAGCTGAACGAAGTCAGTGCAAGGCTAGCACGCGAAGCATGCGATATCGTGGAAACACAGGACCCTTCGCGCAAACGCTACGTGGCGGGGGGGCTTGGGCCGACCAACCGGACCGCCTCGATCTCTCCGGACGTGAACAATCCGGGCTATCGGGCGGTGAGCTTTGATGATCTGCGTATCGCTTATGCCGAGGCCGTGCGCGGGTTGATTGCTGGCGGTGCAGACCTGATCCTCGTCGAGACGATTTTTGACACGCTCAACGCCAAGGCAGCGCTTTTTGCAATTGATGAAGTGTTTGACGAAGTCGGCAAAAAGCTGCCTGTCATGGTTTCTGGAACGATCACCGATTTGTCGGGACGTACCCTGTCTGGCCAGACGCCGGAAGCCTTCTGGAACTCGGTTTCTCACTCTGAACCACTGACCATCGGGCTCAACTGTGCGCTCGGTGCCAGGGAAATGCGGGCGCATGTGGCCGAACTCGGACGGGTTGCGGACACGCTGGTCTGTGCCTATCCGAACGCCGGTCTTCCCAATGAGTTCGGCGAATACGATGAAAGCCCGGAGCATATGGCCGGGTTGATCCGGGAGTTCGCAGAAGCGGAACTGGTCAATGTGGTAGGCGGCTGCTGCGGTACGACGCCTGCGCACATCAAGGCAATCGCCGAAGCTGTCGAGGGGCTGGCGCCTCGAGCGATTCCGGATGTGCCACGACACATGCGATTATCCGGCCTCGAGCCGTTCGTGGTTACGCCGGAAGTCAATTTCGTCAATGTGGGTGAGCGCACCAACGTTACCGGTTCGGCAAGGTTCCGCAAGCTGATCAAGAATGGTGACTACAATACTGCCCTTGATGTGGCCCGTGACCAGGTGGAGAACGGCGCTCAGATCATCGACGTCAACATGGATGAAGGGCTGCTCGATTCCGAGGAAGCCATGGTCACCTTCCTCAATCTGATTGCGGCGGAACCGGACATTGCGCGCGTTCCGATCATGATCGACAGTTCCAAGTGGACTGTGATTGAGGCCGGTTTGAAGTGCATTCAGGGCAAGGGTGTCGTCAATTCCATCTCCATGAAGGAAGGCGAAGAGGCTTTTATCGAGCAGGCAAAGCTCGTGCGCCGGTATGGTGCTGCGGTCGTGGTCATGGCGTTTGATGAACAAGGTCAGGCAGATACCTATGAGCGCAAGATCGAGATCTGCGAACGGTCCTACAAGATTCTGACCGAGAAGGTTGGCCTGCCGCCGGAAGACATCATCTTCGATCCGAACGTCTTTGCGGTTGCGACCGGCATTGAGGAGCACAACAACTACGGCAACGACTTCATCGAGGCGACCGGCTGGATCCGTCAGAATCTACCGCACGCACATGTTTCCGGCGGTGTCTCCAACCTGTCATTTTCATTCCGGGGAAATGAAGGCGTGCGCGAGGCCATGCACTCCGTGTTTCTCTATCATGCCATTGCCAAGGGCATGGACATGGGTATCGTCAACGCCGGACAGTTGGCGGTCTATGACAAGCTTGAGCCGGAACTACGCGAGTTGTGCGAGGACGTTGTCCTCAATCGTTCATCGGAAGCGACCGATAGGCTTCTCGATGCTGCCGAGCGCTGGAAAGGCGAGGGCGGCAAGAAGAAGGAAGCCGATCTGACCTGGCGGACCTGGGACGTTGCCAAGCGTCTTGAGCATGCGCTGGTGAACGGCATCGACGATTACGTTGTCGAAGACACAGAGGAAGCCCGCCAGAATTTCGACCGGCCGCTGCATGTGATCGAGGGGCCGTTGATGGACGGAATGAACGTGGTTGGAGACCTTTTCGGCTCGGGCCAGATGTTCTTGCCGCAGGTCGTCAAATCTGCTCGCGTCATGAAGAAGGCCGTCGCACATCTGATGCCCTTCATGGAGAAGGAAAAGGAAGAGAAGGGCCTAGAAGGTCATTCCTCCGCAGGCAAGATCCTGATGGCGACGGTGAAAGGCGATGTCCACGATATCGGCAAGAACATCGTCGGGGTTGTTCTCCAGTGTAACAACTTCGAGGTGATTGACCTTGGCGTGATGGTATCTGCCGCCAAGATCCTTGAAGCGGCGAAGGAAGAGAAAGTCGACATTGTCGGTCTCTCCGGGCTGATCACGCCTTCGCTCGATGAAATGTGTCATGTGGCTGCCGAACTGGAGCGTGAAGGGCTGGATGTTCCGCTGCTGATTGGTGGGGCGACGACCAGCCGTATTCACACGGCGGTCAAGATCCACCCGAACTACGAGCGTGGCCAGGCGATCTATGTGACCGATGCCGGCCGTGCGGTCGGTGTGGCTTCCCGGTTGATGAGCGAAGGCCAACGCGCGCCCTATTATGCCGAGGTTCGTGAGGAATACGTCAAGATCGCCGAGGATCACGCGAAGAGCCGAGGCGGCGCGAAGCGTGTTTCCATTGACGTAGCACGTGACAATCGCCTGCAGCCCGATTTCGTCGCCCATGCGCCGGTCAAGCCGTCGTTCCTTGGAACGAAGTCGTTTGACGCTTTCCCGCTTGAGGAGCTCGTGCCTGTCGTCGACTGGACGCCGTTTTTCTCTACTTGGGAAATCAAGGGACGGTATCCGGACGTTCTGACTGACAATCGCTATGGCCCTGCGGCCAAGGCGCTTTACGACGACGCCCGTCGCATGCTGGACGAGATCGTCGAGAAGAAACTTCTGACGGCACGTGGCGTGGCTGGCTTCTGGCCGGCAGCAAGTCGTGGGGACGATATCGTCCTCTTTGCAGATGATGAACGGTCACAGGTGCGAGCGACACTGTACAGTTTGCGTCAGCAGATGAGCCGCACGTCCGGTGGGCGGGCCAATGTCGCGCTGAGCGATTTCATTGCGCCTGAGGCGAGCGGGATTGCGGATTACATCGGTGGCTTCGCGGTGACTGCGGGGCATGGCGAAGAAGAGCTGGCCGCGCGCTATGCTCGTGAGAGTGACGACTATAACAAGATCCTCAGTCAGGCACTTGCCGATCGTCTTGCGGAAGCCTTCGCCGAGAAGCTGCATCAAATCGTACGCAAGGAGCTTTGGGGATATGCAGCCGGCGAGACTCTTTCAAATGAAGAGCTGATTGCAGAA
This sequence comes from Roseibium sp., assembly GCF_039982295.1. GTDB lineage: Bacteria > Pseudomonadota > Alphaproteobacteria > Rhizobiales > Stappiaceae > Roseibium. The sequence continues at coordinate 5,685 of NZ_JBDWYP010000051.1, forward strand.
AAATACCAAGGCATTCGCCCAGCACCGGGTTATCCTGCGCAGCCGGATCACACTGAGAAAGCGACTCTGTTCGATCTTCTCGAAGCGGAGAAAGCAACGGGTATTCGGCTTACGGAGAGCTTTGCGATGGCACCTGGATCTTCTGTCTCCGGGCTGTATTTTGCGCATCCGGAAAGCCACTATTTCGGCGTCGGCAAGATCGAACGTGATCAAATTGAAGACTATGCAATGCGCAAGGGATGGGATGTTGCTCTTGCCGAGCGCTGGTTGGCTCCGATCCTCAACTATGATCCGCGCCGGCTAGAAGCGGCTGAGTAGTCGCGGAGACTCGATGGATCGAACGCAATGTTCACCAATCCGGGCCTAGTGTGTCCGGATTGGTCACATTATTTCCAGGACGAAGCGGTGCATGGCACCTGCGCTAGTCCCTGGAGATACAAATGTCTGCAAATTCAAAGACAATCCTGAAGATCGATGCATCGGCGCGCAAGGAAGGGTCCATGACCCGCGAACTGGCCGATGAGCTCGTTGCACGCCTTGTCGAGGCTCGGCCGGAAGACAAAGTCATTACACGCGATGTGGCGGCCGGCCTGCCGTTTCTCGATGAGGCGTGGATCGGAGCAAATTTCACCGACGCCGCTGAACGCAGTGATGAGCAGAAGCAGACACTTTCGCTTTCGGACACGTTGATCGAAGAGCTGCGTAGCGCAGACGTTCTGGTCATTGGCGCGCCGATCTACAACTTCGGCGTTCCTGCAACGCTGAAGACCTGGATCGATCATATCGCCCGCGCACGCGAGACGTTCCGCTATTCCGAGGCGGGACCGGTTGGCCTGTTGGAGGGCAAGAAAGCCTATGTGATTGTGGCATCCGGTGGCACCAAAGCGGGGTCCGAGATTGACTTCGCAACAGGTTACATCAAACACGTGCTTGGCTTTGTCGGCATTACGGATGTGACGATGATCGCAGCCGATCAGCTGATGGAGAATGCCGCCGACAAGCGCGCCTTAGCGTTGGGCGAGGTGCGCGAAGCAGCGGCTGCTGCCTGATCGCAAGTGATCAGAAACGTTGCCGTTCAAGGCTGGCGCTTTTGTGAGATCAATAAAAAAGGCAGTGACGGGTTTTCCGTCACTGCCTTTTTTGAAAACTTCACGCCACTTTTTACTGAGAAACAGTTTCTGGCTCAGGTGGCTTTTGATGTGACCGCTGTCAAACGATCCCCAGCACGATCGCGCCCAAGAACGCGAATGCGACGAAGAATGCGAGCATGTTTATATTGCGTGTCAAGGTCATGTTGGCCTCCCAATAACCGCTCCAACCCGACGCCGATAGTAGGCTAATGCAAGGTTAACGCGAAAGCAAAAAAGTTGCTGCACTGCAATGTGCACACGTTTTTGGTGTTTACAGTTGTATCAGGGATTTGATTTTCTCTTTGAATTCAGTTTCTTAATGCTCATACTTGCCGTGTGAATATCTGATGACGGAATTTTTTCCGGAAATATTCATTGTGAAATGCACATGTCGTTTTCAGAATTCGACTTCGTTCTTTTTATCATTGTTATTTTTAATTATTATTCATCTTCAGTGGGGTATGAATCCTTAAGGTAGTCTATTGTTAAATATAAGATGTTAGGCATTTTAGTGGAAGTCAGCCGAACGAGAGGGTGCGGATGCTGAGCTTAAGCAAGCTGGCGGAACTTGCCAAGGATGGCAGCAAAGGCGGGCGAAAGAGTCTGATCAGTGCATTGATCGACCTCTTTGTTTCGCCTGAACGCGAGCATGCCGAGCAGGTCAGCATCATGTTTGGCGAGATCGTGATGAGCGTTCTCGACCAGCTTGAGGAAGAAACGCGGATGGCACTGGCCCAAAGGGTGGGTACGTTGCCTACGGCGCCTCATGACCTTGTCGTCAAACTGGCGGGCGATGATTTCAAGATTGCTGAGCCGGTCCTGAAGGAGTCTCCGCTTTTGAATGCTGAGGAGCTGGAAGCTATTGCACTCGGCGGCTCGATGGAACACCTCGAGGCGATTGCGGAACGAGATGTCCTGGATGAAAAAGTGACCAACGTTCTGGTGGATCGCGGCAATCGCAAGATCCTGGAGAGCGTGGCAAACAACGAAAACGCCCGGATGGCTGACCAGACCTTCCTGAGGCTCGTTGAGAAGGCCAGAGCATGTCCCGAAATTCAGGAAGCGCTCATCCAGCGTAAAGACATGCCGGCCGAGTCTGCAAATTGTCTTCTGAGTTTCCTCAGTGCAGAGTTGATGGAAAGGGTCAAGGCGCTCGGTGGTGACAATGTCCTCGCCGAAGTGATGGCGGAACGCGCTGCCGAAGAAGTGAAGGCGCGCGCCAGCCGCCTGGAGGCCAGCCGGAACGAGGCGGCAGAAATCATCGATGATGTTGCCAGCAAGAAGAAGACCCTGGACGAGGCCGTTTCCCAGTTCGCTCGTTCGGATCGGGCTGCGGAGCTTGGTATTCTCCTTGCCAAAGTTGGCGAACTTCCAGCTGCTGCAGTGTCACGGCTGATCTATAGCCCGTCGGACAAGCCGCTCATCATTCTTTGCAAGGCCCTTTCGGTATCGGATGCGGCCTTTAAGGACATTCTGACCATGCGGGCGAGAAAGCTTCAAAGCGGCGGCCTTGAGCTCAACGACGCAATCAATCGTTACGCGGCCGCGTCTGTCGCCGGTGCAAAGCAATCTCTGGAAGCGATCCGGGCGACCGGAGAAAACATGGCCAAGAAAGACGAGCCAGAAGTTGTTCAGGAGCGCGGGGCCTTCATGCGCAGCAAGAAAAAGCCGAAGGCGGACTAATCTACCAGCTCTTTTCTTAGTTGCGCTGCAGGCTTGCGGTCATCGCTGCCGCCGACATCAAGAACCCACCACCGACGCGATTGACCACGCGAAGGAACGACGGTGACCTCATCCGATTGCCGACCGCCGAGGCAGCGAGCGCGTATATGGCCGCGTTGAGGACGCCAAGCACCACAAAAGTTGCGCCGAGGAGGAGCAACTGCGGCGCGACCGCTGCATCAGGGGCGATGAAGTGGGGCAAAAAGGCCATGAAGAAAATGATGCCCTTCGGATTCAAGGCTGTCACCACGTAGGCATGCAGGAAGACCTTGCGTGCTGGTGCTTCAGCGACCTGATGCGGTTCCAGTGCCTGGGGGCGGTTGCGCCACATCTTGATGCCGATCCAGAACAGATAGATGGCGCCGACCCACTTCAGAATATCGAACAGATAAGCCGATGTCGCCAGGATCGCACCAAGTCCGAGAAGGGACGCGGTTGCAGCTGTTGCGTCACCAAGACCGACACCCAACACACTGGCGGAGGCGGACTTGCGTCCTTGCGCCAGAGCGTAGCTTACTACGAGCATGATGGTGGGCCCTGGAATTGCCAAAACGATCAGCGTCGCGATGACGTAAGCCGAATAAAGTTCGAGTGTCATGGTCGAAAAGCTCCGCGAAGTGGTTCACTGTCGTAAAGACTAGCGCCTTTAGCCCAAGGAGAGAATGGTGAATTCCGCTATGCTGCGTCGAAGCGAACGATTGCATGAGCTATGGCAAAGCGTTTGGTTTCTGGGGGGACTCTTCTTTGCTGCTCACGTTTGTGCGGCGACAGGGTCTGAGATCGAAGCTCCGGTTCCCATTGCCAAACCATTTATGTCGACAGAGGCAGATGACAAACTCGCTCAAGTTCCAACTGCGAAGACAGAAAACAAGGTCAAGAGTGTTGCGAACCAGGCCGCTTGCGAGATTGAGCTTGCTGAGGTCGAGCGTGTCGAGAGCATTGTAGGTGACAATGGCTGTGGCGTTCCGGAGGCGGTCATTTTGAATGCAGTCACCGGTTCTTCGCCAGTCAGTTTGTTGCCGCCGCCCACGGTTGGTTGCGCCTTTGCCGACAAGTTTGCAGAGTTCCTTTCCGGGCCGGCTGTGAAGAAAGCGGGCGAGGAAATTGGAAGCGATCTTAAGGGGCTCAGGGTCGGTCCGGGATATGTTTGCCGTCGCCGGAACAATCTTCCTGACGGGAAATTGTCAGAACATGCGAGGGGCAAGGCACTGGATATCACCACCTTCGTCTTTGCAAATGACGTGGAGGCTTCTGTTTCGGAGGATTGGGGAAAGGATACGCCTGAGGGGCGGGCGCTGAAGCATCTTCATTCTGGTGCTTGTGAAGTCTTCACCACGGTTTTGGGGCCGGATGCGGACCCTAATCACCGTGCACATTTCCATGTTGATACCGGATGTCACGGTCGGGACTGCAGCTACCTGATCTGCCAGTAGGGCTGTCTGAGCGCTGCGCACAAGAGCCCACCGGAAGACCGGCAGGCCCTTGCTTCTGTCAGGGCTGGCGGGGTGGGACCTGCCAGTCTCAGATATCGGGCCGAGATCTGATCACTGACAGAATTTCTGTTCGCCGCGATAGGTTGTGTATGTTCCCGTGGACGGTTGGAAAGAACGGAACTTGTTGGAGCAATAGCGGTACCAGGCCGGGCTCCAGGGCTGAAGGCCATAGCCAGCTCCATGAACACGTCCAGGAGCCGGTGCTGGTGGGTAATAGGTTTGGGCGGGAGCGGCATAGCTGCGCTGACTGGTCGCGCCGAGGATGATGGCGCCTGCGGCCAGACCGATGATGCCCGCTGCGACGGCTGCGCCGGCGTTATTGTTGTGCTTCTTTGGTGCATGCCCGCGATGAGGACGATGATGACCGTGGCCGCCATGGTGCTTGTGCCACCCCTTACGAGGGCCGGCCTCAGCCATGGAAATTGCCGGCAACAGCATGGCACCGGAAAGGGCAACTGCGAGAATGCGCTTGGTCTTGGTCATGTCATGCTCCTTCGTCTTCTGGGCGGCGCCTTGGCGTCTTTGCCGTGCGCCTCTTGATCTGATGGAGGCACTATGACGTGCGGCCACTGAACCGGTTCTGAGACTGGCATTCATCTTCCGTTCAGGTTTGAAGACTGGGACGTTTCGCTCATCGCCCGGTCAGGATATCAAGGGACTGAGGGAGATTCGGCGCGCAGGAGAATGGACATGGCCACGAAACCAGGCGGCAAGAAGAAAGACGTGCTCAGGGAAACCGACGATGAGGCGAGGCGGCTTGCCAAAGACTTGATGCGCAAGGCGCGTTTCGGTGCGATTGCGGCTCTCGAGCCTGAGTGTGGTCATCCCCTGGCAAGTCGTGTTGCTGTTGCAAACGACATGGATGGGGCACCTTGCATTTTGATCTCGACGCTGTCCGGGCATACCTCAGCGTTGCATGCGGACGCGCGCTGTTCTCTTCTGCTTGGAGAGCCCGGAAAGGGTGATCCGCTTGCACACCCCCGCATAAGCCTGTTTTGCAGAGCTGAACGCCTCGAGAGGGAGAGTGTGGATCATGAGCGGGTGCGCCGTCGTTATTTGGCACGTCATCCGAAAGCCGCGCTCTATGTTGATTTCGGCGACTTTGCCTTCTTCAAACTGAAGGTCGAGCGAGCGAGCTTGAACGGTGGCTTCGCCAAGGCCTATGCCCTGAATAAGGACGACCTGGTCTTGCCCCAAGAGAGTTGGTCCGATCTTGCCGGTGCTGAAGAGGGGGCAGTTGGCCACATGAATGAGGACCACGGTGACGCCATCAAGCTCTATGCCGAAGTTCTCTTAAGGCAGCCGGAAGCCAATTGGACACTCGCGAGCCTTGATCCGGAGGGTATGGATCTGCAGGCTGGCGACCGCACCGCAAGACTTTGGTTTGACGAGCCGCTTGCCAATATGGCAGCGCTTCGGCCGGTTCTCGTGACCCTGGCAAAATCTGCGCGGGCGCTGCAGGAGGCCGCCGTGACGACCTCCTGATGAACTCGTCAGGCAGCCCGGATTGTCGTCAGGAAGTCGCCAAGTTCCTCGTTCAGCGTATCCGATTGATGGGAGAGGTTGGCCACCGTCGAGCGGACCTGTTCGGCACTTGCGCTGGATTGGTTCGCTGCTTTGCTGACATCGGTGATGTTGACCGAAATATCTTCGCTGCCGGCTGCCACACCATTGGTGTTGCGAGCGATCTCGTCAGTCACCGCATTTTGCTCTTCGACGGCGGAGGCAATGCCGGTGACCTGCTGGTCGATGTTGGAGATGGCCGTCACGACTGTCTGGATGGACTTGAATGTGTTTTCTGAGCCGCTTTGGAGTTGGGTCACCAGTTCGCTGATATCCTCTGTCGCTCTGCCGGTTTGAGTGGCAAGGGCTTTGACCTCTGCGGCGACGACGGCAAAGCCCTTGCCGTACTCTCCGGCTCTGGCTGCCTCGATCGTCGCGTTCAGAGCCAGCAGGTTGGTCTGTTCGGCAATGTCATTGATGAGTTTCACCACGTCGCCAATTCTCTGGGCAGCTTCCGATAGGCTTGTAACCGATGCGGTCGATGCCTCCGCCTTCTCCCGCGTGACGGTTGTCTCGCTCATGGCCTGAGAGACTTGCCTGCTGATCTCCTGAACCGAAGAGGACAGTTCTTCGGTGGCCGAGGCAACGGTCTGGATGTTGGTTGATGCTTCATTGGCGGCTGCCGCGACTGTGTTGGCGCGTTCTGAAGTCTGGATTGATGTGGCAGACAAAGAGTTTGCGGTTCCTTCAAGTTCGTGAACCGCAACCGAGATTTCATCAGAGACACTCTTCACCGTCCGTTCCAGCTCGTCCGCCAGACGCATGGTGGCCTCGCGTTTTTCGAGGACGATTCGCTCCTCCTCTTCCTTCGCCTCCAGACGCAAACGTTCGATTTCGATCATGGTCGCCTTGAACTTCTCGAATGCCTCTGCAACCTGCCCGATCTCATCCCGGCTCTTGACCTGGACGCTGGCGCTCGTATCACCCTGCGCCAGACTGGCGAGAGCCGACGCGACCGAGCGTAGCGGCCGGGCTATGCCGACTGCGGCGAAAACATAGGCAATGATGGCACCGAGGAGGGTCGAGAAGATTGAAAGGATGGCAAGTTGCTTTACGCCTTCCTTCTCATGAGCAAGCGCGGTGCGGGCCGACACGCTCGTGGAGTTTTCCAGTTCCTCCAGCAGGTTCACCAGGGCATGATCCAGGTTTTCTTCCTCGATCTCAATCTTGCGGGCCATGAGGCTGGCTTTCTCGAGATCTCCCGTCTCGACTACCTCGATGATCTCTTCCACATGCTCTTCGAACAAGGCGTGCTCGACTTCGATGGCTTTCAGCTTTGAAAGCACAGATCTGAATTTCTCGCGATCCTTTGAAGCCTTTGAGTTTTCAAGGGCGCGTTCGGCGAGGTGTTCACTCTCAATGATCTCCTGATCCACTTGTCTGGCGAGGCGCCTGAACTCTTCTTCCGTATGAAGGAGAGCTGCGTGGTCCCTGTTGTCCTTGATGCCGGCCATCCGCAGCATCCGCTCCAGCAATACGGCCTGCTGGAGCTGGTGGGATGTCACGGCGCTGACCGTTTTGGTCAAAGGGATGTCATTTTCGGAAATCGAGCTCAGTTCCTGGCCGATGTTGTTCATCTGAACAATACCGATCGTGGCAACGGCGAATGTTGCAGCACTGACGAGCCCAACCAGGGTAAGAATTTTGGTGGAAACGGTGCGAAGTTGAAAAATGCGCATCTGTTCAAAGCCTTCTCGCACGAGAATTTGAAGTCGAAAGTTTCGCGCAAGGTAGAGATTGAATTATTTACAACTGATGAAATTAACATTGACAAATATATCAATCACATATGTATTTTTGTTAAAGTTTTGAGACGTTTTAAAGTTTCCTATGGTTACTTTTGTATAATTCTCTGGATTCTGTAGTTTAATTTCGTTATTTTGCGATAATTTATTTGAGTTTGTTTGATCTGAGTTTATTTTTTTGTAAATTATATTTATTATATTTCATTTTATCTATGATTATTGTTTTTTATTTGGTTTTTTCAGTAATTTCGAGGGACTGATGAAGATTCAGACGCAAATCTGCTACAATTTAATGCATACAGAATTGCGCCTGATTTGGTGCGCTGCACCGTTGCGGTTAGACCTTGCCCCAGCCGCCGGCCGTCGGGGTGATGACCGTTACGGCTTCGCCGACTTCAAGAACGGTTTGGTCGCAGCCCTCGAGCTTTTCAACCTTGCCGTCCAGGCGCCGGACTTCGGTGCTGCCCAACTCGCCGTTGTCACCGCCGGCCATGCCCTTCGGCTCGATCGTGCGATGTGAGGCGAGGATCGCGCAGTCCATCTTCTCCAGGAAGCGCAGGGTTCGCTTGGTGCCGTCACCAGCTGACCATTTGCCCCTGCCGCCCGAGCCCTTGCGGATGTGGAAGTCCTCCAGCAACACGGGGAAGCGGAATTCCAGAACTTCCGGATCTGTCAGGCGCGAATTGGTCATGTGAACATGGACGCCGTCGGTGCCATTGAAACCGGGGCCTGCCGGAGAACCGGAGCAGATGGTCTCATAGTACTGGTAGGTGTCGTTGCCAAAGGTCAGATTGTTCATCGTACCCTGGCTGTTCGACATGGCACCAAGGGCCGCAAACAGCGCATTGGTGACATGCTGGGAGGTCTCCACGTTGCCGGCAACCACAGCAGCCGGATAGGAGGGACGCAGCATGCAGTCGTCCGGCAGGACGATGTTGATCGGCTTCAGGCAGCCGGCGTTCATCGGAATGTCGCCTTCCACCATAACGCGGAAGCAGTAAAGAACTGCGGCGCGGGTGACAGGTTCCGGCGCGTTGAAGTTGTTCGGTTTCACAGGCGATGTACCGGTGAAATCAACCGTCGCTTCGCGGCTTTCCTTGTCGACCGTGATCTTGACCTTGATCGTTGAGCCCTGATCCGTCGGATACTCGTACTCGCTGTCGGTCAGTGCGGAAATCACGCGCCGAACGCTTTCTTCGGCATTGTCCTGCACGTGGTTCATATAGGCTTGAACGACATCCAGGCCGAAATGGCCGACCATCTTGCGCAGTTCCTGCGTGCCTTTCTCGTTGGCCGCGATTTGCGCCTTGAGGTCGGCCACATTCTGATGAGGGTTACGCGCCGGATACTTGTGGTCTGTCAGGAGGTGCACCAACTCCTCTTCACAGAAATGGCCCTCATCGACGATCTTGAAGTTGTCAAAGAGCACACCTTCCTCGTCGACGGTCGTGGCGCGCGGGGTCATTGACCCGGGGGCCGAGCCGCCCACATCCGCATGGTGACCGCGAGAAGCTGACCAGAACAGGATCTCCTTGCCGTTGTCGTCAAAGACCGGTGAGACAACAGTGATGTCCGGCAGGTGCGTTCCGCCATTGTAGGGGGCGTTCAGGGCAAAGACATCGCCCGGCTTGATCTTGCCTTTGTTGAGCTTGATCACGGTTTCTACTGAGCGGTCCATGGAACCCAGATGCACCGGCATGTGCGGCGCATTGGCAACAAGGGCACCAGAGGCGTCAAAGACGGCGCAGGAGAAATCCAGACGTTCCTTGATGTTCACCGAATAAGCGGTGTTCTGCAGTGTCACGCCCATTTGTTCGGCAATGGACATGAAGAGGTTGTTGAAGACCTCAAGCATGACGGGATCAGCATGGGTGCCAATGGCGTCGGTGCGATCGAGCGGAACCACGCGGTTGAGGATCACGTGATCCTTGGCGTTGATTTCAGCTTCCCAGCCTGGTTCGACCACGATGGTTGCATGCGGTTCCATGATCAGGGCCGGACCGGCGACACGGATGCCTGGCTTCAGCACGTCACGGGAGTAGATGCTGGCATCGTGCCATGCGCCCTCGGAGAAGAAACGCGTGGTCTTGGTGGCTGCGACATCGCCTGAAGCCAGGGTGTTGTCCGGCTCGGCGATCCCTGCGCCGCCGCCGAAGGTTTCCACTTCAAGGGCTTCCACGACCACCGGCTTTTCCTCATAGGCAAAGCCGAACTGCTTCTTGTGAGAGACTTCGAATGCAGCACGCATCTCGGCTACGCCGCTAAGCGCAACGGGAAGAGGCGTATCTGTTCCATCATAGCGCAGGTGCGCAATAGCGCGGGTCTCGCGGGTGTCAGCACTGATGCTTTGTGCTTCAAGCTCAGCCTCGGTCAGAGCAGCGAGTTCATCGCGCAGTTTGCCAAGTTCAGGGATCAGTGCGTCATCCAGCGTCTTGACCACCGCCTGTTGACGGTTGGCGCGAATATCCGCCAGACCCATGCCATAGGCCGAGAGAATGCCGGAAAACGGATGCAGAATAACCGTTTTCATTCCGAGGCTGTCGGCAACGCGGCAGCCAGCCTGTCCACCGGCTCCACCGAAGCAGGTGAGGGCGTATTCGGTGACATCATAGCCGCGCTGGACCGAGATCTTCTTGATCGCATTGGCCATGTTCTCGACCGCAATCTTCAGGAAGCCGTCGGCGACATCCTCAGGTGTGCGGCCGCCGCCGATTTCCAAGGCCATGGCGGTGAATTTCGATGTGACCGCATTCTCGTCCAGCGGCTCGTCCCGGTTCGGCCCGAAGATCTTCGGGAAAAACTCAGGCGCAAGCTTGCCGGTCATCAGGTTGGCATCGGTGACGGTGAGGGGGCCGCCGCGGCGATAGCAGGCAGGGCCAGGATTGGCACCTGCGCTGTCCGGACCGACCTGGAAGCGACCGTCCTTGTAATGCAGGATCGAGCCGCCACCGGCGGCCACCGTGTGGATCATCATCATCGGTGCGCGCATGCGTACGCCTGCAACTTCAGTCTCAAAGGCACGCTCATAGTCGCCATCGTAGTGGCAAACGTCGGTCGAGGTGCCGCCCATGTCGAAGCCGATGATCTTGTCGAAGCCGGCCATGCGTGAGGTTTCAACCGCGCCGACGACGCCTCCGGCCGGGCCGGACAGGATCGCGTCCTTGCCCTGGAAAAGATCTGCTGCGGTGAGACCTCCGGACGACTGCATGAACATGAGGCGTGGGCCTTCGCCAAGTTCGTCTTGAACCTGCTTCACGTAACGCCGCAGGATCGGCGACAGATAGGCATCGACAACTGTCGTATCGCCACGGCCGACCAGCTTCATGAGCGGCGAGACCTTGTGGGAAATGGAGATCTGCGGGAACCCTATGTCACGGGCAATTGCGGCCAGCGTCACTTCATGGTCGGGGAAAGCGTAGGCGTGCATCAGGACAATCGCGATGGAACGGATGCCATCGTCGAAGGCTGACTGCATCTGCATGCGGGCACTGTTTTCATCCAGAGGAGTCTCTGATGTTCCGTCCGCTCTTACGCGCTCCGTGATCTCATAAACCTTTTCGTAGAGAAGCTCGGGCTTGATGATTTCCTTGGCGAAGATGTCCGGGCGGGCCTGATAGCCGATTTCCAGCGCATCGCGGAAACCCTTGGTGATGAACAACGCCGTGCGTTCACCCTTTCGCTCGAGCAACGCGTTCGTGGCAACGGTCGTGCCCATTTTGACCGTGGCGATCTGCTCTGCCGGAATAGGCGCTCCGGTTGCGATGCCCATGAGTTCGCGAATGCCCTGGATCGCAGCGTCGCGATAGGCTTCCGGGTTTTCAGACAGAACCTTGTGCGGATGGATGCTGCCATCAGGCGCGCGGCCGACGATGTCGGTAAAGGTGCCGCCGCGATCAACCCAGAAATCCCACTTGGCCGTCATCTTGAAAACCCTCTTGTTATTTCCGGACGCCTTTTGATCCGGTTTTTGAAAGTGATGAATTTGAGCCTAGAACAACGATGACAAAATGTCGATAAATTATCGATGTAAATTTCATTGGTCGTTTGTAAGGTCAACGTTCTGATCGTTTAGAGGATATTCAGAGCCGCATCCTAAACTTTCCGCCATTGCGTGCGGGGCAATTGTGAAGTCGGCGAATTTCGGAGCATATCATTGGCTGTGAACGAGGATAGCAACACAGACTTCAAGTTAAACGGCACGCGTACCGCTTTCGAAGTCGCCATCGAACGATTCATTACCAGTGAGGCGGCCAAAGGCGTTGCGGCGTTTCTTGTGGTTGTGATTGTGGTGCGCCTTCTTCTTGATATTGCGAACACCTACATAGGGACGGGCAAACCCTTCTTCGCAGATTTCATTTCCTTTTGGACGGCCGCGAACAGTGCGGTGAACGGCGATTTCCTGCTTCCCTATCATTTCGAGGAGTTTTCTGCCCGGCAGCTGGAGTTGTTCGAACGGGGCAAGTTTGCGTTTTTCTACCCACCCACATGGTTGCTCTACCTATTGCCCTTTGGTTTGCTGCCCTATGAGGCGGCGGTCATCCTTTTTGAAGCCATCACGCTTAGCGCAGCGTGTCTCGTGCTCGCGCTGCTGGCGCGCCGAATGAATGCGGTTTGGATAGTGTTTGTGTTTCCGGGCCTGGCATTCGGGGTACTGCACGGTCAAAACAGTCTTCTGAATGTTGCGCTTTTTGGGGGCGCACTTGCGGCGCTGGACCGAGGGCGACCCATTCTAGCCGGAATCTTGATCGGCTTGATGGCCTACAAGCCGCATTTTGGCGTCTTGATCCCTTTTGCGCTTCTCGCCGGTCGTGAATGGCGTACCTTCTTCGCCGCCGGTGTTACCACGGTGGCGATCGCACTCATCAGTTATGCGGTCTTTGGGCTGGCGACATGGCAAGCTTTCCTTGATCAGGCGCCTGAAGCCAACGCGTGGATGCTGGAAGCCAAGGTCAGCATGGCGAAATATGCGTCTGTGTTTGGCTGGTTGCGGCAATATGACGCCCCGGTTGATGTCGCCATGGCTGCTCAAGCACTTGTCTCCGCCGTTGCTCTTGGCTCTGTCGTCTGGATCTGGTCGCGGAATGTGAGCATCAGCATCAAGGGGGCTGTTCTGGTGAGTGCTGCCTGCGTGGCGACGCCTTTCATTCTGGACTACGATCTTGCTCTTCTGGCCATACCCTTGGTGTTGATCGTTCGCCAGGGTTTGGAAACAGGCTTTCTTCGCTTTGAATGCGAAGGTCTCTTGATCGCCTCTCTGCTAATGCTGGCGACCAACGGCTGGGGTTTTGGTTTCGACAAGACGCTCGCTTACCTTCCTCCGCTCCTGTTCTTCGCGCTCAGTCTGCGGCGCGCGGTCATTTCAGTCATCACCTTCGGCTTCGAGGCGGAGCAACGTGAGGCCACTCTCGCCCCAGCCGAATGAACGCCATCGTCCCGTTTCCTTGAACCGGAAAGGCAACTGATCCCGGAGCTCGGTCATCTCGGAGTGGCTGGCGTGGGCGAAGAGCAACCAGACTGCTGACCGCAGGCTGTCCTCTGACAGATCCTCTGCTTTGGCGAGCGGTTGAAAGGCGATTTTGCCGTGGAGATAGTAGTCGAGCGCCGGTGCGGAAAATCCCTTGTAGAGATAGAGTGCGTCTGTGGTCTTTCTCTCGGCGAGATAGATGGACGAAATCTCGCGCCATTCAGGACGGATCTTTTGCAGCAAGGTGAAGCGCAGCGGTTGGATGGTCAGTAAAACGACTGCCGCAAGCAGTGCGATCGGCCCAAGCTTTGGCAGGAAGCGGCAGGCACCGGCGCTGGCAAGCAGGATGAGCAAAGGCCAGGCGGCAATCAGGTATCGGTCGAACAGGATGGGCCTGAGTGTGATCGACAGACCATAAGCGATGAAAACAGGCGCGATGGCGAAGGCGGCCAGGAGCGCTGCCGCGCGGCGGTCCACATCTGTCTTCGCTGATGGTTTGTGCGTTGGGATCAGGAGCAGAAGTGTGGCGGCGACAAGAGCCAGGAAAAGCGCCTCGGATCCCGCCATATCGCGCATCATGATCTTGATGAATGGCCAATTGGGATAGGCTATCCAGAAGCCATTGTTGACAACATCCCTGGCCCGCGTTGCGAGGATCATCATCCAGGGCAAGAACAGGATGCACGCCGCGCAGAAGGCTGCAAACGCACGGGTGATTACATCCTGTTGGCCAAATCTCTGCTCTCTGATTGAGCGCACCTGCCAGAAAAGTAGGAGCGCGCCGATACCGGCCATCGAAAAGGCAGCGTAAATGTGGCTGTAGAGAAAGAGCGCTCCAAAGGCGGCAGCAAGAATCGGCCACAACAGGCGCCCTCCTTGAAGGGTTCGCACCAGAGCGATCAGAAAGGCCAATCCGGTCATCGCAAAGAGTGCGTACACGCGCGCCTCGGTCGAATACCAGATGTGAAAAGGCGAAATCGCAAGGATGGCCGCTGCAAGCAGGCCCGTGTTTCGGGTGAAGACCAGACGCCCAAGCTTATAAACCAGCCAAATCGACAGGATCCCGGCGATGGCTGAGGGGAGGCGCAGAGCGGTTTCGCTGTCCCCAATGATTGGCATAGTCAGCCAGAGCAACAGATTGTGCAGCGGTGGATAATTGTCGGCTGCGACCAATGCGATCAGTTCACCAAGGCTTCCGCTTGACTGGCTCCACGATACGGCCTCGTCATACCAGAGACTGGTGCGGTCGAGATCCCAGAGGCGGAGCGCAGCGCCAATACCGATAATGCCAGCCAAGGCGAGATGATGCGGAGCAAACCGTTCGCGCACGCTCCGCCGGTTGATTTCACTCTTCATGTGTCCTCCCCAAGGAAGGGAGAGAGTGGCAGAGGTTCTATCGAATCAAAAGAGGCATTTCCTGCATATCTGTCCAGGTGAGATGTCCCGCATCATCCTGAAACAGGGTTGGGAAGTGGCCGGGTACGATGACTTTACCACGTCGCAGAACCTCCTGGATCGATGCCTTGCCGCGTTTTTGCGGATCGATCTCCATGTCAGGGATGCCACTGAGCGCTTCACGGGCGGTCTTGAGCGCATCTGCGGCCAGAACGACCGGCCCGCCGTCCGTCGCCAACTCAAGAGAGATATGCCCGGGAGCGTGGCCGGGCGTCGGGAACATGATCACTCCGGGCAGAACTTCCTTTTCGCCGTCAATCAGGTCCACCGAGCGCTGGGCGAGAAGAGTAGGCAGGTAGCGCGGGGTCGCCGGATCATCCTCGATAGGTGCCTTGATGTAGTCTGCTTCATCGCGGCTCATCAGGATCGGAACGTCCGGAAACAGGTCCATGTTCAGAACATGGTCGAAGTGGGCGTGAGAAAAGATGAGCAGATCAATATCCGCGGGGTTTAGCCCGCGCCTGGATAGTGCGTTCAGCAGCAAGCCTCTCGTTGTGCCATGGCCACAATCGAATAGCGCACGCTTGCCGCCGGCTTCGACGAGGCAGATCGAGGAAATACCGAAGAAACCGCCTTCGAAGGCGAGGCTTGAGCCTGGTACGAGGACATCATAGGTGGCTGGCATCTTTGGTTCCTTCATGGCGTGATGCAGGGCGGCTCGACGGCATTGATGATAATTTGTCGATAAATTGTTGATGTTTGAGAATTGTAAGTCTAGCGTAGGGGATCACGCTGCGGTCGAAAAGGGCAGCGCGTGAGCAATGAGGACAAAGTCCCGCTTCCAAGAGGAGAATAACATGCTGCATTCACGTCGTATTTCGGTTGCGGGCGCCCGTCTGGTCGCTGCCGCTGCCTTTGGTCTTGCTGGTTTGAGCCTTGCTTCTGCCGAGACCAAGTGGGACATGCCAACGCCTTATGGCGATAGCAACTTCCACACTCAGAACATTGCAAAGTTTGCCGAGGACGTCTCGGACAAGACGGGCGGGTCTCTTACGATCCAGGTCCATTCTGCCGGATCCCTGTTCAAGCATCCGGAAATCAAGAATGCTGTCCGTAAAGGTCTGGCTCCGGTTGGTGAAGTGCTGATTTCGCGTCTGTCCAACGAAGATCCGGTTTTCGGCGTTGATAGCGTACCTTTCATGGCGAACTCCTATGACGCAGCCTGGGACCTGTATCAGGCTTCCAAGCCCGTCCTGGAAGAAAAGCTTGCTGCTCAGGGCCTGCAGCTTCTCTACACTGTGCCTTGGCCGCCTCAGGGCATTTACGCCAAGAAAGACATCAACACGATCGATGACCTGAAGGGTCTGAAGTTCCGTGCCTACAACGCTTCAACAGAGCGTCTTGCCCAGCTTGCTGGTGCCGTTCCGACCCAGGTTGAAGTACCTGATCTGCCGACCGCTTTCTCCACCGGTCGCGTGGAAGCCATGATCACGTCTCCTTCGACGGGTGCAAATGCCAAAGCCTGGGACTTCCTGGATCACTACTATGACACGCAAGCCTGGCTGCCGAAGAACATGGTCATCGTCAACAAGAGTGCCTTTGATGGTCTGAGCGATGCGGAAAAGGCCGCTGTTCTGGAAGCTGCTGCCACTGCGGAAACGCGCGGTTGGGATGCTTCCAAGGCTGAAACCGCTTCCAAGACCCAGATCCTGAAGGACAACGGCATCGCTGTTGCTGCGCCGTCTGACGCGCTGCAGGCCTCCATGAAGGAAATCGGCGCCACCATGGTTGGCGAGTGGAAAGAAAGCGCCGGAGCAGACGGCACCACCATCGTGGAAGCTTTCTCCAAGTAAGCTCATTTCGAGTTGGCCGGTCCCTGGGGACCGGCCATTTTTCTATTCCCGCCGGCACTGGAGACCCTGCCGATGCGTGCCTTTCTTGACGGGCTTTACCGGCTCGCGGGCGGCCTTGCCGCCGCATGTCTTGTTACCATTGCAGTTATGGTCGTTGCTCAAGTCGTTGGCAGGTTGATCGACGGCGCCCGGAAAATCTTCGGACTCGAGCCACTCGGCTTGCTCGTGCCGTCACTGGCGGAGATCGCGGGTTTTCTGTTGGTCGGAGCGTCTTTTCTTGCGCTGGCCGCCACTTTGCGGATGGGGGACCATATCCGCGTTTCCATCCTGCTGCAGAACGTGCCTGCAAGTGCTGCCAAGATTCTTGAGATCTGGTCGCTTGCAGTGGCCTTGGCACTGATTTCCTACTTCGGATGGCATGCTGGCTGGCTTGCCTATGACAGCTATGCCTATCACGAGGTTTCCTTCGGTATCATTCCTATCCCGCTTTGGATCCCCCAGGCCGTCATGACCCTGGGCATCGGTGTCTTCGCACTGTCTCTAGCGGATGACTTTCTGGCCGCGGTGACGGGCCGCGCTCCAAGCTATGCGAGCGCCGATCGTGGCGACGCCATCGAGGGAGTTGAATAATGGACCTCTCTCTTGTTGCCCTTTGTCTTGGCGTTGGAATGCTTGCGGCTCTTGCCACCGGCATCTGGGTGGCCGTCGCCCTGTTCTCTGTTGCGCTTGCGGCAATGATGCTTCTGGTTTCCGCTCCGACCGGCCCGGTTCTCGCGACCACTGTCTGGGGCGCGGCCAATTCCTGGGATCTGACAGCCTTGCCCATGTTCATCTGGATGGGGGAGATCCTGTTTCGATCCCGCCTGTCGGAGGACATGTTTGCGGGACTGTCACCCTGGATGCGAAATCTACCCGGTCGCCTTCTGCATGTGAATATTCTCGGCTGCGGGATCTTCGCTGCGGTGTCGGGGTCTTCTGCCGCGACAACGGCGACAATCGGAAAAATGTCTCTGCCGGAGCTCAAGCGCCGCGGTTATGATGAAGTCATGGCCATCGGCACGCTCGCGGGTTCCGGTACACTTGGTCTCCTGATCCCACCTTCGATTATACTGATCGTTTATGGAGCTGCCACCGAGCAATCCATCGCGCGATTGTTCATGGCAGGCGTTCTGCCAGGCGCGATGCTCTGTGTGCTCTTCATGGGCTATGTCGCGGTCTGGGCTCTGCTGAACCGAGCGAAAATGCCAGAGCGGGAGGAGCAGCTGCCCTTCCTGGAAAGGTTGAAAGCCACCCGGCGTCTGTTTCCCGTCGTCGGCCTGATTGCCGGGGTAATCGGCTCGATCTACGCCGGGCTTGCATCTCCAACGGAAGCGGCTGCCATTGGTGTGCTTCTCTCTCTCGTGTTGTCCTGGGCATCAGGAACGCTGTCACGGGAGAGCTTCACCAGTGCTCTTATGGGGGCGACACGAACATCCTGCATGATCGCTTTCATTCTGGCGGGGGCGGCTTTCTTGACCGTCGCCATGGGCTTTACCGGTATTCCACGCGAACTGGCAGGCTGGATTGGGTCGCTTGACCTGTCACCTCTGCAGCTGCTGGTCGCTCTGACGGTTTTCTTTGTGGTTCTTGGCTGCTTCCTTGATGGTATTTCGGTCGTGGTTCTGACCACCTCCGTGATCCTTCCGATGGTCGAACAGGCCGGTATGGATCTGGTCTGGTTCGGCATCTACTTGGTTCTGGTCGTCGAGATGAGCCAGATCACGCCGCCGGTCGGCTTCAACCTCTTTGTCCTTCAGGGCATGACGGGACACAATATCTTCAAGGTTGCGAAGATGGCGCTGCCGTTCTTCCTGCTGATGATCCTCGCCGTTGTGTTGATTGTCGCCTTTCCGGGACTTGCTCTGTGGTTGCCTGAAACCATGCTATCCAACTAGCAAGAAAGAGAAGATTCGGCAGCTTCTGACGCCGGATTGAAGAAGACAAAGAGGGGCGTGGCATGAGTGAGGACAACACGCGGGAGGGGCAGGGTATCGGGCCGGTGGTGTCGGCGGCTCACTTGGCTTCCGGCGCCATGCCTGCGCTGTCGGAGATCGAGTTCGCTGTCACCATGATGGTGAATGCCTATCACCGCTGGATGGTGCGGTGCATGGCTGCCAGTGGTTCGGAGGGTCTCAATGCACTGGATGTTCAGGTGCTGCATTCCGTCAATCATCGAGGTCGTGCCAAGACGCTCTCTGATATCTGCCTCGTGCTGAACATCGAAGACACGCATACGGTCACCTATGCGCTGAAAAAGCTCGAAAAGGCGGGGCTTATCGAGAGTGGACGCCGCGGCAAGGAAAAGACCGCCGGGATCACCAAGGAGGGAGTCGACGCTTGCCTTGAGTACAGGCGTCTTCGCGAGGCGCTCCTGGTTGAGCCTATGAAAGCTCTCGGTCTGGATGAGACTGAACTCTCCAAACTTGCCGCCACATTGCGGCTGGTTTCCGGAAATTATGATCAGGCAGCTCGCGCCGCTGCGGCCATGTAGGCTCACTTCGCTCCGACGATGACGCGGCTTCTCTCAGAAACAAGGGAGAGGACAACTTTCTTTCTAATTGAACTCTACAAGAATTCTTGTATTATCGAATTATGAGAGATGATCTGGCTGTCGAGAGCCTTTCCGCACTTGCGCAGGAAGATCGCCTGGCCGCGTTTCGCCTGTTGGTGAAAGCCGGGCCTGAGGGACTTGCCTCTGGTGAAATCGCAGAAAAACTGTCGATAGCACCGACGCGAATGTCCTTTCACCTCGCGACGCTTGAGCGAGGCGGACTTGTGGTCAGCCGCAGAGACGGCAGGCGGATCTTCTACTCGGTTTCTTTTGACAGGATGCGCGGACTTCTTGAATTCCTCACCGAGGACTGCTGCGCCGGACATCCCGAAATCTGCGGCGTATCTCGCCGCCAGAACGAAGAGGACTGCTGATCCGATGGCCATCACCATCTACCATAACCCCAAGTGCGGGACCTCTCGCAACACGCTTGCCATGATCCGTGAGACTGGCGAAGAGCCAACAGTGATCGAATACCTCAAGACGCCGCCAAGCCGGAATGAGCTTGTGGACCTGATCAAGCGCATGGGTATTTCCGTTCGCGAGCTCCTGCGCCAGAAGGGGACGCCTTATGATGATCTGGGTTTGGCGGATGGCAAATGGTCCGATGACCAGCTGATCGACTTCATGATGGAGCACCCGATCCTGATCAATCGTCCGATCGTGATTACCGACAAGGGAGTCGCGCTCTGCCGCCCGTCTGAAAAAGTCGTTGAGTTGCTAGAAGAAGGGTCGCTCGGAACCTTCACCAAGGAAGACGGTCAGGTCGTGAATGGCGAGGCGGGTCAGTGAGCGACTGGAAGAACGATAAGGAAGGTCTTCCGGCGCTGGATTCTGATTTGCTGCCCGGAGTTGATGAAGAGCGGCTTTTGGCGCCTGCGACGGCAGACCATGCCCCGCGAGTGCTGATGCTCTATGGATCCCTGCGAGAGCGGTCCTACAGTCGGCTTTTGACACAGGAAGCAGCCAGGTTGCTGACGCGCCTGGGTGCAGAAGTGAAGATCTTCGACCCGTCAGGACTGCCGCTTCCCGATGATGAAGGCCCAGAGCATCCCAAGGTTCAGGACCTTCGGGACCTTTGCGCATGGTCGGAGGCGCAGGTCTGGTGCTCTCCCGAGCGCCATGGTGCCATGACAGGGATCATGAAGGCGCAGATCGACTGGATCCCACTGAGCCTTGGAGCTGTGCGTCCAACCCAGGGCAAGGTGTTGGCACTCATGCAGGTGTCTGGGGGCTCACAGTCGTTCAATGCGCTCAACCAGATGCGTGTTCTGGGGCGCTGGATGCGCATGGTGACGATCCCGAACCAGTCTTCCGTTCCCAAGGCTTTTCTGGAGTTTGAGGAAGATGGCCGCATGAAGCCGTCAGCGCTCTATGATCGCGTTGTTGACGTCATGGAAGAGCTGATGAAATTCACGGTTCTGTTGCGTGGCCGTTCGGACTACCTGGTCGACCGCTATTCGGAGCGCAGGGAAACAGCTGCCGAACTGTCGAAGAGGGTCAATCAGCGATCCATCTGACCTGTGTGATCCATTGCGCCAACGCTGGTCCTATCGCGCAGTGGCGCTGCCACGCGGGCGCGATGCGGGGTCAGGTTCAGGCTCCGTGGATTGCAGTTGCTCCGCCGCCTGGCTAGAGGCTGGCTCTGGCACATCTGTCGGGTCGCTGACCTCCAGCCGCTTCAAGGGCTCGGGGATGGACGAGTGTTCCGACCAGCGCGCACGGTGGGTTTCGTGTGCCTTCACGGTGTCTGGGCGGCCGAACAGGTAGCCCTGCACCAAGGTGCAGCCGGCGGCGCGCAGCAGTGTGACCTGCTCCTGGTTCTCGACGCCTTCAGCCGTGATCGTCACATCAAGCGAGCGACCAAGGCCGATGATTGATGTAACGATTGCGTCTGTTCCCGTATCCTTGCCGAGGTTCTTGATGAAGCTGCGATCGATCTTGATCTTGTCGAAGGGAAAACGGCTCAGATAGCTGAGGGATGAGTAGCCCGTTCCGAAATCATCCATGGCGATGGAGACGCCCATGGAGCGAATGTGATTCAGGGTTTCGACAACTGCGTCCGTATTGGCAATCAGCAGGCTTTCCGTGATTTCGATTTCCAACCGAGAGGGATGAAGGCCGCTTTCCTGAAGGGCTTGGGCAACCTTCAACTCGGTGATCCCGGGGCTGAACTGCGCAGCCGAAACATTCACCGCAACACGCAGGTTATCGTCTTCCCATTTGGCGGCTTCCTTGCACGCACTGAAAAGCACCCAGTCGCCGATCGCCTCGATGAGGCCGGATTCCTCGGCGACGGGAATGAATACCTCGGGAGAGATCTGCCCTTTTGTCGGATGCTCCCAACGGATCAGCGACTCGTAAGCTTTCAGCTTGTTGTCGATCAAAGAGTATTGGGGCTGAAAGAGCACTTCGAACTGGTCCAGCCGCAATGCCTTCGTCAAGCCTTCTTCGATTTCCTTACGCTTTTGGGCGTCAGAATCCATCTCCGCCGTGTACCAGGCAAATTGCGAGCGACCGGAGAGCTTGGCGCGGTAGAGCGCCAGATCGGCGCAATGCAGCAGACGGGATGAGCGCCAGCTGCCGTCGCTCGCGCGGGCAATGCCGATGGAGAGAGAAATCCGCAATTCCTTGCCGTCAATGATGCAAGGTTCCTTGGTCGCCGCGATCAGATCGGAAGCCAGTTTGGTCAGGCGTGCGACGTCTGAAACGGATTTGATCATCACCGCGAATTCATCACCGGACAGACGCGCCACAAGATGGTCCGAGAACACGGATCTCAACCGGTCGGCGATCACCTGAAGGAAAATGTCACCTGTGCCGTGACCGTGTGTGTCGTTGACTTCCTTGAACTTGTCGACATCGATGAGCATCACGCCCATGTTGCTTGCTTTCGCGTGGACAAGACGGAGCGCCTCGGTGAGGCGAGCGCTGAAAACAGCTCTGTTGGGTAGTCCGGTCAGCGGATCATGATGCGCGAGGAATTCGATGTCGCGCGTGGTTTTGACCTGATCACGGAAGCGTATCCACAGCAACAGGCCGGCGATCAGGAATGATGCAAGGCAGAGTATTGCAGTGATGTAGCCGATGATCTTGGTGATCATTTCAAGACTGGCAATTTGTGGCTCATGATCGGCAACCATGATCAACGCACCATCGAGCTCGCCGTCCACGATATGTGGAACAATCACAAAGGAACGCGTGTCCAACAGGCCCGACCAGTTCTTGTAAAGGAGAGTGAAGGGTCTCGTGCCATTCGGCAAATCCGACAAGGTCTGGCGCATGAGGCCTTCCGGAAGGCCTGAAGTCTTCACAAAATTGGCAAGGTCTTCGGTTAGATCCTTGCCGGACCGGAGGTCGTTTTTTCCGGCGACAAAGATACTGTCAATGAGTGAGGGGGCCAAGGCGCCCGACAGGGAAGCACTCAATATTGCAGAAGGAGCAGGGGTCGGATCTTGCGTAGTCACAGGTTCCTTCGCCGCTTGTTGGGACACAGCCTCTTTGGTGCGCGGGCTTGAAAGACGCATCCCGAGCGTGGGGTCTTGTGCCGTGCCCGCTTTCGACGGGGCCTTTTGAGGCTGCAGCTCCGCATTGCGCTTCTGGATCAGAGCGTCGAATTCTTGTGTTCGCCCTGATGAAGCAACGGCAGGGGTTATCTGGGCTAGAGCATTGTTCACGTTGCTCGCAACAAGCCAGTCATTCAGGGCACGATTGACCCCATAGACGCCAAGCGCCAGCCCGACGATCAAAGATGCCGTGATTAGAAATAGTGCAATTTTTCTGCGCTGTGAGACCTGTCTCATGCAAGCTCAAACTCTGTAAAAAATAACAATTGAGGAAAAGCTACATGTGATAGGTTTAGTCATCGTGAATCTTCATACCCACATTCTGCGGTATCTCTTGCTTTCGGGGCGATTTGACCGGAGTTTGTGGCTGCGCTTCCAATCCATTGGTTCTCTGGGTAAGACTGTGGCTGTGAACAGAGAACGACTTATGATTCCGCCTTCCTCCAGCGCATGTCCTTTTGAGAACCCGGTCAGGAGTCTTCCTTGAGCGTTTGGAGCAGTCTTGCCAGCATTGTATCGGCGATCGGCTCGGGTGGAGCCCAGGTCGTCGACCGCCTTGTTCAGCTTGTCCTGGCAAAACCCGAAGGGGCCAACACGGTTGGTTTTACCGTTGCGATGATCGCGCTTTCCGCCAAGATGGCGAAAGCGGACGGGGTCGTCACGGCGGACGAGGTGCTTGCCTTTCAGGAGCTTTTTGATGTTCCCCAGGGCGAGGAGCGCAATGTCGCGCGACTGTTTAATCTGGCGCAGGAAGACGTCGCCGGTTTTGATGTCTATGCCAAAAAACTCGCGGATCTGTTTCCCTATGACAGGATCACGCTGATCGATATTCTCGATGGGCTGTTCCACATCGCCAAGGCCGATGGCGTCGTTCACGAGAGCGAGGTCGCCTATCTGGCGCGCGTGGCGGAAGTCTTCGGTCTCGATGAACGCGAGTTCAAACGGGTTCTGGCGCGCCATGTGCGTGAAAGCGGCGATCCCTATGCGGTGATCGGCCTCGGCCCAGAGGCCAGCGACGCTGAGCTGAAGACGCATTACCGCAAGGAAGTTCAGGAAACCCATCCCGACCGTCTGATCGCAAGGGGAGTGCCTGAGGAATTCGTCCGTATTGCAAACGACCGGCTTGCCGCGTTGAATTCTGCATGGTCCCAAATTTGTGCCGAAAGAGGCCTATGAGTGTTGCCACAGATACGGGCGTGACCGCCCGGGTCCATCCGTCTCCCAATCACGGAGAGCGCGCGCGGGACGCGCAGATCGATATGTTGATCCTCCACTATACCGGTATGCAGGATGCTGACAGGGCACTTCGTCGGTTGTGTGATCCACGCAGCGAAGTCTCTGCGCATTACTTTGTCTACGAGGACGGCAACATCCTCCAATGTGTGCCCGAAGCGCGTCGTGCCTGGCATGCAGGCAAGGGCAACTGGCAGGGCCAATCAGACATCAACTCCAGATCCATCGGCGTCGAGGTCGTCAACCCGGGGCATGAATGGGGTTATCGCGACTTTCCGGATGTCCAGATTGAAGCGGTTGCCAACCTATGTGTCGACATCTGCCGCAGACACGATATCGAACCTCGAATGGTGCTTGCGCATTCCGATGTCGCGCCGGCGCGCAAGGAGGATCCTGGCGAGAAGTTTCCCTGGGCCCATCTGGCCCGCCGACAGGTCGGTCACTATGTTGAGCCAGCGCCGATCACGAGCGGGCTGTTCATGCAACTAGGTGAGAACGGCCAGCCAGTCGAAGCCATTCAGTCCATGCTGGCGCTCTATGGATATGATGTCGCGATTACCGGGTCTTTTGATGAGGCCACACAGGCTGCCGTCACTGCTTTTCAGCGCCATTTCCGTCCTGCGAAGGTCGACGGTGTCGTCGATCAGTCAACTGTAGAGACGCTGCACAAACTCTTGAGCGCGCTTCCGGCGCTTTGAAATCATCAAACCTGTGCTGGAACAACTTCGCAGGTCTCGCGTTTGACCATTGATGGGGTCTTGTTTGCGCCACTGGATCACGTAAGCTCCAGAGAATTCTGTGCTCGCATTCGAGCCCGCGCTGATCGTGCCGCCGAGGGCTGCTTTTTTGCGAGACTTTGAATCAAGTTCAAAAAGACGTTTCATTCAATTATCGCACTTTGGCCTTTTCTGGACAGGTTCCCGCTTTATTTCGGCCGTAATCTGCATGTTCTGCTGAGAAATTGCCTGAAACATCAGGGCTTTTCTGTAATAATTTGAAATATTTCGTGATCCGGGATGGCTGATTTTCGTCCCATACGGGAGGCACTTCTCCTCCCCACAAACAAACCCATTCTATCACCAAGAAAAATAAGGGCTCGACGCAATGTTGAAGTCGACGAAGACGCTCGTAAGAGCAGCCTGCCTAACCCTCTCCACGCTGGCTGCTGTCGGATCCGCCAATGCATCTGCCGGTGCCATTGTGCGCCCGGAGCCGATCGTGAAGAAGAAAGCCGTCAGCAAAGATGACGTGCCTGTTGCTTTTGATGTGAAACGCAGCAGCGGTGACATCATCCGCTCGGTCAACACGGGCAAGGCGGTTACCGAAGATGCCCAGGGAACGAAGGCAGCCAAAACCAAGGCCGCTTCCAAGACACGGCACAAGAAGACCGCCTCGAAGCGCACCAAGAGCACGAAGAAGACCGTTTCGGCCCGCAGGTCTTCCTACACCCGCATGATCCAGGCGGCAGCGCGCAAACACGGTGTGCCAATCAAGATTGCGAAGGCCGTTGTTCAGGTCGAAAGCAACTTCAATCCGCGTGCCCGTGGCGGCGCAGGTGAAGTCGGCCTCATGCAGATCAAACCGGCGACAGCACGTGGCATGGGCTATCGTGGCTCAACTCGCGCCCTCTATGATCCGGAAACCAACCTGGAATGGGGCATGAAATATCTAGCTGGCGCTCACAAGCGCGCATCTGGTGACGTTTGTGGCACGATCCTGCGTTATAACGCTGGCCACTACGCCAAGCGTATGAACCCGATCAGCCGTCGCTACTGCTCCAAGGTCAAAACCATTCTGGCCTCGAGCTAAAGAATAGGGTTTCAGGTCTCCTGGGCTCGTGAAACCAGCAAGGTACTCGGAAACGGAAAACCCCGCGCAGCAACGCGGGGTTTTTGCATGTCTGGCAGATCAGCGGGACTTGATCGTGTTGTCAGGCGAATCTGCGCTTGGCAGCCTGAAGGGATGCGGGCACAGGCTGATCCGGTTTGACGTGCTGGTCGGCCAGAGGTTGGCCAATTGCGGTCGCCACGGGAAGAACGCCAGCCCAGATATCGAGTTGATGGTCTTCCTCGTCATCGACGGGCGGCCCTGACCGGACCTTGGTCGCCACGTGTTCGATTTCAACTGCGAGAATGCCTGTTGCCTTGAGCTCCTTGGCAAGCATGGGACGGCTCTCGTTCCAGCGCCCTGGAAGCATGTGATCGGTTATCGCGGCCATGGCTTCTTCTTTTTCCGCGTCGCTGCGAACCTGCCGGGCGGTCCCGTGGACCACGGCGCTGCGGTAGTTCATGGACAGGTGAAAGGCTGCCCGTGCGACAACGAGACCATCGAGCAATGTCACGGCCAGCGTCACTGGCGCGCCGTCCTTCTGGCTCTTGACGATACGGGTCGTGCTGGCCCCATGAATGTAAAGCGTGTGCCCTTTGCGGGCGTAAACCATTGGAATGACCATCGCCCTGTCATCTGCCAGGAAGCCGAGGTGCCCGATCAGCCCTGCGTCCAGAATGGAAAATGCAAGATCCTGATCATAGCTGCCGCGGTTCATCTGCCTGATCTTGGCGTAGGAAGGTCGGTCTGATGTGCTCCGGTTGGTGGATTGCTTGCTGGATGCCGGTTCGACGGGCTCTGGCTGGCTGGGACTGTCCATGATTGTCTCCGATAAGTGGCTTGAACTTGTCAGAATTCTCATTTGCGGCATAATCTGGTTCTATAATAGATCCGGATTTTGAAAAATGAAGGTACCAGATTTGCCGGAAGGGGTGTTGAGCCTCGACCGAGCAAGCGCGCTGTCCTTGAGCCAGCAGATTTACCGCCGCGTTCGCGAAGCGGTTGGCAACGGTCAGCTGAAGCCGGGAATGCGTCTTCCCTCTTCCAGGAAGCTTGCCAATCGGCTTGAGGTCTCGCGCAATACGGTGAATGCGGCCTATGAGTTGCTGCAGGCGGAAACCATCATAACCGTCGAACCCGGGTCGGTTCCGACGATTTCCGGCGGAGTGCAGATCGACGGAGTGCCCGCTCAGGGACCATTGGTATCCGTTGGCGGCAAGCTTTCGGAGCGCGGGCGGTTGCTTGCAGAGAACCTGCGTGGTGATAGTTGGGCCTTTCGGCACGGTGCCTTGCAGCCTGGCGCACCTGCGCTGGACGCATTTCCGCATGATCTTTGGGGCAGATATCTTCGCCGCGCCGCGCGCGCCAGTCCTTGCGCTGAACTTCTTTATGAGAACGCAACGGGTCATCCGGACCTAACGCGCGTTCTGGCAGACTATCTGGCAAGCGAACGAGGGGTGAGGACAGAGCCGCACCAGATACTGGTGACGAGCTCCATGCAGGCTGCGCTTTCCGGGTTGGCGCAGGCTCTTGCAGACCCGGGCGATCATGCCTGGATGGAGGATCCTGGCTATATCGGCGCCCGATCAGCTTTCCACGGAGCGGGATTGAACATTTGCGGCATCCCCGTGGACCGGGAAGGGGCCGTGATTGACGCCATGACGGGTCGACATCCGTCTCCGCGTCTTGTCTATGTCACTCCCTCTCACAGTTACCCTTTTGGCAGCCGTATGCCGCTGTCCCGCCGTCTGCAGTTGATTTCGGCTGCTCGCGAAATGGGGGCAATGGTTCTAGAGGACGACTACGACAGTGAGTTCCTGTTTGAGGGGCGGCCAATCGCGGCCTTGCAGGGGCTGGCAAGCGCGGGTGAGGTGATCTATCTGGGCACCTTCTCCAAGAGCTTTCTTCCAGGTCTCAGAATTTCCTACTGCGTCCTGCCGGAGCCGCTTGTCGAAGGCGTTCGGTCTGTGTTTCGGCAAACGGGACGCCTGTCGAACGTACATGCGCAGATCGCCCTTGCTGATTTCATGTTGTCGGGCGAGTACAGGGCACATCTCAAACGCATTCGGGATCTCTATCAACATCGCGGCCTTGCTCTGGTCAATGCGCTGCGAGGGCGCCTTGGCAACAGGATCGAGGTGGATACACCCACTGGAAATGTCCAGGTCGCGGTGCGCTTCCGCACAGATGTGGATGATGAGCAGCTTGCAAGAGACCTTCAGGTCAACGGCTTTGCTGTCTCACCTCTGAGCCCCTGTTTTGTGGAGCGTCGCCCTGAAAAAGGTCTCGTCATCGGTTTTGCTGCCGCAACCGGGCAACAGATCGCGCAGTTTACCGATCTCCTGGCCGACCGTCTTGGAGGCGGCTGAATTTTCTCATGTGTCTCCGAGCTTGCTTGACCTGCCTGCCAATCCCACATAAGGCAGCGAAGCCAGTCGGCCGGACAGCCGCTGCCGCAAGTGCCGAAAGGCCGCGGGGGAGGAAAGTCCGGGCTCCAGGGAAACACGGTGCCGGGTAACGCCCGGCGGGGGCGACCCTAGGGAAAGTGCCACAGAAAGCAAACCGCCCCGAATGCAGGTCCTGAATCTGTTGGCGGGGTAAGGGTGAAAGGGTGGGGTAAGAGCCCACCGCGCGGCCGGCAACGGACGCGGCACGGTAAACCCCACCGGGAGCAAAACCGAATAGGGGCGACGCGGGCTCAGAAGCGATTTTGAGACCAGGCCAGTTTCCGGGCCAGTCGCTCGGGTAGGTTGCGAGAGGCGCTCGGCAACGGGCGTCCCAGATGAATGGCTGTCACGTATGAGGCTTCGGCCTCGTGCCATACAGAACCCGGCTTATAGGCCGACTGGCATTTTTCATCCTGAGATCGCCGCCCAATCCGTCTTGAGACTCAGTTCTCTGTCCACAGATTTGCATGGCTGTCCAAGGCCCTGTCGGAACTCTCCATGGGGAGTTTTACGAGGCGGGGGACTCCGATTCTCCTTTATTGTCAAGCCTTCGTTAACCATAGGCATGTCATAACTGACGCATGGGCATTAAAGGGTGCGTCAGACGGTTTGAATCCGGTCGATTCCATTGACCTCCCATGAAATCCCATGTTATCCCATAAAGACCCAGAACGGGGAGCGGCGTCCCGTATCGTGTTGGCGCCGACGGATCAGATCTGAACCGTCTCAGGCCCAAGGCCTTTCTCTTCGTGTTTTGGATGATTTTGGGGTTCGTCAGGCTGTTTCAGCCTGTCCAAAGGGGAATTCATGGCCGGCTTCGTGTCGCACTTTACCAACCGGCTGGATGCCAAGGGTCGCGTGTCGATCCCTGCACCCTTCCGTGCGGTTCTGGCGCGCGACGGATTTGAGGGCCTCTATTGCATTGCCTCTCCCCACAATCCGGCCATTGATGCCGGCGGCAATGAACTTCTCGGTGAAATCCAGAACCGCCTTGACGCCTTCACGAAGCTGTCTCCCGACCATGACGATCTTGCCATTGCGCTCTTCGGCGCGAGCGAGACGCCAAAGATCGACAGCGATGGTCGCATGATGATCTCCGACCTGGTGCGCGAGAAGACAGGGGTGACCGATCACGTCACGTTCGCCGGGCTCGGCTACAAGTTTCAGATCTGGGAGCCGGAAAAGTTCCGCGAGTACCGCGCAGAGGCCACCAAGCGCGCGCTCGCCATGTTGTCGGGTCAAGTTCCCCCGACGCACCTGCCAGGAGGGCCGGCATGACGGCGCGCAGCGAACAGGACATTGCTCCGGACGCTGGCGGACCAGCGCGCCACGTGCCGGTCCTCCTCGAGCCGGTTCTGGAGTATCTGGCGCCCAAGCCTGACGAAGTCATCATCGACGGAACATTCGGGGCTGGCGGTTACAGCCGCGCTCTGCTGGAGCGTGGTGCGCAGGTGATCGGCATCGACCGTGATCCGGATGCAATCAGGGACGGGCAGGATCTGGTTGAAGGCTCAAACGGCAAGTTGACGCTGGTTCCCGGACAATTCGCCGACCTCGACCAGCACGCGCGGGCATGCGGCTTCCAGGGCGTTGACGGTGTTGTCCTCGATCTTGGCGTCTCGTCCATGCAGCTCGATCAGGCCGAGCGCGGATTTTCCTTCTTGCGTGACGGGCCGCTCGACATGCGGATGGAGCAGGCAGGGCCGTCGGCTGCAGAAGTGGTCAACGAGCTGCCGGTGCGCGACCTGATCCGGATCATCGGCCTGCTCGGCGAAGAAAAGCGGGCAACCAGTGTGGCGCATGCCATCGACAATGCGCGCAAGGAAAAGCCCTTTACCCGAACCATTGAGCTCTCCGCCTTGATCGAGAAGGTGCTCGGCCGCAATCCGAAGAAGGCTCAGATCCATCCTGCGACTCGAACTTTCCAGGCACTGCGGATCTATGTGAATGGCGAATTGCACCAGGCGGCCAAAGCGCTGGGCGCGGCAGAGCAGATCCTGAAGCCAGGTGGCCGATTGGTGCTCGTGAGTTTCCATTCTCTGGAAGACCGGATCGTCAAACGCTTTTTCGCAGATCGCAGCAAGACACGGGGTGGTGGCTCGCGTCACTTGCCGGAAGAGGATGTGCCGCCGGCCACATTCGAAATGCTGACGCGCAAGGCGGTCGATCCGACGCCTGCCGAGGCGGAGGCCAATCCGCGCGCACGGTCGGCAAAGCTCAGGGCCGGAAAGCGCACGGATGCGCCCGTCCGTACACTCGACATTCACTCCGTTGGCGTGCCGAAGCTCGCCGCGTTTCACGGGCTAGGGGGCTGACCATGGTTCGTTACATCAACATCTTTTTTATACTTCTGGTCGTCGTCGGCGCGGCTGCGGTTTACGATATGAAACTTGCGGCGAAGAAATCTGCGTCTCATGTGGCCGAGCTGCAGCGAGAGATCGATGCGGAGCGGGAGGCGATCCGCCACTTGAAGGCGGAGTGGAGCATGCTCAATCAGCCGGAGCGTCTTCAGCGCCTTGTCGAGCGCTACAACGAGTACCTGCAGCTTCAGCCGCTCGATGTTCATCAAATTGTTTCGCCGGAAGAGTTGCCGGCACGGCCGGTCATGCTTGAGCCGATCGGTGGAGAAGATCCTCTGGGGGGCTATGCCGGCTCTTCCTCGGTGATCAGGTGAGGACACGCTTATGACAATGACAGCGGAAACCACCTCTTTTCTGCAAGTGCGGCAGCGTCGCCCTCGCAAATCGGCGGGCTCGATCTCCTCCGGGGCTGTGAAGTCCAGGGTCTATGTCGCCATGGCGGCCTTCGTCTTTGTTTATCTGGCCATTGGCGGGCGGCTTGTGCTGCTAGCACAGATGGATGAAGCGCCATCCTCTGCCTGGATCTCCGCGCAGGATTCGGTTGCCGCTTCTCGCCCGGATCTGATCGACCGCAATGGGGAAATTCTGGCGACCGACATCAAGACAGCTTCCCTCTATGCGGAGCCGCGCCGCATTCTGGACGTTGATGAAGCCGTTGAAGGTTTGATGAAGGTTCTGCCTGAGCTTGACGCGGATGTGGTGCGTCGGCGGTTGGACAGCCGCGCCGGGTTCGTCTGGCTGAAGCGCGAACTGTCTCCCGGGCAGGCAGATGCGGTCCATGATCTCGGCCTGCCTGGCGTGGGTTTCCTGTCCGAAAGCCAGCGGTTCTATCCGGGCGGTCCTACTGCCGGTCATATCGTCGGGTCGGTGAATGTCGATAATGCCGGGCTGACCGGTATCGAGAAATACATCGATGGCGAGTGGCTCGGTGACCTGCAGGATCTCGGATTTGCCTCCGACCGGTCCATGGAGCCGGTTCAGGTTGCTATGGACCTGAGGGTCCAGCACGTGGTGCGCGATGAGTTGATGAAGGCGATGGATCGCTACAAGGCGATCGCTGCCGTTGGCATTGTGCTGGATGTCAAAACCGGCGAAGTCGTCGCCATGTCGTCCCTTCCGGACTACGATCCAAACGACCGCGCACAGGCGCTCGAAAAGGACCGTTTGAACCGCGCCACCGGTGGTGTCTTCGAGATGGGGTCGGTCTTCAAGACCTTTACGACGGCGATGGCGCTTGATTCGGGCAAGGTTGGCATCAACGACAGCTTCGATGCGACGCGCCCGATCCGTGCTGCCGGCCGCACAATCTCGGATTTCCACGGGAAAAATCGCATCTTGTCGGTGCCCGAGATCTTCATTTATTCGTCGAACATCGGTACCGCCAAGATGATGCTGGCCACCGGCATCGACAAGCAGCAAGAGTTTCTCGGTCGCCTGGGCCTGACCACTCGCCTTCATACCGAGCTGCCGGAAAATGCCAGGCCGCTGCTGCCACCGAAATGGAATGAACTTGCCGCCATGACAATCTCCTTTGGTCACGGCATTTCGGTCACGCCGATGCAGACAGCAGTGGCTGCCGCAGCGCTCGTCAATGGCGGAACCTTGTTGCAGCCGACGTTTTTGCCTCGGTCCCAGCAGGAAGCTAAGGAACTGGGAAAACAGGTGCTTTCGCCTGAAACCAGCCGCATCATGCGCTATCTGTTCCGCTTGAATGTTCTTCGCGGATCCGGTCGTCGCTCGGACGTCCCAGGCTATACGGTTGGCGGCAAGACCGGGACCGCAGAGAAGATCGAGAACGGACGTTATGTCTCCGACAA
This sequence comes from Roseibium sp., assembly GCF_039982295.1. GTDB lineage: Bacteria > Pseudomonadota > Alphaproteobacteria > Rhizobiales > Stappiaceae > Roseibium. The sequence goes on from NZ_JBDWYP010000051.1 coordinate 37,890, forward strand.
ACGGCGCAACTCATTCTTGTCTGCCTTCCCGATGGATGACCCGCGCTACGTCGTTCTGACCGTGATTGACGAACCAAAGCCAGAGCGCAGCGGTGTTGGGGCCACGGCCGGGATGAACGCCGCGCCGATGGTCGGGGCCATCATTCGCCGCGCTGCGCCAATGCTTGGCGTCATGCCGCGCTTTGGCGAGGGAGAAGAACCGATCGAAATATCCTATTAAGGGCGGGGAAAGACCGACGGGGTCGCAGCCGAAATCCGGTCTTTCCAATACCGCTTGAGACGACGCACAAACCGGACTGACGTATGATATGCAACTTGAACAACTCGCCTCGGGCCTGACGGGCGCGGACGCGTCCTGCCCGGAGGAATTCGGCGGGCTTTCCATTTCCGGGCTGACGGCCGACAGTCGGCAGGTGAAGCCGGGCTACCTCTTTGCCGCTCTCAAGGGCGTGCAGGTTGATGGTGCCCGCTTCGCGCCCAAGGCTGTCGAACAGGGCGCGGTTGCCATCCTTTGTGCGCAAGAAAGCGTTGCCCAGCTTCGCAAGGAGTTGCCGGGGACTGTTGCTGTTCTCGGAAGCGACGAGCCACGCCATGCGCTCGCTATGATGGCGGCACGTTACTACAACAAGCAGCCCAAGGTCACTGTTGCAGTGACCGGTACCAGCGGCAAAACCTCAGTCGCCCACTTTGTGCGTCAGATTTTCCAGTCCGCGGGCCATGCGGCTGCGAGCCTTGGAACCATCGGCACCGTGACGGCCGATGGCCGCGTCTATGGCGGATTGACCACGCCGGATCCGGTGGCGCTTCATTCCGAGCTGAACCGTTTGACCGAAGAGGGTGTCACCCATGCGGCGCTGGAGGCCTCCAGCCACGGCCTTGATCAGCACCGCCTCGATGGTGTGCGCATTGCGGCAGCCGGGTTTACCAACCTCGGTCGTGATCACATGGACTACCATCCGACGATTGAGGACTATCTCGGGGCCAAGCTGCGCCTGTTCAAGGACCTTCTGCCGACGGGCGGCACGGTCGTCGTCGATCCGGGCGAGAAATACGCTGATCGTGTGATCGAGGTCGCCCAGGCTCGTGATCTGCAATTGCTGACGGTTGGTGAAACTGGCAATGATCTCAAGCTGACCGGATTGCGCCAGTCGGGCTCTGCTCAGGTTCTGACCCTTGCAACTCCACGCGGTGACTACACTGTCACACTGCCGCTCATCGGACGTTTCCAGGTCTCCAATGCTCTGATTGCCGCCGGGCTCGCGATTGCAATAGGCCATGAGACCGGACCGGTCTTGCGGGCGCTTGAGAACCTCAAGGGAGCGCCGGGACGTCTCGAATTTGCGGGTCACACCCAAAATGGCGCGCTGGTCGTGATCGACTATGCCCACAAGCCGGACGCGCTGGAAAACGTGCTGGCAGCTCTGCGTCCAATCGCGTCAGGGAAGCTGTCTGTTGTGATTGGCGCTGGCGGTGATCGGGACCCCGGCAAGCGACTGCTGATGGGCAAGGCCGCGGCGGAACAGGCCGATTTCGTCATCGTCACTGATGACAATCCCCGCAGTGAGGACCCTGCTGCGATCCGAAAGGCGGTCATGGAAGGGGCACCCGGGGCGCTGGAAATTGGAGATAGGGGCGAAGCTATTCGGGAGGCAGTCAGGCGCCTTCAACCCGGAGATGTTCTGTGTGTGGCCGGAAAAGGCCATGAAACGGGCCAGATTGTCGGCGAGACCGTTCTTCCCTTTTCCGATCACGAGGCTGTGGCTGACGCCATCGCCGAGGGAGGTAACGAATGAGCGAGCCGCTTTGGACCCTGACGGACTTTGTAGATGCGACCGGCGGTGAGATGCTTGGAGAACCGGGCGAGGAAGTTTCCGGGATCTCCATTGACAGCCGTACGTTGCAGCCTGGCGAAGCCTTTGTCGCAATCAAAGGTGACCGTTTCGATGGCCATGATTTCGTCGGGACCGCTCTGGAGGCTGGGGCATCTCTTGCTCTTGTTGCATCCGAGCGTCTCGACGATCTGCCAGCCGATGGCCGTTATGTTGTTGTCGAGGATCCGTTGGAAGCTCTTCGCCAGCTTGGCGTGGCAGCAAGAGCCCGAACCGAGGCTCGTATCGTTGCGGTCACAGGTTCCGTCGGCAAGACCGGCACCAAGGAAGCCCTGCGCCTGTGCCTTGAGCGGTCCGGCAAGGTTCATGCCTCGGTTGCCTCTTTCAACAATCACTGGGGCGTGCCACTGACGCTTGCCCGGATGCCGGCGGATACGGAATTCGGCGTTTTTGAAATCGGCATGAACCATGCAGGCGAAATCACGCCGCTGGTGCAAATGGTACGGCCGCATACGGCGATCATCACCACCGTTCAGCCCGTACATCTGGAATTCTTTGGATCGGTCGAAAAGATCGCACAGGCCAAGGCTGAGATTTTTTCGGGGCTTGAGCAGGGCGGGGTCGCCATCCTGAACCGGGACAATGCCCAATTTGACCTGCTTTCCTTTCTGGCCACAGCAGCCGGGGTCAAGAAGGTGAAGACCTTTGGCGAAAAGGCAGGTGCGGACACAGTTCTGGAAAAGTCTTCGCAGCAGGTCGGTGGATCAAGCGTTCAGGCGCGAATTTTGGGCCAGGAACTCACCTACAAAATCGGAGCGCCGGGACGCCATCACGTCAAGAACAGCCTTGCTGTTCTGACTGCGGTCGTGGAAATGGGCGGAGATCTGGCTCTGGCCGGTCTTGCCTTGGCCGAGATGCATGCGCCGAAGGGGCGCGGCGAGGTGACGACCCTTCAGACCCCGGGTGGTTTCATCGATCTGGTGGACGAAAGCTACAACGCCAATCCGGCCTCGATGCGCGCCGCGCTTTCCGTGCTTGGCGAAACGCCGGTCACGCGGCCCGGGCGGCGCATTGCAGTCATTGGCGATATGCTCGAGCTGGGCGCCGACACTGACGCGTTGCATACCGCACTCGCTGAGCCTCTTGAAGACGCCGGGATTGATCTTGTGTTCTGTGCCGGGGCGCATATGCATGCGCTGTGGGAGGTCTTGCCCAAGGCGATGCGCGGGATCTACTCCGATGATGCTTCCGGTTTGGAAGAAGCGCTGCTTGCAGACGTTCGCCCTGGCGACGTCATCATGATCAAGGGATCACTCGGGACCCGCATGGGACCGTTGGTCGAGGCGTTGAAAAGGGAATTTCCGCCAGCGGACGAAACCGAGGCGGCTTGAGGACGGCTGAATGTTTTATTTTCTCGGCGAATTCGCCGACCAACTCTCTGCCCTGAATGTGTTCAGGTACATCACCTTCCGAACCGGCGGTGCCATTATGACGGCGTTGCTGTTCGTGTTTTTGTTCGGGCCCAAGATCATTTCAAGTCTGCGGATGCGCCAGGGCCATGGTCAGCCTATCCGTGAGGATGGTCCCGCTGGCCACCTCCTGACGAAAAAGGGCACGCCGACCATGGGCGGGCTCATGATCCTCTCGGGAGCGTTGGTCGCTGCTCTCTTGTGGTCGGACCTGTCAAATCCCTACGTCTGGATCGTCATCGCGGTGACTGTCGGCTTTGGTGCCATCGGCTTTTACGATGACTACCTCAAGGTGACCAAGTCCTCCGACAAGGGCTTTGGGGGACGAGCACGTCTTGGCCTCGAGTTCATCATTGCAGGCGCGGCGGCCTTCGCCGTTACTGCGCTGGACAATGAACCTTTCTCGACATCGATCGCCTTTCCGTTCCTGAAAGACCTGACACTCAATCTCGGAATCTTCTTCATTCCCTTTGCAGCCTTCGTCATGGTCGGCGCGGGCAATGCTGTGAACCTGACCGACGGGCTCGATGGTCTGGCGATTGTTCCCGTCATGATTGCTTGCGCATCGTTTGCCTTGATCGCCTATCTGTCGGGTAATGCAGTCTTTGCCAGCTATCTTCAGATCCATCATGTGCCAGGCACAGGCGAGCTCGCAGTGATCGCCGGCGCCGTGATTGGTGCGGGGCTCGGTTTCCTCTGGTTTAATGCGCCTCCGGCTGCGATCTTCATGGGAGACACGGGTTCCCTCTCGCTTGGCGGCATGATCGGTGCGATCGCCGTTGCTACCAAGCACGAGATCGTGCTCGCGATCATTGGCGGTCTGTTCGTTCTCGAAGCGGTCTCGGTCATTGTCCAGGTTGTTTCGTTCAAGCTGACCGGAAAGCGGGTTTTCCGCATGGCGCCGATCCACCACCACTTTGAATACAAGGGCTGGACGGAATCTCAGGTCGTTATTCGCTTCTGGATCATTGCCGTGGTGCTTGCACTCATCGGCCTTGCCACGCTGAAGCTGAGGTAAGCACTGATGATCCCGCTCACCTCGTTTTCAGGCAAAAAGGTTGCGCTCTTCGGTCTCGGTGGATCGGGGATGGCAACCGTGCGTGCACTGATTGCGGGTGGCGCAGAAGTTACCGTCTGGGATGACGCCGAGCCCCGTGTGGAAGCTGCGATTGCAGCGGGCTTTTCGGCTGAAGACCTGCGCGATGCGGATTGGTCCCGCTTCGAGACCCTGGTGATTGCTCCAGGCGTCCCATTGACCGACCCGGCGCCGCATTGGACTGTTGATCGGGCACGGGACGCGGGTATCGAAGTCATTGGTGATGTCGAGCTCTTTTGCCGCGAGCGGCGCAAGCTCTGTCCAGAAGCACCTTTGATTGCCATCACAGGGACGAACGGCAAATCCACGACAACCGCGTTGATCGCGCATTTGCTGCGCACGCTCGGGTTTGACACGCAAATGGGCGGCAACATCGGGACGCCGGTCCTTGAGCTGGAGCCGCCAACACCGGCGCGTCACTACGTCATTGAATGTTCGTCTTATCAGATCGACCTGGCACCGAGCCTTGATCCGACCATCGGTGTGCATCTGAACCTTTCGCCCGATCATCTCGACCGGCACGGAACGATGGAGAACTACGCCGCGATCAAGGAACGTCTGATCGCGGGTTCGCGAATTGCGGTTGTTGGCGTCGACGATCGCCTGTCGGCGGAAATTGCAGATCGTCAGGATCTCGCGCGCATGCCGGTGCGCCGGATCTCCGGTGAGATGGAACTTCCAGATGGCGTTTTTGCCAAAGGCACGGACCTGATCGAGGCCAATGACGGTGCCCAGGTCAAGGTCGCCGACCTTGGCGGAATCGACAGTCTGCGCGGCCAGCATAACGGCCAAAACGCGGCTGCTGCTTTCGCAACTCTCAGCGCCCTTTGCATAGAAGGTGATCGGATCGCGGAAGCCTTCCGGAGTTTCCCGGGTCTGCACCATCGGATGGAGCTTGTTGCGCGCTCCGGGCGGGTTTTGTTCGTCAATGATTCCAAGGCGACCAACGCAGACGCGGCGGCGCGAGCGCTTGACAGTTTTGAACGGATCTACTGGATCGCGGGTGGAAAACCGAAATCGGGCGGTATTGCTCCGCTTGATGAGTATTTCGGCAAGATCGCGAAGGCCTATCTGATCGGTGAAGCCGCCAAGGACTTCGCCAAGACCCTGAAGGGCAAGGTAGACGCCAAGATCAGCCGTACGCTGGCAAAGGCAGTCGCTCAGGCGGCTGCTGATGCCTCCGCCGACGGCGCGGCCGAAGTTGCGGTTCTCCTGTCTCCCGCTTGCGCTTCCTTTGACCAGTTTCCGAATTTTGAACTGCGTGGGGAAGCCTTCTCCAAAGCGGTGCTTGAGCTCGATATGGTCCGCAAAAGCCGAGAGGTCGCCTGATGGTTAGCCGTGCAGATCGCAGCCGCTTCGCCGAATGGCTCTGGACAGTGGACCACTATCTGCTTGCGGCTTTCTTTCTGCTGATGTTCGGCGGTGTGGTCTTGTCCTTCGCGGCAAGCCCGCCGGTCGCCGAACGGCTTGGCGTTGAAACCTTCTTCTTCGTCAAACGCCAGGCGATCTACCTGATTCCGGCGATCGGCATCATGCTGGCGGGTTCCCTGATGACACCGCGCATGGTCCGGCGGATGGCCCTGGCGGTGTTTGTCGTATCGGTGGTGATGCTTGTTGCGACGCTGTTTCTCGGCATGGAAGCCAAGGGCTCCCGCCGCTGGATCTACATTGCCGGTTTTTCGCTGCAACCTTCGGAATTTCTCAAACCTGCGTTTGTTGTCCTGATCGCCTTCCTGTTGTCGGAATCCGGGCGGCGCCGGGAGGTGCCGGGCGTGCTGTTCGCAGTGCTCTTGTTTGCAATGTGCGCGGCGCTGCTGATTGCTCAGCCGGATTTCGGCCAGACCATGCTGCTCGGTCTGGTGTGGGCCGGGCTTTTCTTCCTCAACGGCTTGCCCTGGTTCGCAATCGCGGGCCTTGGCATTGCAGGTATCAGCGGCCTGATGGCAGCCTATTTCTTCCTGCCGCACGTGACCAACCGTGTAAACAGGTTTCTGGATCCCAGTTCGGGCGACACCTATCAGGTGGATACGGCAATTGAGTCCTTTCTGGCAGGTGGCTGGTTCGGACGCGGGCCGGGCGAGGGGACTGTGAAGCGGATCCTTCCCGATAGCCACACGGATTTTATCTTTGCCGTTGTAGCGGAAGAGTTCGGCATCATCGTCTGCCTGTTTCTCGTATCGGTTTTTGCCTTCATCGTGATCCGCGGGTTGTCTCATGCAAGTCGGGATCAGGATGCCTTTGGCCGCCTTGCGACGGCGGGGCTGGTCGTTCTCTTCGGGCTTCAAGCCACCATCAACCTGTCCGTCAATCTCAATCTGATGCCGCCCAAGGGCATGACCCTTCCATTCATCTCCTATGGCGGCTCATCGCTGATGTCTTCTGCAATGGTTGCCGGGGCCATTTTGGCCCTGACCCGCAAGCGGCCTCGTCCCTCGCGCGGAGATGTCGTGACTGTCAGTCGTCTGTCCCCGTCGAGCCTGATGTAAGGACACAAGCAGGAAGCCGATGACCAAGACTATTTTGCTAACAGCGGGCGGCACTGGCGGCCACCTCTTTCCTGCCCAGGCGCTTGCCAGCGAACTTGGTCGTCGTGGCCATATTGTTGAACTGGCAACGGATGAGCGCGCCGACAAATACGGTGATGCGTTTCCCGCGCGAAAGGTGCATATCGTTGCTTCCGAGACGCTTCGTGGAAAATCTCCTGTGGCACTCGCGAAGACAGCACTCAGCCTGCTTCAGGGAACATTGCAAGCACGCGGGATCGTCAAGCGACTGAAACCGGATGTCGTGGTTGGTTTCGGCGGCTATCCGACCTTTCCGCCCATGTTCGCTGCGCGGCTGACCGGAACACCATCCATCCTGCACGAAGCCAACGGTGTGATGGGCCGGGCCAACAAGATGCTCGCACGTGGAGCGACCGCAATCGCGACGAGCCTGAAGCTATCTGGTCTTCATTCGGCTCTCTTGGCCAAATGTGTCCAGACCGGAAATCCCGTTCGCGACGCGGTGGTCGAAGTCGCCAAAGCGCCTTATCCTGAATTGGCGCCCGAAAGCCCGTTCCACCTTCTCGTGTTTGGCGGATCGCAGGGGGCTCGGTTCTTTTCTGATGTGCTGCCGCCGGCGCTGGAGAAACTGCCTGATGCTCTGCGGCGCAAGTTGAAGCTGGTGCAGCAATGCCGTCCTGAAGATCTGGCCCGTGTCGGCAAGGCCTATACGGACATGAAGGTGGACGCAGAGTTAAAGTCCTTTTTCAAGGATATTCCAAAACGAATTGCAGACAGCCATCTGGTGATCAGCCGCTCGGGAGCCTCCACCGTGAGTGAATTGGCCGTCATCGGCCGGCCAGCAATTCTGATCCCATTTCCTGGAGCGCTTGATCAGGACCAGTTGGTCAATGCTGAGACGCTGGCGGCCGTGGGCGGCGCCTGGCCGATCCGGCAGTCGGAGCTGACACCCGACAAGCTGGCTGATGAAATCGCGCGCCTGATGAGCGCGCCAGACATATTGAAACAGGCGGCAGAGGTCGCTGTTGGCGAGGGGAGACCGGATGCCGTCGGCCGTTTGGCCGATCTGGTGGAGCAGGTCGCCGCTGGCGCAAACACGTTCAAGGGAGACGGCACATGAAAATGCCGCAGGATATCGGGCCGGTGCACTTCGTCGGCATCGGGGGCATCGGCATGAGCGGCATCGCCGAAGTGCTGAAGACGCTTGGCTATACGGTTCAGGGTTCGGACATGGCTGAAAACGCCAATGTTGTCCGGCTACGTGAGCACGGCATCAAGGTGATGGTTGGTCATGCTGCCGAAAACCTTGCTAACGCCGAAGTTCTGGTGGTGTCTTCGGCGATCAGGAAGGACAACCCGGAGCTGGTCGCTGCGCGCGAGCGGTTGATCCCGGTCGTGCGCCGGGCCGAGATGCTGGCTGAGCTGATGCGCTTCAAACAGGCCATCGCGGTTGGGGGAACCCACGGGAAGACTACAACTACCTCCATGATTGCGGCGCTGCTGGACGCAGGAAGTCTTGATCCGACGGTAATCAACGGTGGCATTATCAACGCCTATGGCACCAACGCCCGCATGGGCGACGGCGACTGGATGGTGGTCGAAGCCGACGAAAGTGACGGTACCTTCGTCAAGCTGCCTGCGGATGTTGCGGTGGTGACGAACATCGATCCTGAGCATCTGGATCACTACGGCGACTTTGCTGGCGTTCGAGCGGCCTTCAGCCAATTTGTCGAGAACGTGCCTTTCTATGGCTTCGCGGCCATGTGCCTGGATCACCCGGATGTGCAAACTCTGATCGGTCAGATCGAGGACCGCCGGATCGTCACCTATGGCTCCAACCCTCAGTCAGACGTCCGGTTCACGGATGTATCGATGGATGGCGGCAAGTCCACATTTTCGGTTGCTATCCGCGACCGGCGCAGCGGTGAGACGGTGGCATTGGAGAACCTGGTGCTGCCGATGCCCGGGCTGCACAATGTCTCCAATGCAACGGCTGCCATCGCAGTTGCCTCACAGCTTGGTGTCGGGCCTGACGACATTCGAAAGGGTCTTGCCGCATTTGGCGGCGTTAAACGGCGCTTCACGCATACAGGCACTGCGGGCGGGATCGACGTCTTTGATGACTATGCGCATCATCCGGTGGAAATCCGTGCCGTGCTTCACGCTGCAAGGGAGTCCTCCCGGGGCAAGGTGATTGCCGTTGTTCAGCCGCACCGCTACTCGCGGTTGGAAAGCCTCTTTGATGATTTCTCAAGCTGCTTCAATGATGCGGACACGGTGATTGTCGCGCCGGTCTATGCAGCAGGGGAACAGCCTATCGAGGGAGCGGGGCATCTGGATCTCGTATCCGGACTGAAGACGCGCGGACACCGGTCGGTCCATGCCATCGAGGGACCGGAAAAACTGGCTGACCTTGTGCATGAGCTGGCTGAACCAGGCGATTACGTCATTTGCCTTGGGGCAGGGAACATCACTCAGTGGGCCTATGCCTTGCCTGATGGTCTCAGGCGCTTGCAGGAGGGCGGTGCGTGAGTTTTCCCGACCTCCTCGAAACTCACCCCGGCCTGGGCGAGGGCATTCGGGGCAAGCTGACAGCCAATCAGCCGCTGTCGGCAGTGACCTGGTTCCGCGTCGGCGGACCGGCTCAGCTCCTGTTCCAGCCCGCAGATGAAGCTGATCTTGCGACTTTCCTGTCCCGGCTTCCTGAGGACATTCCTGTCCTTCCGGTTGGCCTTGGGTCCAATCTGCTGATCCGGGACGGCGGGCTTGAAGGCGTGGTGATCCGCCTCAGTGCCAAAGGGTTTGGCGGCATCGAAGAGGTCGGAAATCATCGTTTGAAGGTTGGTGCTGCTGTTCCTGATAAGCGGCTCTCGGAGGCGGCGGCAAAGGCCGGTCTTGGCGGCTTTGCCTTCTACACGGGGATTCCTGGCGGTGTCGGAGGTGCCTTGCGTATGAACGCGGGCGCCCACGGCACGGAAACGCGCGACCGTATGGTTGAGTTGATCGGCATAGACCGACAGGGTCATCGTCACGTGCTGAGCAACGCGGACATGAACTATGCCTATCGGCACTCCGAAGCGCCGAAGGACATGATCTTCACTGAAGCGGTTTTCGAGGGCGAGGCCGTGTCGGAGGACGTGATCCGGCAGGAAATGGACGAGGTTGTCGCGCATCGCGAGCGCGCCCAGCCAATCCGCGAAAAGACCGGAGGTTCGACCTTCAAGAACCCGCCGGGCACTTCTGCCTGGAAAGAGGTCGATGCTGCGGGTTGCCGAGGTCTGAGCGTCGGCGGTGCGCAGATGTCAGAGATGCACTGCAATTTCATGATCAATACGGGTCGGGCGACCGGCGCTGATCTGGAACGTCTCGGCGAGACAGTACGCAAACGCGTGTTCGAGCATTCGGGCATTCGTCTCGAATGGGAAATCAAACGGCTTGGCCATTTTGGTGAAGGCGATGCGATCGAACCCTTTTTGGGTGCACACAAGGAGCAAGGCTGATGTCCGGCAAACATGTTGCTGTCCTGATGGGTGGCTGGGTCCATGAGCGGCCTGTCAGCCTGTCAACCGGAACGGAGTGTGCGGATGCCCTTGAAAAGGCGGGCTATCAGGTCAGCCGCATCGATGTGGACCGCGATATTGCAGCTGTTTTGAAGGCACTGTCGCCCGACGTTGTGTTCAACGCACTTCACGGTCCCTTCGGTGAAGATGGGTGCATTCAGGGTGTCCTGGAGGTGCTTGATATTCCCTACACCCATTCGGGTGTCATGGCCTCTGCGCTGGCGATGAACAAGATCAAGGCCAAAGCGGTCATGTCGGCGGCCGGTGTTATGGTTACTCAACACTTAATTGTGAATCGTCACGATGTGGGCAATCAGCACCCCATGGACCCTCCTTATGTGATCAAACCGATCAACGAAGGATCGAGTTTTGGCGTGCTCATCGTGAAGGAAGATCAGGCCCATCCACCACAGGAGCTGACCGGCTCGGATTGGCCGTATCCCGACGTTTTGATGTGCGAACGCTACATCCCCGGGCGGGAGCTTACCTGTGCCGTGATGGGGGACCGTGCCCTTGGTGTGATCGACATCGTCCCCACCGGTCCAGGGTTCTATGACTTTGATGCGAAATATGCGGATGGAGGATCAAAACACATCCTTCCTGCAAAAATTTCACCGATTGTTTACCAAGAAGTACAGACACTGGCACTGAAGGCGCATCAGGCTCTCGGTTGCCGTGGTGTTTCGCGAGCGGACTTCCGATTCAACGAGCGGGAAGACGGCACTGGCGAGCTGATATGCCTCGAAGTGAACACACAACCAGGCATGACGCCTACTTCTCTGGTGCCCGAACTTGCGGCGCATGAGGGGATCGGTTTTCAGGACCTGGTCAGTTGGATGGTAGAGGAAGCAAGTTGCTGTCGCTAAGGCGCAAATACGAACGAGACGAGCTCACTCCGATGGAGGCCGAACTGGCTCCGCGGGGACGTGGCGTGTCACGTTTGCACCGGCAGCCAGTCTGGCGCGCGGCGGGCCGTTTGGCCCAGTTGCCGAGCTGGACCGGTTCCGCGGCGGCGCTCGCCTTTTTGTCCCTCACCATCGGCTACGGCATCGTCCTTGGCGGTTATGGCAGGGAAGTGTCTGACGCACTTCTGTCCGCGGGCGGCCTCGGCATCGAGACCGTCAAGCTCTCCGGCCAGCGCGAAACCAATGAATTCCAGATCCTCGAAGCGCTCGAAATTCAGGAAGGGTCGTCTCTGGCTCTCTTTGATGCTGAGGCTGCACGCGAGCGTCTTACCGAAATCGCCTGGGTCAAGCAAGCCTCGGTGATGAAGCTCTATCCGGGCACGCTGCAGATCAAGCTCGACGAGCGGATTCCCTATGCGCTTTGGCAGCGCGGAGAACTTGTCTCGATCATCAATGAGCAGGGTGACGTGATCACCGATGAAGTGGATGGACGTTATGCCAATCTGCTTCTGGTGGTGAACCATGGCGCACAGCGCAGGGCCGGTGAGATCATGGCCGCGCTCGATACGGTGCCTGAGCTTCGCTCGCGTGTTCGGGCTGCCTTCCTGGTGGGCCAACGCCGTTGGGATTTGATGCTGGAAAACGGCATTTCCATTCGCCTGCCGGAAAATGACGTCGAAACCGCACTGGCCGATGTGGTCGAGATGGATGCGGAGTCCGGTCTTCTGACACGCGACATCGCGGCCGTAGATATGCGTCTTGCCGACCGGGTGGTGGTGCGGCTTTCAGACGATGCGATTGCACGTAGAAAGGCCGGTAGCGGCAGTGACGAGAAATTGGTGAAACTGGAGCGAGATACATGAGCCGCTCCGGATCCTCCCTTTACCTTCCGCGCATGCGCCCGCTTCCCGGACGCCGCGCGGTTGTCATGTCTGTGCTCGACGTCGGTTCGACCAAAGTGTGCTGCTTGATTGCCAAGCTTACACCGCGCGAGGATTCCGACATTCTGGCTGGCCGGTCTCATTCCGTCGAAGTTCTGGGCTACGGCTACCAGCGCTCGCGTGGCATCAAGTCCGGCGTTGTCGTTGATATGGATGCCGCCGAACAGGCAATCCGGCTTGCGGTGGATTCAGCTGAGCGCATGGCCGGCGTGACGGTTGAATCCCTGATCGCCAATGTGAGCTGTGGCCGCCTTCAAAGCGAGATTTTCTCCGCAGGCGTTCCGCTTGCCGGCGACGCTGTCACGGAAGCCGACATCCAGCGGGTTCTTTCGGCCGGGTCTTCCCATTCGGTGACGGAAGGCCGGGCAGTGACCCATGCCTTGCCGATTTCCTATTCGCTCGACGGCAACCGCGGCATGCGCGATCCGCGCGGCATGATGGGCCAGAAGCTGGGCGTCGACATGCAGGTTGTGACGACCGAAGTCGCTCCTGTCCGCAACCTCGAGCTCTGCATCAACCGCGGCCACCTTCACGTCGAAACCATGGTTGCAACACCTTTCGCAAGTGGTCTGTCGACGCTTGTCGATGACGAGACCGAACTCGGCGTTGCCTGCATCGACATGGGCGGCGGAACGACGACACTGTCCGTCTTTGTCGAAGGCCACATGGTGCACCTTGATGCCATCGCCGTCGGTGGACACCACGTTACAACAGATATCGCACGGGCCTTTGCCACGCGCCTGCAGGACGCAGAGCGGCTGAAGACCCTTCATGGATCGCCTCTTGCCAGTTCCTCCGATGACCGCGACATGCTCACGGTTCCGGCTTTGGAAAGTGATAGCGATCTGCCAAACCAGATTCCCCGTTCGGCGCTGACACGTGTCATTCGTCCGCGCGTGGAAGAAATCCTCGAACTTGTGCGTGATCGCCTGACTGCCTCCGGCTTTGCCGGCCGGGTTGGCAAACAGATCGTTCTGACTGGTGGTGCCAGTCAGCTCACGGGTTTGAGTGAAGTTGCGCGCCGGGTCCTGGGGCGTAACGTTCGTCTTGGCCGGCCGCTTGGCGTTGCCGGTCTCCCGGAGGCTGCGAAGGGCCCGGCTTTTGCCGCAGCCGTTGGCCTCCTGATCTACCCGCAAGTTGCCCAGATCGAGCAGTTCGAGCACAGGAACCGCAGATCCGGGTGGACAGGGCAATCTGGCTATCTGGCCCGTGTCGGTCAGTGGATCAGGGAAAGCTTCTGACGAAATGAGCGCAGGACAGGAACCGCCGGTAACGGCTGACGAGATTAGGGAAGAAGAGGGACATCCCGTTGCGGGAGCCCCAGAGGGTCGCGAGGACAACATGACCATCAACCTGAAGATGCCCGACATTCAGGAGCTGAAGCCGCGTATTACGGTTTTCGGCGTCGGCGGAGCGGGCGGCAATGCCGTCAACAACATGATCACTGCAGGCCTCCAGGGTTGCGACTTTGTCGTCGCCAACACGGATGCACAGGCGCTGGCCATGAACCACTCGGAACGTCTCGTCCAGATGGGCGTGGCTGTGACCGAGGGTCTCGGTGCCGGCTCCCAGCCTGAGGTTGGTTCGGCAGCCGCTGAAGAGGTGATCGACGAAATCAACGATCATCTTTCCGGTTCGCACATGGTGTTCATCACCGCCGGCATGGGCGGTGGCACCGGTACAGGCGCAGCCCCGGTTATTGCCCGTGCAGCTCGCGAGCAGGGCATCCTGACCGTTGGTGTTGTCACCAAGCCGTTCCAGTTCGAAGGTGCGCGCCGCATGCGCATCGCGGACAGTGGCATCGAAGAGTTGCAGCGCAACGTCGACACGCTGATCGTGATCCCGAACCAGAACCTGTTCCGTATCGCCAATGCGCAGACGACCTTCGCGGACGCCTTCGCCATGGCCGACCAGGTGCTCTACTCCGGTGTTGCCTGCATCACCGACCTGATGGTCAAGGAAGGTCTCATCAACCTCGACTTTGCTGATGTGCGCTCGGTCATGCGCGGCATGGGCAAGGCGATGATGGGCACCGGCGAAGCCAGTGGCGAGAACCGCGCTCAGCAGGCAGCTGAAGCGGCGATTGCGAACCCGCTGCTCGACGAGTCCTCCATGAAGGGCGCTAAGGGTCTGCTGATCTCCATCACCGGCGGCAACGATCTGACGCTGTTCGAAGTGGATGAAGCTGCGACCCGTATCCGCGAAGAAGTGGATTCAGACGCGAACATCATTCTCGGCGCGACCTTTGACGAGAGCCTTGACGGCATCATCCGCGTTTCCGTCGTGGCGACCGGCATCGACCGGGAGGCCGAAGCGGAATTCCTGGGAAAGTCTGAGATCAAGCCAGCGATCGCGCCCAAGCCGGTCGAGATGGCTGCTCCGGCCGCTGCGCCTGTCGCAGCCAAGCCGCGGGTTGAGGATGTTGCAGCCCGCGCGGTTGCAAGTCTTGAACGCGAACTTGCGATCCCTGCGCCGGTTGCAGCCGAGAGCGATCCGGAAGTCGAGATCAAGCCGTTTCAGCCCTCTGAAGAGCTGATGAACGAGAAGACACCTCTGGTGAATGTCGAGGAAGAGACACCGGCACCTAAAATGGATGCCGAGCCGATCAGCAAGCCTTACATTCCGCCGGTGGCCGAGCAGCACAGCCCGGCTCCGCGGATGCCTCGGGTCGAGGATTTCCCGCCGATTGCCCAGCGTGAGATTCTGTCCCAGCAGACGCCTGCAGCCGCTCCGGCTCCGGCACAAGCTCAGGCAGCCCCTGCAGCTCAGCCCGCAGCCACATTCGACGGCGAGTTCGACGAGCATGATGACGAGCGTCGCCCGATGGGCCTGCTGCGCCGTCTTGCCAGCGGTCTCGGCCGGAAGGATGAGCTCGATGAGGAGCATGAGGCTCTGCATCATGAAGAGCAGCCGCATATGACGGCTCCGGTTCAGGCAGCGCGCCCGGCACCTGTTGCTGCAGCGCCGGCACCGCGTCCCGCCCCACGGCCTGCCGCTCATGGTGCTGCCGGTCAGCTGGACACAACCGGACGTGCAAGCCCCAAGGCTCCGGCACCGATGGATGATGATCAGCTTGAGATCCCGGCCTTCTTGCGGCGTCAGTCAAACTGATTCCCTGCCAGATCCGGTCCTGACAAATCAGACGGCTCGATGCGAATGTATCGAGCCGTTTTTGTTTCTATAATTTACGCATAGAAAACAAATGCTTGCATCTGTGACAAGCGTTACAAAGCGTAATAAAGCTTTATTTCAAGTCAGGCTGTCTTGTGGGTATGTTCTGCCCAACTCGTGATCGTTAACAAATCGTAAGGGTTTCAAAACTCCACCGAATTGTTGACGAGGTCTCAGACAAACCGGGCAGCCATATGACACAGCACATCGATCGCCAGACCACCATTGCAGATCAGGTCACTCTGACAGGTATCGGTGTTCACTCGGGGAAACCGGCGTCGATCACGCTTGTGCCAGCAGACGCAGGGACCGGTATCGTGTTCCAGCGGACCGACGTGGAAAACGCACGCGAAATGCCGGCGCTCTGGAAAAACGTGACACAAACGTCCCTGCAGACAGTCCTCGGCGATCCTTCCGACAACGGCATGTCCACGGTTGAGCATCTCATGGCTGCGCTCAGCGGTCTTGGCGTCGACAATCTTCTGATCGAGATTGATGGCCCTGAAATGCCGATCATGGACGGCAGCAGTGCTGCTTTCGTGGAAGCGATCGATCAGGTTGGACTGAAGCGTCTGGATCGTGGCCGTCGTTATTTGCGGGTCAAGAAGACGGTTCGTGTCGATACCGGCAGCGCCTGGTGCGAGCTTCAGCCCTACAACGGCATTCATTTCGACATCACCATCGACTTTGACACACCGTTGATCGGCCGGCAGCAATTCGCCTCCGACATGACACCGGATGTGTTCCGGTCGGATCTTTCGCGTGCGCGCACCTTCGGCAACGTCAAGGACGTCGAGCAGCTTTGGAAGATGGGCTTTGCCCTCGGATCCTCACTTGAGAATTCCGTTGCGATTGCGGATGACAAGGTTCTCAATCCGGAAGGCACTCGCTGGTCGGACGAATTTGCCCGGCACAAGGCGCTCGATGCGGTGGGAGACCTGTCGCTTGCAGGGCTGCCGATTCTTGGCCTCTACCGCTCGTACAAGGGCGGCCACAAGATGAACCACGCGATCCTCGTCAAATTGTTTGAGGACAAGGACGCGTTCGAAATCGTGGAGGCGCCTGCTTTTCGCGAAGCTGGCCATGCCGAGACTGTAGGGCTTGCAGCGGCCGCATTTGGTCCGGACGTTTCCTGATCTGGCTCATAACTTCGCTCTCAGCTCGTGTTTGTCAGACTGCCGTTTTTCGCGCTTGCCACAAAAAAGCTCAAAAAAAGCGACACATGGCTGTTCTGGGGCGTGACGGAAGCAGTTGATTTCCGCTAAACACCTTCAGTCATAATTGCCAAATGAACCTGTCGCGAAGCTTGCGGGCCGATTGAACAGGCGAGGAGTGCTTGGGGTGAAATTGATGAATTGGCGCCAGATGGATGAACAGGTGAACCTGGAAGCAGGTCAGCCGACGACCGGCATCCTCAAGATCGCGGCGCTTGCGATTCCCCTGGCTCTCGCGGCTTGCTCGTCGAAAGACGACCTTGATGACCTGGCGCTGAACGATACGCCGCCGGAAGTTCTCTACAATGAAGGCCTTGCGCTGCGTGCGCAGGGCAGGTTGGCACCGGCCAGCAAGAAGTTTGAAGAACTCGACAAGCTCTACCCCTATTCCGAGTACGCCAAGAAGTCGCTGGTCAATATGGCCTATGTGAACTTCTCGCGCGGCAAATATGCCGAAGCCATCAGCGCGGCGCGGCGGTTCCTGACGCTCTATCCGGGCAACGAAGACGCAGCTTATGCGCTTTACATCATCGGGCAGAGCTATTTCCGTCAAATGCCGGACATCACCCGGGACCAGGAAACCACCGAGAAGGCCAGGTCTGCCTTCAACGAGCTGCTGCAGCGCTACCCTGATTCGGAATATACCTCTGATGCAGAAGCCAAGCTGCGCGTCGTTCAGGATCAGCTGGGCGGCAAGGAAATGCAGGTCGGCCGCTATTACCTGGAAAAGCGCAATTACATTGCAGCGATCAACCGCTTCAAGACCGTGGTCATTCACTATCAGACCACACGACACGTCGAAGAAGCCCTGTTTCGCCTGACCGAGGGCTATTATGCGCTTGGTGTTGTGAGTGAAGCGCAGACTGCTGCAGCTGTCCTTGGGCACAACTTCCCGGACAGCCAGTGGTACAAGGATGCCTATTCGCTGTTGAACAAAGGGGGATATGAACCCTCTGAAGACAGTGGAAGCTGGATCAGCAAGGCATTCAGGGGTATCAACGTCTTCTGATCTTAGTGGACTACTGACCTGGATCCGGAGCTTCCTGCCCATGCTCGTGACGCTGGCCATTCGCGACATTGTCCTGATTGACCGTCTCGATCTCGATTTTTCAAACGGAATGTCCGTGCTCACCGGGGAAACCGGCGCGGGCAAATCCATCCTGCTCGATTCGCTGTCACTGGCGATCGGCGGGCGAGGAGATGCCGATCTTGTGCGCCATGGCGAGAGCCAGGGACAGGTGACAGGCGTTTTTGACGTGCCTGGCGATCACGCTGTTCGTCAGTTGTTACGGGAGAATGATGTCGAGGACGACGGAGACATCATCTTGCGCCGCGTCCAGACCTCTGACGGACGGACACGAGCCTTTGTCAATGACCAACCGGTCAGCGTCGGCCTGATGAAGCAGGCGGGTGCGTTACTGGTCGAGATCCATGGTCAGCATGACGACCGGGCGCTGGTCGATCCGGAAAGTCATCGCCAGCTTGTCGACAGCTTTGCAGGCCTCCACGACGATGTGGAGCGGGTCGGTGATGCCTATTCAACCTACCGGCAGGCGGAAAAAGCGGTCCGCGATCACACGGCAAGAATAGAGACTGCGCGCCAGGAAGCCGATTACCTCAAGGCTGCGGTGGATGAGTTGACGCGGCTGGCGCCGGTGGGCGGTGAAGAGGAAGACCTGGCGACACGCCGGACCACCATGATGCAGGTGGAGAAGATCGCCGGCGATCTCAATGATGCTTTCGAGACGCTCAATGGTGGTGCATCCCCGATCCCCGAGCTGTCCAGCCTCCTGCGCCGTATGGAGCGCAAGGCCGACCAGGTGCCGCATTTGCTCAATGCGCCTGTGAGGGCGCTGGCTTCAGCGCTCGATAGCCTCGAGGATGCGCGTGGCGGGCTGGAAACGTCTCTTCGCGAGACAGATTTCGATCCAAGGGAACTGGAAACCGTCGAGGAGCGGCTCTTCGCGCTGCGGGCTGCAGGGCGCAAGTTCTCTGTTCCGGTTGATGAGCTCGCAGCGCTCTGTGCCCGGATGAGCGCTGACCTTGCTGATCTGGATGCCGGCGAAGACAAGCTTGCTGCTTTGGAGGCGGCGGCGGTCAAGGCAAAAGAGACTTATGACGCCAGGTCCATGAAGCTTTCGGACAAGCGCCAGAAAGCTGCGCGAGCGCTGGAGAAGGCTGTGGGCGCAGAACTGCCGGCGCTGAAACTGGAGCGTGCCCGGTTCATCGTTGAGACAACGCGAGATCCGGAAGCGCGTGGTCGGTCCGGCATCGACCAGATGGAGTTTCACGTCCAAACGAATCCGGGAACCCGGCCCGGGCCCATGATGAAAGTAGCGTCCGGTGGAGAACTGTCCCGCTTTCTGCTGGCGCTCAAGGTGTCGCTGGCAGACAAGGGCTCCGCGCCGACGTTGGTGTTCGACGAGATCGACACCGGTGTAGGCGGGGCCGTGGCCGAAGCCATCGGCGTGCGGCTGGCTCGTCTCGCTGCCAATGTTCAGGTTCTCACGGTTACACATGCTCCGCAGGTCGCAGCAAGGGCTGCAGGCCATTTCCTGATCGCGAAGGAAGCTGCGGACAAGGAGCGGGTTGCGACGCGTGTTCGCCTGATCGACGAAGATCACCGGCGCGAGGAAATCGCGCGGATGCTTGCCGGCAGCACCATCACCGAGGAAGCCCGGGCGGCAGCCAGCAAGCTGATTGCCGAAGCGGCGCAGTAGAGATTAAACGTGCCGCGTTCGGTTTGATCCCTCTTGGCTGTTAGTCATCGGTGCCGGGAATTGGCGTCGTAATTGTCTTCGTGTCCATATTCGGCAGATTCAGTTCGATGCTGACCTCATCGTTCGAGCCAAAGTAGCCGTTGGTATAAAGAATGCCGCCAATGATGAGGGCGACAGCGAGGCCGCCGGCAATGAACCAGCCTGCGCCCAGGGCTGCTGTTTCCGTTTTGGACGTCTCTCGGTCCTGATAAGCCATTTCAAGATCTCCTGTGCTCTCGCCGGGAACCGGTTTCCCCGTCCGACTTCTTGATGGATCAACCCTTGAGACTGGACTTTGGTTCCGTTAAGCGATCAGCTGTCCATATGGGGGCAGCCGGATTCCCAGCGGCCCCGCCCTTGATTGCGTGATGAGATCATGACCGAAACTTCTGCTGCAATGACCGCTGTTGAGGCCCTCTCTGAAGAGGAGGCAAAAGCCGAGCTGCATCGGCTCGCAGTCGAAATTGCCGAGAACGACAAGCGCTACCACGGCGAGGATGCACCGGTCATTTCCGATGCCGAATACGATGCGCTGCGTCGACGCAATGGCGCGATCGAAGCACGGTTTCCCGGTCTTGTGCGAGAGGACAGTCCTTCGCGCACTGTGGGCGCCGAGCCGTCTGATGGCTTTGGCAAGATCACCCACAAGGTGCCGATGCTGTCGCTGGACAACGCCTTTGACGACGATGATGTTCGCGACTTCGTTGGCCGGGTGCGGCGGTTTTTGAAATTTGATCCGTTGATGGGCGTGCTCGCGGTCACCGCAGAGCCGAAGATCGACGGCCTGTCCCTGTCATTGCGCTACGAGAAGGGAAAGCTCGTTAGCGCCGCGACGCGCGGAGACGGCACGGTGGGAGAGAATGTCACCGCCAACGCGCGCACGATCGCCGACATTCCCAAAGAGCTTTCCGGCGACGTTCCGGATGTGGTCGAGGTCCGGGGCGAGGTCTATATGGCCCATGCGGATTTCACGGCGCTCAATGCGCGCATGGAGGCCAATGGCGGCAAGACCTTTGCCAATCCGCGCAACGCGGCGGCCGGCTCACTTCGTCAGCTCAACCCGGAAATCACCGCCTCGCGGCCCCTGCGCTTTTTTGCCTATGCCTGGGGCGACATGAGCGAGATGCCGGCAGACACCCAGATGGGCATGGTCGAAGCCTTTCGGGACTGGGGCTTTGTCATCAATGACCGGATGAAGCGGTGCGAGAGCGTCGAAGAGCTGGTCAAGGTCTATCACGGCATCGAGGAAGAACGGGCGACGCTTGGCTATGACATCGATGGCGTGGTCTACAAGGTGGACCGTCTCGATTTGCAAACGCGGCTTGGCTTTATCTCCCGTTCCCCCCGCTGGGCGATTGCGCACAAGTTTCCAGCCGAACAGGCCTTCACGCTGCTCAACGATATCGAGATCCAGGTCGGACGGACAGGGGCACTGACACCCGTCGCCAAGCTGGAGCCGGTGACCGTTGGCGGTGTGGTTGTCTCCAATGCGACCCTGCACAACGAGGATTACATCAAGGGCATCGGGCCTAACGGCGAGGCGATCCGCGAAGGCAAGGACCTTCGCGTTGGCGATACCGTGAAGATCCAGCGTGCGGGCGACGTCATCCCCCAGATCGTGGATGTGGACCTTGCCAAGCGCCCGGAAGGGGCGGAGCCTTTCGAATTTCCGACGGTTTGTCCCGCGTGCGGCAGTCATGCGGTGCGCGAGGAAAATGCCAAGACCGGCCGGCGTGATGCGATCCGGCGCTGTACCGGCGGTCTGATCTGTCCGGCCCAGGCGACGGAAAAGCTGAAACACTTCGTGTCGCGCAATGCCTTTGACATCGAGGGCTTCGGTGACAAGCAGGTCGATGCTTTTTATGCCGACGGTTTTGTGACCACCCCGGCGGAGATTTTTACCCTGGAAGCGCGCGACCGCCAGGCGCTGACCAAACTGCGCAACCGGGAGGGATGGGGCGCTGTTTCGGCGCGCAATCTGTTTGCGGCCATCAATGAACGCCGCTCCATCGATCTGCACCGTTTCATCTTTGCGCTCGGCATCCGCCATGTGGGCGAGGGCAACGCCAAGCTGCTGGCGCGGGCATACGGCTCCTGGGAGGCCTTTTCGCAGGCGATGGTGAAGGCTGGAGATCAGACCGGCGAAGCCTGGCGGGACCTCAATGACATTGATGGCATCGGCGGTATTGTCGCGGAAGCGCTGACGGAGTTCTTCGCGGAGGAACACAATCTGGCGCAGCTCGCTGCACTTCTGGAGGAAGTGACCCCGAAAGAGGCGGAAGTTGTCGATACCGGTAACAGCCCGGTCGCAGGCAAGACCGTTGTCTTTACCGGGTCCCTTGAGCGCATGACGCGGGATGAAGCGAAAGCCATGGCTGAACGGTTCGGTGCCAAGGTTTCAGGTTCGGTTTCAAAGAAAACGGATCTGATTGTGGCCGGTCCTGGCGCGGGATCCAAGTTGAAGAAAGCTGAAGAACTTGGTTTAGAAGTTATTAGCGAGGATGACTGGTTCAGCCTTGTGGGTGCCTGACTCTGACTATCCATGATCGATGTAATGGCCGAATTAAGCCATTTGTCAAAGAAGCTTCTGAAATCACGTGAAAAATCAGCCTTGCGCGAACCCTTGGTTGTATTGACAGGGGCTGAAATAAGCATTTCCACGTGGTTTTGAGCAGGCTCCCATTTTTCAGGGGGTGCGCAAAATTAAATTAATTCAAATGAAATAATTCTCGACAACTCTCCTAGGGGAATAAGCTTAACCCGACATGGAGGGGCCAAATGTTCGGAAGAATTAAAGTGCAAATAGTAGCACTGGCAATATTACCTATGGTCACTGTGACTATATTTGCAGGGGTCTCCGTTTACGAGAAGTATGTGGAGCTTCGGCATCATGATTTCATGGTGCCTCTTTCGCGCATTGCCGAAGATGCCGGCAACGTGATCCACGAAGTTCAGAAAGAGCGCGGCAAGTCCGCCAGCTGGATCAAGTCGGGCTATGACAGCAAGCTTTCGGCAGACGTCATGGCGCAACGTGCCAACGTTGATGCGGCCATCAAGATCTTCGATGATCACGTTGCAAGTTCCGACTTGCACAATGAGCATGTCGAAAAAGAGCTCGAGTATGTATCCGATGCCATTCACGAAATAACCGAACTTCGCATGCAGATCGATACGAAGTCCCTGAAGGTGGGCAAAGCGGTCGCGGGCTATTCAAAAGAAATCTCCGCCATGATTCACCTGATCGGTGTCGTGGTGGAATCGAGCCCATCCTCTGCCATCACCGCCGAGTTGTTGCCCTTCCTGGCTTTGACTGAAGCCATGGAGTCGGGCGGTCTCGAGCGTGCGAACGGTGCCAATTTCCTCGCCGTGTTCAGAGACACGGGTGAGATCGACAACGAGGCGTTTCTGGGCTTTATTTCCCGGTTCGGCGCCGAGCAGGCCTTCCTGAAGGAATTCGAAGCCATCGCTCTGGCTGAACAGAAGGATCTGTTCAAGAAAACGGTTGCAGGTCCTGCAGTCGCTGAAGCTGTTGCCATGCGCGAGACCTTGCAGAAACTGCCGCAGACCATGGATGCAGGTGATCTGCAGCCGGCCGTCTGGTTCGCGAAGGCTACAGAGCGTCTGAATCTCATCAAGCAGGTGTCCGATGATCTGATCCACCGGGCAGAATATGCTGCCGATGCAGACACCGGTAACCTGCAAACGCAGATTATGATGCTGTCCATCTTTGCTGTCGTGGCCTTGCTCGGCAGTGGTCTGTTCGTGTTCTGGCAGGTTCGCTCGATTTCCGGCCTGCTGGCCAGCCAGCGTGACACGATTTCCAACCTTGCTGAAGGTCATCTAGACGGCGAAATCCGGTTCACGGACCGTCCGGATGAGATCGGGGACATTGCGCGCGCTGCGGAAGTGCTCCGTGACAACTCGATTGCCCGGATCCAGCTCGAAGAAACTGCCCGCAAGGAGCAGGCCATCGAGATCGAGCGCAAGCGCCATATGGAAGGTGTCATCGAGATCTTCCGCACATCGGTTGGCTCGATCCAGGAAGTTCTGGGCAGCGAGACGAGTGCTGTTAGTGAGACGGCGCGTCAGCTTGTTCAGATCGCGGATGATGCAAGTGGTGCGGCGGACGCAGCTCACTCTGCAACAGGTGTTGCTTCGACCAATGTTCAGACCGTGGCTTCGGCCGCGACCGAACTGTCGGCCTCGATCCAGGAAATCTCTCGCCAGTCATCGACGGCGCTGAACATTGCGTCAGAAGCCTCGGAAGTTGCCAAGGCGACGGACCGCGATGTTGCGACACTGGCTGAAACCGCTGACAAGATCGGTGAAGTTGTCGGTATGATCCGCGCGATTGCCGAGCAGACCAACCTCCTGGCCCTGAATGCCACCATCGAAGCGGCACGTGCCGGTGAAGCCGGCAAGGGTTTCGCGGTTGTTGCGGCCGAAGTGAAGGAACTGTCTGACCAGACTGCAAAGGCGACGGATGAGATCGCCACGCAGATCACGGACATTCAGTCCTCGACCAAGAATGCGGTCGGTGCGATCCAGGCGATCGTTGAGCGTATTGGCGAAGTTCAGGATGTGACGACTGCCATTGCCGCCTCTGTCGAAGAGCAGGACGTGGCAACGAGCGAGATCACCAAGAGCATCAACCTGGCAGCGGAAGGCAGCTCGACGGCCGCCTCCAACGTCGACGGTGTTGCCGGTGCGATCGGTCAGACGAAGAACCAGTCTGCCGATGTGAACCAGTCTGCGGATCGTCTGGGCGCTGTCGCCACGGAGCTTTCCACTGCGGTTGACGCCTTCCTCAGCGAAGTTGCGACGGACGAAGGACCTAGCAGCCAGGCTGCCTGATCTCCTGGATCTTCAAAATCTGAAACGGCGGCAGGCCCCTCTGCCGCCGTTTCTGTTTCTTCTACCGGCCCGGGCCGCCCAGGTCTGCGCATCTTCCCCACCGAAAACTCCGTTTCGCGCCTCGCCCTTGCCGCTTTTGTTGCTATATTGTTCTTGACTGGACACTCTAGAATCGCAGCGCGGTGCATATGGCAGACCCGAACGGGTATCACGACGATATTGGCGACACATTTGTGGATGGCTTTGATGGGGACGGGTTTCCCGGAGATCGCCCCTCCCGGATGGCGTCTGTCGAGCCTGCCCCGCAGCCTGCTGGCGGCGGCATTGCGGCGCGCGCCATGGCAGCGCGGCAGTCTAATGCGCCCGATTATCTGGAGGGCCTCAATCCCGAGCAGAGACAGGCTGTCGAGACGCTGAATGGTCCGGTGCTGGTGCTGGCGGGTGCGGGAACCGGAAAGACCCGCGTTCTGACCACGCGCATCGCTCATATCCTGGCCACCGGTTCTGCCGGGCCAGCCGAGATCCTTGCGGTGACCTTCACCAACAAGGCCGCACGGGAGATGAAAGAGCGGATTGCGCGTTTCATCGGCGGCAATGTGGAAGGGATGGCCTGGCTCGGCACGTTCCACTCCATCTGCGTCAAGATCCTGCGCCGCCACGCCGAGCTGGTCGGGCTCAAGTCCGGCTTTTCGATCCTCGACACGGATGACCAGCTGCGCCTGCTCAAGCAGATCATCCAGGCCGAAGGGCTCGACGACAAGCGCTGGACCCCAAAGGCCTTCGCAGCCATGCTTGATGGCTGGAAAAACCGTGCCCTGACGCCAAACGAAGTGCCCGAAGGCGAAGCGCGGGCCTTTGCCAATGGCTGGGGCCGCAAGCTCTATGAGGAGTATCAGGACCGCCTGTCGATCCTCAACGCTTGTGATTTCGGTGACCTGCTGTTGCATGTCATCACGCTGTTCAAGACCAACCCGGATATTCTCGCCGACTATCAGCGCCGGTTCCGCTACATGCTGGTGGACGAGTATCAGGACACCAACATCGCCCAGTACCTGTGGTTACGGCTTTTGGCGCAGGGCAATCCGAATGTCTGCTGCGTGGGCGACGACGACCAGTCGATCTATGGCTGGCGCGGCGCCGAAGTGGACAACATCCTGCGGTTCGAGCACGATTTCCGCGGCGCGGTGGTGATCCGGCTGGAGCGGAATTACCGCTCGACCAGCCATATTCTGGCGGCTGCCTCTCATCTGATCTCCCACAACCAGGGCCGGCTGGGCAAGACGCTGTTCACGGATTTTGACGATCCGGACAATGATCTCGTGTCGGTGGCTTCCTGCTGGGATTCGGAGGAAGAAGCCCGGTCGATTGGCGATGAAATCGAAGCGCTGCAAGCCGATGGCCATGCGCTCAATGACATTGCCATTCTGGTGCGTGCATCCTTCCAGATGCGCTCGTTTGAAGACCGGTTCGTAACGCTGGGATTGAACTACCGTGTCATCGGCGGGCCACGCTTTTACGAGCGCATGGAGATCCGCGATGCCATGGCCTATTTCCGCTGCGTGGTGCAGCCGGCGGACGATCTTGCCTTTGAGCGCATCGTCAACACGCCCAAGCGGGGGCTTGGTGAGGCGACGCTGAAGCTGGTGCATGAACTGGCGCGGGCCGACCGCATTCCCTTGATGCAGGCCGCAAACCAACTGTGCCAGACCGAGGAGATCCGTCCCAAGGCGCGCAATGCCCTGAAAGAGGTTCTGGCGAATTTCGAGCGCTGGCGCGGGCAGGTGGACAGCCTGTCCCATACGGAGCTTGCCGAGATCATTCTGGATGAAAGCGGCTATACGGAAATGTGGCGGCTGGATCGTTCTGCCGAAGCGCCGGGACGCCTGGACAACCTGAAAGAACTCATCCGCTCCATGGAAGACTTTGAGTCCATGGCCGGGTTCCTGGAGCATGTGTCGCTGGTGATGGACCGGGACAGTGTCGAGGGAAATGACGCGGTGTCGATCATGACGCTGCATTCGGCCAAGGGTCTCGAATTCGACACGGTGTTCCTGCCGGGTTGGGAAGAGGGGTTGTTTCCGCACCAGCGGGCGCTGGATGAAAGCGGCCGGGCCGGGCTCGAAGAAGAGCGGCGTCTTGCCTATGTCGGTGTGACCCGGGCCAAGAAACGCGCCAAGATCTGGTTTGCATCCAACCGGCGCATCCACGGCCAATGGCAATCATCGATCCCCTCGCGGTTCCTTGACGAGCTGCCCGAAGAGCATGTGGAAATCGTCGAGCAGTCCTCCAACTATGGCGATTACGGCGGCGGTGGTTATGGCCGCAGCGGTGGCGGAGGCTCGCGTTTCGACAATCGCGACCCGTTCCAGAACACCTACTCGACCCCCGGTTGGCAGCGCGCTCAAAAGGCGCGGGCGGCCCAGGATGCTGTCTTCGAGCGCGGCGACTTCCGTTCGTCCCGGAGCAAGAAGCAGGGGCCCCTGACCATCGAGGGCGAGCTGGTAGCCAAATCGGTCAGTGAAGCCCCCTCGGAGTATTCCGTGGGCGAGCGGGTGTTCCACATCAAGTTCGGCTATGGCGCAATCATCGCGATCGAGGGCAACAAGCTGACGATCGACTTCGAAAAGGCCGGCCAGAAGAAGGTGCTCGACAGCTTCGTCGAGCGGCACTGAAGTTTCCCGGTTTCTGAGTGATACACAGGCCTGCGCGCCGCGTAGAGAGGAAAAGCCAGTCTCCAATGGGGAGAGCTTACTGCCATTTCTCTTGTCGGAGCGCTTTTCGTGTCTGTTCGCAATCTCATCCTCATTCTCGGTGACCAGCTGACGCCCGCCATCAGTTCGCTGCGCGGGGCCGAGAAAGATCAGGACCGGATCCTGATGGCGGAGGTTGCCGAGGAGGCGACCTATGTGCGTCACCACAAGAAGAAGATCGCCTTTGTCTTTTCCGCCATGCGCCACTTTGCTGAGGAGCTCGCCGATGCCGGTTGGACCGTCGATTATGTCCAGCTGGAAGATGCAGACAACTGTGGCAGCCTGAAAGGCGAAGTCGAGCGTGCGACCAAGCGCTTGAAGCCCAGCAGAGTAAGTATCACCGAACCCGGTGAATATCGTTTGCTCGCGGATTTCAAGGGTTGGGAGGCAGACCTTGGCGTGCCGGTCGACATTCGACCTGACGAGCGTTTCCTCTGCTCCAGGTCCGAGTTCGAGCGTTGGGCTGACGGCCGCAAACGGTTCCTTATGGAAGACTTCTACCGGCACATGCGTGTCAAGACCGGTCTCTTGATGGACGGTGACAAACCGGCGGGTGGCAAGTGGAATTTCGACAAGGACAATCGCAAGCCAGCGCGTCAGGACCTGTTCATGCCGCGTCCGAGGTGGTTCGAGCCGGATGAAATCACGCGGAATGTCCTTTCACTGGTCGGTGCGCGGTTTGCGGAGCATTTCGGCGGGCTTGATCCGTTCTGGTTTGCAGTGACCCGGCAGCAGGCGCGCCAGGCCTTCGACGATTTCCTCGACTGCGGCCTGCCACACTTCGGCGATTTCCAGGACGCGATGCTGCGCGGCGAGCCGTTTCTCTATCACTCCGTTGTCGCTCCCTACCTCAATGCCGGGTTGCTGGATCCCATGGAATTGTGCCAGGCGGTCGATCAGGCGTACCGGGAGGGCAAGGTGCCGATCAACTCCGCTGAAGGCTTCATTCGCCAGATCATCGGATGGCGGGAGTATGTCCGCGGCATCTATTGGCTGAGAATGCCCGACATGGCCGAAGAGAACTTCCTGAAAGCTACCAGAGACTTGCCGTCTTTCTATTGGAGCGCGGAAACGGATATGACGTGCCTGAAAGAGGCCATCACGCAAACCCGCGATGAAGCCTACGCCCATCATATCCAGCGGCTGATGATCACCGGCAACTTTGCCATGCTTGCAGGCATCGAACCCCGGCAGGTGCATGAGTGGTATCTGGCTGTCTATGCGGACGCTTACGAATGGGTCGAGATGCCCAACACGCTGGGCATGAGCCAGTTCGCTGACGGAGGGGTTTTGGCGTCAAAGCCCTATGCGTCTGGCGGGAACTATATTCGGAAGATGTCCGACTACTGCGAACACTGCCGCTATGACGTCGCCCAGAAGGTCGGTGAAGGCGCTTGTCCTTTCAATGCGCTTTACTGGGACTTTCTTGATCGCAACGCGGAGCGTCTCAGAGGTAATCGGCGGCTCGCAACAGCTTACAGTGCCTGGGAGCGCATGGGAGACGTAAAGCAGGAAAGCTATCGGCAAAGCGCGCGCGCTTTCCTTCGGGGGCTTTGACAGCGGCGGGGGGCAGCAGTTTCAAGATGTCTGGTCGCCGCAAAAAAAGAGCCGGTCACCTCGCGGGTGACCGGCCAAGCCTTGCAGGCCATCAGGGGACGCACCGGCAAGGAAGTATCAGGCGATGTAGTCAACCAGCAAGGAGGAGGTTGAGGTGGACGTGCTGTCGCCGGATTCCGAATAGCTGCTGCTCGAGGCCGTGAGCTCTTCGAGAAGCAACGCGACCAGATCTTCACCGGAACTGTCGGAGCCCGATGCCTCGCCGCCGGGGGGAGGGGGTGGCGGCGGACCCATTTCTCCGCTTTCGAACATGGCGGACAGTTCATCTGCCTGTTCCTGCGTCAACGTACCGGCGTCAACCTGCTCGCTCAGCAGACCTTCCATCTTCTCCTGCATTTCTTCCTTGCTCGGAGGCGTGGACGAAGGGCCGCCTTCGGGCGCCATATCGTCATGAATGGCCTCAAGAGCCGCCTGCATGGCGTCTGAATCTTCGGAGGTGATTTCGCCAGCTTCGACCTGTGCGGCCAGCTGTGTTTGCATGGTTTGTTGCGGTGGCGGTGGCGCCGATCCGATCGACATCATGAGTACGGTCCTCGCTCAAAGTAAAAGATGCGAGATTCACACTGTTTTCTTTATGTTAACATTAAATTAACGAAACATTTCAGCTAAATTGCCAATTGTTTCTTTTCTCTCTTTAGAAATATGTAGAAACAAATTGCTACAATTTTAGAGGTGAAAAGCAAAACGAAAGCTGCATATTGGCTCCATGACCCGCGTTGAACACATCCTCGTCGTTGAAGACGATTCCGAGATTGGTGGCCTGATTGACAGGCACCTTTCATCAAATGGCTGGAAGGTTAGCCTTGCCCGTGACGCTGCCGAGATGGATCGCGTGATCGCAAATGCGCGCATCGATCTGGTGGTTCTCGACCTGATGCTGCCCGGTGAAGACGGCTTGAGTATCTGTCGGCGATTGCGCGGGCAGGGCAACATCCCGATCATCATCGTTTCGGCCAAGTCTGACG
This sequence comes from Roseibium sp., assembly GCF_039982295.1. Taxonomy (GTDB): domain Bacteria; phylum Pseudomonadota; class Alphaproteobacteria; order Rhizobiales; family Stappiaceae; genus Roseibium. The sequence continues at coordinate 67,524 of NZ_JBDWYP010000051.1, forward strand.
ACTTTGACCGCGTGGTCGGTCTCGAGGTCGGGGCCGATGACTACCTGGCAAAACCTTTCAACCCGCGAGAGCTGATCGCGCGTATTCGTGCCATGTTCAGGCGTGTGGACATGGGCATGGCCAGCGCAGCAGTGTCTGGCAAGGTTCTGGCGTTCGAAGGCTGGCGGTTGGACTGTGCCCAGCGGGACTTGCTCAATCCGGAGCAGGCCGAGGTTTCGCTCACCCCTGCCGAATTCGACCTCCTGCAGGTCATGGCGGAACGACCGGGACGGGTATTGAGCCGCGATCAGCTGAGTGACCTTGCGCACGGAAGCAACCCGACGGGGTCCGGTCGCAACATCGATATTCTGATCAGCCGTGTGCGCAGCAAACTCGAGGCCGGCGGCGCGGCCTACCAGTTCATTCGCACCGTCCGGTCGGGCGGTTACGAATTTGTCGCTGAGGTGAAGGCTCAGTGATGCACGTGATCCGCCAGTTGGGACCTCAGCGCATCGCGACGCAAATGCTGTTGATCATGCTGATCGGCAGCGCTGCAATGACGATGTTTCTTCTGGCTCTTTTGTGGATGATGCGTCCTGAGCCTGCGGATGATGCAGGGGCAACGGTCGGGCTTAAACACGCGATTGCGGTCGCCCGCCTGAATGACGCGGACGAAGACGAGCGCGCGGACCTTCTGGAACAGATGCTGGCTGACGATGCGTCGCTTGATCTGACGCTGGTTGACCAGGCGCCCGCTGCGGATCCCGGCCAGAAAGAACGATCACCATTCTGGCCATTTCAGGAAGGTGTGCTGGCGCCAGGCATCAGCCTCGTGGCGTCATGGCCGCTTCCAAATGGCGAAGGTGGCAAGCGCATTCCGAATTTGTATTTCCAGCTCGCAGATGGAAACTATGTACTTGCCAAGATGGCTGCGCGCAAACCGCCGCCCTTTCTCGGCAATCCTCTGATCCTGCTGTTTGTCACACTCGGTGCCAGCCTGCTGCTGCTGCTCGTTTGGGCGGCGCGCACGCTTGTCCGTCCGCTGTCCAACCTGTCGGCAGATGTGGCAAAGTTCGGGAAGGACACGGCACGGCCGGTGCCGGTCGCAGAGGCCGGGCCGCAGGAGGTCCAGCAGGTGGCCCAGGCCATCAATCGGATGCAGGGACGAATCGAGGGCCTGGTTGAGCGGCGCACCCGCATGCTGACAGCCGTTGGTCATGATCTTCGCACGCCCCTGACCCGTCTGCGGCTGCGTATCGAGCTGATGAAGGACGAGGACCACAAACAGCGGAATTTGGCCGATCTGGATCTCATGGAAACCCAGCTCAATGGTGCCCTGTCCTTTCTCAAGGAGGGGCGAACCGGAGAAGCCTGGAAACGGATCAATTTGCCAAGCCTGCTGCAGGGTCTCGTCGATCAATACGAGGACATGGGCGTTGAGCTGGCTTTGTCCTGTCCGCAAGGCGTCGTGGTTGAAGGGCGTTCCAGCGAGCTGACCAGGGCCTGTTCCAACCTGATCGACAATGCCCGGCGCTATGACGATCAATTGTCGCTGCATGTCAGTGTAGCTGGACCCGAAGTGCATCTTGATGTGGTCGACCATGGGCGTGGTATTCCCGCAGGCGATCAGGAACGGTTGATGGAGCCCTTCGAGCGTGGTGATGAGGCACGCCAGATCGACAACGGCACCAGTTTCGGATTGGGCCTTGCGACAACACGCGCAATAGCAGAAGCGCACGGCGGCCGGCTTGAGCTGAGGGACACGCCGGGGGGCGGGCTGACTGCACGTATCGTGTTGAACCTGGGTTAAACCAATCGAGGTTTTGCTCTCGCTGCACGTTTGGCGGCTGCGTCTTCGCTCTTCTGCGGCGGGCCTTGGGATACTGAAAAGCTCTTCGCAGGAGGGGCGGGAAACCACAGCCCATGTCTCTTGCGCACAATGTCCTGACGGTTGCTGGCCGGGTTGCCGCTAAATGCCTTCTGTCTCAATCCATGTGATCTACTCTTGAGTTTTGGCGCGCCAGGAGCGGGCCGACAGCCAGGAAGCGAGACATTGCAGGTCTGAAACGGGCGTGAATTGCGGTTGCCGCCAAAGCGGTCTATACGCCTTGCACCTATCCCCAAGCTTGAGGACATCATGCAGACCGTCAGGGTTCGGATTACCGCAGAAGAACTGGAAGCCAAGCGCATTGCCGATGTGCTGGAGCGCGCGTTCGAGGACGACGGCAATCCGGTGACCATCTATGAGGCATCTGCCGACGGCAAGACCTGGGCTGCCGAAATCCTGCTTTTCGAAATGGAGCCTGAGGAGGCCACTGAGGCTGTTCGTGATCGGGTCGGTTCGGATGCCTTTGCAGCGCCGATCGAGGCGGAGATCCTTCCCGACATCAACTGGGTCGAAAAGAGCCTTGAGGGACTGAAGCCGGTCAGTGCCGGGCGTTTCTTTGTTCACGGGTCTCACGATCGCGACAAGGTGCCAGGCGGCGGCATCGGCCTTGAAATCGAGGCTGCTTTGGCTTTTGGCACAGGGCACCATGGCACGACCGCAGGGTGCCTGGAGGAGATCGATCGCCTCTTTTCGATGCGCGAATATTACCGCGTCCTGGACTTGGGAACGGGAACTGGTGTCCTTGCAATCGCGATTTCCCGGATGACCCGGCAACACGTTCTGGCGACCGACATTGATCCGGTTGCGACCGAGACGGCGGCGAAGAATGCCAGGCTGAATGGTGTTGCACCGCTGATCAGCACCTTTACAGCCAACGGTATGGAAGATCGCCGCTTTGGCGAGTTCGGCCCGTTCGACCTTGTGGTCGCCAATATTCTGGCAAGGCCTCTGATGAAGATGGCGAAGTCCATCGCGGCGCGAATGACACCGACGGCGACCCTGGTGCTGTCAGGCCTGAGGGTCTCGGATGGTCCGAGGATCCTCTTTGCCTATGGTTGCCAAGGCTTCCATCTTGCCCGGCGGCAAGAGAAGGAAGGCTGGTTGACGCTGACGCTCGTGCGTGGCCGGAAGGTCGCCTAGCGCGGCTCTTTCATCCGGTTCTTCATTGAAGTAGACAAAAAAAGAGCGCGGAGGAGGTTCCACCGCGCTTCTTTTCTCATGATATTCCGCAGTAATCTTCTTAGAAGATCATGCCCGCAGAACCTTCGCGTTCCAGTTCGCTGCGCTCAAGGCCGTGTGCGGCAAGAGTGGCATCGTCAAGGGAAAGAAGGTAGCCGTTGACGTAGCGACGGGCCTGCTTTTCGCGGGCTTCAACCATACGGCCGAATGCGCGACGTACGAAGCTGTCGGAAGAGTGGCTGGTGCCGCCGATGGTGGTGGTGGTTGCTGTTGCCATGGTCTTAGAACTCCAATCAAGGGGTTGTCGGGGGCGCGTCCTCGCGGGCTGCTGCCTCTTTATTTGTCACGATCAATATGAGGTCATTCGCGTTTTTTGAGTAGAGACGATCTTGCATGACAGGCCTGCATTTCTCGCATGTGCGAAATCTATGCTGCGTCGCAAAAATGTAAAACTGATGCTGCCTAAAGAGCTCTGCGGAATAGTTTTCCGTCTTGAACGATTCGCCTGATCAACCTAGCTTCGGGCCATGTTTCAGACCTTCGATGATCTCAATGATCCTTCCTGCGGGGCGCCGCATGCAGCGCTGCTCAGGGCCGAACTCAAGCAGCTTTCCCTTGATGGGTTCCTTGTGCCGCGTGCAGACGCTCACCAGGGCGAATATGTGCCGCCCCATGACTGCCGGCTTCAGTGGCTGACAGGCTTTTCCGGCTCGGCCGGGACAGCTGCCGTGTTGATGGACGACGCTGCGATTTTCGTCGATGGCCGCTACACGATCCAGGTTCGCGAACAGGTGGACATGGATGTCTTTCCGGCTCAACACCTGATCAACGAACCGGTTACCGACTGGTTGGCTGCGCGCTTAAAATCTGGCCAGCGTATTGGCTATGACGCCATGCTCCACCCCGTTCGCGAAGTGCGCCGTCTCCAGAGTGTCTGTGACAAGGCTGGAGCTGAACTGGTCGCACTTGATCAAAATCCGATCGATGCGGTCTGGAAGGATCGTCCGGAAGCACCGGTTGGCGCGGTCGCTCTGCACAGCGAAAAACTTGCGGGGCGTTCGGCCAGCGAGAAGATCTCCGAGATTCAGGCCGCGATTGCTGCGAAGGACGCGGGGGCTTGCGTGCTTACCCAGCCCGATTCCATTGCCTGGCTGTTCAATATCCGCGGGTCTGACGTGACGCATAATCCGGTCCCGCTTTCCTTTGCCGTCGTTCCCGCGACTGGCAAGCCGAGCCTTTTCATCGATGGCCGCAAGCTGTCGAATTCGGTTCGAGAAACTCTGCATGTGCTTGTTGATGTCGAGGAGCCGCAAGCCTTCAAGGCGAAACTTGCCAGTTTGGGTCAGGCTGGCGCGTCCTTGATGATCGACCCGGCTCTTGCAGGGCAGGGGATTGCCGACGCGATCGTCAATGCCGGCGGCCAACTGATCGAGGCGGCTGATCCTGTGCTTCTGCCAAAGGCGATCAAGAATGGTGCAGAAATCGATGGTGCCCGCGCAGCGCATCTGCGTGACGCGGTCGCTTATGCGAAATTCCTGTGCTGGTTCGATGATATTGCCCCATCCGGTGAGCTGGACGAGATTGGCGCGGCGGAAAAGCTGGAACAATTCCGCCTTGAGACCGGGGTTCTGAAGGATATCTCATTCGATACGATTTCAGGTGCAGGCCCCAATGGCGCCATCTGTCATTATCGTGTGAGCCGCAAGAGCAATCGGATGATTCCGGTGGGGCGTCCTTTCCTGATCGACAGTGGCGCCCAATATGAAGATGGCACCACGGACATCACCCGTACCTTGGCGGTGGGAGAGCAGAGCGCAGAAATGAGCCGGCATTTCACGCTGGTGCTGAAGGGACATATTGCCATCTCGTCTGCGCGCTTTCCGCTTGGCACCACAGGTGCCCAGCTCGATACCCTCGCGCGCATCGATCTTTGGAAGGCGGGTCTGGATTTCGACCACGGGACGGGCCATGGTGTCGGTGCTTATCTGTCGGTTCACGAAGGGCCGCAGCGTATTGCCAAAACCGGCACGGTGCCCTTGAAGCCTGGCATGATCCTGTCGAATGAACCGGGATATTATCCGGCAGGTGAGTACGGAATCCGTCTGGAGAACCTGGAACTCGTAACAGAGCCGTCAGGGATCGAAGGCGGCGAGCGGCCGATGCTGGCGTTCGAGACTCTGACGCTTGCGCCCTTTGATCTTCGCCTTGTGGACAGGGATCTCCTGAGCGATGCTGAGCGCGATTGGCTCAATGCCTATCATGCCAAGGTTCTTGCCCAGCTTTCGCCTCTTCTGGACAACAAGACATTAACCTGGCTGGAAGAGGCTACAACGGCTATTTGATTGGGGTTGTTTCCACAGGCCTATGGTTTCAAGGCGGTGTTTTATGCGTGCGATTGATATCTTGAAGACGCCCTTGTGGGCAGCGGAATTGGCCAGTGGTGCCAAATCCTTTGCCGACAATCCGATCATCGGCAGTCGCCGGTTGAATGAGAAGGGCCTTCATGTGGCGCGTATGCGCCTGGCTGAGCGCATGAGCGACTGGCGCCGGGGCCGTCTCGCCAAACTGGTGAGTGAGGATGACCGCCGACAATATGCGGAGCAGGGCTTCATTTGCCGTCACGATGTGCTTAGTTCAGATGAGCTGGCGGGTTTGCGGCAGGAGGTGGAAGAGAACACCTTTCACGCCTATGACATGCGGCAGGGCAATGCGGTAACGCGTTTCGTCCCCCTTCCGCCGGAAGTCCTGAAGGGCAAACCCCACCTCAAGCGGTTCGTGAACGGCTCCTTGTTCCAGAACACTTTGCGCTATGTGGGGTCTGTCAATGCGGATCCGATTGTCTATCTGCACGTCGTCATGACCGAGCCGACAAAGGGCAAGGTAGATCCTCAGACGAGCTTCCATTCAGATACATTTCAGCCCACTGCAAAGTCCTGGTTCTTTTTATATGACGTGGCTCTGGAAGACGGGCCGTTCAACTATATTGCCGGGTCGCACAGGTTGACGCCAGAGCGGGCAGCCTGGGAGCAGGAGCAGAGTGTTCAGGCTGCTGAGGCTCGAAACAAGCTTCATGCACGTGGCTCCTTCCGCCTCACAGCCGAAGAGGCGAAGCAGATGGGGTTCTCTGATCCCGTTGCTTTCAATGTTCCCGGCAATTCCCTGGTCGTCGCGGACACGCACGGCTTTCATGCGCGCGGCAAGAGCGAACGTCCTTCGGTGCGGGTGGGCATTTATGGTTCCCTGCGCCGCAATCCCTTCCTGCCGGTAACGGGGCTCGACCCGTTTTCGCTTCCTGGTATCAAGGGTCGCCAGGCTCAGATCCATATGAAGGAGCTGCAGCTCAAGGCAAGGTGGAGGGGCGTGAAAGGCTCGCACCGATATGCCGGCAAGATTTTGATCACCGAGCCGTCCCCGTTCTGAGCCGCACTTTCGCGTGTCAGCCTCAACGATGGGCTTCTTCGCTTTCCCTGATCAGCGCCGAGTTGAAATAGCGCAGGGCACGGACATGGCGGGCGATGCCGACAATCCTGGTAGCGTCACCACTCTCGACCACCGGCAAGCTGATCTTGCCGCTTTCGTCAAAGGTCTTCAGGGCGTTTTCAAGTGAATTGTTTGCATGCAGGTAGGCACCATCGGTGCCGGGGTTGAAGGTTCTTTCTTCTTCATTCTCCGGTGGGGCGTCCATGAAATCGCGAACTTTGACGCTTTCACTCAGATAGGTGTGGCTGCCCTCGTGCAGGCAGACCCCCCGCATGCCGAGTTGCCAGTGGAAATAGGATTTGCCGTGAATGGCTTGCGTCAGGCCAGCGGAAATGGAGACCACGATCAGGAGCGCAATGGAGAGGCCGTAGCCTCCCGTCAATTCGAAAACGATCATTGTGGTGGACACCGGAGCGCCAAGGACGGCTGCGGCAACGCCTCCCATTCCAAGGATGGCGTAGAGCCCATGGCTGGAGGCCATCTCGGGGAAGGCAGACGCTGCGATCAGGCCAAAGGCGCCTCCGGTCATGGCACCCAGATAGAGCGACGGCGAGAAGATCCCACCGCCGAAGCGTGAAGCCAACGTGATCGCGGTGGCGGCGGTTTTGGCGACCAGAAGTGCCAGCAGCATGGTGATCGGTAGCTGATGCTTCAACGCCATGTCCGTGGCTTCATAGCCAACGCCAAGGACCTGGGGGAAGACCAACGCGATTGCTCCGACCGCAAGGCCGCCGACCACGGGGCGCAACCAGAGTGGCATCGAGATGTTGCGCGCGGTCCAGTCGCTTCCGATCAGCGCAAACTGGAACAGGATCGCGACTGCTGCGCAGGTCAGACCAAGCAGAGCGAAGGCGGGAATCTCCAGATACGATGTGATGTCGTAGGTCGGAATGATGAAGGAGGCAGATTCCCCGAACCACAGGCGGGAAAGGACGGCTCCGACGGCCGATGCCAGCACGATTGGAACGAAGGCGGATACGGCATAGTGGCCAAGGACCACCTCATGAGCGAAAAGAACGCCGGCAATTGGTGCGTTGAAGGATGCGGACACGGCGCTGGCGACACCGCAGGCCAGCAACATGCGCCTGGCTGAATCGGGGAGCGAAAAGGCCCGGCAGACGGCGGTGCCCAAGGTCGCTCCCAAGTGGACCACAGGTCCTTCGCGGCCTGCGCTTGCCCCGAACCCGAGAGAAATGACCGTGATCAGCGCAGACGTCAGACCAGCACGAAGCGGCAGGCCGCGGCCACCCAGCGCACGCGCCTCGATCACATCGGCAACTCCGCCCGCGCGTTGCTTGGGTTGATAGGTCTGAAGCAGCCAGCCCACGATCAGGCCGCCAAGCGCAGGCGTCAACAGGATGACCCACCACGGTTGGCTTGCCGCGGCATTGATGATCCGCTCCGACGTAGTGCCAAGCCACGGCCATTGCAGCAGGCCTATGGCTGAGCGGAAGGCAATGGCCGCTGCAGCAACAAGTGCGCCGATGCCGAGCGCGAGCACCCAAACGACCGGAAGTCGGCTGGTACTGAACAGGCGCAGATTGGGTGTGATCCAGCTGGAAAGGATCTGAGGAAGGTGACGGACAGTGTCGAATATGACGCGCATCGGTCGATACCGCTGGAAACTGCTCAAATGAACGAGACGGCAGACCGTCCCGGATCGGGCTGTCTTGGCATGTGGCTGCCTGATTCAGCCTTGTGACTGAACTCAATATGGCAGAAAAAACATGACCTTTGCCGACAATCTTGGAGTTTTTTCCATTTTTCGCGATCGATCTGCCGTATGGCTTGCAATCAAATGGCGCGACAAGGTCGATTGCCTTTGACCTTTGCAAGACTGCCCAACATATTTGGCCCTTCAAGAGATTGCCCAATACAGTAGAAGAACAGGATCTGGACCATGTCCCTGAGTGCCCTCCAGGTGCCCGTCGCGCGCGACGAAGAGAAAGCCTCGCTGGTCGTCGACATTTTGGCCCAACGCTTTGGTGAGCGCTGCTCTCGCTCTCAAGCAGTACGGGAGCAACACGGGCATACGACGACCTGGTTGCCGAATCAGGCGCCGGACGCTGTTGTCTTTGTCGAAAGCACTGAAGAAACAGCGGAAGTTGTGCGCATCTGTGCCGAGCACAAGGTGCCAGTGATTCCTTTCGGCACAGGATCATCGCTTGAAGGACACCTCAATGCGCCTGGTGGCGGGATCTCGCTGGACATGTCCCGCATGGATGCGATTCTACAGGTCAACGCGGATGATCTTGATTGCCGGGTTCAGGCAGGTGTGACCCGCAAGCAGCTCAATAGCTATCTGCGCGATACCGGGCTGTTCTTCCCGATTGATCCGGGGGCGGATGCCAGCCTTGGTGGCATGGCGGCGACCCGTGCATCCGGCACCAATGCCGTGCGTTACGGTACGATGAAGGACGCAGTTCTGGGTCTCACCGTTGTCACGCCGACTGGCGAGGTCATTCACACGGGCGGCAGGGCGCGCAAGTCAGCGGCCGGCTATGATCTGACCCGACTTTATGTCGGCTCGGAAGGGACACTGGGCGTGATCACCGAACTGACCGTTCGGCTCTATGGCCAGCCGGAGGCAATTTCGGGCGGCGTTTGCCCGTTTCCTGATATCGATTCCGCCTGTCAGGCGGTGATCGCCACAATCCAGTGCGGGATCCCGGTGGCGCGCATAGAGTTCCTGGATACGTTGCAGGTCAAGGCATGCAATGCCTATTCGAAGCTCGAGCTGGACGAGCAGCCAACCTTGTTCCTGGAATTCCACGGGTCGGATGCGAGCGTGCGAGAGCAGGCTGAGCTTTTCGGATCAATTGCCGAAGACCTGGGTGGTGGTGATTTCAAGTGGGCGACCCAGGCCGAAGAACGCACGAAGCTCTGGTCTGCACGCCACGATGCCTATTGGGCGTCCTTTGTTCTCAGGCCAGGTGCGAAAGGTGTCGCGACCGATGTTTGTGTCCCGATTTCTCGGCTGGCAGAGTGCGTGACCGAAACGTCCAGGGATCTCGAAGACGCGGGGCTGCTCGCGCCCATCGTCGGCCATGTTGGTGACGGCAATTTCCACGTTCTGGTATTGGTCGACGAGGACAACCCGGAGGAAATCGCCAAGACTGAAGCCTTTGTCGAACGTCTGAACTGGCGTGCGATTGAGCTTGAGGGAACATGCACGGGAGAACACGGTGTCGGGCAGGGCAAGATGAAATACCTTGAGCGCGAACATGGCGGCGGACTGGATGTCATGCGGTCGATCAAACAGGCGCTTGATCCTGACAACATCATGAACCCGGGCAAGATTGTTACCGTCTCCTGACTTTTGCCATGAGACTTTTGAGGCGGACCTGTTGTATCGGTAACGGGTCCGGTTTTCTTCGTGTCATGATATCGTTTCGAATCGTGATGACACCCACATGAACGTTGGTCCGGTGGCATAATGTCGACCGGACACATTTGGAGAATTGATCTGAATTCGGTCTACATAACAGTTGGGGTTGCGATTATTCTGGTGCTGATTACGGCACTGGTCGGGCCTTTCTTTGTCGACTGGACTGTCTATCGCTCGACCTTCGAGACCTACGCGGAACGTGCTCTTGGCCACAAGGTCACGGTGTTGGGCGAAGCCGACATGACGCTGCTGCCCTCGCCAACGGTGACTTTTTCCGATGTGCGGGTAGGTGAGGCGGAAGATCCGCTGCTGGTTGTCTCACGGTTTCAGATGCGTGTTGAACTGCCGCCCTTGCTCAAGGGTGAGGTCCGGGTGCTCGAGATGGAGCTTGAACGCCCGCATCTCAGCCTGTCCCTGGACGAGGACGGTCGCCTTGACTGGCTGACCGGAATGAAGGGCGGAGGCGCCCTTGCAGAGCTTGCTGATGACGACATCGCCTTTGACAGCATCACTGTTGTTGATGGGGCCGTGTCGCTTGTCGATGCGCGTTCCGGCGAAACCCATGTGGTCGACCACGGGAACCTTCAGGTTAGCGCCAGAACGCTTGCCGGCCCGTTCAAGGTGGACGGAAGCCTCGATTACGGCGGGGAGGCCTATTCGCTGCGCGTTGCCACGGGCAAGCAACAGGAAGATGGTTCGATCCGTCTCAAGGGATCGATCACGCCGACAATGGCTCCGGTCGAGCTGTCGGTCGATGGAACGCTGAACCACATCGAAGAGTCGCCGGTTTACGACGGCAAATTCGATCTCGTCGCGATCGTTCCGGAGGAGGAGGCTGATCGAAGCTGGCGGGCGACCGGCGAATTCAATGCAGCTGTGAGCGGGGTGGACATCCCGGCCTTTCAGTATCGTTTCGGCCCGGAAGACCGACTGCTTGGCCTCGATGGTCAAGGCAAAGTGGTGTTTAATGGCGCGCGCAGGTTTGAAGTGCGCGCAAGAGCCAAACAGCTGGACCTTGACCGGCTCTACGGCGGCGGGCCTCAGGCTCCTGTTGGCCTGACGGAGGCCGGCAGCGCCTTGATCGGGGCCCTGAAATCCTTGCCCGTGCCGGATATGGACGGTGTGATCGCGCTCGACGTGCCGGCGGTGGTGGTTGGCGGTGGTCTGGCCCAGGACGTGCGCCTCGATCTTGAGACCATGACCGGTGGCTGGCGCATTGCACGCTTGTCGGGGCGTGCTCCGGGCCGCACCACGATAACGACCCAGGGCGATCTCGTCGTTTCCGAAACGCCGACCTATCGTGGAAATCTCTCCATCAACTCGGATCAGCCCGGCGCCTTTGCGGCCTGGTGGCAGCAGAATGACAGCGGCAGCAGCTCAATCCAGCCGGTCGCGATCGAAGGGCATCTGAATGTGGTTCCAGATGGTGCAGCGCTCGATAACCTGCGGCTGACGCTTGCCGGATCAGAAGCGACGGGCGGTTTGTCCTATCGCAAGCCACGCCAGGGCAACGCCATCTTCTCGCTCAGCCTTGATGCGGACACGCTTGACCTTGATGAGCTTGAGAAACTGGCCGGCCTGTTCGACCGGTCAGAGGCCGGTCTGTCGGATCTGGATGTCACGCTTCGCATGCGCGCCAAGCAGGTCAGCGTGCGCGATGTTGCGGGCAAGGGACTGTCGCTGGAAGCTGAGTATTCCGGCTCCGGACTGCGGGTCGACCGGCTGTATGCGGAAGATCTTGCAGGTGCCGAGATCGACGTTTCCGGACGGATCGACGACCTTCTCACTGCGCCTGTCGGTGACCTGTCTGGAACAATGGATGCGCGGGATCTGACCGGAGTCGTCGCCCTGCTGCGCGGTGCGTTCCCGGACAACCCGGTTATCGAACGCTTGGAAGAGGCGTCCGACTATCTGGTGCCTGCGAGGTTTGAGGCGGACCTTAAAGCGGCAGCTGCCGGTGACAGCAGCGATCTGACGTTTGTTCTGGACGGCATTGCGGGCGGGGTGGATGCGAGGCTGAGCAGCAGTTTCAAGGGCCGGATGGACGATTGGCACAGCGCAGATGTTGATGTTGGTCTGGAGCTGGCTGGCCCTGACGGCGGTCAGATTCTTCGGCAACTGGGCTTCGAAATACTGCCTGTCGACGATCTCGGTCTTGGTTACATCAAGCTTTCGGCGAAAGGCCATCCTGAAGACGGGCTTGAGGTTGATGTCGAGGCGACTGCGGGCGCTGCAACTCTGACGGCAGACGGCGAGTTGCGTCTGGAAGCTGATGAGGCGCCGAGCTATCGTCTGGATGTGGCGACAAGTGTACCTGATCTTGCCCCGTTCGCCTTGCTTGGTGGCCGGATCATGCCGGTCATGGCAGGCGATATCGAGGTCGATCTTCGCTTCAATCTCTCCGGTACAGGCAGTGAAATTACGGTTTCCGATCTTGGTGGGACCGTTGCTGGTGTGCCGATCGATGGCACGCTCCAGGGTGATCTGACGCCAACAACGGGTGAAAGCAATCGGCGCCTGAAAGGCTCGCTCTATGTGGGTAGTCTTGATCTCAGGTTCCTGTCCGAGGCTGTTCTTGGTCCCGATCAGTGGTTTTCTGCCGGTGACGGGTCCAGCATCTGGCCAACCGTGTCCTTTGGCCGTCCGTTGTTCACAGACACGGATCTGACGCTTGATCTGCGCACGGATACGCTTGCGATCGGCGGTGAGCAGGTGATTGAGGGCGCGCGCAGCGAATTGCGCATGACGCCCACGATGCTGCGTCTTGACGGACTGTCCGGCAGCTATGGCGGCGGCTCACTCTCGGGCGCTCTGGCGTTTCGAAGGTCGGGAGCCGAAGGCTCGGTCTCCGGACGTCTCAAACTCGACGATGCGGTGCTTCAATCTCTCGTCTGGGAACGCGAGGGACGCGCGGTCGCGACCGGCGATCTCGATCTCGTTCTCGATTTCGAAGGCGCGGGCCGGTCTATCGCGGCGATGGTTTCCGGTCTGACCGGCGGCGGAACATTCTCCGTTGCCAAGGGCGAGTTGCGCGGGATCAATCCCCAGGCGTTCGGTCTGGTGATCCGTGCGGCGGATGCCGGTCTCGATCTGCGCGACGAGAAAATCCGTGAGGTCTTTCTCAGTCACATGGCAGCTGGCAGCCTCGATTTTGACGAGATGGAGGGAGCGATCACGCTGGTCGGCGGGCGGGCGACTGCACGCAATGTTGTGGTCGACAGTTCTGCAGCGGAGGTCTTCGGGTCTGCGGAAGTCGATTTCAACACCTGGGAACTCGACAGCGACTTTTCACTGACCGTGGATGCGGGCGAAAATGCCGTGACCGGAGCAGAGCCACAGGTTGGAATGCTCTTCTCCGGACCTTTGGAGGCTCCCGAGCGTAGCGTCGATATTACGCCTTTCACCGCCTATCTGACGCTGCGGGCTTTCGAGCAGGAGGTTGAGCGGGTCGAAAAGCTGCAGGCTGAAATTCTGGAGCGCGACCGGCTTCTGCGCGAGTTGAAGCGCCAGAAGGAGCAAGCTGCGCGGCGTCAGCGCGAAGCCGAGGAAGAGGCAGCTCGCGCTGCTGCAGAAGCGGAAGAGGCAGCCCTGCGCGAGGCTGAGCGCCTGAAACAGGAAGCTGAGGCAGCTGCTGCCGAAGCCGAAGCCTCTCGCGTGGAGACGGCGCCCGTACCTGCTGCCCCCGGGCCAGCTGCCAACGACCTGCCTGCCAATGACAATTCAGCTGCAGATGGTCCTGCCAACGACAATGCGGCGGCGGCGCCCGATGGTGACCGGAGCTCGGTTGCCCCGTTGAACCCTGCCGATTTTGCCGACCAGATCCGTTCCGTCATCAACGCGCCGGGCTCCGATGGCGGCGTGTCACAGGACCAGAGTTCGGAAAGCACCGGCTCCCTGCCACCTCTCGAAGCGCCTCAGTCGGTTGAAGACCTTCTGGCGCGTGAGATCGGGCTGCCGCCAAGCGTGCTTGAGGACGGGCCGCTGGAGCTTGCGCCAGAGCCGGCGCCGCCCTCCACAAGCCGTGTTCAGCCGCAGCGACAGCAGCCGGCGGCACCGGCACAGCCGCGGTATCGCACCTTGCCGAACGGGCTGGTGGTCGAAATTCCGGCGAACTAATGGTTTTCGGACGGCTTTAGTGGTTTTGGACGTAGGCCAAGGCGTAAATGCGAACGGATGACGAGAGCGCATCGTCCGTATCCCGGTTGTCATCGATCTCAGCAATGAGGGCTGCCAGGGAGAGATTGCGATCTCGGACCGCCTGATCGATCACCGCCCAGAATTCCGGTTCAAGCGCGAGGCTCGTGCGGTGGCCATGAAGGGCGAGTGAGCGCTTGGTCAACGCCATGCTCAGTCGCCGTCTTTCGGGTCTTTGGTGCTGCCCGAAGGTGCCTCTCTGCCGCGCTGGTGTCCGTCAAGCCGGGCAGAGGTCAGGGCTTCGCTCTTCCGGGAAAGCTGCTTGTCCGCCTTTGAACGACCAAAGGTCGTCCGGTTTTCGGCAGCTTGTTTCTCCCGTTCGGATCTGGCTTTTTTCTTGCGCGCCTGCCGCAGATTGACGATGTCGGCGCTCATGACCGGCGTCCCTGACTGGTGCTCAGGTCTTCTTGCGGAAGGCGTCGAGGGAAACAACTTCTCCGCCGCCGTCTGCTGCAGGAGCCTTGTCGCCGCTGTCGTCCTTGTCAGCAGAGGCAGCTTCCGCGCCGTCCTGCACGGGCGATACACCCTCTGACGTCACATCCTCGGCAAGCTTTTCAGCCTTCGCCAGTTCCTCGACTGCCTCGAGAAGCTCTTCCGGCAGTTCTTCAGCGGTCTTGCCCGGATCGAACTCGAGCGCAAACTGGACTGACGGATCGAAGAAGCCCTTGATGGCGCTGTAGGGCACCAACAGTTTTTCTGCGACGCCGCCGAAGGACAGGCCAACCTCAAACGCATGCTCGCCGATCGCCAGATCCCAGAACTGGTGCTGCATGACGATGGTCATTTCCTGCGGATAGCGCTCCTTAAGGCGGCTGGAAATGCGCACACCAGGTGCTGTCGTGTCGAAGGCGATGTAGAAATGATGCTCTCCGGGAAGACCCGTGCGGCCGACTTCGGCGAGGATCTTTTTGACCGCGCCACGCAGCGCGTCCTGGATGAGGATATCGTATCGGAGGAGGTCTTCGGCCATCTTCTCTTCGTCAAAACTTGTCGGAATCGCGGATTTGCTGCCAAGCACCTTGACGGCTGGAGCGGCAAAAGGAAAGTACCCAAATGGCCGAGCCGGAAAGATTTCCCGAGTTTGTCCTTGTATGGACAACAGAAATCCGGTGCAGAACTGACGTTTGTGAGCGGTTCCTGTGCTGGGCAAGTGGGAGAATGAAGTGGAGGCTTCTGTTGCCAGGTGCCTCCGAACCCCGCCTTACGGTGCTAACCACAAGGACTTAAATGGACTACCGGTACTGCGTTACGCAGCAACAGCCATGTCCGAAGCAGTGTTGTCATTTGCAACTACTGATATGGTCCGATATCGGTGGTACCATGCCGAGCAAAAGCGCAGTCTTTACACCCTCGTCGATCCTATTTCGCCCCCGCCGAAGCGCACCAGATGGCTCACTTGCCGTGGTGCGCTTGGGTGGAGGCGCCGGGTACCGCCCCCGGGTCCGATAGGCTTATTGCACTGACCATTTATCGCCATAGCTGGAAAACCAGCACTCCTGATATAGTCTTATGTCGCGGAAATTAAAAGGGGTATGGCCTTAAAAGCGGGGTGTCATGGCGTTTTTCCGGGGATCTCGTGCGCAGGTCAGATGCCGGGAAGAGCAGGGGACAGAGGCGCTGAAACCGACCCATGGGCCTTGCAAATCGTCGTGCTTGGCTGCGACATAGACCCAGGATCAAAAGGCTGCAGACCTGCGGCAGGAAAACCTCGGGACGGACGACGTGGATCAATATCTCACCCTCATGCGGACCATTTTGGACACCGGCGTTGATCGGGGGGATCGCACCGGAACCGGGACGCGGTCTGTCTTTGGTCACCAGATGCGGTTTGACCTGTCTGAAGGGTTTCCACTGGTCACGACCAAGAAGCTGCATCTGCGATCGATCATTCACGAACTGCTCTGGTTTCTCGCCGGCGACACCAACATCGGCTATCTGAAGAACAATGGCGTCAAGATCTGGGACGATTGGGCCGACGAAAATGGCGAACTTGGTCCGGTCTACGGCTATCAGTGGCGCTCATGGCCCGCGGGGGATGGTCAGTCGATTGATCAGATCAGCAATCTGCTTCGGATGATCCGGGAAACGCCGGAAAGCCGCCGTCTGATCGTATCAGCCTGGAATCCGGCTCTGGTGGATGAGATGGCGCTGCCGCCCTGTCATGCGCTGTTCCAGTTCTATGTGGCTGACGGGAAACTTTCCTGTCAGCTCTATCAGCGCTCGGCCGATGTCTTTCTTGGTGTGCCCTTCAACATTGCGTCCTATGCGCTCCTGACCATGATGGTGGCGCAAGTGACCGGTCTGAAGCCGGGTGACTTCGTGCATACGCTTGGAGATGCGCATCTGTACGCCAATCACTTCGATCAGGCCCGCGAACAGCTAACGCGCGAACCGCGCGCCTTGCCGACCATGACACTCAACCCGGACGTGAGTGATCTCTTCTCGTTCAAATATGACGACTTCACACTCTCGGGTTACGACCCGCATCCGCATATTTCTGCGCCAATTGCTGTTTGACGGCGGTCTGTGAAACCTTCGACTGGACATTCGGTGAGCCTTCCCGAAAACATACAAACTGACCGGGGCGGAAACCTTTTGGGAAGCCTGTGGATGATTGGCGCCATGGCGGCGTTCGCGCTGGAGGATGCTTTCCTGAAGGGGGCTGCCGCCGAGCTGCCCGTCGCCGAAATCCTGCTCCTGATGGGAGGCTGTGGAGCGTTTGTATTTGCTGTGCTCGCACGTTTTAGAGGCGAGCGTTTGGCCAATCGCGATGTGACTTCGCCGCCAATGCTGATCCGCTTCGTGTTCGAGTTCGTCGGCCGGCTTTTCTATGTCCTCGCATTGGCTCTGGCACCGCTGTCCACGGCCACCGCGATCTTGCAGGCAACGCCGATAGTTGTTGTCCTCGGTGCTGCCCTGATTTTCGGCGAGACTGTCGGTTGGCGCCGCTGGACAGCCATTCTGGTCGGCCTGATCGGGGTGATGATTGTCCTGCGTCCGGGCGCCGAGGCGTTCTCGACCTTGTCGATCCTGGCCGTTGTGGGAATGCTGGGCTTTGCCGGACGCGATCTTGCCAGCCGGGCGGCTCCAGCCTCCATCAGCACCAATGTTCTGGGGTTCTACGGCTTCGTGACCATTGCGGCGGCGGGAGGTGTTTTTCATCTGTGGGAGGGGCGAGCGCTTTTGATGCCAAGCCCTGCTGCCGGTCTGTCGCTGCTGGCGGTCGTGACCGCCGGTGTTATGGCCTATAGTGCCTTGATGAAGGCGATGCGCACCGGGCAGGTTTCGGCTGTCACACCCTTCCGCTATTCCCGCCTCCTGTTTGGCGTCGGATTGGGTGTTTTCATCTTTGAGGAAAAGCTTGATGTCTGGATGGTGGCGGGCTGCACCCTGATCGTTGCATCGGGTTTGTTTATTCTTTGGCGCGGTGCCCGCAAGGCTGCGTAGCCTGGACAAGACTGGAGGCTGAATGCCTGACATCATGATGATCGCCGCCGTGGCGCGCAACGGGATCATCGGGGCTGACAATGACATGCCCTGGAAGATCTCCTCGGATCTCAAGCACTTCAAGGCACTGACGCTTGGCAAGCCGATGATCATGGGGCGCAGGACCTTCCAGTCCCTGCCGGGCTTGCTGCCAGGCCGTCCGCACATCGTCATCACGCGAGACGCGGGCTTTGACGCCGAGGGCGCGGACGTTGTGCCATCGCTGGAGGCTGCTGTTGAGTTGGCCGAGATGAAGGCGGGTGAACTGGGCGTGGATCAGATCGCCATCATTGGTGGCGGGCAGATTTACAAGCTGGCGATGGATATGGCCGAGCAACTCGAGATCACGGAAGTTCAGGCCGAGCCAGGTGGCGACACGCATTTCCCGCCGATCGATCTCTCAATCTGGGAAGAGGTGTCACGGGCTGCGGGCGACAGAACCGAACGGGACAGTGCCGATTTCGATTTCGTCTCCTACCGTCGCAGGGCTTCCTAGGCATTGGCCCTTGGGCAAGGAAGTATGCGTCGTTGCTTGAGGCGATTTGAGATAGAACAAGCATCTGCTTTTCCCGCGATGCTAGGGTCTGCGTCCTGGCGTGTGTATGCCAGCTGCTGACATTTTTGTTGAACGGGAGTTTCACATGTCCTTCAAAACGATATTGGCGGTTGCCGAGTTCACCGAGGATGTGAAAAGCCGGCTCCAAAGCGCTGTCGACCTCGCCAGGACTCAAGACGCGCATCTTGCCGTGCTGCTCGTTGGCGAAGTGCCGAGCCTTCCCTTTTATGGTTATGGCGGCGCGGGCTACACCAAGGTCTGGATGGAAGAAGGCGAGGAGCGCGTTGCGGCGTTGAAGGCGCTGCAGGAAGACGTCGATGCTGCGTTGGCAAAGGAAGGGATTTCCTTCGACGTTCGGGCTCATCAGGCCATTGTTGCGCGGGAAGACAATCTGGTCGCGCGCCACGCGATCTATTCGGATCTGGCGGTGATCCTCCGCTCGGGTGACGGTGAATTGAACACTGTGGAGCGCCAGGCCATCGATGGCGCCCTTTTCGACAGCGGCCGCCCCCTGCTTTTTCTGCCGAAACCTGACGTGCCGCAAACGGTCGGGCAGAACATTCTTGTGGCCTGGAATTCCAGAGCGGAAGCCGCCGAGGCGTTGTCAGATGCCATGCCGTTTCTGCTCGGCGCTGACAAGGTAACGCTTTTGCTGGTGGACCCGGTGTCAGGGCCTGATGATCACGGTAAAAGCCCGGGCGCGGACATGGCGCTTGTTCTCGCCCGTCATGATGTCGAGGTCGAAGTCAGGCAGGTCTCTACCAATGGCAGTACAATTGCCGAGGTTCTGAACCGGGAAGCAAAGACGCTGGGCGCCGATCTGATCGTCATGGGGGCCCGTGGTCATTCGCGCATGCGCCAGACAATACT
Source organism: Roseibium sp. (assembly GCF_039982295.1). Classification (GTDB taxonomy): domain Bacteria; phylum Pseudomonadota; class Alphaproteobacteria; order Rhizobiales; family Stappiaceae; genus Roseibium. The sequence goes on from NZ_JBDWYP010000051.1 coordinate 86,544, forward strand.
TGGCGGCACAACACGGGAAATGCTTGAAGAGACTGCGTGCCCGCTGTTTCTTGCGCATTGACGAGAACGACCATCAAACAAGCTGATTCAGGACCTTTCATGACCATCACAAACGCTACCGCCAAGGATCCGGAGGACCTTGAAGGGGTCTGGTTTGCATTCGATGACCTGAGCGGCCGTGACGTCCATGACCTTATGAAATTGCGTCAGGATGTCTTTGTGGTTGAGCAGGAGTGCGCTTTTCCGGAAATCGACGGTCAGGATCCGGATGCTCTGCACTATGTTCTGAGGGACCGGGCAACTGGAGACCTGGCCGGTGCGCTTCGGGTGTTTCTGGCCGATGCCGACAACGCTGGCGACGATGAGGCAAGCCGGATCGGCCGTGTCGTGATCGCGCCCTCACACAGGGGGCTGGGTCTTGGGCGAAACCTTATGCAGGTTGCTCTTGATAAATGCCGTTCCGCGGTGCCTGGGGCACCCGTGAACCTGTCTGCTCAGGCGCATCTTGAGGACTTTTACACCAGCTTTGGTTTTGCACGTATTTCGGAGAATTACCTTGAGGATGGTATCTGGCATCTGGATATGAGGTGTGAGGCAGGCTCATAGAGCAAAACAGCTGTGTAAATGCGCCATTTCAGCCCTTGAAAGCTTGGTTTGCCCGTCCCACCTGCAAAGTGAGAAATTCTGCAGTTTTTCGGGAGGTTGATTGCAGGCTCGGCGTTGAAAGCCATCGGTAACCTCCCTATAACCTGCGGTGAGTCAGAACAGGCAAACTGTAACCCCGGCGGATTGTGGGCGGCGATCACTCGTATGCGCAAGAGAACCGGGACCTTGGAAAAAGGAAGTCTTGATGCCTTGGAACAATCAGTCAGGCGGCGGCGGTCCCTGGAAGGGTGGCGGCAATAACGGCGGCCCATGGGGCGGCGGTGGCGGCGGAAACAACGGCGGTCCGTGGGGCGGTGGTGGTCCCAACAGGGGTGGTGGCAATCAGCCGCCGGACCTGGAAGAGCTGCTGAAGCGTACGCAGGACCGCATGAAAAACGTCCTTCCGGGCGGTGGTAGTGGCGGCGGCCTTGGTATCCTTGGCGTTCTGCTGGTGATTGCCGTGGTTGGCGTTGTCTGGATGTTCACCGGTCTTTACCGCGTGGATCAGGGCGAAGTCGGCGTCGAGCTGGTGCTCGGCAAGGTCACGGACCAGACCGCTCCGGGTCTGAACTACAACTGGCCTTATCCGATCGGCGAAGTTTACAAGCCGCAGGTCGAACGTCAGCGCGAGCTTACCGTTGGTGTGGAAGAAATCATCCGCGGCAGCTCGGTCTCGACGCGTGATGTGCCTCAGGAAAGCCTGATGCTGACCGGTGATGAAAACATCGTCGATGTCGGCTTCAAGGTTCAGTGGCGTATCAAGAACACCCGCGAAGGCATCGCAAATTATCTGTTCAACATCCAGAACCCTGAAGGGACGGTGAAAGCCGTTGCCGAGAGCGCCATGCGCGAGGTTGTCGGGGAATCGAACATCGATGCGATCCTGACCGAAAACCGGGTATCGATTCAGAACAGTGTTGATGAATTGATGCAGACCACTCTGGACACCTACAAGGCCGGTATCGAGATTACCGAAGTTCAGATGCAGAAGGTGGATCCTCCCCAGCAGGTGATCGACTCCTTCCGTGACGTTCAGGCGGCCCGTGCCGACCAGGAGCGTATTCAGAACGAAGCGCAGTCCTATGCCAACCGGGTTGTTCCTGAAGCACGCGGTGAAGCTGCACGTGTCACAGAAGCGGCGAACGCCTATCGCGACCAGACCGTTGCCGAGGCAACCGGTCAGTCCCAGCGCTTCACGCAGGTCTATGAGCAGTACAAGAATGCACCTGATGTGACGCGTGAGCGTCTCTATCTGGAAACGCTTGAGCGGGTTCTTGGATCGAACAACAAGATCATCATCGACAGCAAGTCATCCGGTCAGGGCGTTCTGCCTTACCTGCCGCTCAATGAGCTGACCTCGCGCGGTGCCGCGCAGTCCGGCCGTACCGGAGGGAGCCAGTAATGCGTAGTGGTATTCTTGCCGTATTCCTCGCGATCGTGGCCATCGGCCTCTATGCGTGTGTGTTCATTGTCAATCCGACCCAGCAGGCTCTCGTCCTGACATTCGGTAAGATCGACAAGGTCGTGACCGAGCCAGGCCTGAACTTCAAGCTGCCGGCTCCGTTCCAGAATGTCGTTTATCTCGACAAGCGCATTCTTGACCTGAACATGCCTCCGGTCGAAGCAATTGCTTCTGACAAGAAGCGTCTGGTGGTTGATGCATTCGCCCGCTACCGCATTTCTGATCCGGTGCTGTTCTTCCAGCGTGTGAACAACATTCGTGAAGCTAACCAGCGTTTGTCGACGTTCCTGCAGTCTTCTCTGCGCTCGGAACTCGCCAAGGCGTCCTTTACGGCTGTCGTGCGTGACAATCGTTCGGGCCTGATGGAAAACATCCGTCGTGATGTCAGCAACAGTGCATCGGAACTCGGTATCGAGGTTGTTGACGTGAAGATCCGCCGTGCGGATCTGCCGGAAGCCAACTCCCAGGCGATTTTCTCGCGTATGCAGACAGAACGTCAGCGTGAAGCCACAGAGCTACGCGCTCAGGGTGAGGAACAGGCTCGCCGCATTCGCTCGCGTGCTGATCGTGATGCAACGGTTCTTGTCGCTGAAGCCAAGCGTGATGCGGAAATCACGCGCGGTATCGGTGATGCGGAGCGGAACAAGATCTTCGCTGACGCCTATAGCGTTGATCCTGACTTCTTTGCTTTCTACCGGTCGATGCAGGCCTATGAAACCGGTCTGCGCCAGGGTGATACCAGCCTGGTTCTGTCTCCCGATTCCAGCTTCTTCCGTTATTTCAACGATCCGTTGGGTGTCGGTGGAAACGCGGATTCCGATGCTGGTGTGCGCTCGCAGGCTCCTGCCGCGCAATGAACGACCTGATCGTGGCCCTTGGCCTGGTGCTGGCACTGGAGGGAACCCTCTACGCGCTGGCACCGGGCGGAATGAAGTCCATGATGCAGTCCGCTCTGCAAACGCCTGACCAGACTCTCAGAATTGCCGGACTTGTCGCTCTGGCACTTGGTGTGGTTCTGGTGTGGGTCGTGCGGGGATAAGCTCTGCTGGTAACGCAAATGTGGCGCAGAGGGGCCTTCCAGGGCTCGTCTGCGCCATTAAAATGTATAAGCTCTGTTTTGAGATTAGGGGCAGCTCCCGCTCCCCATACCAATCCGTCAGGGATGGAGGATAAAGGCCAATGGCTTTCCAGTTCTTTCGCCGCAATGTGAGATCCATGGCCATTGCGGTCATGCTCGGCAGTGCCGCTTCCTTGCAACCGGCTGCGGTTGCAAACGCACAAGGTCCGGTTTCCGTCGCCGATCTGGCGGAGAGCCTTGGCGACGCCGTGGTGAACATTTCCACCTCGCAGACCGTGCAGGCGCAGCGCTCCGTGCCGATGCCGCAGGTTCCGGATGGGTCGCCATTCCAGGAATTCTTCGAGGAATTCTTCAACAAGCAGAACAAGGGTGAAGACCGCGCCCGGCGCGTTCAGTCGCTCGGTTCCGGCTTTGTGATTGACGGTACGGCCGGCATCATCATCACCAACAATCACGTCATTGAAGGCGCGGACGAGATCACCGCCAACTTCAACGACGGCACGAAGCTCAAGGCCGAGCTGATCGGAACCGACGAGAAAACCGATATTGCGGTTCTCAAGGTGACACCTGAGACCCCGCTCAAGGATGTCAGCTTTGGCGACAGCGACGCCATTCGCGTCGGTGACTGGGTCATGGCCATCGGTAACCCATTCGGTCTGGGCGGCACCGTGACTGTCGGGATCGTGTCGGCGCAGAACCGGGACATCAACTCCGGTCCTTATGACAATTTCATCCAGACGGATGCCTCCATCAACCGGGGTAACTCGGGTGGTCCGCTGTTCGATATGGACGGCAACGTGATCGGTATCAACACGGCCATCATTTCTCCCTCGGGCGGGTCCATCGGCATTGGCTTTGCCATTCCGGCCAAGACGGCAACGCGCGTGATCGCTCAGCTGCGCGAGTTCGGCGAGACACGCCGCGGCTGGCTGGGTGTGCGTATTCAGGAAGTTACCGACGAGATTGCCGAAAGCCTCGGCATGGATGAAGCCTATGGGGCGCTGGTCGCAGGTGTGTCCGACGATGGTCCGGCCGCTGCTGCGGAAATCGAGCCGGGTGACGTAATCCTCGAGTTCGACGGACAGGAAGTCGAAACCATGCGCGAGTTGCCGCGCATGGTCGCGGAAACCGCAATCGGCAAAGCCGTCGATGTGTTGGTTTTACGCAAGGGTGAGGAAGTCACGCTGCAGGTTACTCTTGGACGTCTGGAAGAGGTCGCTTCTGCCGAAACGGACGAGGAAGAGGGTGAAGCCGGTGAGACGGATGCGCCTGAACAGAAAGAAGTTCTGGGCATGATCCTGGCCGAAATCGACGATGCGGCGCGTGAGGAATTCGGCATCGAGGAAGACGTCACCGGTGTTGTCGTCAAGCAGGTCGCGCCGGGCAGCTCCGCTGAAGAAAAGCGCGTTCAGGCTGGCGATGTGATCAAGGAAGTGGCGCAGGAGCCGGTGGCAACACCGGAGGACGTCATTGAACAGGTCGAGAAACTGAAGGAAGACGGACGCCGCTCCGCTCTGCTGCTGCTGTCCAACCAGACAGGCGAACTTCGCTTCGTACCGGTGCGCATCGAAGAGTGATTTTCGCAAACGCTTGAACAAATAGAAAAGGGCGGTCCGATCTGGCCGCCCTTTTGCGTTTAGATGAAGGGCCTGGCTCAGCTGAGCGAGAAATCAGACTGGGAATAGCCTTGCAGGTAGAGCAGGGCGGTCAGATCGCCATGATCGACGCGGGCATCGGCAGCAGCTGCGATGGCAGGTTTGGCGCGATAAGCGATGCCAAGTCCGGCCCTTTCGATCATTGCCAGATCGTTGGCCCCATCACCGACAGCAAGGGTCTGGCCAAAGTCCAGGTTCTTCTCGGCGACAAGCTCCTCCAGCCTTTGACGCTTGGCGTCACGGCCCAGAATCGGCTCCTGCACAAGGCCGCTCAGCATGCCGTTTTCTTCCAGAAGCAGATTGGCCTGGTTTTCGTCAAAACCGATCAGCGCGGCGATTGCGCGGGTGAAATGGGTGAATCCGCCGGAAACCAGCGCGCAATAGGAGCCGTTGGCTTTCATGGTCTGAATCAGTGTGCGTCCGCCGGGCATCAGCTGAATGCGCTCACGCAGGACTTTTTCGATGGCATCAACGGGCAGACCCTTGAGCAGGGCGACCCGTTCACGCAAGGCCGGCTCGAACTCGATCTCGCCGCGCATGGCCCGTTCCGTAATCTCGGAGATCTTGTCTTTCAGGCCAAGTTCAGCCGCCAGTTCATCAATGCATTCCTGTCGGATCATGGTGGAATCCATGTCTGCGATCAGGAGATGCTTGCGCCTGCCTTCGATGGGTTGCACAAAGACGTCAACGGGAGCCTCGCCAAGGGCCTGTCGCAGGCTTGTCTCGGCTGCGAGGGGATCTGGCCCGGCAAAGGCGATTTCGGCTGCGACGCCGGCGCTGAGCGTTGAAGGGCTGCTCGCACCTTCGAGGCAGGCGGCGACGTGCGCCATCAATGCGTCATCGACAGCAGGGCGTGTCGGATTGGAAACGAATGTGGCGACAAAGGACATGAGCGCGACCTTGAGTGAGAAGGATGTGTCGCCCGCAAACGGGCACCGCGCGGTTCTGATAGCCGGAGCGACCGCCAGCGGCAAGTCGGCATTAGCCATTGAATTGGCCCGCAGATGGAACGGCGTCGTGATCAATGCCGATTCCATGCAGCTTTATCGCGAGTTGTCGATCATCACGGCCCGCCCGCCTGCAGAAGACCTTGCCCTTGCTCCGCACCGGCTTTACGGGGTTCTTGGCGCCGAAACCGCCTTTTCAACGGGCGAATGGCTGCGCATGATGGCCGTGGAACTGGATGCCGTGCGTGCGGAAGGCAAGTTGCCCATTCTCGTCGGCGGCACCGGGCTCTATTTCAAGGCCTTGACCGAGGGCTTTGCGGAAATTCCCGAAATTGATCCGGAGATTCGCGTCAGCTGTCGTCAGCTGTCGGAAGATGGCGGCATCGAAGCCGTGAGCGCAGCGCTGGCGCCGCTCGATCCGGTCGCAGCCTCGACACTTCAGGATCAGCAGAGGCTGACAAGGGCGCTGGAGGTTGTGCGCTCGACCGGCAAGAGCCTTTCGGATTGGCAGGCAGAGGCACAAGGCGCGCCCCTGGTCCGGCCGGAAGAGGCCCTTCGCGTTGTTCTGGCCCCGCCCCGCCCCTGGCTTCATGCCCGGATTGAAACGCGGGCAGGGATGATGCTGTCGGAAGCGGGCATTGCTGAAGTTCAGGCGCTGCTGGCGCTTGGCCTGCCGGACAGCCTGCCTGCCATGCGGGCGATTGGCGTCAAGGAGGTGGCGGAGTTCTTGTCGGGCGCTTGTGACCTTGAAGACGCGCGGCAGCGGGTGACCATCGCGACCCGCCAGTATGCCAAGCGGCAGGAGACCTGGTTTCGGAACCAGATGGCAGACTGGATCCGGCTGGATCCGGCCGCTTCACATGCCCCGGATCTGGCCGCGCAACTTCAGGTTATGTGACAGGGCTTGTCATGATGCGGTGCCAATCAAGGATTGTGCGCTGCACTGTGGATTTCTCTCGCTAAATGTCCGTAGAAGCACGGATTTTCCAAGTTCAGGGGTGGAATTGGACTTCGGTGCCTTGGTCCCTTCACAATCTTGGGTTAGGACTTCGCGCAATTGATCCAGACTGGATCAACGCTTCAGGGAGGCTCATTTGCAGCACATCGTCATTGATACGGAAGGGGTCAGGCTCACGCCTTTGTCCGCCACCGATCTGTCGTTGCTGGCGGATCTTCACGCCGACCCCGCGGTTCACCGCTATCTTTCCTCCACCCACGGTGCCTGGTCGCTCGACAAGGTCTCGACCTTTCTTGATGACACTTTGGCAGATCAGGAACGCCACGGTCTCAGCGCGTTCAAGGTGACGGACGAAAACAATACATTCCTGGGTTGGGCAGGCTTTTCGCCTCTGGAGGAAACCTCGGAAATCGCCTTGCGCTGGTGTTTTTCCAAGGACGCCCGTGCCAGGCACAGCGATCTGACGCTTAAGGTGAGCCGGGAGCTGATCGACTGGTTCTTCGAGAACACCTATTTTTCCCATATCGTCGTGCCTGTTCGCACAGACGACCGCAGTGCACGCAGCACGGTTCAGGATCTCGGTTTCGTCTACCGCGAAAGCCGGCGGATCGAAGACATGCCCTGCGATCTCTTCCAGCTTCTCAGCCCGTCCCTGCGCTCCTATCTGGTGAGTGCCTGAGCGGCAAAGCCAGTTTTCAGGCGTTTGGTCTCACGATTGTGGACACAGGAAGCTGTGCGCGCCGAAAAAACCGGACAGGCTTATGTCGATGAGGGGAATCTTGTTTCAGGTTCGGAATCCTGGCGACGGACGGCCATGAGCGAGACCGATCAGTCACCCCCGATTACGGGCTGCTGTTACTGCGGAGCTTCGACGATCTTTGTGAATGCTTAGTCCGGCGTGGTGGCCTGTTGCCATTGCGCGGGGTGCGGCCGTGTGATCGGTCTGTCCCGGTGTTTGCACCCGTAAATGCATGCTGATGACGAGACATGGTCCGCCCTGACGAGCGAAGCCAGATCCTTGCGGTGCGGTCATGAGGCGGTGGCCGTATAAGCCACCGCCTGCCGGATCAGCTGGCCTTCAGTGCGCCCGGGTTTCCTGCCTGCTGGCGCATCGCGAGTTTGTTCATGGCAGAGACATAGGCTCTTGCGGATGCGACCAGCGTGTCCGTATCGGCGCCCTTGCCGGTTGCGATCCGGCCATCGGCTTCCAGACGTACGGAGACTTCTGCCTGTGCGTCAGTGCCTTCTGTAACGGCATGCACCTGATAGAGTTGCAGGGTCGCCTCGTGGGGCACAATCGCCTTGATCGCGTTGAAGGTTGCATCGACCGGGCCATCACCCGTGGCTTCGCGGGTTTCGTGCTTGCCGTCGACGTCCATGGTCAGGATCGCCTTCTGCGGACCACCTGTTCCGGCAATGACCGTCAGCGCAATGACCTTGGTGTTCTCGCCGGCGATGGAGATCTCGTCCTCGACCAGCGCGTCGATGTCCTCGTCGTAGACATGCTTCTTGCGGTCAGCGAGGTCCTTGAAGCGGCGGAACGCATCCTGCAGGGCGTTGTCGCCCAGCTCGTAGCCCAATTCCTTCAGCTTGTCCTTGAAGGCGTGGCGGCCGGAGTGCTTGCCCATGACCAGAGACGTGGCCTTTACGCCTACATCTTCGGGACGCATGATCTCGTAGGTCTCGGCATTCTTCAGCATGCCGTCCTGGTGAATGCCGCTCTCATGAGCGAAGGCATTCTTCCCGACGATGGCCTTGTTGTGCTGTACGGCAAAGCCTGAAGCTCCGGCGACCAGCTTGGATGCGCGGGTCAGAAACTTCGGATCGACATTGGAGGCATAGGGCAGAACATCGGACCGGGTGCGGATGGCCATGACGATGGCTTCCAGCGCCGCGTTGCCGGCCCGCTCACCCAGGCCGTTGATGGTGCACTCGATCTGGCGCGCACCACCGGCCACACCGGCCAGGGAGTTTGCGACGGCCAGGCCCAGGTCATCATGGCAATGGACCGAGAAGATCGCCTTGTCGGAATTCGGCACCCGCTCGATGATGTCGGCGAACATCTTCCTGTACTCATCCGGTGTCGCATAGCCGACCGTGTCAGGCAGGTTGATCGTGGTCGCACCGCATTTGATCGCGGCTTCCACACAGCGGCAGAGGTAGTCGATCGGTGTGCGGGTTGCGTCCATGGCCGACCATTCCACATCGCCGATCAGATTGCGCGCGCGGGTCACCGTGTCGGTGATGATGTCGAGGACCTGTTCTTCAGTCTTGTTCATCTGGAACTGCAGATGGATCGGCGAGGTGGAGACGAAGGTGTGAATGCGGCCCTTTTCGGCGTGTTTCACGGCTTCGGCGCAGCGGTCGATGTCGGCGTGAATGGCGCGGGCGAGACCCGCGATCACCGAGGTCTTGGTCTGTTTCGCGATTTCGCTGACGGCCTCGAAGTCACCGTTTGAGGCAATCGGGAAACCGGCTTCGATGATGTCCACGCCCATCTCGTCGAGGATATCGGCGATCTGCAGCTTTTCCTCGAGGGTCATGGAGGCGCCGGGCGACTGCTCGCCGTCGCGCAAGGTGGTGTCGAAAATGAAGACCTGGTCTTTGTCTGCGGTCTGAGAGGCGGTCATCGGTCTGGTCCTTCCTTGAAGATCCGCTGCCTGTGAGGGGCTTGTTCAGCTCTGTCCCCGGGCACGGCGCGCGATCATGAGTTCTTGATCTGGTAAATGCGCTTCATCCCCCAAGTGCCCGTTCCGCCAAATACGGATCAGCCGACGCTCAGGGGCATCTAAGTAGAAGGAGATCGCCAATTAGGATAAGGCCGCCGCGCGTGGAGGGCGCGTCGCTGGAGAAGCCGGTCATGTCGCGCGATGCGATCATCGGAGGTCTCGGGCCTTGTCTGTTGCCACAGTGTCTTTGGCAATATCTGGTCAGTGCCGAATCGTGCCGCAGAAACGTGACTTGAGCGTTAATGACAAGGTTTTAGGGGATCGGCGGCGACGATGCAAGAGGGGTGAGGCAAGTTGGTTCTGCTCGGCCACATCATCTTCGTTGCTGATCCGGGAAGGGCTGAGAGGTGGCAAGGGATAAAGGCGTGATTGGAGACACCCTTGTGCAGGATGGCCTCGTTTTCCATCCTGAACTGCTTACCGATAGGTCCCCAGCACCACGCCCGCCGCAGGATGTCTCCCCGGCGTTCTGGCTGTTCGGTTTCCCGTCAGAGACGGGATGGCAGGCGCTCCGGACTTGCCGGGAGCGGTTGGGAAAGTGGGATGTGCAAGGCCTTTGCGCCTGCCCAAGTTCCGTGTCCCAAATGACCGAGCGCGCGCCTTTCTCTTTTCTGCGCGCCGGAAGTAGAGCGTCCTCCGGTTTGCCAGATACGAGACGCACCTGAGAGAAGCGACGCCACTCCCCGCCGCAGGTTCAGGCTGCCAGTCACCGGATAGGGGCTGGTCCGTTACACCAGCCCTCATCCTCGAAACCCGGTCCCCACCACCGCGAACGGACGGTCCGCACTCGGCCCCGTGATGGCAGGAACACCATGGATGATACGACAGGTTCCGAGGACGAGGATAAATTTCGGCTCTTCATAGGCTGTGGATGTGTTTTCAATGCCTTGGACGCCGCCTGTCCCCACCGAAATGAGGGATAAGCTCTGTTCAACGCTCAGCCGTCATTGCAGGACCTGATCCTGCAATCCATGCCGTTTCGTGTCTTCAGATCAACGTGGTTCTGCGTGGCAAGGTCACGGCATGGATGCCATGGTCAAGCCATGGCATGACGGAGTGGATGAGAGGGGCGATGCCTTCGGCTGTTGTGTCATTCGGGAAGAGCTTGTCCTGGAAGACGCGTTTAAAGCGACCCCGTCACGCCAAACTCTCGACCGTCATCCTCGGGCGTGTCCCGAGGATCCACTCTTTCTGTATCCGTGGCGAGCCTCTTTGGATTGCCGGGACAAGCCCGACAATGACGAACGCGAGAGGGGCAGCCGCAAGGTTGCTCCATCCCCTCGGCCGTCATCCCCGCCTTGTGCGGGGATCCATTGGTGCCCGAAGCGTCTCGAGCAAAGAAGAGAACGCGCGGCAGTTTCCGGCCTGCTCGCAAACGTCCGGCTGGCAGCTATGTGGATTGGATCCTGAAGCGCTGAGATCAAAGCAGAGAACGCGCGGCAGTTTCCAGCTCACTCACAAGCACTTAACTGATTGCCAAGTGGAATGGATCCCCGCACAGGGCGGGGATGACCGTCGGTGGTTCGGGGGGACATGCGGGCATCTGAAACTTCACAACTGTCCACCATCCCCACTGCCGTCATTGCAGGACCTGATCCTGCAATCCATGCCGTTTCAGCTCTCCAGATCGAAGTGGTTCTGCGTGGCAAGGTCACGGCATGAATGCCATGGTCGAGCCACGGCATGACGGAGTGGATGAGAGGCTTTGCCTTCAGGAAAACGTCAGAACCGCAAGGGCGATGGTGGTGAGGCCTGTGAGGGAGGCTGAGAGCGCGAGCCTTGGCATATGGGGCGCAAGCGGCGCGGGTTTTCCGGCCTTGATCTTGCGAATGGTCATGCGGCTGGCAATGACGATGAGCGTCAAAAGCACGACACCGAGCATCTTGGCGTGAAACAGCGGGCCAAGGCTCTTGCCCCCGTCATAGACGAGCCAAAGCAGGAGCGGTCCGGTGACCCAAAGCAGGCCAAGGGAGTGAACGCTAAGCATGCCGATGCGAGGGGTGATGCCGCGCAGGACCTTTGCAGCTTCCGGATCTGCGGAGCCAGCGGCGCGGATAACCACCAGATTGGCCAGGCTTCCTCCAATTCCCGCGGTGAAGGCAAAGACATGCAGGATTTTCAAAAGCTCGATCATGATGGGGTCCGCGTTGGCTGTTGGCTATGGCTACGGGTTTTTACGTGGCGCGACTGTATGGGCGGGGATGCTGCAGCGCAATCCGGGCGTTTGATAATCTGCAGATTCGTCAAGGAAAACCGGGGGAGGTGAAGCTCATCGGCCGTTCCATAGGCAACGACTGGCACTGCTTCGAAAAATACACCCGAAATTAGGTCTGAAAGCGGCTTGCATCACGACGGAAGGAGCAATCGATGCGCCTTCCGCCGCATGCTGTGCTCAATTCCCCAGAGCGATGCCTTCGCGGCGTGGGTCTGCCCCGCCTTCAAGGCCGTCTGAGGTGATCGCGATGGCGTGGAGGCCGGAGGTGAGGGCGCGTGGATTGACCTTGTAGCCCAGAGCCTCGAGCGGCGCGGCAAGCTCCGTGGCTGCGGTGCCCTCCTCGACATCATAGGTGCCGAAACGGTTGACCAGATGCGGGTAAGCGAGGGCGGCCTGGATGTTCATGTCCCAGTCGAGATGGGCGATGATGGCGCTTGCCACATAACCGATGATGCGGCTGCCACCGGGGCTGCCGACCACGAGCTCAGGCTTGCCGTCTTTCATGACAATGGTCGGTGCCATGGACGAACGGGGACGCTTGCCAGGCTCCAGCCGGTTGGCGATGGGCAGGCCGTCCTTCTGGGTCCGGAAGGAAAAGTCGGTCAGCTCGTTGTTGAGCAGGAAGCCGCGCACGAAGAGGCGCGAGCCGAAGCCGTTCTCGATGGTGGTGGTCATGGACAGGGCGTTGCCATCGGCGTCGACGATGGAAATGTGCGAGGTCGACGGCAGTTCAATGCTCTCATCGTCTGCCATCAGGAGGGCGTGGTCCCAGGGTGGCGTGCCGGGTGCAACTTCGGGCAGGGCATCGTCGCCTTTCAGAAGGTCGGACCGGGTCTTGAGGTAGGCCGGGTCAACCAACCCCTTGGTGGGCATGGGGACGAAATCGCTGTCGGCCATGTAGCGCCCGCGATCGGCAAAGGCGAGACGCGACGCATCGCCGATCAGGCGCCAGGCGTCGGCACTCTTCGGTCCCAGCTTGGCGAGGTCGTAGCCGTCCAGGGTTCCCAGGATCTGACCGACGGTGAGTGCGCCGGACGAGGGAGGGCCCATGCCACAGACCTTGCGGTCACGATAGTCCGCACAGACGGCCTTGCGCTCCTTGACGTCGTAGATCTTCAAGTCGGTGGTGGACAGAAGGCCAGGATTGCCAGGCGCACCGCGGACGGTGTCGACGATGTCGGTTGCGATCAGTCCTTCATAGAAGTCCTTGGTGCCATTGTCGGCGAGTGAGTTGAGTGTCGCCGCATAGTCCTGGTTCCTCAGGGTGTCGCCGGCCTTGATGGGTTCGCCGCCGGGGAGGAAATAGGCCTTCGTGGCGTCGAACCGACCAAGCCGCTCCGCGTCGCCGGCGACCAGGGAAGCAAGGCGCGGCGAGACGGTAAAGCCACCGTCAGCGAGTGCGATCGCATCCTTGAAGAGCGGTGCCCATTCGAGCTTGCCCCAGCGCTGGTGGGCCGCTTCCATGAGCTTCGGCGTGCCTGGTGTGCCGACAGACCGGCCGCCGACGACTGCGTCCCAGAATTTCAGCGGCTCGCCTGCTGCGTCCTGGAAGTAGGTCGGGTCGGCTTCCTGTGGCGCGGTCTCGCGGCCGTCCAGGGTGGTCAGCTCGCCGGTCTGCGCATCATACCAGACCAGAAACGCACCGCCTCCGAGCCCCGAGGACTGAGGCTCGACAAGGCCGAGGACTGCCTGAACGGCGACCATGGCGTCAGCAGCGCTACCGCCCGCCTTGAGGATTTTCGCGCCGGCTTCAACTGCGAGCGGATTGGCCGCGGCAATCATCCAGTCTTTTGCCTTGACCGGTTCGCCAGCGGATTTGGCCGCGAGTGCGGCTGTTGCTTCAGGCGAGAGGTTCTCGAAGGCGGCGGGCACAGTGCTGGCGCTTTCCGGCGAGACCGCATCGGCGGCCTGCTGCGCCATCGCGGACGACGTCATGAGACCTGCCAGGAGCGCGCCGGCGACACGCACCGGAAGGCGGTGTGGCATCTTGAGGCTGAAAACCGATGATCTGGACATGGTGATGACTTTCCCTTGGGACCGGATGCCTTGAGAGGCATGCTCTTGGTAAAATCTGCAGTTGGAAGGTGAGCGTAGCGTGCTTCGGCGGCGTGAGAAAGCTGCTTTGCAGGCGCCTGGATCAACTATTTCTGATATGCTCCGGTCATTCTTGCAAACGAAGGTGGTGGTTACTTGCAGACTTGATCAGGGGAGGCGGGGTCATGCGGATTGCAGCATTCAACGTGGAAAACCTTTTTGACCGGGCGCGGGTGTTCAACGGGCCGGAAAAAGACGCGCACAAGGACGTGCTTGATGCGCATGCCGAGCTGAACAAACTTTTCGAGCATGAGGTCTATTCGGACGCGGACAAGGCGCGCATGCTGGAGCTGATCGATCAGCTCGGCATGCTCAAGCGTGACGAGGGACGCTACACCCGTATCCGCAAGATCCGAGGCTTGCTGATTTCGCGGCCGAGAGCGCCGAAAGTGCCTTACATCAAGGCGAAGGGACGTTCCGACTGGGTGGGCTGGTGTGAGCTCCGGACTGAAGCGGTGGACGAGGTGGCCATCGCCAATACGGCGCGCATGATCCGTGATCTCAAGGCCGATATCCTCGCAGTGGTCGAGGCGGAAAGCCGGCCTGTGCTGCTGTCGTTTCAGGACCTGATGGTGGACCGGTTGGGGCTCGATGAAGCCTATCGGCATGTCATGCTGATTGACGGCAATGACGGCCGCGGCATCGACGTCGGCCTTGCGACCCGCAACGGCTATCCGATTGGCAACATGCGCAGCCACGTAGATGATCTCAAGCCGGACGGTCATCGGATCTTCAGCCGCGATTGTCCCGAATTCGAGGTGACGACGCCGGGTGGCGAGACGATTGTGGTTCTACCCAATCACTTCAAGAGCAAATACGGCGGCAACGACCCCGTGAGCAAAGCCAAGCGGCTGGCGCAGGCAAGTGCTGTCGCGAGCTACTACAATCGCCTGATCGCGGATGGTTTTGAGAATGTTGTCGTGTTGGGTGATTTGAACGACACGCCAGACAGCCCGGAACTTGCACCGCTCCTGGCGGATACAGACCTGAAGGATGTCTGCGAGCATCCGAATTTTACCGAGTTCGAGTTCAACGTCGACAACGGCAACAAGGGGATCGGCACCCATGGGCTGGGCAATGACGACGACAAGATCGACTATCTGCTCCTGTCGCCGGCGCTGTTCGACAAGGTGACCCTCGGCGGGCTGGAGCGGAGGGGCGTTTGGCCCGGGTCGCGGCCGCCGCGCTGGGAAATCTATCCTGAGCTTGAGAAAAAGCATCACGCGGCTTCGGATCATCACGCGATCTGGGCCGAGATCGATATCTGATTTCGTCAGGCATTCTTCAGTTGAGAGGCTGCCCCTTTACGGGCAGCCTGCTCCAGGGGGCTGTTTCGACGCCGATCAGCCGTCCTTGTAGTAGTAGCTGTAGCCGTTGAGGGCCGGTGCGCCGCCAAGGTGGGCGTAAAGGACCTTGGAGCCTTTGGGGAAGAAGCCCTTCTTGATGAGATCAACCATGCCCTGCATGGATTTTCCCTCATAAACCGGGTCGGTCATCATGGCTTCGGTGCGAGCTGCGAGGCGGATTGCGTCATTGGTTTCATCGCTGGGAACGCCATAGGCCGGGTAGGCGTAATCCGGGTTGATGACGATCTCGTCGTCGCTGACCTTGCGGCCGAGTTTCACCAACTCGGCGGTGTTGTCGACGATGCGGCGAACCTGTGCCCTGGTCTGGTCTGGCGTGCCCGAGGCATCGATGCCGATGACCTTGTCGGCGCGGCCGTCCTTTGCAAAGCCGACGATCATGCCGCCCTGGGTCGAACCGGTGACGACGCAAACAACGATATAGTCGAACTTGAAGCCGAGTTCAGCTTCCTGCTCGCGCACTTCTTCGGCGAAAGCGACATAGCCCAGGCCGCCGAACTTGTGCTCCGAGGCGCCAGCGGGAATGCCGTAAGGCTTGCCGCCTTCGTCCCGCACAGACTGCATGGCGTCTTCCCAGCTGCTGCGGATGCCGATGTCAAAGCCGTCTTCAACCAGCCGGCTATCGGCGCCCATCAGGCGGGTCAGAAGGATGTTGCCGACCCGGTCGTAGACGGCATCGTAGTGAGGCACCCACTTCTCCTGAACGAGACGGCACTTCATGCCCAGCTTGGCGGCGGTGGCTGCGACCATACGTGTGTGGTTGGACTGAACGCCGCCGATTGACACAAGCGTGTCTGCACCCGAGGCAATAGCGTCCGGCACGATGTATTCCAGCTTGCGCAGCTTGTTGCCGCCAAAAGCAAGGCCGGAGTTGCAGTCCTCTCTCTTGGCATAGATCTCGACCGAACCGCCCAGTTCTGCAGTCAGACGGGGCAGGTGTTCAATCGGGGTGGGGCCAAAGGTGAGGGGGTAGCGTTCAAAGTCGTCGAGCATAGGTTTCTCCGGTGTCTGTCTGCCGAAATGCTAACAAGACGTGCGCCGAAGGTGCTTTCAAAGATGGATGAAATTTCGTGTTATTTGATATAAATTTCGTCTAATAGATTTTATTGATCTCGTAATGGATCCAGAAAATGGAAGAATCTTTCACGTCGGAATTGGATCGCACGGACCGCAAGATCCTGCGTCTGCTGCAGGATGACGGCCGATTGACCAATGCGGAATTGGCAACGCGGGTGAATGTCAGTGCTGCGACTTGCCACCGGCGAACCCAGCGTCTGTTTCAGGAAGGCTTTATCAAGTCAGTGAGGGCGCAGGTCGAGCCGCAAAGCGTTGGCCTTGGCGCTCTGGTGATGGTGGGGGTGGTTCTCGACCGCTCCACGCCCGAGAGCTTTGCCGCCTTTGAAGCTGCCGTTGTGAAGATGCCATCGCTGCTCGACTGCAATCTGGTCGCTGGCGACTTCGATTATCTTTTGAAAATCCGCGTGAAAGACATGCCGGATTTCAACCGGCTTCACGCCCGGGAGTTGATCACGCTGCCCGGTGTGCGCCAGACGCGTACCTTCTTCGTGATGAAGGAAGTGACGGATAATGCGCCGCTGGTCTTTTGACCGCGCGGCGCATTGAGATCACGGGTTTTGATCAAATGAACAGTTCGCCGCGGGCGACGATGGTTGCCTGACCGCCAACGCGCACTGCATGGAGCTGCTTTTCCTCGACGTCGATTTCAAGATCGATTAGGGACGGACGCCCCATGACGAAGCCCTGTTCGATGCGGAACACGTGGCTGCCGCCGGGCAGGCGGTCGAAGTAGTGAATGGCGCCTGCGAAAGCCGAGGCAGCTGATCCTGTTGCCGGGTCTTCCGGAATGCCCATCTCCGGTGCGAACAGCCTTGCCTGGAAGGCGCTGTCATGGGAGCGGGTTTCGCGGCAATAAACGTAGGCGTCGTTGTGCTCGTCCTGATCAAAGGCCGCGCTCCAGCGCTGCAGATTGGGCTTTGCGCGGGCGAGGGCATCAAGATCCCGGACCGGGATGAAGTTGAAGGCAGGGCCGACCTTGAAGCGGGAGGGCTTGTGGTTTTCAAAGCCGATGTCGGTCGGGTCGAGGCCAAGGGCTTCCGCGATCAGCTCGTTGTCCTGGGTCGGGCCGGCATGTTCCGGCAGCTTGGGAACATCGAATTCGGCGAAACCGGCTGCGTTTTCGCGCAGGATCACGGCGCAGCGCACGGCGCCGATTTTTTCCTTCAGGACGACCACGGCGTCCTGTTCACCTGAAATTTCGCCGAAGCGCTCGGTCGCCAACAAGATCGCGGTGCCGACAGTGGGGTGGCCGGCGAAGGGAAGCTCGGTGCCTGGCGTAAAAATCCGGAGCGTCGCAGAATGCCCGGGGTTCTCCGGCGGGAGAACAAAGACGGTTTCCGACAGGTTGAATTCACCTGCAATCGACTGCATCTGGGCGTCGCTCAGGCCTTCGCTATCGAGCACAACCGCAAGGGGATTTCCGGCAAGTGCTGTGTTGGTGAAGACGTCGAGGATGGCGTAGCGGCGTCCCATATTGGCAGTCTCCCGAGAGATGTCAGTGTTCAATGCAAAAATGATCGGCGGACTGTTGCACGGAAAGCCCGTTGTCCGCCAGCCCGGTAGTGGTGTGCTTGGTTAAGGGAGCGTAAGCAACGGTTAATTCAGTCAAATCGACAGGAGGTGCCGAGCGAGTGCCCGGGCATAGGACACAAGGTCGGGACTGCAGAGATCGCCTTGGTTTCTCAGGATCCGCATGTCCGCCAGTTCCTGCTCCTCACTGGCAAGAGAGAAGGCGACAATATCCCGGGCCAGATCTTCGGCAGGTTTGTCCACGTCGATGACCTGGGCAATGGAGATGCGCGGGCCATCGAAAACGGCGAACCGCTCGCCGGGTGACACATCGGATCGGCTGAGGCCGGTTTCTTCTACCAGCTCACGGAAGATGGCGCCGTCCACATCGACCGTGCCGTCGGCAAGGACATCCGACGGATCCAGGTTTCCGCCCGGTGGATAGACCTTGCCGGCGTTGGCGGTCTTGTCCGACATGACGCCAAAAAGAAGTGCGCCGTCGCTCGACCTCAGGATAGCCGAGCCGAAGAGGTTGAAGGCGGTCAGGTCGGGGGCGCCCCAGTCCCTCCAGGTGAGAAAGGCGGCGAATGAGCATTCCAGGCATGTGCCCTCAAAGACACCGTCCTTGAAGGAATGCCCGGACAGCTTCAGTGTCCGGCCATTCCAAAGATGGGGATTGTGCCGCAGGGCATCCTGCCAGTGGCTTTCAATGGCTGCGTGGTGTTCGTTTTCAAAGCTCCAGGACCTGCCGTGGTCCAGTTTCAGCTTGATGTCCCTGAGCGGCAAGATGCCGGCGGGAATGGCTTTCTCCAGCACCGGGATTTTTCCGGTTGGTGCCATTTTGCTGGGGCGCGTGCCGACGGCTTTAAAACCGTTTTGTTCGTAAAAGCCGACAGCATAGTGGTCGCTCTCCAGTCGAAGCAGGGTGGCACCCTCCGCGCGGGCCAGATCGCTCAAACGCGTGAGCAGCAGAAGGCCCAGACCCTGTTTCACGCTTTCGGGCGCAATGAATAGGTACTCAATCAGGTAGACTTGAGGATCTTCGGGAGTACCCAGGCGACCGCCGGCAAAGCCAACCGGTTTGCCGTTCCGTTCGGCAATGAGCATGTCACAGGCGGAAATCTCCTGCTGACAGATGCGGAAGGCACTTTGGAAACCGCTCATCTTGTCATCGTCATAGCCCCAGGAGGCCTTGCTGCGATGCATGATGTCGGTCAACGCGGTTGTATCGCCCGGATGGGCCTTGCGGATCTTGAGTGTCATGAGGCCTCGGGAAATGGCAGGCGAGACTCAACGGTTAGCTTGGATGTATGACGAGAACAAGTCCGACCGGCCGCTCGTCCGGGTAGAGGCTCCGCGCGGGTCGATGGCGTGGGAACCAGAGCCTCGGGTGCGTCAGCGGATGAATGTGCCAGCACGCAATTCTGTCTGCGTAAACAAGGGCTCAGGTTGTCGAAGGTGTTGGGAGAGGGGCGTTGCCCTCTTTTCAAGCAATGCCTGCTCTGGCAGTGTGCGGGCAACTTTTGGTGCGTTGGCGCGTTGCCTTCGTCCGGATGCAGTGTTTTTTGTGCATCGCTCTCCTTTTCTAGTCTCATTTGCGGGATCCCATGGCTCCGATCATTTCCGTTCGTGACCTTCAAAAAACCTATTCAGGAGGTTTTGAGGCACTGAAGTCCGTGTCGCTGGAGATCGAGGAGGGCGAGGTGTTTGCTCTTCTTGGCCCCAATGGTGCTGGCAAGACAACACTGATCAGCACGATCTGCGGCCTGATCATGCCGACATCCGGCTCCATCTCCATCGGCGGTTTCGACACCCAGGCAGACTTCCGGGCTGCGCGCCGTCTCGTGGGGCTGGTGCCCCAGGAAATGCCGACTGCGCCGTTCGAGATCGTCAAGGATCAGCTGAAGTTCAGCCGGGGCCTTTTCGGCTTGCCGCGCAACGATGACCTTGTCGAACAAATCCTCAAGGACCTGACGCTTTGGGACAAGAAGGACAATCCGATCATGGCGCTGTCAGGCGGCATGAAACGAAGGCTTCTGGTGGCCAAGGCGCTGGCTCATGAACCGAAGGTGCTGTTTCTCGATGAGCCGACAGCAGGTGTCGATGTGGAATTGCGCCATGACATGTGGCGTGTGGTCGAAGGGCTGAAGGAAAAGGGCGTCACCATCATCCTGACCACCCACTACATCGAAGAAGCCGAGGAAATGGCCGACCGGGTTGGCGTGATCAACAAGGGCGAGATCATCCTTGTCGAGAACAAGGACGCGTTGATGCGCAAGCTTGGCCGCAAGCAGCTGACGCTTGAGCTTCTTGAACCGCTCGAGGTCATCCCCGATGTCTTGCAGTCGCACGGGCTGAAGCTGGAGGGGGAGGGCCGAAAGCTCGTCTACGTCTATGACACACAGAGCGAACGGACAGGTATCACCGCGTTGATCAGCGCTCTTTCGGACGCAGGCATTCGGTTCCAGGACCTGCACACGACCCAAAGCTCGCTCGAAGACATCTTTGTTGATCTGGTGAAAGTGAAATCATGAATTATCACGCGATCAAGGCCATTTACTATTTCGAAATGGCGCGGACCGTGCGCACGATCATGCAGTCTATCGTTTCGCCGGTCATCTCGACGGTGCTGTACTTCGTGGTCTTTGGTGCCGCCATAGGCTCGCGCATTTCCGAAGTTGATGGCATCTCCTACGGGGCGTTTATCGTGCCGGGTCTGATCATGCTGTCACTGATGACCCAGAGCCTGTCCAATGCCTCCTTCGGCATCTATTTTCCGCAATTCACCGGCACGATCTTCGAGATCCTCTCCGCGCCCGTGTCGTTTCTGGAAATCACCATCGCCTTTGTCGGGGCGGCGGCCACCAAGGCGGTTCTGGTGGGGGTGATCATTTTCATCACCGCCTCGTTCTTCGTGCCGCTGGAAGTGCAGCATCCCGTCTGGATGGTGACCTTCTTCCTGCTCACGGCGATTACCTTTGCGCTGCTCGGCTTCATCATCGGGATCTGGGCGGACAACTTCGAGAAGCTGCAATTCGTGCCGCTTCTGGTGGTGACGCCGTTGGCCTTCCTTGGTGGCAGTTTCTACTCCATCAACATGCTGCCGCCCTTCTGGCAGAACGTGACGCTGCTCAATCCGGTGGTCTATCTGATCTCCGGTTTCCGCTGGAGTTTCTACGGTCAGGCGGATGTGAGCCTTGGGCTCTCGCTGACGATGACACTGGTGTTTCTAACCGCCTGTCTTGCGATCATCTGGTGGATCTTCAAGACCGGCTACAAGCTGAAAGCGTAAGTCGATGCGGATGACACATCTGATGCGGAACGGAGCCGCCTTGCTTCTGGCTGTCTCGCTGGCGGCCTGTCAGACGGCGCCATCCACGCCGACCACCGCGAATGCCGTTGCTCCCCAACCCGTGCCGACGGTTGCCGCAGTTGCCTATGCGCCGGCAGCCACGGCCGTGCCGCGGGGCTATTCCGAGCTGGTGATCGACATGGTGAGCGGGGCCGAGCTTTCCTCGATCAACCCGGACGAGCCGCGCTATCCTGCATCTCTGACGAAGATGATGACGCTTTATCTCCTGATCGAGGAAGTGGCGTCAGGGCGATATTCTCTCTCCACGCCTTTGAACGTTTCGGCCAAAGCAGCGCGTCAACCGCCCGCGAAGTTGGGTCTCAAGGCCGGGTCGACCATCACGGTTGAGCAGGCCGCACGGGCGCTCGCGGTGAAGTCGGCCAATGATGTGGCCATCGTGATTGCGGAGAATATCTCGGGGAGCGAGAGCGCCTTTGCGTCGAAAATGACATCGAAGGCCCGGGCGCTGGGCCTTTCGCGCACACGATTTGTCAATGCCAGTGGCCTGCCGGATCCCGCGCAGGTCACAACTGCGCGGGACATGGCAAGCCTTGGGCGGGCCCTGAAAAACCGGTTTCCCCAGTACGGGTCGTACTTTCGTGCGACATCCTTCAGCTTCAATGGCCGGTCCTATCGCGCGACCAACAATTTGCTGGGCAAGGTTGCAGGCGTCGACGGTCTGAAGACCGGCTACATCAGCATGGCGGGCTACAATCTGGTCGCCACGGCGCGGCGCGGTAACGCACAGCGAATGGTGGTTGTCATGGGCGGAAAGAGCGAGGGCGCCCGTGACCGTCAGGTCACGAAGCTTTTGGAGCAGAGCTTTTGATCAGAGCAGGGGACGCGTTGCTCCATTGGTCATCTTCAACGATGGTGAGCGCGTCGGACCGTGTCAACGAGACGCGGTTGCGGCCCGCGTGCTTGCTTTCATAGAGACCATCGTCGGCAAGCTTCAGAAGCTGTTTGTGGTCCATGCCGTCGCCCTTGCCGTGATAGATGCCGGCCGAGAGCGTCAGGCGAACGTCCTCAGGTGCAAAGTGCAAGGGTGTGTCAGCAATCGTCGCGCGGATGCGTTCGGCGATCTCAAGGGCTTCCGAATGAGAAATTTCCGGCATGAGGGCGGCGAATTCCTCGCCTCCGACCCGGGCCAGGCAGTCTTCCTCGCGTAGATGCCACTGCATGATGTCGGTGCAGATCTGGAGGGCTTCATCGCCTGCGCCGTGACCAAAACGGTCGTTGACGGATTTGAAGTGATCCAGATCGAATTGCACGACGGCGAAGTTGCCACGCTCGGGCTGTTGCAGCAGCTCTTTCAGCCTCAACGTGAACTCGCGGCGATTGAATGTGCCTGTCAGCGGGTCCCTGTGGGCGGCGTCCTGCTGTTCTGCAGATTTGCGCTCGAATGCCAGGGACAGGGAAAACGCGCCGCTTGTGGTTACGAAGACGAGGGCGATCATGAGGTGCACGGGCAACAGAAACTCATTCGTCAAACCGAAAATCTGGTTGCTTTCCGTCCCGATGCCCTGAGCTACGCGCAGCGCGAAGGATGCGGCGATGAGCATGAAGCTGAACGCGAGGCCGTATCTTGAAGAAAGGCCGTCAGCGCGGCGGGACCAATACTCTGCTGCAGTGGCGGTCGCCAGAAAAGCGAGCATCAGATTGGTGACCGTATAGGTCAGCGCATAGTTCTGGCTGATATGTGCGGGCAGGCTGGTTGCCAGCATGATCCCCATTGGTATCAGAAGGCGCAAGTAGCAGACCTTTTGGTCATTGAACTGCATTGCGCCCTGATTATAGCGGGCGAAGGCCGCGATCATCAGGCCATTTGGAACGA
Source organism: Roseibium sp. (assembly GCF_039982295.1). Taxonomy (GTDB): domain Bacteria; phylum Pseudomonadota; class Alphaproteobacteria; order Rhizobiales; family Stappiaceae; genus Roseibium. The sequence continues at coordinate 109,463 of NZ_JBDWYP010000051.1, forward strand.
TGAACGCGAGCATTTCCGGCAAGCCGGTGTCAAGAATGTAGAAAAACAGTGCCGCTGCGAGAAACAGGTTTCCAGACACCCAGGTGCGCCAGAACCGCTCGCGCTTCATGTCGTGGAAGGCGGTTAAAAACGAAACCGAGAATACGGTTAATATCAGACAATTTGCGGCAAGGAGTGAGAACTTGTCCATGACGGAACGCTCTTTCTCGATAATATTTCTTGGTAAATTCAACAATGCGATTTGCGGGAGACTAGGTAGCGCAACTTTCCGGCTACTTACCTGTTTCCTTAAAATTTTAGTGATTTTCTAAAATACCGCATGGGGAGTTGCGGGGCAGTTGCAAAAGCTATTTTGAATCAGAGCGGTGCCGGAAATTGTAACAATGCACAGGCACTTTCTTTTTTTGTGGAGTTTGTTTTTGCGAAAATCAGGCGGCTTTGAAAAGGGCGCTGGCGGGCGCGCTGCGTCAGGCGTGACTTGATACAGAAAGGGCCGGGATTGCGCCCAGCCCTTAAGGTTCCTGCGACCAGGTGATCGCTAGTTCTTCGTCTTGTCGACCAGTGCGCCGGACTTGATCCCCTGCGCCCTGCCTCTGGCAGGCGCAAGGTTTAGCTGTCTTGGCCAAGTCCGGCGCCCGGGTCTTAGTTCTTGGTTTTGTCGACCAGTGCGCCGGACTTGATCCACGGCATCATGCCGCGGAGCTTTTCGCCGACTTCCTCGATCTGGTGCGCGTCGTTCAGGCGGCGGGTTGCCTTGAATTTGGCGGCACCAGCGCGGTACTCCTGCATCCAGTCGGAGGTGAACTTGCCGTTCTGGATGTCGGTCAGAACGCGCTTCATCTCGGCCTTGGTCTCGGACGTCACGATGCGCGGACCGGTGACATACTCGCCCCACTCAGCGGTGTTGGAGATGGAGTAGTTCATGTTGGCGATGCCGCCTTCGTAGATCAGGTCCACGATCAGCTTCACTTCGTGCAGGCACTCGAAGTAGGCCATTTCCGGGGCGTAACCGGCTTCGACCAGGGTTTCGAAACCAGCGCGGATCAGCTCGACGAGACCGCCACACAGAACAGCCTGTTCACCGAAGAGATCGGTTTCGCACTCTTCCTTGAAGGTGGTTTCGATGATGCCGGAACGGCCGCCGCCGACGCCACAAGCGTAGGACAGGCCGAGATCGTGGGCGTTGCCGGATGCGTCCTGATGAACGGCGATCAGGCACGGTACCCCGCCGCCTTTCTCAAATTCACCGCGTACGGTGTGACCCGGGCCCTTCGGTGCGACCATGAGAACGTCGATGGTGTCCTTCGGCTCGATCAGGCCGAAATGAACGTTCAGGCCGTGAGCGAAGGCAATTGCAGCGCCGTCGCGAATGTTGGAGGCGATGTGGTCCTTGTAGATGTCAGCCTGTAGTTCGTCAGGCGTTGCCATCATCATCAGGTCCGCCCAGGCAGCGCCTTCAGCAACGGTCATGACCTTGAAGCCGTCGGCCTCAGCCTTCAGAGCAGTGGTCGAGCCTTCGCGAAGGGCAATGGCGATGTCCTTCTGGCCGCTGTCCCTCAGGTTCATGGCATGGGCACGGCCCTGTGAGCCATAACCGATGACGAGAACCTTCTTGGACTTGATCAGGTTCAGATCGGCATCGCGATCGTAATAAACACGCATTGGTATTCCTTTCTCCCGTTGTGCCCGGGGCCTGCTTTTGTAAGGCCGGTGCCCGGAAATATGCTGAACTTGTGTTGGCTGGCCGGCGTCAGGCGCCGAACAGCGAGTAGAACCGTTGAACCGCGTCCCTGGCCTGTCCTTCCAGGTCGCGTTCTGCTGCGCTGGCGGTTTCGCCCAGCAGCAGGCGGATATGAACGTCGCGCACAGCCAGGCCGTAAAGGACCTGATAGGCCTCCTCCGCGTCGTCGAACTTCAGATAATTGCGGTGGCGGCCGGCCTCCAGCAGTGCACGCGCCTTGGCGCTGATCATGTGCTTGCCGCGCACCAGAAGCAGCCGGCCAAGCCGGTTGTCGTCGCGGTTTGACTGGCCGATGGACAGACGATTGAGAGCCACGGAGGTTTCGCCGAAAAGAACCGCAAGCAGCTCTGTCGCGAAGGCAATCAGATGGGTGCGAAAGGTTTCCGCGTCCGCAGTGGCGCCGCTCTCGGGCGGAAAGTGAACCTTGCTTGCCTGATAGGCCACGACCGCAGCCAGAAGCCCGTCGCGGTCACCAAACCACTTGTAGAGGCTTTCCTTGGAGCAATTGGCCGTGCGCGCCAATCCCGCTGTCGTCAGGGCCTTTTCGCCGCCCTCGACCAACAATCCAAGAGCGCACTCCAGCACCGCTTCCTGGCGCGGGGTGAAGACGATATCTTCGAATTCCGTGTCTATGGAGGGGGCGAGGGACATGACTGCTGTCTCGGGTTCTTCTGCGCGTTTCCAAGGTGGCAACCTGTCCAGAAAGATAGGTGTGTGCCGTTTGGTTCGAGTTTGTACCGTACGGTACGGTTCGTATTCATAATTCCCTTCTGTGTTTGCCGTCAAGCGGGATCTTTCATGCTCCCAGCAGTTTCTTTTCAAACCGGCTTTGAAAAATGAGAAAAGAGAAACTAAATATGATTTTTAAATTCATGTATAGGATATCAAATGGCCCTCCCAACCCGCAGGAAACCCCGAATTCTCACCGTGAAGTCAGCGTCTTACATCACGCCGAATATGGTTCGGGTGACGCTGACGGGTGATGATCTGGCTGACTTTCCCGATCACATGGAAGGTGCGCATTGCAAGCTGGTGTTTCCGCGCGAAGGCGAAGACCTGGCCAGTTTTACCGCTTTTCACCAAGCCATTTTGCCGAAAAAGAAGGTGCATGCGGTCAGGACCTATACGGTTCGTTCCTTCCGCCGTGAGGGGTTTGAGCTGGACATAGACTTTGTTGCGCATGGCGACAGCGGCCCTGCGACACTCTGGGCCCAGGCTGCTAAGCCGGGTGATTTTCTAGCGTTCATGGGGCCCGGCCCGGTGAAGGTGACGGACTTCTATGCCGACTGGTATCTGGTCGCAGCAGACATGTCCGCGCTTCCTTTGGCTGCAGCCACCCTGGAGACGATGCCGCGCTCGGCAAAAGGCGTCGCCGTCCTTGAAGTGCATTCCCTGGAGGACCGCCAGGACATCAATCTGCCCGAAGGTATCGATGTGCACTGGCTCGTACAGGACGATCCTCACAAATTCTCTACGGCTCAGCTGGACTTCATTCAGCAGCTGGACTGGCCGGAAGGACGTGTTCAGACCTGCATTGCCGGCGAAAGCGGTCTCATTCGCCAACTGCGTCAACTGGTGCTGGTGGATCGCGGCGTTGACCGGAAGGATGCCTATATTTCGGGTTACTGGAAGGTCGGCCTGGTTGAGGACGAACATCAGGAGGCAAAGCGAGCCGGTGTCGCCGGGTAAGGCGGCGCAGCAGATTCATTATTGTCAATAATAATGAGGTTTGTGACTGCTAAAGTCGGAGGCTTTCTTTGTCAGACTCAAGGGAAATCGATTCACTGCTTGGAAGGGGAGTGAAAAGCCCTTGAATTTGATCTGAGAATTTATCAAAAAATTAGAGCATTTTTTCGAATACTGCCCCTCAAGTCTATTTTGAGGTTCAGACATGTTCAGAGGCGCTCTGGTCTTTGCTTTGCTCATCCTGTTTGGCGGGTCGATGTTTTGGCTCGCCCAAACGGGGTTGAATGACACGGTCGATACGGTCATTGAGCAGAATGCGGAACGCAAGGCGCGCAGCTGGGCGATGCACCTCGCCACCACCATGCCTGACCTTGAGGCGTTGATCGAAAGTGGCGTGCCGTCAGAAGAGCAGCGCAAGGTTATCGATACCGCTGTTCATGTTGGCGATGTCTTCCGCTTCAAGCTGTTTGACCGCAATGCCAACCTGGTGCTGATTTCCGATGAGCTGGGCGCGCCGCTCGAGCCCGGGGCAATGGCGGATCACAATGGCCACGCTCAGATGGTCATCGATAAGGGCTCGGCCGTCATCGATCTGAACGACGGGCGTGCCAAGGCCAATCGGCCGGACCTCTATGTCGAGGCTTATGTGCCCGTGGAAGCGGCGGACGGTTCCGTTCTTGGAGTCGTCGAGGTCTATGTTGACCAGACGATGGTCGCATCACTGTTCCGGCGGAATTTCCTGCACCTGGCGACCACCCTCGGCGCCTTGGTGCTTCTGACGTTCGGTGTGCCCTTCGCGGCCTATATCGCCAAGATGCGGCAGCAAGTGAAGACTGGTGAGAAGGTGCGTCTCCTTTCATCGGTCGATCAGATCACCGGCTTGCACAACCGGACCACCTTCTATCAGAAGGTGGAGGACTATCGGGTGTCGGGCCATCTGGACCTTCATAAGACCGCGGTGATTTTCGTCGACGTCGACAAGTTCAAAACCATCAATGACACGTTTGGTCACAAGGTCGGCGATGCCTTCCTGCGGCATGTGGGCAATGCAATTTCCGGCCAGCTGTCGCGAGGTGATCTCGCAGCGCGCTTTGGCGGTGACGAGTTTGTCATTCTCGCCGCCAATCGTTCGCCTGAGCAGGTTGAGCAGATGATCGAAAACCTGCGCGAGACGGTCAGCGAGCCGGTCTGGGTGGACGGAATGGCGGTCACGGGGCATCTCAGCCTGGGTGTTCATATCGATGGGGATCAGGAACTGGACCTGCACGAGCGCATGAACAAGGCGGATGTGGCTCTCTATCAGGCCAAGCTGATGGGCCGGAACACCTGTGTGACCTTTACGCCGGATCTGGAAGTCAAGGTGGCCCGCCGCAAGCATGTGGAAGAGAGTGTGGTCCTTGGACTGGCGGCAGACCGGTTTGAGGTCCATTTCCAACCGCTCATTGATCCTGCGAGTGATCAGGTTGCCGGTTTCGAGGCGTTGCTGCGCCTCCAGGATGCTGACGGTTCTGCAATTTCACCGGCGGAGTTTATTTCGATCGCCGAAGAGAACGGCGAGATCATGCGTATCGGCGCCTGGGTGCTCGAGCGAGCCATGAAAGCCGCGTCCAACTGGCCGCAACATCTCTTTGTTTCAGTCAACCTTTCGACCCGGCAGTTTGAGGATGGCAAACTTGTTGCCCAGATCACTGAACTTCTGAAGCAGACGGGACTTGCGCCGACGCGGCTGGAGCTTGAAGTGACTGAAAGCCTGTTGATCGAACAGGCCGACAATGTTTCAGGCCAGCTGGATGCGCTGCGCGATCTGGGCGTACAGTTGTCGATGGATGACTTTGGCACGGGCTACTCAAGCCTGGGGTACCTCTGGAAATACAACTTCAACAAACTGAAGATCGACCGGTCCTTCGTCATGTCACTTGGCGAGAGCGATGAGCGCACCCAGCATATTCTCGACACGATCATCATGCTCGGCCACAAGCTGAATATGCAGGTGACTGCGGAGGGGATCGAGACAAAGGAACAGGCCACCTACCTTCGCGCCCTGTCATGCGATCATTTCCAGGGTTTCTACTATGGCAAGCCCATGCCGGAAACCGAGCTGGCGCCTTACCTCATGGACAACACGGTGCTGCCGTTACTTGAAGGCGAAAGTGCTGATCGCGAGCGTTGCCTCAAGTTCGGCAGCTGAATTTCGCCAGTCGGCATTTGGCTCTTCTTCCTTCCCGCTGACGATGTAGTAATGGCCTAATACCCGCTTGCCGACAGCTTTTGCTAGCGTCCCGGAGTTGATTGTTGCTCTGGGAGGAAAACATGAGCTCCAAGAAAATTCTGATGATTACCGGTGATTTCACCGAGGACTATGAAACCATGGTGCCGTTCCAGACGCTGCTGGCTGTTGGCCACAGTGTCGATGCGGTGTGCCCTGGCAAGAAGGCCGGCGAGACTGTCGCAACCTCAATCCATGACTTTGAGGGTGATCAGACCTACACGGAAAAGCGTGGTCATAATTTCGCGTTGAACGCCACTTTTGCCGACATCAATGTGGCCGATTACGACGCGTTGGTGATCCCGGGCGGCCGTGCGCCGGAATACCTGCGTCTGGACAAGGACGTGACCGCCGCGGTCGAACATTTCTTTAAGACCGGCAAACCGGTTGCCGCGATCTGTCACGGCGCCCAGCTTCTGGCTGCTGCCCGGGTGATCGAAGGGCGGACGGTTTCTGCCTATCCGGCCTGCCGTCCTGAAGTGGAACTTGCAGGTGGCACATATGCTGAGATTGCCATCGATGCTGCCGTGACGGATGGAAATCTGGTCACGGCACCGGCATGGCCGGCCCATCCGGCATGGCTCTCGCAGTTTATGGCCGTCATGGCCGGCGAAGCCGCCGGAACGCTCGCCGCCTGAGCTGGCGCTGCAGTTCCGACTGCGACTTTACCAGGATAACGTGTCCGGTTCCCACCGATCCGGATACGTGTGGCCCTGCTTTGACCGCAGTCCCGATTACTTGCGCAAGAAGCAGGGCTTTCGATCCGTATGCCATCGCAGTAGGTTGCTTCCTCTTGATCTGAACAGGCAGCGAGATCCGCCATGTGCAAACTTTTCATCCAGGCAGATACCGAACTCTGGGCGAGCAGCACCCGTTCGCTGCGGATCGATGGCATGGTGACCAGCGTTCGACTGGAAACCTTCTTCTGGACAACCCTTGAGGAAATCGCGATGCGTGATGGCATGACCGTGATTCAGCTGATCACGAAGCTCCATCACGAGAGCATTGATGCCGGCCATGATCTGGGTAACTTCACGTCGTTTCTGCGCGTATGCTGTGGTCGATATCTGGCCCTTCAGCTCACCGGCGATGTGCCGACCGACAAACGGCTGCCGATCGCAGGACTAGACGCTGATGACATTCTGGAAGCTGAGCGGGACCGGGTGCACTGAGCCTTCCCCGAAGCAAGTCAGACGCGGCCGGCTTCTACCGCCTTGACCAACAACTTGAGTTTGCCTTCAATCGACGCGCGGGTGCGGTCATCTCGGGTGATGGTCTCTGTGGTCAATTTGTTGCTGTGCGCGGATAGCTCGTAACAAGCATCTTCGATGACTTGCGCCGACATGGTCGTCAGAACGTCTCGCAACATGGCTGGCAGATATTCATGCCGCTCTGTTGCCTGAAACAGCGCAACTGGTTTGCCTGGAAAGTCAGGGCAACCGACCAGCCAGTCGAGCAGGTTTTTGAAACTTCCGGGTAGGCAGTGAACGTACTCCGGGCAGGCAATCAGCAAGGCATCGGCACCTTGGACAAGAGACCGTAGTTCGGCGACCTTATCTGGCAGGTCTGTTGTCTCTTCCAAATCAGGATTGAAGTGGGGCAGGGAAGCTTGCCCTGCGTAGAGCTTGATGCTCATGCAGTCAGGCTGCAGTTCGACCGCAGCCTTGATCACCTCCCTGTTTGAAGATGTGGCGCGTAGGCTTCCACAAAGGGCGAGAACATTGATCGAGACTGGATCAGGTCGCAATGAGCATTACCGGCTTGCTGTGGCCAGAGCGGCGCCGAAGCCGACAAATAGTCCGCCGGTGATGCGGCGCGTCATGGACAGCCGCTTCTCGGAGGTCAGAAACCGCCGGACGTTTTCGCCTGCATAGGCGATGGCCGCGTGGTTGGCCCAACACAGCACCGCATAGGTGACAGACAAAATGATGGTCTGGTCCAGGTGGAAACCGCTTTTCGACAGGAACTGCGGAAACAGGGCGGTGATGACCAGAATGGCTTTTGGGTTGGTGATCGAGACCAGGAAAGCCTGACCGCAGAGCACGCGATAGCTCCTTCCGCCTTCCAAATCGTTTTCCAGGGTGTTGAATGAGCTTTTGTCGCGCCAGACTTTCACGCCGATGTAGATCAGATAGGCTGCGCCGATCAGCTTGAGTACGGTGAAGGCCACGGCGGAGGTCGCCATCAGGGCACCAAAGCCGAGAGCAATCGCAAAGCCGATACACACAAGGCCGAGCGCATTGCCGGAAGCAGAGGCCAGCGTGGCGTTGCGGCCGAAGCGCAGGGTGTTGTGGATGGCGAGCATCACCCCGGGGCCAGGGCTGATAGCCGGCACAAGGGAGACGACGATAAACAGAAGCCAGCTTTCAATCGACATGTTCAGATCTCACCCATGGCCTTTCTGAAGCGCGTGACGCTCTCGGCAAATCCGTAGATCAGGGCGTCGGCTGTGAAACCGTGGCCGATGGACATCTCGCGGATGAACGGCGCGCGGGCGATGAGGGCAGGGATGTTCTCGACCGTCAGATCGTGTCCGGCATTGACGCCCAGGCCCAGGCCGTGGGCAGCCTGCGCAGTCTCGATCACCTTGGTGAGTTCGGTCTCTGCCTTTGCCGTGTCGTCGTAACACGCACCATAGGGGCCGGTATAAATCTCGATCCGCTCGGCGCCGAGGTTCGCCGCGTGTTCTGGTGCGGATGGATCCGGGTCACAAAACAACGAGACTGTGACCGCCCAGTCCTTTGACGAGGCAATGGCATCTGCCAGCCGGGAGGTGTCGCGGTCGAACTGCCAGCCGTGGTCTGAGGTCGTCTGATCGGGATCGTCTGGCACGAACAGCACCTGGTCCGGCCTTGCTTCTTCCACCAGCTTCAGGAAGTCGTCCGAGGGATAGCCCTCGAGGCAAAGCTCCTTGTTCGGGTAGCGGTCCTCGATCATCTCCGAGAGCTCGAAGACATCGCTCTTGCGGATGTGACGCTCGTCCGGACGGGGGTGAACCGTGATGCCCTTGGCGCCGGCTTCCATCGCAACCGAGGCGAGGCCTGTCACGCTCGGCCAGGGCAGATCCCGGCGATTGCGGAGCATGGCGATAGCGTTGACATTTACCGATAGGCGCGAAGGTGTCATCATTTCAACTCAGGGCTGTTAAAGCTTGAAGTCAGGCGCCTCCCAAAGAGGATGAAACGCTTGAGGGCAGGTGGGAGAAACCTGTGCCTTTGATCCAAAATTGGTGGAAAGGCCCTTGGAGTCAAACGAGAAATTGTCCTTAGGGACAAAGAAGAAGATGCGACGCGGAGGCCTTTGGTCCGTGAAAACTGACCAGCCAGTCGGTTGTCCGCCAGAAATCAGGCTTGCGAATGAAACAGGAAACGCGGTAGTGGTAATGTAATAACATTACAAAATGAGGTTTCCAATGACTGACGATCGCCTACCCGTCACGGTCCTTTCCGGCTTTCTCGGTGCCGGTAAAACGACGCTCTTGAACCGGGTTCTGAACAACAGGGACGGCCTGCGCGTTGCAGTGATCGTCAACGACATGTCCGAGGTCAACATCGATGCGGACCTCGTACGCGCCGGTGGCGCGGAACTCAGCCATACGGATGAGACCCTCGTTGAAATGTCCAACGGCTGCATCTGCTGCACCCTGCGGGATGACCTTTTGAACGAAGTGCGGCGGCTTTCGAGCGAGGGCAAGTTTGACTACCTCTTGATTGAATCGACAGGAATCTCCGAGCCCTTGCCCGTCGCAACCACGTTCGATTTTCGTGACGAGGACGGCCAGAGTCTGTCGGACGTTGCGCGCCTCGATACGATGGTCACTGTTGTCGATGCAGTGAACCTTCTCAATGATTTCTCCAGCCATGACTTTCTATGTGATCGAGGTGAGACCCTGGGCGAAGAGGATGAGCGCACGCTCGTTCATCTCCTGACCGACCAGATCGAGTTTTCCGATGTCGTGGTGCTGAACAAGGTCAGCGCTGCCCGGCCTCAGCAGGTGGATGCGGCGCGCAAGATCATCCGGAGCCTCAATGCCGATGCCCGGATCATCGAGACGGACTACAGCGAGGTTGCACCCTCCGACATTTTGAACACCGGGCTTTTTGACTTTGAAAAGGCGCATGAACATCCTCAGTGGGCCAAGGAGCTTTACGGCTTTGCGGACCATGTTCCCGAAACGGAAGAATATGGTGTCCAGTCCTTCGTCTACCGTGCCCGCCGTCCCTTTGACCCGGCGAAGATCCATGCGCTTTTGAATGCAACCCTGCCGGGTGTCATTCGTGCCAAGGGGCATTTCTGGATCGGCTCGCGGCCGAACTGGGTGCTCGAGTTTTCCCTTGCCGGCGCCCTGTCGAGCGTCAGTCCGCTTGGAAGCTGGTGGGCGTCGATCCCGCAGGAGCGTTGGCCGGACGACGAGCGGGCCCGGACCTACGCCAGGTCGCTCTGGGTGGAGCCTTTCGGTGACCGGCGTCAGGAGATCGTATTCATTGGTGCGGGGATCGACTGGCCGCAGTTGAAGCAATGGCTGGACGATTGTGTTCTCCCGGAAGAGGCCGGTGATGACCTTGGCGCATTTGCCGGTCTGGCCGATCCGTTCCCTTCCTACCAGCGGTCCGAGGCGGCGGCATGAGTGGCATGCACGAAGCGCTTCATGTCTCCGCTCAGGAGGGCGCAGTTGCTGCGTCATGGAAGCCCTCTGTTGCGTGCGATGTGCTGTGCAGCCGCCAGCAGGAAATCCTGCATCAGATCGCCGAGCCTGGCGTTGCTGCAGCCATCTGGCAACGACCCGTTGATCCGGATTTTCAGCGCTGGATCGACAGTCTTGCCGAGGACGCGTTGCCCTCACTTCGGACGGTTGTTCCGGGGCATCTGGCCAAGGCTGCGCTCCTTCATGCCTGTGAAATGGCCGGACTCGAGTCCTCGCCAGAGAGGGAATTTCTGATTGAGGATGCGGGGAGCCTTGCGCTTGCAGTCGGCAAGATCCTGAACGTTCGTTATGTGCGGATCCGCCTGGACGTCACCAGCGGGACGATGTGTCCCAAGTTTCATGTCGATCAGGTACGGGCGCGTCTTCTGTGCAGCTATCGCGATGCAGGCACGGAATATGTCGCTGAAGCTGATGCCGCCGATCCGGCCTGTCACAAGCGTATGGCGACAGGTGCGGTTGGGCTGTTCAGGGGGGCGCGCTGGTCGGATGACGAGATCTGCGGGCTCTTGCACCGGTCACCACATCAGGGCGAGGGCGATGCCGCACGGCTGCTTCTGGTCGTCGAGCCTGCGGAGTAAGCAGAGAGCTTGCTGAATGAAAAAAAAGCCCCGGCATTTGCCGGGGCTTTTGACTTTGATCTCGACGAACCCTGGATCAAACGCGGTTCAGAAGCCGGGCCCGGATGGTGTTGGGCAGGGCGCGGATTTCTTCGAGGATCGCTTCAGGATCTTCCACATGGCTGTCAACGTCCGTCACCACGTAGCCGATATCCTTGAAGGATTGCAGGTACTGGGAGCAGATGTTGAAATCGTGCCGGGAGAAGAGATCGTTCAGGGTGCGCATGGCGCCCGGTGCGTTGTGGTGTACCTGGATGAAACGCGTGGCGTCCGTGCCCTTGGGCAGCTGAACTTCGGCGAAGTTGACAGCGCCGACGGTCGATCCGACGTCGGAATACTCGACCAGACGCTTGGAGACTTCCTCGCCGATGCGGGCCTGAGCCTCTTCGGTCGAGCCGCCCACGTGAGGCGTCAGAATGACGTTCTCAAGGCCGCGCAGCGGACTGATGAACTCGTCGTTGTTGGACTTGGGCTCCACGGGGAAAACGTCGATGGCAGCGCCGGCCAGATGCCCGGATTTCAATGCGGCCGCGAGGGCGTCCAGATCGACCACTTTTCCGCGCGCATTGTTGACGAGGAAGGCGCCCTTCTTCATCTTCGCGATCTCGGTGGCCGTGATCATGTTGCGGGTCTCGGCGGTGTCCGGAACGTGCAGCGTCACCGCGTCCGACTGCGCAAGCAATTCATCCAGGCTCTCGGTCGGCGTGACATTGCCGTGCTGAAGCTTGTCGGTCATGTCGGAGAAAATCACCCGCATGCCCATGGCTTCGCCGAGGTTGGCAACCTGCGTGCCGATGTTGCCATAGCCGACGATGCCCAGGGTCTTGCCGCGCATTTCATGGGAGCCGGCAGCGGACTTCAGCCACTTGCCCTCGTGCGCGGCTGAGGACTTGGTGAAAACCCCGCGCATGAGCATGACAATCTCGGCGATCGTCAGTTCAGCCACCGAGCGCGTGTTGGAAAACGGCGCGTTGAAGACCGGAATGCCGCGCTTGACGGTCGCTTCCAGGTCCACCTGATTGGTGCCGACGGAAAAACAGCCGACGGCGACCAGAGTGTTGGCCGCTTCCAGGATTTCTTCGGTGATCTGGGTGCGCGAGCGAATGCCGAGAATATGCACACCCTTGATCTTTTCGATCAGGGCGTCCTTGTCCAGCGCCGTGTTCAGCACTTCAAAATTGGTGTAGCCGTTCTTTTCCAGGATCGCGGTGGCGGTGGGCGAAATGCCTTCCAGCAGCAGCCAGCGAATTTGGTTCTTCGGACGGGAGAGACCGTGGATCATGGGCCTTGAGCCTTTTGTCAGTCTAAACGGAGAGCAAAGACGGTTTGCCATCGTCTTGGGCGCGCGTGTCGTATACGCGCTGATCCGTGTCGCGTCCAGCGGCAGGTGGCAATTGCGGCAAGACGTCCGGAGCAGATGCCTGTTTTGGTCTTTGCAAGGGGGGCGGAGAGGGAGGCAGGAGTGGCCAGGAGGGCGGATTGCTCGTTCCTGTTGCTTCGCTTACCTAGGCCGACATTCGTTGGGGCAATGTTTGCAGCAGCTTTCGGCCTAGAACAGACCTTAGCCCTCAGCCAGGACGCCGCGACACCGAAGCGGCGACTCATGCAAATCGCAGCACTGGGGTGGCCACAGGTCCACAGTGCGATTGGGTCGGTGCACGGGCGGCACTCAATAGCTTGCCAAAGGTCGACTTGCTGCCCGGGGATTGCGGCAATCACGCTTCTCTGGCTTAGAGAAGATCTGAAAAACAAAGGAACACGCGCCTGCATTCCAGACTGAAAATAGCGCAAAACGCCAGTCAGATATGACAAACGTGGCAACAAGCGCTGCAACCGGACTAAGGTCAGGTTCGGCAAACTGATGTATCGGAGGTGTGTGGCGACCTGCTCGGACCGATGCCTGCAGTTCTTCTCTCGGCCATCGCCCCGGCGGCTTTCCGTTATTTATTGGTTATGATCCTGACCCTAAGACCTTCGAGCCTCCATCTTCGTTCGAGTTTTTTCTTGACCAATCGAGCCCACGCCTCTTCAATCCTTTCGAAAGAGGGACACTTGAGGTATGAGTCGAATACTCAATTTCTGGACTAAAGCACTTTCCCTATCTCTTTCTGCGTTCGCCACGACACCGGCAATTGCTGCAGGCGATGCATGGATTGTGAGCGCAGAACAGGCGTTCTGTATCTTAGAGCATTCCAAGGCTTACGCCGCTTCCGAATCACCAGTCATTATTATCCATGTAGCATCCTGCCCAAATCCGGATCCCTTTTCGGGCGCCACTGCCGGCAAAAGCAACTATGGCGGCGTCAGCAAGATTCAAAGCACTGGGGAAAACACTCGTCTGGACGATGTCATCACTTTCACCGCCGAGCAATTCAGTTGTTTGACTATTGACGGTGTCAGGGTCGAAGATGGAATCGCTTACATACCCAAGAGTGGCACATGTGCTCGATAAGGCGTGTTACCGATGTAACGACCATCTTGGCGAACATTACCGTAATCGTCTCGCTTTCTATTGCGGTAATGTCCTACCTTCAACAGATTCAACAGACAAAGCGAGATACCGCCGTCAGTGTGGTCACAGCCTTCAACTCTGGCGACATGCTCGCAATTCAAAGGCGCCTGTCGATCGAATTTGCGAAGCTCAAACTTGGGCAACTCCAAGGGGTGGCGGTGAAGCGGGACACTATCGAAGCAATCGTTGAAAACATGGTTGCGACCAGTGCGGACGCCGCCGAGACTCAGCAGGACGTTATCACGCTTGTAAGCAATCTCGATGACATTGCGGTCTGCGTTGAAGCAGAGACTTGCGATAGAAATGTGGTCGAAGCGAGTTTGGGGGAGACTGCATCAAGGTATGCATGCCTTCTCTTGCCGTATGCAGCGGGACTTCGGCAGGAGCTTCTACTTGAAGGTTTGGGCGACAGTCTCCGGGCTTTTATCGACTATGAGGCTACCTGCTGAAGAATAGCCTCAGCCGCTGACGCAATTCTTCAGGACCAGGTCGATAATCCTCGGATCGAATTCCGATCCCCACTCCCACTTAAAAATAGTAGCTGCGGCATTCATTACGCGGCTGTCAACCGCAGGTGACATCGTCACCTGCGTTGCAGCAGGCAGGCTTTCCAGAGCTTGACGCGGAACGGCGGCGCTGACTAATAACTTGATACCGTCTGACATATCTCGCAAAGTCTGTGCATAGCGTATGGGGTAAGACATCTTTCCAACGTTTAGCTTGGCGCCTTCGAACACGTCAGCAATGCCATCAACCGAGTAACAGAAATCGTCAGTGCATGGTTCTCCTGCTTCGTTCGCCTTCGAAAACGTGCGCGCGAGGAGGAAGGTCTCTTTGTAGCAGAATGCCCAAAGGCCATCGATCTCTCCACGCTCACCTGTCCTTGCCATCAGGCCGGAAGCCAAATGGTCGAGACGCCAAGGATGTTCGGCGTCGACTGTTGTCGCGATACGCAGATCACGGGCCTCTTGATCCGACGGCTCGAATTTTCCCCCCGGAGCGAGTGCCGCCATTTTGGCGTAGACCTCAGAGCTTATACCCATTTCCAGGAGAAAGTTGACGAAAAGCCCGATTTCAACCTGTTCTTGCAGAAGGTCTTCGCCTGTTAGTTTGGTTTCAGCAATAGTTTCGAGGATCTCGGCGCCATTCAGGCGATCAAATGACAGCCGACCGGATAACTCGTGGTTGAGGGTTTTTAAGCCCACCAATCTTTGTGTTCCACCAAGAAACGCAATCGCGCAGGCATCCGTGCAAGCGCCCCCCTTCTTCGGTTCATACCAATTATTATAGTAAGGAGCCGATGTGCCAATCATCGTTTCCATCCCAGCCGCGCGGATCAATCGAGCCAGTTTCATGGCCGAGGTGACGGTTCCTCCAGTGGATTTTAACATGATTGGCCCTGTCCCACCCTGCTTGACGAATTCAGTAAATTTCGCGGGTGTTTCCTCGGTGATCTCACCTTCTGCGATGGCCCAAGCGCAGCCGTGGTAACAATTCCCACCGTTGCCTACGAATTTGAAGTCCATGCCCTCCGCGTGGACGATTGCCCCCGGCGAGAGCCAAAGAAATGCGGCCAGAACAAAACGCAAGCTCATACGCAATTATCCAAAACAATTTGAGTTAGAATGGAATCCATTCTGGCGGGAATTTTGGACGCGACGAACTGCCCCCAGAAATTGACATCCAGAACATACGCGTGACCCGGCCAGAAATAGAGATGGTTCGCTCCAGGAACCGCCCTGAATTCGGCCTCAGACATTGTGAAGTCGAAGTTTACGTGGAAACCGCTTTCAGGCTCGGACAGGACGCGATTGAACGAAAGTCGCAACGGTTGCGCCTTCGCTTCCGGATACCTCAATTCGCTTTCGAAGGTGCCCAGTCTGGGGAAGAAAAATTTGTCGAGTGTTCCTTGTGCATACTCGTTCGTCAATCGTTGAGAACCGTCGTCAGACGCGTTCATGATTTGAACGTGCACCCGGCCTGTCTCGCGCGACAGACAAAAGAAACGAACTGCTTTCTGCTTGTCCACTGAGCGGGACTCGATCATTAGTCCTGAAGCCAGCGGAAGTATGTCCCAAGGTTTCATCGCCCCCGGGTCGTCCACAACCCGGAGCTCCGCGGCATGTGCTTCCGTCATATAGGCAAACTCGTCGGGAGACGCGGTGGAAGCGAATGAAAAGACCTCGGTGGATATGTCCATCTCGACAAGATACGAGATAAGTTCGCCAACAACATATTGGTCTCTCAATCTTTGGACGCCACTGAACGCGGGTCGGTCAGCATTCGTAACTATGTCTTGGTCGTAGAATTGATGAAAACCGAGTTCTTGCGCGCCGCCGATCTCGCGAGCCCGCCCACCTAAGAGCCGGATTTAAAAGTAGTTGAGTGATATCAAAGGGTTGTGATTCAACCGTCTTTGTCTAGAAGATGGAGGATCGAATGCCCTGGGATGATATCACTCGCCGGCAGCATAACCGGGACCATCTGCGTTATCCAACCGAT
>NZ_JBDWYP010000052.1:0-38358 GCF_039982295.1 Roseibium sp.
CAATCACCGGCGTCTTCTGGAGACCATAGGAAACATCCCTCCGGCTGAAGCGGAGGAACGATACTACGCCACGCAGGATCAACCGGCGGTGGCAGCATAACTTAAACCAAACAGCCTCCGGCAAACCCGGGGCGGTTCAAAACCTCTGATGGAGGAGGTCGTTCTGAATGTTTGCAAAGATCACTACATAACACTGCAGGCTATAGCATCTCTGGTTGATCGCAGCCCCGATGCGTTCCGAAATCAATATCTGTCACCCATGGTCAAAGATCAAAGATTGAGTTTGGCATTCCCGCACACGCCTACCCACGAAAAGCAGGCCTATTGTGCGACAAGCTCTTTGTCATAAAGTGGTCGCTAAACTGCCAAGTCGATCACAGAATTAGGTTGCTTTTGGTAACTATGTGCTGATCGCGGAAAACGAAATAGCTTACTAAGCTTGTCGTCATGTAACACGAAGGTTGCCGAACTTAGTTAGTTCGGCTGTTTAGGATTTGGCGTCGCTAAAGCGGTGAATTCTATGTCTGCTTTTCGGCGCTGCAGCGTAGCGATATGATGGCATCCAGAAGACCAGTTTGGGCCGGAAGTGTCTCTGCACCCACTAAGCGTGAATATCCCCCTCAACCAACCCACTCATCCATCACCCCAAAAAATAACTTATCCCCACCCCCAGGACCCTGTCGTATACTTCAGGTGTGCTCGCTCAACGGGCCTCTGGCGGACCGTCCGCCGGGGAGGGGCGAGCCGGGCGGGGCTGGGAGGCGCAGGTAACGCATGCGTCTTGGCAGGTCCGGTGGAAGTCATCCTCGGGGTCCCGCAGGGTCCGAGGGGAGTGGTTCGGTCCCGGAGGGCGCCTTGCGGTGACTTGAAAAGGTCATAGTGCCTGTTCGACGAGCGGATCCGTAGCTTTCATGACAGAAAGCCCGGGCGAGGCGTGACAGCTTTTGCCGAAGAAACACTTAGAACACGGCTGCGCAGGCAAAGCCTGACGCGCCTCGCCACTTCCGTGCCTGACCGGCCCGGAGCGACGGACCGAAAGGTCCGGGATCTTGCCAAAACGCCGGGGAGAAATCCTGCGGCGGATTTTGTGCTGGTGGCGTTACGCGGAGGATTTTTCTGCGGGCGGCTCTTGCGCGCTGATGCTTCGCTCTGCGCCATAGACCTTGATTTCCGAGGCCTTGCCCTTGACGCGGATCGGCTCCAGCGGCGGGAAGGCGAAGCCGGGCAGATGCCGCGTCTCTTCGTAAACCGCGTTGGAGATCATGGTCTGTTTGGGGGCGGCAGCAGAGCACAGGCGGGCGGCAAGGTTCACATGGTCGCCGAGCACCGTGTAGTCCATCCGCTCCGGGCTGCCCATGGCTCCGACCACCACGTCGCCCACATCGATGCCGATGCCGATGTCGAGCTGCCAGTCCGGGTGCTCGGCGGCCGAGCGCTCCATGATGTCCTGGATCTCGGCGGCGCATTTCAGGGCGTCGGCGCTCATGTCCGGGCCCTGGAAGATGGCCATCACCTGGTCGCCGACGAACTTGTCGATATCGCCGTTGTTGCGCGAGACCGCCTCGCCCTGGTTGGCGAAATAGTGATTGAGAACCTCGACCACCACCTCCGGTTCGCGGCTTTCCGAAAAGGCGGTGTAGCCGCGAATGTCGGCAAAGAGGATGGCGACCCTCTTGCGCGACCCGCCGAGGCGCACGCCGGCCTGATCCGAGCCCTTGATGGCGTCGATGGTGCCGTGGGAGACGAATTTCGCGAGCTGGAAGCGTTCGTTGATCTGAACGATCATGTCGTTGATCCGGGTGGCAAGATCGCCGATTTCGTCCCGGCTTTTGACGCCATCGACCCGGGCCTGAAAGTTGCCCTGGCCGACCTCTATGACCGCCTGCCCGATTTTCAGGATCGGGCGGGAGATGCCGAGGGAAAAGAGAACCGCGCCAAGGCCGGCCACGGTAAGGCCCGCGCCGACCCAGAGCAGGAGGTTGCGCACCATGACGTCGATGGTGAAATAGGCGGCGGCCTCGCTCTGCTCCGCGATCACCGCCCAGTCGAAGGGCCGGGGGAACGCAAAGGCGCCGAGCATGACTTCGCCATTGGGCCGGGCGTAGGGGGTGACCGAGGTGACACCGGCCTGAAGCGCCAGCAGCTCTGTGGCCTCGCGGACGATATCGAACTCGGCGAGATCCTGGGCGCCATGGCCCAGCACCTCGTTGCCCTGGCCATCGACGATGGTGATCGTGCCTGTTCGGGTGAAGGCGTGAGACAGCACATAGTCTTTCAACCGGCTGAGATCGATCCGGGCCGAGAGGGTTGCAGGGCGGCCGTTGAGAGGCTTCTTCAAGGGCAGGATCAAGGTCGCCAGCCAGACGCCGGATCCTTCCGGGTGGAGCGCCTGCCGGTCGATCGCATGTTTGCCGGTCAGATAGGCCGCGATGGTCTGCGGAGGCACACGCAGGATTTCGTTGGCATCAAGTCCTGCCTCCTGCAGGGTGTTGCTGAAGCCTTCCCGCGTGACCAGAAGCGGTTTCTCGCTGCCCTCGACGGTGATCTGCAAGGCGACGATATCGGGCAGATCGGCAATGCCCAGGGTCAGCATGGCGATCTTGGCGTCAATGCCGAGACTGTCGTCATCGATGGCATTGGCAATCAGGGATAGCGGCGACAGCCAGGCATCGCGGTAGACGTTGTCGATGGTCTCGCTGACCTGGCGGACCGTGGCGGTCAGCTGGTCATTGGCCGAGCTCTTGAGTTCGTCCCGTGCAATGCGGATCAGGGTCTCCCCTGCGATCAGCAAGGGTAATACGGCAATGGCAACAGAGAAGAGCAGCAGCTTCTTGCGCAGCGTCAGTTTCATGATGTGGAGTCCCCGCCCGACAGGGTGCGAACCTTATCAATATGCTTCGCGAGCCTGTACCTTGACGCGCATCGTATCAGATGCGCTGCCGCAGGAAAGCCCCGTGCCGTCAGAGACCGTCAGCTTGACCTCATAGTCTCCCGGTGCGCTGAAGCTGTGGGACACCCGCTCGCCGCGGCGCTGACCGTCGGGGCCGAAGGCCCAGACGTGATCCAGATCGGTGCCGTCGGGATCATACGAACGCCAGGCGCTGAAGATCTCCGCGTCGTTCGCACCACCGACGGAGACCTGACGGTCGGGCCCGGCGTCGGCGGCAGGCGGGGCGTTCACGGTGACAGTCAACGTGTCTTCGCGGACGTTGCAGGCCGATCCGGAGCTGTCTGTGACCTTCAGCGTGACCTCGTAGGTGCCCGGCCGGTCGAAGCTGTGCTCCGGCGCGGAGCCGCTTGCGCTGGCGCCATCGCCGAAGTCCCAGGCGTAGGTCGCGATCCGGCCGTCAGGGTCACTTGAGGCAGAGGCATCGAAGCGCACCGGAACGCCGGGACAGACGAGACGGTTGTGCCCGGCAACGGCAATCGGCGGCCGGTTGACCAGAATGACTTTCGACGCCTCGCGTTGGCTTGACGCGCGGCCCATGCCGTCATCGACAAGGACCGTGACATTGTACTTGCCTGGCGACACAAACCGCTTTGTGACGTTTTCGGAGTTGGACCTGGTGCCATCGCCAAAGGACCAGTCGAAACCGGTGATCGGCGCTTCCGGACTTGTGGAGCGCGCAGCCGACAGGGTGACCTCTTCGCCGACGCAGACCGCATCCGGCGCATCGAGCACGGCCGCAACGCCGTCATGGACGATCACGGTCAGCGTGTCTCGAGCGCTCGAATTGGCAAGCCCTGAGGTGTCGCTGACAGTCAGCTCGACCTCGTAGCGGCCCGGCTCACGGAAGCGGTGGCGAACCGAGACGCCCTTGAGGATGGTACCGTCGCCAAGTGCCCAGGAGTAGTCTGCCAGGGCCCCGTCAGGGTCGCTGGACCCGGAGCCGTCGAGCACCAGCTCCTCGTTGACGCCGACGATGATATCCTCGCCTGCCTCCGCGATCGGCGCTGCATTGACGGTGATCCGATGATAGCCGGTGATCTGGCGGCACTTACTGGAGGCAGCCGTGCTGTCAACGCTCAAGGCAACGCGATAGTCGCCTGGCTCGTTGAACACATGCGTCTGCAGAGCACCTTCTGCCGGGTTGGTGCCGTCACCGAAGTCCCAGGTCCAGCCTGTGACAGCGCCGTCATCGAGATAGGAGGTCGACCCGTCGAAGGAGACAGGAACGCCGACAGGAACTGCCGAGAGCGCCTCGATCCGCGGCACAGGTGCTGCTGTGACCTCTACGGTGAGTTCGTCCGTCGCACGGATATCGCACTGGCCGACCTGATCGCCCTCGATGGTGAGCTGCGCTCTATAGGTTCCCGCGCGCCGATAGACATGCTTGGGCTTGTCGCCGCCGGAGGACCCGCCGTCGCCAAAGTCCCAAAGGTAGCGATTGACGACGCCATCCGCGTCCCATGACTTGGTGCCATCAAAGAAGACTTCCGTATTGGCGCAGACCTTGAGGTCAGGACCCGCGTCCGCAATCGGGGCTTGGTCCACCGTCACGGCAAGGCTGTTGATGGCGCTGTTGTTGGCAAGGCCCGAGCTGTCAGTGACCTTCAAGGTCACGGGATAGACACCACCGCGGCGGTAGGTCTTCGTCGGGTTGACGATGTCGGATTGCTCGCCGTCTCCGAAGTCCCATGCAAACTTCAGGACACCGCCGTCCGGGTCGCGGGATTTGCTGCCATCAAGGACAAGAATATCGCCGGTACAGATCCGGGCATTGTCGCCTGCGACAGCGATTGGGGCATTGTTGATCGTTACGCTCATGGCGTCGCGATCCGAGCCGTTGGCAAGTCCGGTGCCGTCGCTGACGGTCAAGATCACGGGATAGTTGCCGCCGGCTGCATAGGTATGGGCGACCTGGGCGCCGGTCGCGCTCTGGCCGTCGCCGAAGTCCCAGGTGTATGTCAGGCCATCGCCATCGGCGTCGACCGACGCACCACCATCAAACAGGATCAGACTGTCTGCGGTGAAGACATTATCTCCCGCGTCGGCCACGGGCGCGTGGTTGACGCGGATGGTGACCTGATCTTCAGCAAGACTGTTCTCTGCACCGCTGTCGTCGGAGACAGTGAGTGTCGCAGTGTAGGTTCCCGGTTCATCCAGGCTCAGCTCGAGCTGTTCCGAATAGAAGGGTTCATCGATCCCTGTGACGTCCCAACGGAAGTCGGTCACCGTGCCGTCGGTGTCACTTGAGCGCCCTGCGTCGAGGGTAAAGCGCTGACCTGGTGCGACCCGAATGTCCTCTCCTGCGTCGGCAAGCGGCGCTGCATTGATGAACACTTCAGTCTCATCATAGTCGACCGCCTTCGCATGACCGGTGTCATCGGTGACTTTCAGGCGGACGAAGTATCGGCCTGGTTCGATGAAGGTATGGGCTGCGACCTCGCCATTGCCGAGATTGCCGTCTTTGAAATCCCATTCGTAGGAGGCGATGTCCCCGTCGGGGTCGAGAGACCGGCTTGCCTGGAAGATCAGCTCCTCACCGGGTGAACCTACGAGATCCGGACCGGCATCAGCGATCGGCGGGGTGTTGATCACGATCGTGACGGTGTCACGGGCGCTGTCGCGAAGAGTGCCGGAGGCATCCGTCACGGTCAGGCGGGCAATGAATTCACCGGGTCTGGCATAGACATGTGCCGGATTTGGACCTTCGCCGGTTGTACCGTCGCCGAAGTCCCAGTGGTATGTCGCGATCTTGTCGTCGGCATCAGATGACGCGGTCCCGTCGAAGCGAACGGAACTGGCCGTGACGAGCTGATCCGGGCCGGCGTCGGCGACTGGAGCTGCGTTGACCCGAACCTGCAGCGTGTCTGTGGCAATGCGGGTCTCGGTGCCGGAATTGTCCTCGACCGTCAGGCGGACGTTGTAGATGCCCGGTGTACCGTAGGCGTAGTCGACGTGCTCGCCGGTGCCGCTGACACCGTCACCGAAGTCCCAAGTGTGGGAAATCAGCTCTCCATCGGCGTCGGCAGAACTGGAGCCGTCGAAATGGATGACTTCGCCGACCGCCACATTACGGTCAGTGCCTGCAAGGGCCACCGGTGGAGTGTTGACGAAGACCTTGAGCCTGTCTGAAGCGGTGCTGTTAGAAACGTTCGCATCATCCGTAACGCGAAGCTCGACCTCATAGGTGCCCGGCTGTTCAAAGGCGTGTTCCACCGTCGCGCCCGAGAGACGCGTCCCATCGCCGAGATCCCAAACGTGAGCTGTGATCTCCCCGTCGATGTCATGGCTGGCGCTTCCATCGAAACGCAGGACGGTTCCCACTTCGGTCCGCTGGTTCACGCCGGCTTCTGCAACGGGCGCAGCATTGGCCCGGATGGAGGTCGTCAATCGCGCGGAGTCGCAGGCGTGGCCCGAGCTGTCTGTAATGCTGAGCGTCGCCTGATAATTGCCCGGCGTTTCGAAAATACGCGCAACCTGAGGACCATGAGCCCTGACACCATCGCTGAAATGCCAATCGAAACGCTCAATCTCTGCCTCGTCAGACGAGGAGCCACTACCGTCCAGGGTGACGCTTGCACCTGCTGCGACAACATCAGGAACAGAAATCCGCGGGATGGGGGCGTTTCGGATCAGCACGTCCAGGTTTTGAGCGCTGCCATTGCCGATCTGTCCCGAGGAATCCGTTACCTCCAGGCGCTCGATGAAAGTGCCGAGCGTCTCGTAGTGATTGACGACGGCAGGGCCGCTTAAAGTGCTGCCATCCGAGAAACGCCACAGATAGGAGAGCCTGTCACCATCAGGATCAGTGGTGCCACTGGCATCAAAGGCGACTGCGCGACAGCCGTCGAGAACCGTTGCAGACGCCTCGATTTGAGGCCTGTGATTGGGGATCCAGTTGAACGGCGGCAGGTCCAGAGGCAGCAACCGGTCCGCACGGACGGTGATGAAGAAGGTCGCGTCATTGGGAATCTCATTGCCGCCTGACAATGTGACAGCGGCCGGCTTGCCGAGCTCGTCTGATGTAAGCTCCACGTCGTCCGTGCGCCACTCATCCTGACCGGATGGCGTGAGATCAACGGATCTGAAGGCGGTCGTGAGGGATACCTTGCCATGAGCTGCGTCGAAGTTGTCAATTGCGAGGCTGGTCGCACCCTCAGGTGCGGTGAACCGCAGTTCGGTCAGTGTTTCAGTGTCGGGTACGCGGATCGTCGGTGCGTAGGATGTCAGTTTGGATCCGGGAACATCAACCTGCCGTCGGTCGCGGAGGCTGACGGCCACACCATAGAGGTTTCCATCGTTGCCTGTGGCACCATCAACTACGAGCCGAAAAATCCGTTTGCCGTCGTGCTCTTCGCCCTGGTCGGCAGAGATGAACGCAAAATTCGTCCATTGATTATCGAAACGCGCTTCATCGGCGTAGGACTTTTCAGTCAGAAGCGTGCCGCCGCTGAGTTCTTCTTCCGAGATGTCGCGCCCTGTCGCGGTATCACCGGAGAAAGCGCCGTCGCCGCCGTACAGCATGAAGCGCGTTGTGGTGTCGGCCTGGCTGTAGACAAGGTCGTGATCTCCGCCGGTGTCCGGATCGAACAGGCGAATGTAGAGCCTTTCCTTCAGATCAGCAGGAACTTCAATGTAGATCACCTGGCGATGCGTCGGGTCACCTTCACGGGTCGGGGCTTCCATGCCATAGGTGACAAGAAGTGGTACGTCGATGGGCTTGGCCGTCTGCGCGTTGAGCGGGCTTGCACAGAACGATGCGAGGAAAGCCAACCCGGTCGCGAGTGGACATCTGCGCCTAAGGGCGTATCCAGCTTTTCCAAGGTGCGCTTTGACAAGATACATACCAGCGACCATCCCCATCATTTCAATCGAACCCTCGCTCGGTTTCCCGCATCGTCTTGCAGTTCGATCCCGTCGAGACGGATCGCCTGGGCATCTGCCACAGTCGCCACGCCCTTGTAACTTCTGCTGAGCTTGTTGTAGCGCAAGAAACCGTTAACTTCTTCGCCGTTTGCCAAAAGGGTAAACGGCGCGGCCTTCGCCAGGCCGTTGGCATCTTCCGCCTTGACTTCGATGTTTATTCGTCCGCCTGAGACCGCTTTCAGGTCGTGGCTGACATAGGTTGGTGGCGCCTGGTCTAGCGTGATGGTCCAGTTTTCAACCTTGATGTTACCTGCCAGATCCTGTGCAGACATCTCGATGTTATTGCGACCATCCGTCAACGTGATGACCTCATCAAACCTACCTTCGGATAGCGGAATGTCCCGTCCATTGAGCGTGAGACGTTCCGCACCTGAGATCTGACCACGGAGGGCAAGCCACTCGACCGAGGTCAGGCGGGGCAGTGGGGCATCCAGTGTGACTTGGGGAGGTTCCTGGTCTCGCGTAACTTCAAAACTGTCAGTCGTCTGAAAGCCAGAGCTGCTGGTGATCCGAAGTGTGAAAATCTCGCTGGGCGCCTTGAGCGGCAGTGTGAAAGCAAAGGCGCCGGTCTCATCGCTTCTCGTTTCGGTCCGCGTGGAGCCGTCTTCGCCAAGCACTTGCATCAAGGCAGAGGCTTCGCTTCTTCCCGACAGTGAAATCTCGGCTTCCTTGGCCAGGAAATGGCGGACTGAAAGCTGAGGGATCGACGGGTCGAAACTCACCTCGGCCTTGGCATCGGGCATATGCACAATCTCGCGGGTAAGACGCGTTTCATTGCCAGCTGGATCCCTGGAGACGAGAGTCAGAAGGTTCTTCCCCGTTTTCAGCGTAAGGTCGAAGCGATAGCTTCCATCCTCGAAAACGTCAGCAAGGGCGCCATCTATGCGAACTGTTGCTCCAGATTCCGTCTCGCCTTTCAGCTCGATCTGCGCATCGCGGTAAATGATGTCCGACTGCGGCGTTTCCAGTCGCAGAAATGGCGGCGCCCGGTCGATCTGCATGGTGAAACGGTAGGGCAGGCTCCAACGGCCCGGGAGGCCAAATTGATCGAGCGCTGCAACCCGCCAGTAATAAGCGCCGATCCCAAGTTCATTAAGTGCGAAGCGGGGCTCCACCAATCCTGATGCGGAGTCCACCATCTGGTTGAAGTTGGCATCTCGCGCAACCTCGACCCAATAGCCGGATGCTCCATCTGTCGCCTGCCAGGAAAGGTTCGCGGAGGCGTTGAAGACAAGCCCGTCGTCACTGGGCGCTTGCAGGACCGGCGACGTCAGAACGTTGATTTTCGCCCTTGGGTTTTCACCCGCGCGGATCACGACACCTTCGTTGCGTCCAAGGGAAACCTGTCCCCCCCTCGCGGAGATCTCGACCGTTTCGTCATCGTAGTTGGTGAACTTGGCGCCGCTCACATCCTGCCGGACCCAAAAATCTCCGGAATCGATCTTGGCGCTGACATCCGGGACATCGACTTCCAGGCTCTTGCGGTTCGAATTGCCGCCCAGCAGAGCGTAAAAATCTCCCTCGACAAGGCTGACCTTGGCGTCCTCACGCTTTTTCAACGGATCAACGCGCATGCGCTGAATAACAGCGTGAGAGTTGGCGTTGAGACGCAGGCGTCCTGAATCGCGGAAGGTGATCTGGGCGGTGGAGCGGGAAAGGGTGCGCACCTTCTCTTCCTCGACCAGGATTGCGTTCAGTTCGCGATCGTCCCAGCCGAGATCTTCCGGTCGTTGTCCCTCGACCCATCCCTGCCGGTCGCTCAAACGGGCTTCCGCAGCTTTGTCACGGTTTTCAGCCGCAAGAAGGTAGGCTTCACCGGCTGCGCTGTCCGCATCCACCGCCAGCGCGAGTGTTTCCGGCCAATTGCGTTTCTTTTCCGCATCGAGAGCGGAGTCGTGCAGCGAAATAGCCTCGGTAATCGTCTCGTAGGCAAAGACCTGGGCGCCGATGGCATTGGCTTCCTGGATCCGAACAAGAGAGCTGGACAGGGCTGAGCGTGCTGCCGAGACCTCGTCGGTCGGCACGGTGAGTATTTGTCCGGGATCAAGGTCACTGAGAGTTTCAAGGCCGCTGGCTTTCAGGATTGCGGGCCAGAGGTCAGCGTCGCCAAGGTATGTCTCGGCGATGCGGCGCAAGTCACTGTCGTCCTCGAAAGGAACTGTAACCGCGGCCCGGCCAGCATGCGGAATCAGGAAGAGGACAAGAAAAGATACAAAAAACCAGTGCCTCGTCCTCCTTGTTAGGGATGACAAGTGACTTAAATGTCCTTCCAGATATCCCGTACCTTTAGTCATGAAAACCCGACATGTATTAAGGATTTTTGCCAAACCATCATACCAGAGAGCGTGCCCTGGCGTCAGGCGGATGACAGTAAAATTAAGAATAGGTTAATCTTGTCAGCATGGACCTTAAGGTTCCAAGGATGAACCCGCGATGAACACTTTTTGAAATCGAGATATCATGCCGGACAACGGCGACCCCTATAGATATCACCCGCGCCTGCGCGGCAAGATCATCTCGTCGGAGGCATAGCGCTTCAGGTCGTTGGACTTGAGCGACATAGACGCACAGATGCGGGCGCAGGGACTGCCCACAGATTGGCGCCGGACCGATGCGGAGCGCGACGCTTGCCGCTGGAACACGCTGCAAGCGCATTGGGGTAGTGACATCTGGGTCTTCGCCTATGGTTCCTTGATGTGGGACCCTGCGTTTCATTTCTCGGAAGTGAGGCGAGCGCATTTGTCAGGCTATCATCGACGGTTTTGTCTGCGCTCCGAGGTGGCGCGGGGAACACCGGACTGTCCCGGGCTTATGGCCGGTCTCGATCTTGGCGGCACCTGTAATGGTCTCGTGTTCCGGGTTGATGCCGACAAGCTGGAAACTGAAAGCCGGTTTATCTGGCGCAGGGAAATGTTGCTGGGGTCCTATGCGCCGGAATTCCTGACGCTGACGACCAAGCAGGGACCGGTTGAGGCGCTGGCTTTTGTGGTCAACCGCGAAAATCCCATGTTGCTGCCGTCGCTGAGCCTGGACGAAACCGCACGCAGAATTGCTCAGGCCGAAGGGTATCTCGGGCCGAACATCGATTATCTCGAAAACCTCGCTGCGTCCTTTGAACTGCTGGAGCTGGAGGATGACGAGTTGTTTCGTCTCCGGGATCTTGCCCGGAAGTTTCGCGGCACCAGAACGTAAAAACCCCGCGCCAGAAGACGCGGGGTTTCATTGATCGAGGCGCTGATCGAAAAATCAGACTTCGCCAGAGAGTGCCTTGTCGAAAATCTCCAGCGCGCCTTCCTTGGTCAGCTTGACCGGATTGCCGCCAGCAGTCGGGTCGACGATGGCCATCTCTGCAATCAGATCACGCTTTTCGTCGCCAACATTCAATCCGGCAAGCGTATGCGGGACGTCAAGGTCAGCGCGCAGCTTGAGGATTGTATCGAGGATGCCCTGATACCCGCCTTCGATGCCGAGGAACCCGGCCAGGCGGCCAAACTTGTCTTCGATGGCTGCTTTGTTGAACTGCAGCACATAGGGCATGAAGACCGCATTGGTCATTCCGTGATGGGTGTCATACAGGGCGCCGACCGGGTGCGACAGGGAGTGAATGGCCCCAAGCCCCTTCTGGAAGGCAACGGCGCCCATGGCGGCCGCGCTCATCATGTGCCCGCGTGCTTCCAGGTCGTTTCCGTCGGCCGCGACCTTGGGCAGGTTTTCCAGGGACAGGCGAATACCTTCGACTGCAATGCCTTCCGACATCGGATGATAGAAGGGTGAGGAATAGGCTTCCAGGCAGTGAGCGAGTGCATCCATGCCCGTGCCGATGGTGATCATGCGCGGCATGCCGGCCGTCAGTTGCGGATCGCAGATCACGGTTTCCGGCAGCATCTTCGGATGGAAGATGACCTTTTTCGTGTGTGTCTCGGAGTTGGTGACAACGCCTGCGCGGCCAACCTCCGAGCCGGTGCCTGCGGTGGTCGGGACAGCAACGATCGGTGCGATACCGTTTTCGTCTGCGCGGGTCCACCAATCGCCGATATCTTCGAAATCCCAGATCGGGCGGCTCTGGCCGGACATGAAGGCAATCAGCTTTCCGGCATCAAGACCGGAGCCGCCGCCGAAGGCGATGACGCCGTCATGGCCGCCAGCCTTGTAGGCCGCAACACCAGCTTCGATGTTCTTGTCGATCGGGTTTGGTTTGACCTCGGAAAAGACAGCAGCCTTGAGACCTGCGCTTTTGAGGTCGGCAATCACATCTGCAACCATCGGCAGACCTGCAAGGCCCGGATCGGTCACAAGCAGGGGATTGGACATGCCGGCAGCCTTCACTGCATCGGCCAGTTCCTTGATGCGGCCAACACCGAAACGCATGGCGGTCGGGTAGGACCAGTTCATGTTGGGAAGTGTGCTCATGGCTATAACACTCGATTGAGAAGCTGATACGGGCCGCGCTTAGTGCTCGACCTTGAAATGATAGGCTTTCGGGCGCGTGAGATTGTGGAACCCGATCTCGGACATGGCTGCACCCTTGCCGGTGTCTTTGACACCGGTCCAGACAAGGCCCGGATCCACGTAATCGCATCGGTTCATGAAGACCATGCCGGTTTCGATCTTGTCGCCGATCTCGGCAGCAGCCCCGGTGTCTTCGGTCCATATGGAAGCAGTCAGGCCATATGGGCTGTCGTTCATGAACTGAAGGGCCTCTTCGTCGTCCTTCACCTTCATGATGCCGACAACCGGTCCGAAGCTCTCTTCCCGCATCACGGACATCTGGTGGTTGACGTCGGTCAACACCTGTGGCGCAAGGTAGGGCGTGCCTTCCTTGTTCATGTCGAACTTGGATGTATCGATATTGGCCTTAGCGCCCTTGCGCAGGGCTTCCTCGGTCTGTTCACGCACCCAGGCTGCAAATCGTGCCTGAGCCATGGGGCCGAGTGTCGTGGCCTCATCACGCGGGTCGCCGAGCTTGTACTGGCTGGTCAGATCAACAAACCCGTCGACAAAGGCGTCGTATTTGCTCTCATGCACATAGATCCGCTCAATGCTGCAGCAGCACTGGCCAGCGTTGAAGAACGCGCCGTCGACCAGGTTCTCGATAGAATAATCGATATCTGCATCCGCACGAACATACGCCGGGTCCTTGCCGCCCAGCTCAAGGCCGAGAGACGCGAACGTACCTGCAAGAGCTTTTTCAATGGCACGGCCACCAGCGACAGAACCGGTGAAGTTGACGTGGTTGATGACGCCTGAGCCCAGAAGCTTTTCGGTACCAGCATGTGTCAGAACGATGTTCTGGAACACGTCTTTTGGAAGGCCGGCCATCTCGAAGGCCTTGGCGAGACGTTCACCGACCAGAAGTGTCTGGGCTGCGTGCTTCAGGATCACAACGTTACCAGCCATCAGCGCTGGCATGATGGTGTTGATCGCAGTCATGAAAGGATAGTTCCAGGGTGCGATGACCATCACGATGCCAAGCGGCACGCGCTTTAGATAGCGCTTGAAGCCGGGGCGGTCGGTGCGCTCGATATCCTTGAGGGCATCTGCTGCGATGCCAGCCATATAGCGGGTGCGCTCATCAACACCGCCATACTCTCCACCGAAGCGGACCGGGCGGCCCATCTGCCACGCGATTTCCGGAACGATTTCGTCGTTCATGGATTTCAGGACATCAAGCGCCTTGAGGCAGTAGCTGATACGTTCATCGAGCGGCACATTGGCCCATTCGAGCTGAGCGGAACGGGCGGCAGACACCGCCTTTGCGACAGCGGCTTCGTCCAGAGCAGGACGTTCCGCGTAAACCGATCCATCGATCGGTGAAACGAGTTTGATCGTTTCAGTCATGATGCACCTCTAAAGGCCGCGCCACTGGCGCGGGGTTGCTCAGTTGGGTTGTCATATGGCCGGAAGCCCGGCCGGTCTTCTGTGTCCAGGAACGGACGGAAAATCAGGCCCGTTCAAAACCTCGGGCAATTTCATAGTCGGTGACGGCGCGATCGAATTCCTCGATCTCCCAGTCGGCTGCCCGTACGTAGTGATCCACGACGGCATCACCAAGAGCTTCCCGCAGGAACGCAGACCCGTTCATGAGATGACGTGCTTCGCGCAGGCTATGCGGTACTTCGCCCGCATCGTTGGCCTCATAGATGTCGCCGGCCGCAGCGGGTGCCAGCTCAAGCTTCTCGTCCAGGCCCTTGAGACCTGCAGCGATTTGAACCGCAAGCGCCAGATACGGGTTCAGATCCGAACCGCCGATACGGCACTCGACCCGCAGCGCCTTCGTGCCTTCTCCGCACAGACGGAAGCCCGCAGTGCGATTGTCAACGGACCAGACGGTTTTGGTCGGCGCAAATGTGCCCTTCTGAAACCGTTTGTAGCTGTTGATGTAGGGCGCCAGGAAGAAGGTGTACTCGGGCGCGTATTTGATCAGCCCGGCCATGTAGTTGCGCATGGTCTCGGACATGCCGTGTTCGCCGTTCTGGTCACAGAAGACATTCTCGCCGTCGTCATTCCAGAGCGATTGGTGAACATGCGAGGAGCTGCCGACCCGGTCCTTGCCCCATTTCGCCAGGAAACTCGCGGAACGGCCTTTCGCCCAGGCGATCTCTTTCACGGCGTGCTTGGAAATCGTATGGAAATCCGCGCAGTTGAGGGCGGGCGAATACTTGATATTCAGCTCTTCCTGACCAGCCTCGGCTTCACCCTTGGTGTTTTCAACCGGGATGCCGGCGTGGAAAAGGTGATTGCGCACCGGGCGCATGACATCCTCTTCTTTGGTGGTCTGGAGGATGTGGTAATCTTCATTGTAGCCGGAGATCGGCTGGAGGTCGCGGTAGCCGGACTTGCGCATCTCCTCGAAACTCTGTTCGAAGAGGAAGAACTCCAGCTCGGTCGCCATCATGGGCGACAGGCCCTTCTCCGCAAGGCGCGCAATCTGCTTCTTCAGCATGGCGCGCGGAGAGTGTGGAATTTCCTGGTGAGTGTGGTGATCCAGCACATCACACAGCACCATTGCAGTACCTTCCAACCAGGGCACATAGCGCAAGGTGGAAAGGTCAGGCTTCATCACATAGTCACCGTAGCCGCCGGACCAACTCGTCGAGGCGTAGCCTTCGACGGTGTACATCTCAAGATCGGTCGCAAGCAGATAGTTGCAGCAATGGGTTTCTTCCCAAGCACTGTCGAGGAAGTGCTGGGCGTGAAAGCGCTTGCCCATGAGGCGGCCCTGCATGTCGACAATACAGGTCAATACAGTGTCGATTTCGCCGCCGGAGACTGCTGCTTTGAGGGCGTCGATTGTCAGGTTGCCAGCCATTTGGGATCTGATCCGTTGTTCGTGACGATATGAAACTTTACGAACTCAGTCCGGGAACAAGGTCCCCGGACTGATCATGCTTGAAGTCAGGGCTTAGCCGTAGCGATACGGACGGCCAGCTTTCTGCATGTCGGCGTTGTACTTCTTGAAGATCTCGACGACCTTCGCCTTGGTCTCGGACTCAGCGGCGATTTCGTCCCAGAACTTGATGGCCGCTTCTTCGACGGTTGCCCACTCTTCATCCGGAATCGTGGTCAGTTCCATCTTGGTGCCTTCGACGCGAAGGTTGGCTTCACCGCCCCAGTACCACCACTGGCGATAATAGTGCGAGGAGTCCATGGCGAGCTGCAACAGTGTCTTCAGGTGGTCTGGAAGTTCGTTCCAGCGCTCCTGGTTGGCGAAGAAGGAGCCTGCCCATGCACCGGAGATGTTGTTGGTCAGGAAATAGTTGATCACGTCTGCCCAACCAACCGTGTAATCCTCGGTGATGCCCGACCAGGCAATGCCGTCGAGTTCGCCGGTCTGAACGGCAACTTCAATGTCTTCCCAAGGCAGGGTAACGGGCACGACGCCGAACTGGCTCATGAAACGGCCTGCGGTCGGGAACGTGAAGACACGCTTGCCTTTCAGGTCTGCCAGTGAGCGGATCGGATCCTTGGTGGCGAAGTGGCACGGATCCCAGGAACCGGCTGAAAGGTGCTTCACGCCGACCTTGGAGTATTCAGCATCCCAGATCTCGTTCAGGCCATACTGGTTGAAGAGAACCGGCACATCCAGAGAATAGCGGGACGCAAACGGGAAGTAGCCACCGAAGACGGTGACTTCGGTCGGAGATGCCATGGAGTCGTCGTCGGACTGAACCGCATCGATGGTGCCGCTCTGCATTGCGCGGAACAACTCACCGGTCGGGACCAGCTGGTCGGCGGTGTAGAGTTCGATCACCATTTCGCCGTTGGCGGCCTTGTTGAAGGCGTCAATGGCCGGCTTCACCACATGTTCCGCCAGAGCCGGTCCGGCATAGGTCTGCATGCGCCACTTGATTGGAGCCTGGCCCATGACAGCCGGAGCTGCGAGTGTGGTTGCACCAGCGGCGGCAACTGTGCCGACGCCAGCCTTCTTTAGAAAGTCACGTCTGTTGGTCATGTCAAATACTCCCCTTTAGAGTGATTACAATCCGTGGTGTTCCATGCCTTTTTGCTGTTTCTGTAAGAACACCAAATTCCAACCCTGCTGTCTCCCGGTATAGTGTTTCCGCAACTGGCTGCCTTACCGTCCATAGACGTAGTCAGGAAGCCACAGGGCAATTTGCGGAAATGTCATGACGATCGCCAGGGCGGTCACCATCACCAGCACGAACGGTGTGATTGAGGCATAGATGTCGCGCATTGTGATTTCCTTCGGCGCCATCGCGCGCATCAGGAAGAGGTTGTAGCCAAAGGGCGGCGTCATATAGGCGATCTGCGTCGTGATCGTGTAGAGCACGCCGTACCAGATCAGGACTTCATTCCGCGGCATGCCGAGATCCAGCGTGCCCACAAGCGGAACGTAGAGCGGCGCCACGATGACAAGCATGGCCGTGTCATCCAGGAAGGTCCCCATCACCAGGAAGGAGATCTGCATCAGGATCAGGATCATCCAGGGGCTCAAGCCCAATTGCTCGGTAAAGAGGTTCTCGATTGCCTTGACCGCGCCGAGGCCATCAAACACCGCGCCGAACCCGAGGGCTGCGAGAATGATCCACATGAACATGCAGGAGATACCAAGCGTCTGCTTCAGACAGGTTACCAGGATCGGGAGTGTCATGCGGCGCTTGACGATGGAGGCAACCAGTGCGGTCAGCGCGCCGATGGCGGAGCTTTCCACAAGGCTCGTCTTGCCCATGACAAACGGCACCATCATCGCCGCAAAAATGGCGACAGGCAAAATGCCGGAAAGCAGCAACCGGTATTTCTCTGCAGTGTCGACCTGACGTTCTTCCTTGGGCAAAGCCGGGCCCAGGTGCGGCTGGAACTTGCAGCGGATCGCAATGTAGATGACGAAGAAGGCCGCCATCATCAAACCTGGAATGATGCCTGCAAGCCAAAGCTGGCCTACCGGAGCGCGCGCAATCATCGCATAGAGCACGAGGACGACAGAGGGCGGCACCAGAATGCCAAGAGATGACCCCGCCTGAATGACCCCGGTCACCATGCGCTTGTCGTAGCCGCGCTTTAAGAGTTCCGGCAGGGCGATCGTCGCACCGATGGCCATGCCGGCAACCGACAGACCGTTCATGGCAGACACAAGCACCATCAGGAAGATCGTGCCAATGGCAAGTCCACCGTTCAGAGGTCCCATCCAGACGTGGAACATCTTGTAGAGGTCGTCGGCGATTTTCGTTTCCGACAGGACGTAGCCCATGAAGATGAACATCGGTAGCGTCAGCAGCGGATACCATTTCATCAACTTCATGGCAGCCGAGAAGGGAATGTCCCCGCCACCTGTGCCCCAAAGGGCGATGGCCGCAATGGCCGCAATACCACCGATGGCACCGAAGACGCGCTGACCCGTAAGCAGCATCAACATCATCGACGAGAACATCAGGAGGGCGATCATCTCATAAGACATCAGATCGTCTCTCCCTGGATGCGAGCGATGTCTTTGAAAAGCTCGGAAACGGCTTGCAGAAGCATGAGGAAAAAGCCGAAGAGCATGACCACCTTCACCGGCCACAGATAAGGTCGCCAAGCGGTGGGGCTGCGTTCAATGTAGCCCATTACCTCAGTCGCCGCGCTCGGGCCGCCGGTGACGAAAGCCACGATAAGATCCCAATAGAAGACAAGCGGCTCCTTGCCGAAATAGCCAAGCGAATAGGCCGTCGAGTTCAGAGCACCGTGTAGCAATACTCCGATGTAAAACATCAGCAGCAGCACCGTGAAGGCGTCGAACCAGGCTTTTTTCTTCGGTGACCAGTCTGCGTAAAACAGATCCATCCGCACATTGGCTCCCATCTGGATCGAGTAGGGGCCGCCCAACACATAATAGGCGACCATCGCGAACTGAGCGATTTCCAGGGTCCAGAGGGAAGGGTTGAAGAAGGTCTTGGAAATGGAGGACCACAGTAGGATGCCGGCCATCACGAAGATACCCCACATCATGATGCGGCCGAGTCCGCCGTTGAAGGCATCAATGTATTTCACATAGAGGCAGGCTGCCTTGCGCATCATTTGCCCCCTGCCTGTGCCAGCGCGCCCTTCAGGATCGGCGCCAGGGTTGTGGCCCATGCGGCCTCCGCGTCCGGCGTCCTGATCTCGTCATTGCGGATCTCGATCATCAGCGGAACCAATCCACGGGCTTCGCCATGGCGGTGCAGGGTGTAATAGACGCCATCCGCCGGCGAATAGGGTTCATTGTCACCGACGGTATAGGAGGTGCGCTCGTTCAGAAGCTGCAGCGCGGGTTTTGCCAGGCTGGCGTCTTCGCCA
Source organism: Roseibium sp. (assembly GCF_039982295.1). GTDB lineage: Bacteria > Pseudomonadota > Alphaproteobacteria > Rhizobiales > Stappiaceae > Roseibium. The sequence continues at coordinate 18,647 of NZ_JBDWYP010000052.1, forward strand.
TAAATCAGGCCGATTTCCCAAGGGCGTGTCTTGCCCTTGTAGACGGGCGTGTAGCTGTGAACTGACACAAGTGCGCTCGAGACGCCCTTTGACTGGCGTGCGCTGATGACCTTGTCGATGGCGTCGTGAAAGGGGGTGTGAGAGAGCGCAATTCGCCGCGTGCGCTCATCTGCGTCAAGGTCCGCGTTGCCGGGAATGTCCGTCAGCTCGCTGCGGCACGGGATCAGGTCAGTTGCTGCGGTCTCGCGATTGCAGTCGATGATTAGGCGCGAGACGTTCGAATGGACGAGTGGTGCGTCCAGGAGTTTGGAAAGCTGCAGCGAGACCCCAAGCGCGCCTGGATCCCAAGAGATGTGTGCCTGAAGGTCTTCCGATGACAAGCCAAGGTGGCCGTAGCATTCCGGCATGAAATTGCTCGCGTGGTCGCAAACCAGCACAAGTGGTCCGTTCCCATGTTCATTCACAATCGTAACCGGCTCGAACGTTTCATTTGCCGGCATGCCGATGGTCATCAGCTTGTCCCCTTGCGCTGGTGCGCTGCCGTTAACGATTGTATTTTTTATTACAGAATTGCGCTAACGATCAGATTTTGTATGATTTGATACATTTTAAGCGATCAAGTCAAACACAAATCGTGGTGCCGGATGGGTAAATTCTGAGCGGACCCGCATACAGAAAGGGCAGATCATGGAACGGCCGCTTCTGGAGGAAATACACGACCGGCTTGACGAATTCACCGCCACCGAGCGCAAGGCAGCCCATGCGCTTTTGGCGAATTATCCCATGCAAGGGCTGGGAACCGTGGCCCAGTTTGCCGATGCGGCTGGCGTAAGTTCCCCGACGATCCTCCGGTTTGTCGGAAGGCTTGGCTTTCCAGGGTTCGCGGACTTTCAAAAGTGTTTGCGGCAGGAGCTCGAGAACCAGCTGAACACGCCGTTGGCGCGCAGTTCAGCAATGGATTCAGGTCCTGCCGAGAGCGATGATCCACTGGTCGAGCAGCTCGTTGAAAACGTGCGTGAGACGTTCGAGCACCTTCCAAAAGGGGAGCTGGCCGGGATGATCAGATTGCTGGCCGATGAGAAGAAGATCCTGCACATGATCGGCGGACGCTTTACCGATGCCCTTGCCCGCTATATGGCGGCACACCTTCGGATCGTCCGACCCAACGTCAACCATGTTGCTGGGCAGCAAGGCAACTGGCTGGACCAGCTTATCGGCATCGGGCCGAAGGATGTGATTGTCGTCTTTGATATCCGGCGTTACCAAAACGAGATCATCCGCTTTGCGGAGGCGGCGGCCAAACAGGGCGCAACGGTGACGCTGATCACCGACAGCTGGATGTCGCCGATCGGAAAAATCGCAAGCTTTGTCCTTCCTGCTCGGGTTGCTGTTCCATCGCCGTGGGACTCCAGCGCCGCGCTCATGGCGATCGCAGAGGTGCTGATTGCCGGAGTGACCCGTGAGAACGCTGAACGCAGTCAGCAGCGCATGCAGGCTCTGGAAGATCTACGCAACGCTCATGACCCGGAAAATGATGGCGAGCACCGGCTGTAAAATTCAGTCGGTGGCTCAAAACAAAAAACGCCGGCGAAATCGCCGACGTTTCCATAAACTCTTTAGGCAGAGTTCAGCGAATAGCCATTAGGCCATTTCAAGCTGTGCAGCCTGCTTGCCGCGACCACGACGGTCGTCTTCTGCAACGAAAGTGACCTTCGCGCCTTCTTCCGGAGCCGGGATGCCAGCCTGTTCGAAAGCGGTGATGTGGACGAACACGTCCTTACCGCCGTTTTCCGGAGTGATGAAGCCGAAGCCACGGTCGTAATTAAAGAATTTGATGGTGCCGTTCTCACGCATGGAGAAACCTTTCCGTAAGTTGTGCGCACCCTTGGGACATTGCTCAGGGAGTGCGCTGAAACGAGCAGTCAGTTAGAAACGGAAAAGCTTCGAAATTCAGAGCACGCGGCATGAGCAGTGTGCCGAAACCAAATTCTTCGCCAAGTCTATTTCATGTCCCGTTCGGCAAAACGCTTGCCGATGCGCGAAACGTAGGGTTTTGCGTTGGGGAATACAAGCGATAGTTTCGTCGATTGATACGCTTGGAAACGTTCGGAAATCATTTCAAGTATTCTGAAGGTGGAAAAAAATATAAATCAAAACATATGTTTATAGTGAGATGCGAGGGCGAGGCATTGCTGGTGTTGGGTATCTCACATAGAATTGATGCTTTGCCGCCTGTTGCCTGGATCGATAGAATTAAAGATTGAATTTTACGGTTTTCTTGAGGCTCGATTCAAATGAAACAAGTCATCAGGACGACGGCTCGCGAGCCCGTCTGGGTAATCGAAGAACCTAACCTTCGGACTGTCGCTTCGCGGCGCGCATCAATGTTTCAAGTTGATTAAGAAAGCGAGAGCGGTCCGCCTTGGTGAACCCGGGCCCACTCTCCCGGATCTCCCCAACCTCACGCAGATGCGTATTCAGGTTCCGCATCGCCAGCCTCATACCCATGGCATCTTCCCTGAACGGCTTGCCATTGGGTGAAATCACCAGTGCCCCTGTGTTGACACATCGCGACGCAAGCGGGACGTCCGCTGTGATGACCACATCGCCAGTGGTTGCCCGCTCTGCGATCCAGTCGTCAGCGACGTCCGGTCCTTCGGGAACGACCACTCTCTCCACCAGATCGCTTTCCGGTAGACGCATCCAGCTGTTGGAAACGATCTTGATCTCGACGCGGTGCCGCTCACCCACCTTGACGGCTTCGTCCTTCACCGGGCAGGCATCTGCATCGACATAGAGAATGGTCATGAAGGCTGCTTTCGATCGTTGGTCTCATCGAGATACTTCGCAATGCCCTCAGCGGCTGCAACTCCGGTGGCAAAGCAGGCTTGCAAGAGATATCCGCCGGTGGGAGCTTCCCAGTCCAGCATCTCGCCGGCAACAAAGACACCCGGTAGCTTCTTGAGCATCAGCTGGTCATCAATTTCGGTTAAAGCAATTCCTCCGGCTGACGAAATCGCCCGGTCGATGGGATAGGGCGCTGTTGTCGTCAACGGCGTTTGCTTGATCCTTTCGGCCAACGCCTGGGGCGTTTCGGGCAACGGACCGGCCTCGCGCAAGAGGGATATCTGGACCGGTGACAGGCCGCCGGCCTTGCGCAGGAAGGTGCTGATCGACTGTTTGCCGCGATTTGCGCTTAGTCGGCTGGTGAGCTTTTCGATTGATATGTCGGGCCGCAGGTCGAGCAGCAGGCGTGCGTTGCCGGACAGTTCGATTTCGCGCCGGATTAAGGGCGAGAGTGCGTAGACGGCACCGCCTTCCAGGCCTCTTTCGGAAAGAACGGCTTCTCCTCTTGCGCATTCTGTTCCGAATGTGACCGTGAGTGGTTTCAGCGGCGTTCCGGCAAACCGGTCCTTCAGCAAATCACTCCACGCTATTTCAAACCCGCAATTGGCTGGGCGCAGCGCGTTGACCGCAACGCCCTGGCGATGGAGATTGGACACCCAGCTGCCATCTGAACCAAGCTTGGGCCAGCTCGCGCCACCAAGGGCGAGAAGGCTCGCACGGGCCTTGAGCTCGACCTCGGTCCCCTCCGGATCCTCGAAGATGAGGGTGTCGGTCTCGCCAAATCCCGTCCAGGTCAATCTTGTCTGAAGCGTAACGCCACGTTCCGCGAGGCGCGACAGCAGGGCGCGCAAGAGCGGCGAGGCTTTCATTGCCCTTGGGAAGATACGCCCGCTTGATCCAGCAAAGGTCTCCTGACCGAGATCGAGGCACCACTGGCGCAAGTTCTCAGGTGTGAACTTATTGACGAACGGAGTGAGGAACGGTTCAGTCTCGCGGTAGCGCGTCAGCAAAACCGACTGCTCTTCGCTGTGGGTAAGGTTCAGTCCCCCGCGACCTGCCATCAGGAACTTGCGAGCAGGCGAAGGCATACGGTCAACCACCGTAACTTTCAGGCCTGAAGAGGACAGCCCGTCGGCGGCGATCAGTCCGGCAGGACCTGCGCCAACAATCAGAACATCATGCATGACGCTCTTATAAGCCAATTTGCACGGATGAAAAGCGCTGCTGAAGTGTGAGTTCGTATCGTAATTATTACCGATAATAAGTAAACTGCATCAATGAGATGTGGTGAATTGTTAGGGATTTTCTGTTCAATTTTATGTTGCTGGGGGAGTTGTATGCATCGTCGAAGTGTTTTGGTTGAGCGAATGCTTGACTGAACACTTGAAGACACTGCGAGAATTGGAGGCAGTGATGGTGGCAAACGTAAATCAGATTGTGGTGGCTGATGGCGACCTGAAGGTTCTGGACGCCTTCGAACGTCTGTTTGCTGGCCAGTACAGGGTGAAGACCTTTGATGAATCCGAGGAGGCCCTGAAGTGGCTCAAGGAAAATCATGGCGTCTCTGTTATCGTTTCCTGCGCCAATCTTCCGGGTCGTGGCGGCTCAGGCTTTCTCAAGTCGTCAGAGACATATGCGCCCCTCGCAACGCGCGTCATGCTGACCGCTCAGAACTCTGTCGAAGTGTTCAAGCAGGCCGTGAACGAGGCAGGTGTCTTCATGTTCCTGTCCAAACCCTGTTCGCCACAGGAGCTGTCCTCTGCAATTGAAGCGAGCATCGCGCACCATTCCCGGATGGTTTTTGAGCGCACACTGCTTGAAAAGACTCTCTCCGGATCGGTGAAGCTTCTGATCGACATGCTTTCGCTGTTTCATTCGGAGGCATTTCGCCGGACGGCGGTCATGCGTCCTCAGGCTCTCAAGCTGGCAAAGGTGCTTGAGATGAAAAAGACCTGGGAACTTGAGATGGCGATCATGTTCTCGCCGCTCGGGGAAGCGCTGCTTCCGAAGGAGATCTTGTCGAGATACCGTGCCGCAAAGACGCTGACGGAGTCCCAGCGGGAAATCCTGGCTGGTGCTCCGGGCCAGACGAGAGATCTCCTGAAGAATATTCCGCAGTTGGAGAAAGTGGCCGAAGTACTCTATCTTTCCGGCCGTGGTTATGACGGATCGGGTTTCCCGGAAGATGGTCCGACGGGCAAAGACATTCCCCTCACGGCCAGGGTCCTGAAGTTGCTGACCGACTTGTGGTATGCTAGCCCTGAAAACGGAGTCGATGCCGCTGCCTTCGAGGCGCTTGGCATAAACAAACGTCAGTATGACCCGGATCTCCTCAAGGTCGCGCGCGCCTGTCTGTTGAGTGAGGCGCTGGATACGGATGAGCGCGAGATTACGCTTTGTTACATCAGGGCCCTCAAGCCCGGCGATGAGTTGGTCGATGACATTTTGACCGAAGGCACGCACGAACTGGTGCTCTCAAGAGGCCATCAGCTGACCGGAACAACCATCCGGCGTCTCGATCAGTACAATCACGTTGCCGGTATTCGTCAGCCGATACGGGTTCACAGGCCTGCGCCAGTCGAAACCGGCAAGGCGCCCGAAAAGGCAACAGCATAGCGATTGGGTCAGTGCGAGCTTTGGTTATGGCTGCGGCTCGTGGTTGTTGAGCAGCTCCGCCTCATAAGCTTTTGCCACGCGCAGAAAGCGCGCATGTGCATAATTGATCGCGAGGATCAGGCCCCACCAGCCGTAACGGTGATAGCGGCGGATGAAATAGGCTTTCAAAAACGCCGCGGGGAATTCCGTGAGCAGTCGATGTCTCGGGAGCTTCCTGTCACGTGACCGCAGGTCGGCAACCTGCATGTTGGAATAGCGATTGTATTTGCCGACCTGAAAATCCAGTGAACGAATGGATCGGTGCGAGATGATGCCCTTCATCGATTTGATGACTGCGTCAGGCCCGGGGCGGACCGTGTCGTGCACTGTTGAGCTTGAAAACCGTCCCTTTCGGCGGTCGTATAGCCGGATTTGGTCATAGCCATATGCCCAAGGCGCCGGGCCGTCTTCATGTGCATAGACATCGCAGATCATGATCCGCCAACCATCGGCGGCCAGATAGCTGTCGTCTGCGAACATGCGGTGAAGTTCATCGGCGAGGTCGGAGGTCACCTCCTCGTCCGCGTCGAGATTCAAAAGCCAGTCATTCCGGCACTGGTCTTCGCCAAAACGCTTCTGGGGGCCGTAGCCGGGCCAGGCATTCTCGAGAACGCGTGCGCCCAGTTGCTCAGCGACAGCCACCGTTCCATCGCTGGATCCGCTGTCGATGACGATTACCTCATCAACCCAATCCCTGACACTCGTGATCGTTCGTCCGATCCGGTCGGCTTCGTCCTTGGCAATGATAAATACCGAGATCGGCAGGTGTCTTGTCATGGAAAGCCCGGTGATTGGGGCGGGCGGGGAGCCGACCGCAGCGTTTCTTGAAACCGCCTTCTATCAGGTTTGCTTGTTTATTTTTAGATTTTTGTCGGCATTCAGCGAAGGACAAATTCTTTAAATCCAAGGGAAGATCTGATGGCCTTCGCGCCAATCTGATGTGCTTGCCGCGCAGTTGAGATCGAGCTGAACGGGCTCTTGTTACCGGTGTTTTGCAAGCGTCAAATACAGCGGAAAGCAGAGATATCTGAAATGCGGAGTGTTACAATAAATTGCAATTGTGCAGCGCCAAAACCGATTTTGTTGACAACCAAAACCGTTTTTGTCACGCTTTAGATAAGAAAGATAAAACTCCCGTGGCGGCAAAAACGCCGGCGTGCAGTTTGATTGGGTAAACGGTTTCCGACAGGAAATCGCGATCAGGCGACGTAAATGGGAGCGATTTGGGAGATGAGATGACCGGTTCCCGGGGATCCGTAACGATTGAGGATGTGGCGCGCCATGTTGGTGTTGCCAAGGGCACGGTTTCGCGCGTCCTAAACAACTACACGGACATCTCCAGCGAGACGCGAGAGCGCATCCTCAAGGCGGTCAAGGAGCTTGGTTATCAGCCCTCGTCCACGGCCCGAAGCCTGAAGCGGGGCCGTCAGGATACTCTCGGGATCGTCATGCCGGTTGGACGAGGCAGGGGCGTTGATCCGTTTCTCTCTGAATTTATCGACGGCATCGCTCGGGCGCTCGATGACCTGGATCGGGACCTTCTTGTCACCACCGCGCATTCCGGTCGCCACATGCTGGAAACCCATGAAAGGCTGATTGCAAGGCGCAAGGTCGACGGTTTCATACTCACCCGGACCGAGGTAAATGATCCCCGGATTGAGTTTTTGCAGGCAAGACGTTTTCCGTTTGTTGCCCACGGCAGGACATCCGACCCAAGCACCTATGCCTGGTACGACATTGACAACGAAGAAACCTTCGTGTCTGGCGTCAAGCATATCGCGGCCCTCGGTCATAGGCGGATCGGTCTTGTCGGTGGTCCGCGCGACCTGAATTTCGCCTGTCAACGACGTGCTGGCTATCGACGTGGTCTCGAGCTCTGCGGGCTTGAGGTTGACCCGGCGCTTGAGGTGGAGGAGCCACTTACGGAAGTTGGCGGCGTCGAGGGCGCCAGGCGCCTTCTCGGGCTTCACATGCCGCCAACCGCTTTGTTCTGCGTTACCGACGCACTGGCGATCGGCGCCATGCGCCTGTGCCGGGACCTCGGTCTGCGGGTCGGCGAAGACGTGACTATCATTGGTTACGACGGTCTGCCGGTCGGCGCTTATGTGGATCCCCCACTGACGACATTTTCCCAGTCAACTCAATCTGCGGGCGGCCAAATCGCTCGCATGTTGATCGATGTGATCGAGGGAACGGAACCTGCCCAGCGGCAGAAACTGGCTCAGGCCGAATTGATCCGACGGGCGTCGGACGGTCCGCCTGCGAAAACGCCAGAAGAGCTTAATCAAGTTCTTCGGCGCTCTGTGTGACTTTGACGAGTGTTCGTACACAAAAGGAGAGTACGATGTTTGGGAGGAAGTTTCTTTTAGCCACGACTTTGGCTGGCGTTTTCGCCGCTGGTGTGGCTGGTGCCAATGCTGAAGGCTTGCGTTTCTGGACGACGGAAGAGCAGCCTGAGCGCCTGGCGAAACAGGAAGAAATGGCTGCGGCCTTCAAGGCCAAGACCGGGATCGAAGTAACGGTCATTCCAGTGACGGAGAAGGATCTGGGAACACGTGCGACCGCGGCTTTTGCTGCGGGTGACCTGCCTGACGTGATCTATCATCCGCTGCAGTATGCTCTGCCCTGGGCAGAGGCTGGCATCCTCGATACGGAAACGGCAACTGAAGTTGTCGAGGCTCTGGATGCAGAAACATTCGCATCTGGCGCTCTCGGCATGACGTCCTACGAAGACGGGTATGCCTCGGTTCCTGTCGATGGATGGACCCAGATGGTCGTTTACCGCAAGGACCTTTTCGAGGCGAACGGTCTGGAAGCTCCGACCACTTATGATGCGATTTTGAAAGCGGTTGAGAAGCTACACAATCCACCTGAAATGTTCGGTTTCGTCGCTGCGACGAAAATCGATGAGAACTTCATGAGCCAGGTACTGGAACATGTTCTTCTCGCAAACGGTGTGACCCCTGTCGACGACAATGGCTTCAAGGCTCTTGATGAGAAGAAGACGATTGAAGCGCTTGAGTTCTACAAGGCCATCGCAAAGGCATCGCCGGCTGGAGATCTGTACTGGAAGCAGTCTCGCGAACTCTATTTTGCCGGCAAGGCAGCAATGATCATCTGGTCGCCGTTCATCCTCGATGAGCTGGCAGGCCTGCGTGACAGTGCGCCACCGACCATCAATGATGATCCGACTTCGAACGCGCTTGCGTCCATGACCGGTATCGTGACGACACTATCCGGTCCGTCGAACCCCGATGGCGCTGCCTGGGGTGATGTTCGGTACTTTGGCATCACCAATGACGCGGATACGGATGCTGCGATTGAGTTCGTCAAGTTCTCTATGGACGAAGGCTACCTGTCTACGCTCTCCATCGCGCCGGAAGGCAAGTTCCCGATCCGTCGTGGAGATGCGGAAAATCCCGAAAAGTTCACCATGGGCTGGGCGAAGCTGCCGGTTGGCGTCGACCGCAAGGCACCTCTTACCGAACTTTACGACGAAGCCACGATTGAGCGCATCGTCGGCGGTCTCGACACGGCAAGCCGTTGGGGTGTGGCGGAAGGTCAGCTCTCGCTGGCGTCCAAGATCATCAACAGCCAGGTGATCAACCGCTATGTGCGCGAGTTCATCGACGATGAGCGCGATGCTGCAGAAACGGTTGCCAAGATGAACGCCGAGCTGGCCAAGGTCCAGTAACGCGTCAGAAGCGATCAAATCCGGAAGGCGGCATCCCTGCCTTCCGGTCCCTTACTAAATTCGAGCCCAGGTACCGGAAATGACTGCCGTGGAAAATTTGGCTGAAGGCCGATCTGCTGTTCCGCCGAAAGGTATTGGGCCGATGCAGAGACGGGAGGCGAGGCTTGCTTGCCTGATGCTGGCGCCGACCTTCCTGATCATCCTTTTGATCGTGATGGGGCCGCTGCTTGCCAACTTCTGGATCAGCGTCAAGCCGGTTGGTCTTGCGGACTTGCGACCACCCTCTGTCCTGGTGAATGAGCGTGTCCGCGGCAAACCGCAGGCGGCTGGTGATGCTGTCACCCTTGAATACCGGCTTCGCAATTCCTCTCAGGACAAGGAAATCCGGAACGTTGTCCTGACGGACAGTTTGCCGGACGGATTTACGCCTGGTTCAGCTCCAGAGGCCTGCACGCTCATTGGTCGGCAGCTGACATGCACGTTCGGCGATGTGCCAGCCAAATGGCGTGAAAGATTGAGACTCGAAGGCACAGTTGATGCTTCCTTCCTGGCGCTTGAGCGTCCTGGAAAAGAGACAGAGCCGAATGTCATCGGAGACGCCGACAATATCCTGACGAACTTTGAGTTCACCCTCGAAAACTTCCGCAAGGTGTTTGATGCAGAGGAGTTCTGGGGCGTCCTGCGCGTGACTTTTTACTACACCATCTTCGGGACCGCCGGGGCATTGGTGCTCGGATTGTTCGCAGCCCAGCTACTTAACACATCCTTCAAGGGTCGCGGTTTCCTGCGCGGGCTGTTTCTCTTTCCCTATGTGTCTCCGGTGATTGCGGTCGCCTTCACCTGGGTGGTTCTCTTCGATCCATTTTCTGGCACGTTGAATGCGCTTTTGACCAAGATGGGTGTCGTTGATGCGCCGATAAACTTCTTTGGCCAACGTGCGATTGAATTCTCTGTCTTTGGGTTGCCGCTTGAGTTCCCGCTGGCGCTGACAACCGTTATCGCATTTGAGGCCTGGCGGTATTTCCCTCTGTCGTTCATGTTCATTCTTGCGCGCATGCAGTCGGTCAACACCGATATGTATGAGGCGGCCGAGATGGACGGCGCCACGCCAATGCAGCAGTTCTGGTACATCTCGCTGCCACAGCTTTTGGGCATTCTGTCTGTCCTGTTCCTGTTGCGCTTCATCTGGACCTTCAACAAGTTCGACGACATCTTCCTGCTCACAGGAGGAAATGCCGGAACCCGTACCCTGACGGTCGATGTCTATGAGCAGGGCTTTGCACTCTCGAATCTTGGCGCCGGTGCAGCCGTCGCAGTTGTCGTCTTTGTCGTGCTCGTGACGTTCGCCACGCTGTTCCTGCATTTCTCGCCGAAAGAGGAGGGGCTGTGATGGCCTACACCGGTTCTCTCATCGCGCTTGTCTGTGGGGCTATCTGGGGCGCCGTCGTCATGCTGGTCACTGGGGTGACCTTGACGCTTGTGACCGGAGAGATTGCCGTGCCTCAGGTTGGCGCCGCCGCGCTGGCTGGCGCACTGCATGGCTTTGTTCTCGTCTGGCGCGGCAGTGCCAGACGCGATCTTAACGCACATGTCGGCGCCGCGCTGATCGCCTTTGTCGTGGTCACAGCCTTCAGCCTCGCAGCCCCTTTTGCCCTGCCTCTTGATGTTGTGCCGCTCTGGCAAGGAGTAGGGATATTCGTGTTCTTGGGGGCACTTGGCTTTGCCAACGCTATTTGCCTCAACGGCGTTCCGCTCAAGGCCATGTCGCGGTATGACCGTGAAGTCGTTTATATTCGCGTGCTCAAGGGACTTGGGTTCGTGATCTTTACGATCCTCGTCGCCCTGCCGTTCTACGTCATGGTGATGACCTCTCTGAAGAGCCAGCAGCAACTACTCGCCAACCCGCTGGATCTCTCGATCGACCTCTCGCAGGGCGTGACCTCGCTTTTCAGATCCTATGTAGAGCTCTTCACCAAGTACAACTTCGGCACTTATTTGTTGGTCTCTGCGGTTGTGTCTGTTGCGACCGTCATCTTGACCCTGCTGTTCTCGGTTCCAGGTGCCTATGCGGTCTCACGTCTGCGCTTTCCTGGCCGGGCCCTGCTGTCGCGCTCGGTGCTTCTGATCTACATGGTGCCGGCGATCGTTCTTGTGATCCCGCTCTATGCAGTGTTCTCGCAGCTGGGCCTGCGCAACAGCCTGACGGGTCTGTTGATCGTGTATCCCGCCACCACAATTCCAGTGGCACTCTATATGCTCCAGGGCTACTTCCGAGGTTTGCCTGCAGAGCTGGAGGAGGCGGGTCTGATGGATGGCCTAAGCCGCATCGGGGTGATCTTGAAAATCACGTTGCCACTGTCGTTGCCGGCGCTCGCGTCTGTATCTCTCTACGTTTTCATGATCGCCTGGAACGAGTTCCTGTTCGCATTCATGTTCCTCGATGATCCCGACATCTTCACCCTGTCGCGTGGTGTCGTTGCGCTCAATTCTTCTGAAGTTCCGCGCCAGCATCTGATGGCGGGCGCTGTGATCGCAACGGTTCCCGTACTTGGCATCTTCCTCTGGTTCGAGCGTTTTCTCGTTCAAGGGCTGACAGCTGGCAGCGTCAAGGGCTGACAAGAACAACATATTTTTGGGAGACTATCTCATGGGCGCCGATCTCGACGCACTTGCACACTCGATCCTCAAGGAGAACGACCTTGGCGGTTATACCATTCCGACCAAGGGCCTTTATCCCTACCAGTGGAATTGGGACTCTGTTTTCGTAGCGATTGGTTTCGCGACCTTCGACCTTGACCGCGCCTGGCAGGAAATCGAGAACCTGTTCGAGGGACAGTGGGATGACGGCATGCTACCGCACATCCTCTTCCGGAAGAACGATCCAAGCTACTTCCCAGGTCCAGGCGTCTGGGGCACCAAGTCAGATCCCTTTCCGACATCCGGCCACTCCCAGCCGCCGGTCGCGGCAACTGCGGTGCGTGACCTGTTCGAGCAATCGTCTGCCCCTGAAAACGTCAGTCGTGCCAAGACGCTCTTTCCGAAATTGATGGCATGGCACCGCTGGTGGGCGACGTATCGGGACCCAAAAGGCCATGGTACCGTTGCCATCGTTCACCCTTGGGAATCTGGCAGGGACAACCTGCCGGATTGGGATGAGCCCCTGTCGAACGTCGACACCACAGGCGTGCCTGAATACACACGCAAGGACACCGCGCACGTTGATCCCGAGATGCGTCCTCTCAAGCAGGACTATGATCGCTACATGGCGATCCTGACGATTGGCAAGGCCTGCGGTTGGGACGCAACCGAGGTGGTGGAGAAGACACCGTTCCTCGTCGCTGATCCGGCGATCACCATGATCCTCTTGCGTGCAAACCGCGATTTGCTGGTTCTGGCCGAAAAACTCGGCTTCCAGAAGGACAAGGCGGAAATCGAGGGTTGGATTGCGAAACAGGAACGCGGCATGGAGACACTCTGGAATCCGGAGATCCAGGCCTATGTCACACGCAACCTGCGGACCGACGTTCTGGGCGCAGGCGTATCAAGCGCTTCATTCCTGGCGTCCTATGCCGGTCTCTCGGATCCAAAGGTGATTGAACCACTGAACGCCCATTTCGACAGAATCGCGGGCAAAGTCGAATTCATGTTGCCGTCTTATGACCCCGACCATGCAGGCTTTGAGCACAAGCGGTATTGGCGCGGACCGATCTGGGCCGTGGTCAACTACCTTGCCGCACGCGGCATGACGGAAGCGGGCGATGTGGCTCGTGCCGAAAAAATCCGGCAGGACACCGTCAGCCTGGTCGAGCGGAGTGGCTTTGCCGAGTACTTCAGCCCCGAGGATGGGTCAGGTGCAGGGGGCAATTCGTTCTCCTGGACAGCAGCGGTGTGGCTGGCCTGGGCGACGCCAAGTCTTGCGGTGAACAAGGCGGCTTGAGCCGCCATAGTGGGTGATCAGGGGAAGAACAATGGGTGCAATACGGCTCGACCGCGTAGAAAAATGGTTTGGTGATCTGCAGGTTATCAAAGGCATTGACCTTGAAATCCAAGATGGCGAGTTCGTGATCTTCGTCGGGCCGTCCGGCTGCGGAAAGTCCACCTTGCTGCGGCTCATTTCAGGGCTTGAAGAGACCAGCCGCGGCGCCATCGAAATCGATGGCAAGGACGTTACGGCGGAACCTCCCTCCGGCCGTGGCTTGTCCATGGTTTTCCAGTCCTATGCGCTCTACCCTCACATGACAGTGCGCGAAAACGTTGGCTTCGGCCTCAAGACGGCAGGCGAACCCAAGGCCGAGATTGACCGAAAGGTCTCTGCTGCAGCCGATGTGTTGAAGCTGGATGACTATCTGGACCGGCGCCCCAAGGCGCTTTCGGGCGGACAACGCCAGCGGGTGGCCATCGGCAGGGCGATCGTTCGTGAGCCATCGGCTTTCCTGTTCGATGAGCCACTGTCCAATCTGGACGCAGCTTTGCGCGTTGAAATGCGGTTCGAGATTGCACGGCTTCACAAAGCACTCGGCACAACGATGATCTATGTGACCCATGATCAGGTCGAGGCCATGACACTGGCCGACAAGATTGTCGTTCTCCAGGGCGGTGTCATTGAACAAGTCGGCAGCCCGCGAGAGCTTTACGAGCGTCCTGACAATCTCTTTGTTGCGCAGTTCATCGGGTCACCCAAGATGAACGTTCTACCCTGTTCCGTTTCTGGCGAGAGGTTTGATCTCGATGGTCACGGCGGCGGTCGCTATCCGCAAACGGCAGCGAGTTCGAAACCGGTGAAAATCGGGATCCGTCCTGAGCACATCAAGGTCGTGGCTGAAGGCGAGGGCCACGCGCAGGGAACGGTTGAGGTGGCCGAGTATCTTGGCGCCGATACCTATCTCTACGTTGCGATCGACGGCCTCGAGACCATACTTGTGCGCACCGATGGTGCCGATGAAATTGCCGAGGGATCGCGCATTGGCTTGAGCTTCGATGAAGAGCGGCTTCATTTCTTTGACGCGGATGGCAAGACCGTCCGCGCCTGAAGACTCTAAACGATCAATGCAAACAAGGCATCGAGGCCGGGAAGTGACAGCTTTCCGGCCTCTGCCGTTCCTGAAAAACCTGAGCCTTGCAGGACCTCAAGAGCGCCCTCAGACCAGTCGAGGTCTATGGCTTCATCGGCGAGGTTGAAGGCGCAAAGGATAGCCTCATTATCCTGACGCCGAATGAAAACGAGAGTTTCTCCGGCGCTGTCCAGAAACCGGATGTCACCCTTTAAAAGAGGCATCTGTTCGCGTCGCCAGGAGAGGAAGGTTTTGACCTTCGACAGGACTGAACCTTCATGGGCCTGCTGCGCATCGACGGATCTCGAAAGATGCTCGGCCGGCAAGGGGAGCCAGGGCGAGCCGGTGGTAAAGCCGCCACCCGCATCCCCTGACCATGGCATGGGGGTCCGGCAGCCGTCGCGCCCCTTGAACTTCGGCCAGAACCTTATGCCATAGGGATCCTGAAGCTTCTCGAACGGCACCTCGGCCTCGGTTAGGCCCAGTTCCTCGCCCTGATAGAGGCAGGGCGTGCCGCGCAAGCTGGTGACGAGAGCAGTGGCGAGAACCGGGAACCGGTCAAGCTGCGCACCTTCGCCCCACCTGGTGGCAACGCGAACGACATCGTGGTTCGACAGCGCCCAACTCGGCCAGCCGCTTCCAATACCTGCTTCCATGTTCTCGACCGTCTCGCGGATGTAGGCTGCGGAGCGCTTGGGCGTGAGAAGGTCGAAGCTGTAGGCCATATGGATGCGCTTGCCGGCGACGGTGTAAGCAGCCGTCGTTCCGATGACATCACGGTCCGCGCCAATTTCTCCAACCGACGTTGCGCCAGGATACTCATCCAGAAGACCGCGCAGGCGCTCGAGAAAGGCCAGGTTTTCGGGCTGGGTCTTGTCATAAAGGTGGTGCTGAAAACCATAGGGATTGGTCGGGTCAACACCGGTGAGGCTAGCACCCTCCGGCAAGGGCGGATTGTCACGTAGCTTGGCGTCGTGAAAGTAAAAATTGACCGTGTCGAGCCGGAAACCGTCGACGCCACGTTCCAGCCAAAACCGGGCAGCAGACAGCACGGCGTCCTGAACATCCTGATTGTGGAAGTTTAGGTCGGGCTGGCTAGCGAGGAAGTTGTGCAGGTAGTACTGGCAACGGACGCTGTCCCACTCCCAGGCCGGTCCACCAAATATCGACAGCCAGTTGTTGGGCGGAGACCCTTCCGGCTTTGCGTCCGCCCAGACATACCAGTCAGCCTTTTTGTTGTCCCGGGAGGTTCGGCTTTGCTTGAACCAGGTGTGTTGGTCGGAGGTGTGGGAAATCACCAGATCGATCATCACCCTAAGCCCGAGATCGTGCGCCTTGGAGACCATGGTGTCGAAATCGGCTAGCGTCCCGAACATGGGATCGACATCTTCGTAGTCTGAGACGTCATAGCCAAAGTCGGCCATGGGGGAGGTGAAGAAGGGGGAAAGCCAGATCGCGTCGACACCGAGGTCAGCGATGTAGTCAAGGCGCTGCGTGACACCGGTCAGATCGCCGATGCCGTCGCCGTTACTGTCCTGGAAGGATCGTGGATAGATCTGATAGATCACCGCGCCGCGCCACCAGTCTTCGGCGGAGCTGATGGAACCTCTGGACCGGACGTTCTCTGGGCGGTTGGCGGTCATGCGATCCTCCGGGACATTGCGTCATCCCAAAACGTGATTTTGATGTCGGTTGGCACCATGAAGTAAAGCTTCCAAAGCGCTTTGAATCCCTAGCGCCTCAATCTGGCATGGTCAATTGGTTTCATGGCAGTTCGGGATTGGGCATAGCAAAAGGCCAGCCTTCGGAAAGGCTGGCCTGAAAAATCTGAAAAGGATCGAAAAAAGTTCTGTCCTGAACGGCGCCATTTAGCTGATCTTGCATGACACCTTCATGAAGCAAACGTTAACACGGCCAGTCTTCGACATTGATGGAGCAGACATCAACTCGCAGCTCCGGAGAGATGAATATATTCTCAATTAAGATATTGAAATAATTATAATAAATTAATCTGAATGACGTAATAGTCAATTTTAGCTTGTGTTCATAGCGGGAAGCTGGGAGTTTCTTGTCAACGGTGCAGCAATTGTGACTGCGCGCCGGCTGATACGGCAAGCCGGGACCGTTCGGTTCCGTGGTACGAGGGAGGTTTTCATGACTGCAGCAATGGTCGGTTGGGCACATTTGCCTTTTGGAAAGCATGCGGACGAGACCGTCGAGACGCTTATCGTCAAAGCAGCGAGCAAGGCCATCCACGACGCAGGTATTTCGCCTGAGGACGTGGACGAGATTTTGCTCGGCCATTTCAACGCGGGCTTCTCGGAGCAGGACTTTACCGCTGCTCTGGTGCTGCAGGCTGATCCTGCCCTGCGCTTCAAGCCCGCGACCCGTGTCGAAAATGCGTGTGCCACAGGTTCTGCTGCAGTTCAGCAGGGCGTGCGGGCGATTGCCTCCGGTGATGCGCGTGTTGTGCTTGTTGTTGGTGTTGAGCAGATGACCACAACGCCTGGGCCGCAAATCGGCAAAAACCTGCTGCGCGCGTCCTATTTGGAGGAGGATGGCGACATACCGGCTGGTTTTGCCGGCGTGTTTGGCCAGATCGCCGACGCCTATTTCCAGAAATACGGCGACCAGTCGGACGCTCTGGCCCGGATCGCCGCGAAAAATCACAAGAACGGCACCGGCAATCCCTATGCGCAGATGCGCAAGGATCTGGGTTATGAGTTCTGCCGCGCGGAAAGCGAAAAGAACCCGTTTGTGGCCGGGCCTCTCAAGCGCACGGATTGCTCGCTGGTCTCGGATGGCGCGGCAGCAATCGTTCTGACCGACACGGCAACGGCACTTGGCATGAAAAAGGCGGTGGCGTTCCGCTCGACGGCGCATGTTCAGGATTTCCTGCCCATGTCAAAGCGCGACATTCTTCAATTCGAAGGCTGCTCGAAAGCTTGGGGGCAGGCATTGGGCGATGCAGGGCTGACGCTTGAAGACCTTTCCTTTGTTGAAACCCACGACTGTTTCACGATTGCCGAACTAATCGAATATGAAGCCATGGGGCTGACAAAAGAAGGTGAGGGCGCGCGCGCGATCCTGGAAGGCTGGACCGAAATGGACGGCAAGCTTCCGGTGAACCCCTCCGGTGGCCTGAAGGCAAAAGGACATCCCATTGGCGCGACCGGCGTTTCGATGCATGTCCTGACCGCCATGCAGCTTCTTGGAGAGGCTGGCGACATTCAGGTCAAAGACGCGGAGCTCGGCGGCATCTTCAACATGGGCGGGGCGGCAGTCGCCAACTATGTGTCGGTACTCCAGGCGATAAAGTAGGGAAACGCTAGTCCCTTGATGCATTGGCCGGCGGAGACACTCCGTCGGCTTTTTTGTTTTTCGCCTGAAAATTGTATTCCTGAAGAATTCGCCTCAATAGAACATTGAAATAAATGACAATGATAATTTGAAGGTGAAAACTTCATCTACGTAATAACGCTATTATACTAGATAATTCATGATTTTACTCCAGAATTTACGAAGTGTGAGCATTTGCAGCATAAATGTGCTTATGCCCGCGCATCGCGTTTCAAGCCTTGTTTGTGACCGAGATGCCTCGAGCCCGTTCTACATAGGTTTGGTTTGATCGAGGAAGTACAATGAATTTTCACAGTCTCCGGTCCAAGGTGACAGCCGCGATTGCGTTCCTGTTCGTCACGATTTCGCTTCTCAATTTTGGCTCGCTGTTCTTCTTGCGCGAGCTGGAGCACAATGCTGAGATGATGGAGCATGATGCTCTTCGATTTTCTGGTGAGGTTCTTGACCTGACCGTCGCGCTGAAGGAAGTGCGCTTCGATGTCGTCCAGGTCCAGCAATGGCTGACCGATATTTCCGCCACGCGCGGTCAGGATGGTCTCAATGATGGCTTTGATGTGGCGGCTGAATTCGCAGCCAAATTCAACACAGACATCGATGCGGCATACTCGCTGGCGAACGGGGCTGGATATTCAAAGCTAACAGCGCAGATCCAGAAGGTCCGTCAGTTGTTCCCGGCCTATCATAAAGTCGGCAAGACCATGGCAGACGCCTACATCGCAGGTGGTCCCGAGAGCGGCAACAAGCTGATGGCAGAATTCGACGGGGCCGCCGAAGCCTTGAACGATGCTGTTGGTGTGGCGTTTGAAATTCACTTCGAGCGCCTGTCTGAAGAACGCGAAAACCTAAAGCACGAAGCTGGCGCCTATGAGGCCGCCGCACACAACACCGACATCATGATCTACTCTGCGACCGGCTTCATCGCGTTGGCGCTTTTGCTTGGCGGATTGGCCATCTTGCGGTTCCTCATCAAGCCCATGACCGCTCTTTCAAGTGCTGTGACCAGTATCACCAATGGTGATTACAGTATCGTTCTGAAGGAGGCCGATCGCTCGGATGAAATTGGTGAAATCGGCAAGGCGGTTCACATCCTGCGCGACACAGCTGATGAACGTGAACGCATTGCAGCTCACCAGGCGAACGAAGACGAGCAGCGCCGTATCCGCATCGAACGCCGCGAGCGGCTTGTTCAGGAATTCCGTTCGTCTGTGTCGGGCCTGATGTCCAACGTCAACGCGACCATGACACAACTCGACTCGACCGCGTCCTCATTGATGGCTGTCGCAGAAAACACAGCAAGCGAAGCGGAGGGGGCGTCCAGCGCCACCAGCGACGCAATGTCCAACGTTGAAACGGTTGCCGCGGCTTCTGAAGAGTTGTCAGCGTCCATTGACGAGATCAATCGCCGCGTCAACTCGACCCTCGGTGTCGTCACGACCGCAGCGGAAACCACGGACGACACAACCAAGAAAGTGGAGACCTTGGCAACTGCCGCGCAGGAAATCGGCGAAGTTGTCCAGTTGATCTCGAACATCGCAGACCAGACCAACCTCCTCGCTCTCAACGCGACCATCGAGGCGGCCCGGGCCGGTGAATCCGGTAAGGGGTTTGCCGTCGTGGCAAACGAAGTGAAAGCGCTGGCCAACCAGACAGCCAAGGCGACCGAGAGCATCACTCAGCAGATCGCATCGATCCAGACGGCAACTACTGATGCGTCGCACTCGATCAACAAGATCGCCGAGATCATGCACGATGTGTCAGGTGAAACCGAGGCGATTGCAGCGGCTGTCACCGAACAGAGCGCAGCCACCAGTGAAATCGCTCGCGGAGTGAACTCTGCCGCCGATGGCACTCAGGCGGCAACCCGGAACGTGGAAGTGGTGGCGGAAAATGCGCGCAAGTCGACGGCCTCGGCAAATGAAGTGGATCAGGCGGTACGCACGGTTGCCCGAAACACGGATGACCTGAGAGCCGGATTTAAAAGTAGTTGAGTGATATCAAAGGGTTGTGATTCAACCGTCTTTGTCTAGAAGATGGAGGATCGAATGCCCTGGGATGATATCACTCGCCGGCAGCATAACCGGGACCATCTGCGTTATCCAACCGAT
>NZ_JBDWYP010000053.1:0-125436 GCF_039982295.1 Roseibium sp.
GGACACGGCAGGTAGAAGAACTCCTGGCTGCCTTCCTCAAAGTTCTTGCTGATCTTGCATCCCGGCATGATCAGCGGCGTCGAGATTTTCAGGATCTTGGCAAACTCATGTGCCTGGCTTCGGCTGTCTGCCTGCGCCTCAGGATCCCCCGCCGAGTTTTTTTCCCATTTGGACAGATCATCCTGGACCTGCCTTTTCATAGTGACCTGAGACAAAGACGCCGGCGAATTTGCTCCCGTGATCTGAATGGCACCGCGATCATCTATCCGCTCTTTGTAGAGAAGGGAGTCGTGACCATCGCGCGCCTTTTGCGGGAACAATCTATTGAGCGTCGTTGTGCCTTTCAGCATCGGCGCAAGTTTCATCTTGGACCAGCGCTGCGCATTCGATTCAGTCGGGTGGACATACAGAAGGTCACCCGGATCCATATCGATAGAACCGCCGGTAAAGATATTCGCGACCACCGTGCCGCCGATTTGCGCGCTCTTCTTGAGCGTCACGATACGGCAGGGATCCTCTGGCGAAAGAGCCCGAAGGATCTCATCAAAGTACGGAAACAAGTCTCGGTTATAGGGCCCGGGATAAGGACTTTCCCGCTCCGAAAACGAGATGTTCCCTTCTGCCCAGCTCAAATAGTCGACCGGCGGCGGTGGTGACCAGGCTTCAGCCATGACTTCAAACGCGACACGTTCGGCATCGGCGGTTTGAATCATCATGTGCGACATGGTTTAGGCGTCTACCTCAATGATCGTTTCAACGGTGTCCGGACGATCGCTTGCCCGCTTCCGTGCCTGCTCAGCATGCTTAGACCGGGCTTTCCGGAACTCACTCTTGAGCAAATGCAAAACGTCCCGGTGCGGTATCTTGAACTTCGCAGATAGCGCCGCCGCGAAATCGGCCAACGATCCTTCGAAGCCCTGCAACATTCCAGCCGTGATCGTTGTCATTTGATTGCGTGCATCGGATGTGAGCATGAAGCGCCCTTTGGCAGCTTCCTCTTCCGATGCAGCCTTCCGATTTTGGAACTGGAGCGACCGCAGCCGCTCCTGTTTGATTTGCGCCTCTGGCGAATTCGCATCTGGCAATGCCGATTGCTGAGCATGCCGCGCCAGTCCAGGCTGACTTTCCTGCGCAGCAGATGGTTTTGCCGGCAGATCCAACTGGGTCTCCAGGCCATTGCCTATCCGCTGGCTGATATCGAGAACATGGTTTAGATCCCGGCAGGCCACCTCTAGTCGGATCTTCGCGGCGCGACCCGTGCCGACCATCGCTGCAGGGCTTATCTTGTTCTCGCTGATGTATTGCGAGACCCGAGCAGCGGACACGTTGATCCTGCGGGCAAACTCGCTCTTTGAGACAACAGTCTCTTCCGCAAGGTCCGCATCCACCGTTTTAAGTGTCCTTTTAAGTCGGCTTTTAAGCTTTTAAGGCTTTCAAATTCCGCTCAGACTGGCGAAATCCCGGGAGCTTTCTGCCCGCAGGCGGGCTAAGGCTCTATACGGTCCCTAAAGATCCGAGCTCAGCTGAAGGCCCGCCCGGTCAGGCGTTTAAGTTCGTGCTGCATGCGCACCGGTAGCACCTTACCGACGGTCTGCCGCCATGCCTTGCCGCTTTCGTCCCTGACCATTTCGGATGGGATGATGACACCCGACCTTTGCTTCTTGATCGACATCCGGTCCGCGTCGGTTCGCTTAAAGACGTGACCATTCATGCGAAGGTCGACACGGCCCGGAAAGCGGCCGCCCTTGATGAACGATCCGGCAAAGACCCGCCGATGGTTGAATGGTTTGGCCGAAACCCCGCGCTGTGTCTCCCGCGCCTGAAAGTACTTCAGCGAGATATCGCCGCCTTTCGCGCGGATCAGGAATTCCAGCGTGGTAGCGCTCGCCCGGATTGGCTTCATTGCTCGCTTCAGGAGCTTTTGCGGAAGTCCCGTCTGCCGCGCCATGGCTCGGCGGGTTTGCGTAACGCCCTGCGACCCTGCCCGGTTCAGCGCCATGGCCCCTGCCCGCCGCACCTTGAGTGGATCAAGGTCGCGCATGGCCTGGTCCATGATTTTCAGGCCGGACACGTCGGACCAGCGCATGCCAAGTTCGCCCATGCCAGTCCTTTCGCCCAATAAAAAAGCCCCGGAGCGAGCGCTGCGGAGCTTTGAACCTTTTTGTGTATGGCGACGCTATGTCAAATCGAAGATTGCAGTCAAGACTTTTTTCAACCGGCCCTTAGAACACGCCGCTCCGACCGCGTGGCGCGGGCGTTCTCCTGTTCCCATGGCGAGACGTCCCAGCTGCAGGGACTGACCGTATGATCGACCATTTTCCCGTTCAATTCATCGCATAGCGCCATCAGACAAGCGCGAAGAATGTCGTATTCGCCGCGTTCTGAGAGAACGGAAACAGGATCCGGATCGAGGTATTGCTTCGGATAGGCCCCGCGTTTGGCCCGTTTGCGGGAGAAGTCCCAACCGTCCTCAACTTCGAATGACCGCTCCACCGGCGCGCCAAAGCAATCGACATCCTGCTCGACATGACGGCGAAACCATCGCGGTTGGCCCGCGGCATTGGTCAGCATCTTGAGAGCTGGAGGCTCACCCATGCCATCAGGCACAACACCGATGATCGCCAGCCGTCGCACAAGGTCGGACGGCTTACGCCTTAGCCGCCTGTGTCCATCCCCATCAACGATGGTCAACCCGTCCAAGGCGGACCGGATCGCCATCAAGCCATGCGCACCCAGAGCATTCAGCTCAGGCATTGGAGACCAATCGTCCGGGAGATCCAGATCCAGCTTATCCAACTCCAAAACCGCAATGTGAACTGCAACGGCATCGGCATGTGGTTCGCCCGGGTCGATGGAAAGAGCAGGCAAGACACCATAGCGATTGTCATCGATGACGGTCAGCAGCTGAGCATAGCTTTCGACTGACGACCATCCAGAGGCCATGCCCCCTCCGCCGCCCATATTCGCATCGGCTCTGGGCAGTTCCTCGCAATAGGCCCACTTGAGCAGCGCCTCGATATCCATCGTCTTTTTCGTCATGCCGCACCTGCCGGTTTTGGTGGAGTGTGAGTGAAAGTAGCGCTGGTCCAGTTGGTCCACACTGGTCCAGTCAAGAAAAAGACTATATGGACCGCCTTTTTCATCGCCTTTTCAATAACTTGAAACAATGGTCCAGTTGGTCCACGCAATTTTGGCTCCGGAGAGAACAGGGCTGGAGGGGTAGATCGCCCTTCATGCGCGCGCGAGGGTCGAATTCGTGTGGACCACGTGGACCATATGGACCAGCCTTTGAAATCATTGAGGTAATTCGGTCCACTCAAGGGCGAGTGGTCCACACAAAGCCTGGACCGTAGCGCACCACACGCGCCTTTCCCCCTACCATCCTGTCTCTCCATGGCTTGAATTCGCCTCATCACGCTGCGCCCAGCCCGGGTCATCCAGCGGCCAGTCCACGCCTTGACCGACAGCTGCCTCAAAGCTCGCCCGGCAATCGGGCAGTGGCGGGAACACATAGGCGCGTTTGCGCGTGCCTCCATCGCGTGGGCGCGTGTCCTGAAGATGGGGTATGAGCTTCTTGATGGACCTGCCAAACTGATTGAGATCAGCCCGCCGCTTGATCCCGACCTTGTCGGCCCAGGTCAGATACTCGTCATAGAGCATCTGCCGGACGACGAATGCGTCAGGGCTCCACGTTGCATCCGCTCGCAGCAACGTCCCCTCACAAAGGCGCTCGTAGACATAGGCGTCGACGCTATCCAGCGACCTCAGCTTCTGTTGCAACAACGCACCCGTACGCGGGATCTGACGTAAATTGACCTGACTGAGGTCGAACGTGAGCAAAGCGTCAAGCAAGGCCGCGCGACCGCCATTGTCCAATTCTTCGAACATTTCCCTGAAATAACTGTGGTTTTCCTTGACCGTGTCAGCAACGTCCAGCACGCAATAGCGCCGTTCATCCTTGCCGGCTGGAACCACCCAATCCTCGTTGGAGGTCATCAGCACGCGGACATAGTTATCAAGGCGATAGGGATCGACGCCCTTGCTTTCGATCATCTGCGTCTTGGAGGTGATGAGCCCTTTCAGCCGTCCCTCGGCAACCTTATCACCGGCCCAGACCGCCTCCTCTGCCTGAAGCAGAAGACAAGCGCTCATATGCGCGTTGAACTGCCCGGTGATATACCGTGGATCATCGACCTGAAAATAATGGGCAGCGATCAGATCACCCATCACCTCGCCCATGATCGACTTGCCCGTGCCCATCAGGCCGCGCACGACAATTGCGGTGCCCGGCCGCTCGCGCGGTCGCTGGAACATGTGAGCGAACCAGCCAAACACCCACTTGAAAAGGGCCTCATCACCGCTGCAAATATTGGTCAGCATGTGATCGCGAAAGATCGCCCATGAGCCGGCCTGCGGGTCCGGCTGATAGGAAAACCCGCGCCACAGATTGAGATACCCCTTTGTGCCCTCGCCCTTTTGCGGATCAGGATGGAATTCGATGCCGTCATATTGCCGGCGCCACCGCTCCCCCTCCCATCGCTTGGCCCAGGTGACCGTCTTGATCTTGCCGTCCGACCCCATGTATTGCGTCCTCGTGTTCGATAAGAGATGCCGGAATGCATCAATTTGCACGACGCGGACCCGGTCCTCGATCTTGGCCCACGGCTGCTCACGCACCATGACCGCCTTCGAGCCGATCAAAACGAGAGACCATTCGCTGTTGAGTGTCTCGAGCGAATAACCCCAATCCTGCGGCAAAGGGCCAGTCCCGCCAAGGTCATCGACCGAAGCATCGTCGCGCTCATATCCTCCGGTGTGCTCGGCGCACCCGTCCTCAGAGTGGTCAACTTCGGGCGCCTGCGTGGCGGCGTCGATTATCGCGAGAACCTTCGCTTTTGGGTCGTTCGCCTTACTGGCTTTACCCCTTTGGCCCTGATCTCCCACGGCCCCCGTTTTCCGGGCCGACAACTCGGCTTTGAGCCGGTCATGCACGCTGGGGGGCGTATCGCCTTCATTCGGCTTGTCGCTCATGACACCCCCATGAGAATATCGTTGAAGTCCTGATCGACAGGCGCAAAGACCGTCCGGTCCTTCAGCCCCGGCCGGGCCCATCTCGCCTTGGACCGGGCCATGACCTGGTCGGCGGTAAAGCGGCAACTGTCGCCATCACCCAGACGCAAAACTTCACTCACGTGATCCGGGATCAAAAGAGCGTCACGATCATCCATGTCAGGCACGGGTCCAGGCACCCGGCGCGGCCGGCCGGCCTTGTCCTTCGCAGTAGGATGCGCAACGCTTTCGACGGCCTTGCCGCCCATATGCTGCAGATCGATCGAGGCCCAATAGGCTGTGCGCGAAAAGCGGTCGGTTTCAAGCTCGGCCACGAGAACAGACAGCACCGTCTCGATGCCTTCGCCGATCACCAGCCGATCGAACAGCTCAGGCGTCCAAAGCTTGATTGCCGCACCGCGCTTGCTGCCCCGGATCTTCTTGGGCGGAAGAACCTCGCCCGGATGTTCAGGATCTTCGATGACAAGCTTCCTGCCGGGAAACAAAGGATCGATGCAGGTAATATGCACACCCTGAAAGCCCTCCGGGCCGGTGATCGGCGCCAGCATGGCCGGTGCGGACATCAGCACATAAGGTTCAGGCTTCTTGCGCCCAGGCACATCGCGTTGGTGCCAGTATTGGTAATGCGTCAAAAACCGCAGAGGCAGGCGCACCGGACATGGCAAGAGCCCCCGGCCGCGCAGATAAGCCTCGCCTTCCGTGCCTCCGACGCGTCCGCCCGCATCCATGATTTTGGCCGACCTGCGGATTTCATCAGCCCGAAAGGTCTCGGCCTTGCGTTCACGCTCGTTTCTTTTGCGCGCGCGAGCCTCCTGGTCGGCAGCGATCTGTTCCGGTGTCATCGGCTCCGGCTCGGACCGACCGCCAAGCTGCTCAACAGCTTCGACAAAGCTGCAGCCTGTCTTTTCCATCAGGAACTTGAAATGATCACCTGAGGCACCGCAGCCAAAACACTTATAACGCCCCTTGCCATCATCAACATGAAAGCTCGGGGTTGTCTCGCCATGGAACGGGCAACAGGCCCAATAGTCGCCACGCGCAAAATTCGACTTAGACCGCGACCAGCCATCCACATGGCGCTCGACAATCCTATGCAGATCGACAGCAGCCCGGATCCGCTCCAACTCCACCTCGGGAATCCGCTTCACGCCACAGCCCTCCCCTTGTGGAGGAATGCCACCTCTGGTTTTATGGCGCTGTTGCATAAAGCCCTTTGAGAGCCTGCCGCATGGACCGACCGCAATTGCCGGAGCCTGAGACGCCCGCCACAAATACCTTGACGGAGCGCTATTCGGACTTCACTGCCAAGCTGGAAGCGGTAAATGCCAAGTCGCGCACCGAAGGACTGGCCCCGTGCGCCGTGCCGCCGTTGAAAAGTCAAAGCAGGGCCATGAAATTGTTTCTGAACAGCCTCTACATATGGGCGCGAAAGGCACTCATCGCAGCTCCGGTCAGCAAGATCTTGCTTTGGGTCGCAGTTGGCGTGACGGCGCTGTTCTTGGCCGGTCCACCCCTCGCAATTTTTCTGGTACATGGCTATGCACTCGTCTCGAAGCTCTGGACGCTTGGCCCCCTCGCCTATACCGAGACGTTGCAAACAACGCCGAACAAGGATCTTTTTGCCGACCTTAGAAACATCGGTCTGGTTCTGCTCGGATTGATCGGCCTGCCATTGGCCATCTCGCGCTCGGTCATCGCCTATCAACAGCACCGATTGTCCGAAAACGGCCTCATCATCGACCGGTTCCAAAAAGGCGCCCAGATGCTCGAAAGCAAAGATCTTTCGGTACGCATCTCCGGTGTTTTCGTTCTTCGCGACCTGGCTATCAATTCCCCGAACGAATTGTTCACGGTGCTTGATGTTCTCTACGCATTTGTAAGAGAAAAATCCAAAAACCGCCCCACCATTCCGCCTTCCATAGATTTGGCCAATATTGGGGAACCCGACAAAGACTATGGCCCATTCCCAGCGGATTTGGCCGAGGCACTCAAAATCACGAGCCTTTTGCGCGGAGAGCTCCATTTTGCTACAGAGAAGGCAAAAAATATAGGCTGGAAGGCAAATCTCCGAGGCGCTAATTTGAGCCGAGCTAACATTCTTGACGTCAACTTGACGGGCGCAAACCTCGCAAACACAAATATGTGCCGCGCGATCCTCCGCGGTGCTAACCTCACCGATGCGATACTTATTGAGAGCAACTTGAACCGCGCCAGCCTCTGGGGTGCGAATCTCACGCGAGCAAATTTGTCTGGAAGCAGTCTGCAGGGAGCTAATCTCTGGGCCGCGAATCTGTCCAATACCGATTTCCAAGCCTGCAATGTAAGTGGCGCTATTTTGGAAGATGTGCTCCATTCTGAAAATGCATATTTGGTCGGCATTTGGGCGTTTGTCGACAATCCGCCAAAAAAAACACCATATGGATTTTCCAATGCACTGGCATTGCGCAGAACGGGTGAAGACAAGATTAGATTTTGGAACCGCATTCTCGGTGAGCGCGCTCAATAGTGAGCCAATGCCAGCTCCCCGACCGATTGACCTCTTTGCGCGCTGCCGCGTATCTGTTCGGGCTGTAACAGCCTGTCGGGACCTTTGACAAACAGACATTACGCTGCCCTCCCAACGCTAGAGATCCGATCTCGCAGGTTGTGCACTTTGACCGACATCGACTCGGTCAGGGTTACTGAAGCGCTCGCGCCGAGATTCCCGCCTATCCGCGGCACATGGG
Organism: Roseibium sp.; assembly: GCF_039982295.1. Lineage (GTDB taxonomy): Bacteria > Pseudomonadota > Alphaproteobacteria > Rhizobiales > Stappiaceae > Roseibium. The sequence goes on from NZ_JBDWYP010000053.1 coordinate 7,797, forward strand.
ACAGATCCCCGACCTCCCATTTTGGCTCAAAGGTTTGCATTTGAAGCCGCAGCAAGTATTCAAGAGAGGTTAAGTTTCGTGCGGATTTTGGTGTGTTATTGGACACACTTGCCGTAGCATCAGCGGATATCTCATAGCCCTCTCTGCTCGCGTACTGACACCGAAAACAGAGAGCTTTCGAAATCACAATGCATAGGGGGGGCACACCCCAGGAAAGATGCACACGACTATTTCCGGCAAACCAGCTTTGTTTTCTACAGACCCCTGCCTTAGGCGCACGCGCGCGAATTTCGCGTACAGAAATACAGCAAACTGTCGAGAGATATGTTCGTTCGGAAGAGCTTTGAACTCCGCAAAGAATGTTGCGCTGATTAGGGAATCTCATCAAGTTGCGAGATTGATAAGGGACAACTTGATGAAATGGGACGACCGCCTCTGGATACACATACTGATGCTCTGCATTAGCAGCGGACTTTTGGGCCTTTCCGCTGGCTGCGTGCTGGTATTGGGAACAGATGCAGCCTACTGGGGAACACCAGTAGCAGAAGGAGGGCAGACCCCATTTCAAATAGTCCAGGCAATCGTGTTCTTTGTGGGCGCTATTGTGACGCTGACGTTCGCCATGAAGCGCACTCAAGCCGCCACCAAACAGGCTGATACAGCGAACAAACAAGCTGTAATTGCAAATGCCCAGACAAAGATCGCCCGCCACGGGATGCAGATAGAGCGGTTCCAGAAGGCGCTGGACATGATTGGTGTTGAAAAGGACCAACAATGCAAATTGGCCGGATTGCGAACACTCGAAACCTTGGCAAGCGAAGATCCCGAGATCCTGTTCGAACAGGTTTCCTATTGTTTCATGGACTACGTGCGGGAACGAACCAAAGCAAATAATAGAGAATTCTTTGATACAGGAATAAACAAAGTTTTTTTGCAAGAAAAGCACAGCCGTGGCCTTGTCGACCAAACAAACAGTGACGTAGTATTTGCGCTCAATGCACTTTTTCGGTTGCGCACGACGCTTAATCAACCTCCCATTTTTAAAGCGCCGATCCAATATGACTTGAGCGACACTAGTTTTGAATTCGTAGAATTGGCCAATTATAACTTGAGAGATACTAAATTTGCTTATTCTTGGTGCAACGAGTTCACAATCACGAATTGCGATCTTACCGATTGTGAGATTAAATCCGTATATGGAAGTGGCATGATCGGCAGTAAGTGCAACATCTCTAATGCTTTCATATATTTGCAAGAATACTGGGAAATAAGTGAGTGTTATTTTCACCCAGATAACCCGCCCAAAAAACTCACTGTCGTTCGGCCCAAAATGCCCGTTGCACCTCTCAACAAGTACACATTCTATCCGAAGCAATGGCCGATCGTTCTCCCACCCGACTTCACCGGAACCTACACCGAAAAAGAAGCCTACTTCCGAACTGCTCTTGAGCTGCTGGACTGGGGCGATCTTGAAACCGACCTCGCTGCCCTCATGGCCGGGCATCCCTTTTGCAACACACCGTTTGACCCGGATTTCGCAGCCAACGACGGCGAGTAACCCGAGCTCAAGCGAGGAACTATTTAAGCGAATGCGGGAACCACCCCGCTCATAGTGACGTCTCCGCGAGTAAACCGAAGGGACATATCTACCGCCAATGACCGACTGTTCGACGAGCCTACTCACTCCACAACCTCCCCAAACAACGGCCCGGCATCAGCAGTCGCCGTTTTCACATCAGCAAGGGAAAGATCGCTCAAACGCGAATGACGGGTTGCCGCACCGGGTGGGATCCATTTCAAAACGGGATCTCCTTTCGGCCTGTCCGTGCGCCAGATGACCCAGCAATAGGCGGTCGCGGTGCCCGCATCCGGGTCCCATACGCCCCTGGTCAGCGGCACCCGCTCGGCAAACACACCAACCATTGCCGGTGGTCGCGGCAAGAAGAGTTCCCGCGTTCTGTCGAGCGTCTCCAGCCAGCGGAGCTGGACAAAGACGGCAATGCCTTGTCGCGGCTGATGCGCGAATGCCCGCTCGACAAACCTTTGCGGCAAGTCTCCATAAGGCGGATTGGTGATGATCCAGTCAAAGGCACCTTTCGGATGTTGATCATCGGGCAGCAGGGATAGAAAATCCCACATCGGGCCGTGATGATTGGAAAACCCGCGGTCGAACAGATCGGATGCAAAGACGTCCGTGAAATAATCTGCCAGCGGCACGGCCATATGCCCCGCACCGCAGGCGGGTTCCCAGACTGCTAAATCTGAACAGGGCTCAAGCTCGAGAAGTTCGTGACACAGCGCTCGCGTAGCCCAGGGCGGTGTTGGAAAGAAGTCGGGAGATTGGGCATTTTCCAACCGAGAAGCCATGACGGCGCGCTGGCCGTTGCCCCGGCTCATGCGCCCCTCCCCGCTTGTTTCATGGGTGTTTTCTCGTGAAACACATCGCCGGATGAAAACTCACCACCACCGACCGTCACAAGGAAGGCAAAGGGATCGACGTCGAAGTGGTCGCAAAGCAGCAGCACGCTTTCCGCGCTCTGATAGATATCCGGATGCGCCCTCTCTGCCCGGCTAACTGTCGCGGCAGAGACACCAGTCCGGGCTGCGATCTCCCTCGTTGTGAGGCGTAGGGCCTCCCGGGCAAGAAACAGCGCCCTTCCAAGGGCGATACGATCAAGACGCTTCATGCCGCCCCTCCCGTAGCTAAGCACAAGCGTTCCACTTGATCGCTGACGTCTGCTTGTAGTTTTTCCTTGCGATCAGCCTCGGCCTGCTGGGTCTGAGAAACCGACGCATCTTGAAGAGCCAACCGGAAAGCCCGCGCCTCGAGATCGGCTGCGGTCACATCTACATAGGCAAGCAGCTTGCGCATACCGTCAGCCCCGGGCGGGCGATGATCAAACAAAGTTTCGATCTGATCCGGTCGGACATAAGCAGATAGGGCGACTTCCTTTGCATCGACCTTGCCGTCATCCAACACATGACCATCCGCCCAGGCGCGTCCAAAAACCAAAAGCTTGAGAATATGCAACTGCGGTGAAACCAGCTCAGGCCGCTTTCCAACCGGCTCAAAAATATCTTTCATCGAGGCATACGGCGGGCCATCTGGATAGGCAGAGTGCAGCGCCGCTAGCAGGCTATCTAGAGGTGGTGTTGCGCAAGAAATCACTTGGCTCATTCCCCGCCCTCCAGCACATGTTTGCAATGGTTAAAGATCACTGCATAGGCATCAATCGCTTCTTGCAACTCTCGCAATAGTTCGCCGTCGCGAATTTCTTCAGCGGACACCTGCCCGTCGTCGGCAAGAGCGCTGCAGATCTTTGCAGCCGCTTCGCCGCCCTCCTTGACGGCACAAGACAATTCCTGATGCCAAGGTGCCGATGTGCGTTGCGCCTTAGGAAGCGGGACAAAAGATCCCCCTGACTGCCTGCAGATTTCCTCAAGAATGGGGGAAACTCGCCCCGCCTCGTCTGCCGCGTCCAGGATCAAGTCCATCAAAACGTCAAGCGGCACGAATGTATCGTTATGCCGCTGGTTTTGGCTATTGGTGTAGTCATTAATAGTCTGGGGAGTGACACGTGTGATCGCCGCCACGGCCTCTTGACCGCCACCTAACTTCACTGCTCGGCGCGTAGCCAACTTCAGCAGCCGCCGCTGCTCATCTGTAGTCTGTCTCGGGAGGCTCATTTAACCACCCCGCAATTTGCATGCGCATTGCGGGGTGACCCGACACCAGCGGTCTGGGAAAGTGCGCTTAGTTCAGCACGCTCCTCGGGAGAAAACACCATCTCCTCGAGCGGCAAATCGATACCTTCTCTCCTGCAAAGGCGACAAATGGCGAAGAGATATTGCAAAGGAACCAGTCCACCAGTCCCGCCCTTTTCCTTTGAGTATCGAAAACGGCGAACAGTGGTCGCATCGACGCCAAGAAAACACGCAACCCTTGGAGCACCACCTAATTTGATCAATAGACTTGCAGACGGTTCGAGGTGCATCAGCTACTACCAACAATGAGATATTCGATGAATCATGCCGTAATCGCACGATCTTGCTTATTTGGCAAGTGTGATCCATCTGTAAATGTTGCTAAATTGACCCGTGACAGTCACTTCACAAGCGTGCAAACTTCGCACGCTATGACATTAAATACTCAAGACCTGATCGCTAAATGGCTCAAACAAGCCATCGACGAACATGAGAGTTCGCAAGCCGCCCTTGCGAATTTGCTCGGCCTAGACCCGTCGGCGGTGAGTAAAATCATTCAAGGAAAGCGAAAAATCACGGCTGAGGAGCTTCTGATCGCAGCGGCCTATTATGACACCCCGCTTCCTCTCATCCCCGGCATAGGTCAAGCCAGCAAAGAGGCCCGCTCCAATGACAATAGCCGCCTCACGCCGCCGCCTCAGACTGACGCAGAAGCTGACTTGCTCAAAACCGCCTTTCGCTATGTCGACGAGCAATTGGCAAAATCTGATAGCCGCCTCTCAAATAAACAGTATCTAGATCGTGTGTATTTCACATTTGAGCGATTAGAAAAAAGAAACAAACCGGCATAAAACTAATAAACGGAGCGCTTAATGGAATATGTTCACGGTCAATCTAGTCAAACCATTGACCTGACTTGGGAGGATGAGCAATTTCTAGGGCTTTTACTAATCGCCGCCCGATACGACTGCATTGAATTCATAGAGTGGGAGTGTATTAAACTCTATGGCCATGATCGACTAACAAAACTTGACCGCACACAGCAAATGCAACTGCATGAAGAGGCGCGAGAAGCAATCTTTACCAGGGCGCTACGATGCGGGTATCGCCCTAGCGCGAGCCAAGTTTAATGAAGACTCATTTTGTTGAGGAGTTAAACCTTGCACAGGTAGAGCGTGGCGGCGCTGACGCAGCCTCGCAGTTCCTTTTGCAGGAATTTAGACGAAACCAAGGATATCTATTGAATTCGCGAGAACTGAATGTTCTGTCTCCCAATTTTATTGCGTTTCAGGACTTCGGAACGGCAGATGACAGCCCAGAAATACTATTCTGGGGCAATCAAACTCTGTTTGCGAGATACTTTGCGTCTTCTCAGCAAGATCACCAGAACGCGAAGTACGCACTCGCACGGGAATATAGACAGGCTGTCATCAAAGGCTACCGCGCAGCTTCTGAAGGCTCACCATATTTTGACATTATTGGCACAGGCACTTTGCTCGGCAAGGGACACCCGGAGCTCATTTACGAACGTTTACTGATCCCGTTTAAGAACCGCATGGGAATTCCTTACCTGATTTGCTATACTATTGAGCGACGCGTTACCTGGCCGTGTCGGCCATCAAGTCCAACGTTTCATGATACGAATTCAGCACAACTGACAGATCGCCGTCTATCGTCTTAGGGGGGTTAACCCACCGTATAGGCTGCGGATACTCCCTCCGAAAGCCACATGCCCGCCGTCCGCGCTCAGCGCCTGCAGCAGGACGCACCCAGCCGTAAATATAGTCAGGCCGCCACTCCTGAAGCGCATCTAGCTGCGCAAGCTGTGTTAAAGCGCCACCGATACCTCCGCTCTGCAGCGGCTCGGCGACAATAAGCTCGCCCAAATAAACAATTCGTCCAGAAATACACTCGGCGAAGGTCGGTTGATCCGCTGCCATCACCAGCAGTTCATCGTTCAGCCCAGGGTAACAACGGCGCCAGTATTTCTCCCACCACCCCCTCAAGGACATGTGCCCTAAATCATCTAGGCGCGCGGCGATAATCGCAACTAGACAACCATGATCATTTTCGAGCGCAAGCCAAAAAGCGGTCGCAGGGGTAAAAGTATTAAGAGCGGTTTTGAAATGCTCGGTTAGCTGATGCTTCAGACCATCACGCTCAACCAGCGCCTCAAGCTCTTCAAACTTCTCCCCCCTTCGAACGCGAAGCCCCGCCGCGTCAAATTGCTTCAAGAGATTGGAGACTGCGCGATAGAAAACCGCCTTGTTGACCACAGGCACAAGCAAGAGAACCCCCAAAGAATCGACTTTGACTATTCATTACCATCGGCGACCACTTGATTAAATGCTATTTTGGCTTGACCAATCATGCGATTAATGCATGCTAATTGCGATATTAGCAATGTCAGGAAAATCATGTTCGGCAATATCACGATCGTACAAGAGACGCGCCGCTCGACATCTCCCGTCTTTCAAACGCGCCTGTTAGAGTCAGGCCCGCAGATAGTCAGGAGGAACTTTTATGACAGCATCAACCGGCAATGCCCGCCGGGCCATGACTTTACTCAAGCAATCGCTCGACGCGCTTGGCCATCCACGTGTTTCTGCCGTGGCCGATGTAGTCGGCAAATGCCTGGAAAGCCTTGCAGCACAAGTCGAATTCTACGAGGGGATCAAAAGCCCCTTGCGCAGGATGATCGTTCAGGATCCGGACGGAACACACCGGCCAGTTTCGGCCATGGAGCTTGCGTCCCTGCCATTAACGAACTCGCCGCACATAGTCTACGGCTCACCAGAAGCCATCGCTGCACTTACAGCTCAGCTGACGAGGTTTGAGGAAGCAGATCCATGTCAGACCTCTTCACCTTCGGCCAAGGCGGTTTCCTCGACCATGTGAGAATTGCAGCGCTTGTTATCTGTCTTGTCGCACCGACGGTCACATTGGCGCTTCTCACGCTAGCAAAGGGCAAGGCTCGAAACTCTCACCGCTATGGTCGGCGCACCTTCGGTGACTTCCCTCCCGTTGAAACTAAAAAATCCGCGAACCTCCCCGAGCCCGAGCCCTGCGTGCCGTCAGCACTGCCGACAGTCGCAGAAAGGGCAACCTTGGCCGTGACCTTCGCCATTGCGTTTGGTCACGGTCTCTTTCTTCTTTATCCGGAGGGCATGTCGTGACCGGCATTCTGGATGAAATGTCTAAAGTAGCCGCCAGCCTCTCCAGCGCCTGCCTTGATGCAGAGGCACGCGCCGTCCGTGAAATCGCGGATCAAATCAGAATAAAGCTGCCTTTCCCGACGCTGCAGATGTTCACCGTGCGCACTCAAAACAACATGCACGGATATCAGTCCGCTGCGCTGGACTTTGAGGTCGCCGGATACACGGAACGCGAGGCCCATGAGGCGGCTCTGACTCTCTTTGGAGATCCATTCGCGAGCACTGAGATCATCGCCCAGCAACCGGCAGACCAGAATTGTGCAAGGCCCAATCACCAGGCACAGAAGACCGGATACGGGGAATTCCGCCCGGAGACCCAGAAACCAAAGGAAGAGACACCCAAATGACAGATCAAGGTGGCGTCGCAGGCGACCAACTCCGTGCTTTCGTGGAGCGTATCGAGCGGCTCGAGGAAGAGAAAAAGGTCATCTCGGATGACATAAAGGACGTTTATGCGGAGGCAAAGGCCAACGGCTACGACGTCAAGATCCTCCGCAAGGTCGTCTCTCTGCGCAAGAAGCAGCCACATGAGCGCGACGAGGAAGGAGCCGTCCTGGACCTTTACCTCCACGCTCTGGGCATGGCCGGGAGCTAACCGCATGCCGAACCATCAAGTCGATCTGATAGGAACGCCAATGACTGCCCATTTCCAGACGACGGACACGCGTCGGCCTGACATATTCTTCGCCATGGCCTCCGGACGGCTCGTCAACCTGACACATCCCATGCCTGAGGAAATCCACTGGCCGGACCTCATCGAGAACCTGGTCAAATTGCCCCGGTTCGGCGGTGCGACCTATGGCGTGACCTATACCGTCGCTCAGCATTGCTGCCTGATGTACGACCACGCTGATACGGACCTAAAGCCAGCGGCGCTGGTCAAGAATTTCCATAAGGCCTTTCTCGGGGAGCTGACCTGGTCGGCCGAAGCAACCTTACAGGCCTACGCGGCGCATCCGACAGACCTTGCCGAGGCAAGAGAATTGGCTCGCGATGAACTGGACGATGCCATTTTCCGTGCCGCAGGCATTCCGGAAGCAGATGAGAGTACCGGCGCCTACGCAGAAGAAAGAGCTGCCCTCAACCACCTGTCGCGAAAGCTGCAGGCGACAGAGGCCCGCGACCTGATGCAGGCAACAGTTGCGCCGACGATTTGGGCGAACACAAAACCTTTCCCAAGAACCATTCGGCCATGGGGCCAGGACAAGGCCCGCGAAGAACTTGAAAACCGACTTGGCCATATCGGCCTCAATCCGAGGGGCTAACATGAACACCCAGGCCAACTTCAAGCAAGTAGATGTAAAGCGCGCCCTTAGAGCCGTTGTCGACGCCGGCTTGCCTGTGGATGGCGTGGAGATTACCCGCGAAGGGACCATCAGGGTTTTGACCAGTCAGAAAAATGAACTTGAAAACAGACAAGAGCCCGAACTTTAATGCGTTCCATGCCGCGCCCCCGCCTTCCAAACTTGTCACGCGAAAGATCTCGCCATGGCCGCGTGAAGTGGTTCTTTCGCGTTGGCAAAGGCCCACGTGTTCGGCTCCCGGACAAGTACAGCACTGACCCGTCGTCAGATTTCATGCAGGCCTATAACGCCGCAATGGAAGGTCGGGTCATCAAGACCAAGCCGAAAAGTCGGTACAAGAAAGAAACGCTTGGCTGGCTTTTCGATGTTTATCAGCAGAGTGCCAAATTCGCAGACTTGGCGGTAGGGACGCGTCGCGCCAGGGCATATATCATCAAAGGAATTGTTTCGAACGCAGGGACATCCCCGCTTTCCGACATCACGCCAAAGGTGGTGCGCAAAGGCCGAGAACGGCGAGCCAAGACTCCGGAGGCTGCGAACAACTTCCTGAAGACCATGAAGGCTGCGTTCGCTTGGGGAGTTGATTCCGGGCTGATCGACATGGACCCAACCAAAGACGTGAAAAAGCTGATCTCAAAAACAGATGGATTCCACACATGGACGCCGGAGGAAATCGAGCAGTTCGAAAACCGTCACCCGCTTGGAACAATGGCCCGCCTCGCCTTGGATATCATGACTTACACCGGACTTCGCAGGCAGGACGCAAGCATGATCGGCAGGCAACACATCAAAAATGGGCAGATCCATTTCAAGGCGAGCAAAAATGATGAGTGGGTTTACCTGCCGATTGTTCCGCCGCTGCAGAAATCAATTGACGCATCGGAAGCCGGAGACATGACGCTTCTGCTCACATCAAGGGGTAAACCCTTCTCCAGCCCTGCAAGCTTCGGGAATTGGTTTCGGGATCGATGTGTTGAAGCCGGCGTACCAGGTCGAGCGCACGGTCTTCGTAAGGCTGGTGCTGTTCTCGCCGCCGAACGCGGCGCAACAGTATCCCAACTAAAAGCCGTCTTTGGCTGGACCAGCGACGATATGGCGAGCCTCTACACAAAGAGGGCTGACCGGAAAAAAATGGGCCTGGAAACAGGCGGTCTTTTGGACCGAAGCTAGAACAAACTCCCCGCACCTAGGCCCAAAAGTGCGGGGAATATCCTGATTTGCCGTTATATAACAGCTTACTAGCTTAAAAGTGGTGACCCCGACAGGATTCGAACCTGTGACCATTCGCTTAGAAGGCGAGTGCTCTATCCAGCTGAGCTACGGGGCCGTATTGCGTTCACTTACAACGTACAATCAAGCCTTGGAAGACCTAACTTGTTCTGTTTTGACGATCCTGAGAGGGGCACGTTACGGTTTGAAATACCAACCCATCAGTGGGTCCAGGGCGCCAACCGGTCGAACTTGAAATTGTCCGAGTAGGACGCGCCGCGGATGACACGCTCGCGCGGCTCTTCCACCCGATGCGCAATTCCGTTCCGCCGGGCGTAGGCGACCGCATCATCCTTGCTCTCGAAATACAGCTTGATCTGCTGTTTCATGTCAGACGACGATGTGTAACCCATCAGAGGCTCGACGGTGCGCGGAACCTCCGGCTCGTAATCCAGAACCCAGCGCTGGGTCTTTGCTTTCCCGGACTGCATGGCCGTTTTGGCCGGTCTGTAGATACGCGCAACCATGCTGCTCGTTCCCCGCGTTCAAAAGGCAAAGGCGCCGACGCATCGGCACTGCCAAAGTCTATCACAGCTTTTTCCCGGCTTTTGAGGCGAAGTCAACAGCCGATCGCATTCAACCACTCAAAGCCAACAATCGAAATCGTCCGTTAACCAGCTCGGCAGGTTTTTACAAGTCGATATATACAACCCTGAATAGACCATGCGATTTGTAGCTCTCAAGACATTTGAACAGTAGGCTGATCAATCGGGTGCTCCTGAGCTTCTGCTCACCGGACGCAAAACTCGGGACGCCCGTTACGGGCAATGCGAAGAAGACAAGAAAACATGCAGACACCGCCCTTCATAATCAGCGAGATCCATGTCCCCAGCCAGCTGAAGCCCCGCGCCGATAACGTCGTAAAACTGAAGGCCGAGATAGATAAACACAATCTTACCGATATGTGGGATATGATCCTGATGCTGGATTATCAGGTTGCTAACGTTCGTGAGTTAAGTTCAGAGACGCGGGAAGAGTTCTGCTGTATCATTTCTCTCCTGCTGAAGGCGTTTACGAAGTGAATGGCGACCTAACGAACAGGGGTGTTTCTCGCGTTGCTGACCAAGGACAGGACAGTATTCACAGAGTTGGGCACAGAAGCGATTGAAAAAGGTCTCGCTGACCCGCAACTCTCCGCTTTCTATGAAAGTATGATGTCTTCTTCCGGACTCGTTTCGGAGAAGCTGCGCGAACACATGCCTTATCTGAGCCTTTGCTCAGACAAGCTCGAAGGCAACGGTCCGCCGCCAATCTTCTATGTCGGGCGACGTTCGAGCCAGCGCCACCTCTTTGGCGAAGATTGGGCGATGCAACAGGGCCAGGAGCTTCGCACACCGGACCCTGATCTCGAGGAAGCTTCGGCAGCCGCCTATCGCGCAGCCCTGGAAGAACGCCCCTACTACGGCTATGCTCGCACTTCCATCCACATGGAAGACAAGGTCGTGGATATTGCCTTTGAGCGGTTGATCATCGCACTTCGCCCCTCGCCGAAGTCTGATCGGCGTTTCTGCGCTTACTTTGGCGTTATCCAGGACCTTCAGCAGCTATAGTCCGCGCAAGCGTGATCAGGTCATTGCGCTTGGAATAGACCAGCCAGTCGTCTGCCCGGATGTGCTCGGGCGGCGTTATCCAATGGGTTCCACGCGGCGCAAACCTGCGATAGCCGACGCGAAGGCCAAACCCCTTCATCGCATTGCGCGACGCCATCAGACCGTAGAGATAGTCCGGCGACCACTTCAGCAGGGAAATCAAAAACCCGAGCTGGGTGAGCGCTTCTGCGAGCCCCTGCCCCCTGGCATCCTTTCGAAGCCACAGGTTGCCGTGATAGACGATCCGCCCCCGCATGAAAAACGCGTCATGGGCATGATCTTCGCCCAGCTCCGCTTCGGGTGTCGGATCAACGAACATTCTGCGCTGCTGCTGCTGCCAGTGTTGGCCCAAGCTCCGGTCACGCAGGTCTTCAATCTTGGCCGCCTGAACTGAAACCGGTTCGCCTTGCCTGTCCCAAGCCCCGATCCAGAACGCGCTGGTCCCATGCAAGTCAAAGAACTTGCTCGAAAAATCTTCCATCAGATAGCGATCATCGGTCGCTCGGATGGTATCTTCGAACAGGGAAAAGTCCGTGCTTTCCTTCAGGCGCAGCCCTGCAGACCTGATCTTGTCCTGAAGCAGCCCAACGGCCTGAGTGACTTCCAGCGTCTCATCGCCCATCTGATCAACGTACATCTGCCCCAGACTACCCCACGCAACTCATACTGCAACACAGACAGCCATGTTGCTCAACTTCGCGCCACTAGAAAAGCCGTAATTGTCAAAATGCGATATGCTTCAACGAAATAGATGAATGACGCTGGGTATTTCGCGCTTTCAAAATCAGCACAGAGCGATTTCGCATACATTGCCACATTAATTCCGGGAAAATTCGCGTAAAACTTGCATGATAAAGTGTATTTCGGCGAATTTTCTTCAACGACGGAATGGAAACAGGAAATTCGGCAAGAAAGCACTGCCAGGCACAACGACAAGCAGAAACAATGTGACACATATCGCGGCGAACCAAACCGGTCGCCCGACCTTGTCAATTTCCAATGTTCAGAGAGAGAAGTGGTCGGGGCAGCAAGATTCGAACTTGCGACCCTCTGGTCCCAAACCAGATGCGCTACCAGGCTGCGCTATGCCCCGACGGGTCGATGAAACATCTGAAGCCCGGTATACTGAATTTGCTGGCGAGTTCAAGATGCCATTTCAAAGAAGAGCGACATGATTCCACGATCGGATCCCATCCAGCAGCCTTACATGCTCCAAAAGCGCCTATTCCTCCGGGAAAATCGCTGGCGAGACCAAACGATCACCTGTTGATATCTTTAGCTTTTCACTCGTCCCACCGACAAGCTCGAGCACGAAACGTGCATTTCCGCGCGAAGGAATAATTTTTTCTGAGAAAGGCGTCGTCCGTTCGGCGATCCGAATGATCCTGCCGTCGGCGGCCGCAAAAATGATATCGAGCGACAGCGGCGTATCTTTCATCCAGAAATAGCGCGCTCCCGCAGCATCAAAGACAAACAACATGCCATGATCGGCATCCATCTGCTCCCTGTGCATCAGTCCCTGTGCCCTTTGGACGTCTGTGTTGGCAACCTCGACGCGGAAGGCATGGCTCTCCGCGCCACTGATCACCTTCAGGTCCTGGACCGGTAGATCGACGGTGCTCTGGGCGTTTGATCCCGCACTCGAAAAGAATGACAAGAGACAAACGAGAAGCCCAGCACCCAGGGTGCCAATGAGAAGACCCGGAGTCATTCGAACGTTCGGCATGTATTTTCTCCACGCATTGATGCCCCGTTGACCCAGAGTATCCGAGTGGCCAAAGAAAAAGGCCGGACAAATCCGACCTTAGAATCTGGACGCTCGTTCGGTCCAATAACGCCTGCGTTGAAACGCGCCCTAGTGAGACGAGGGAATATGAACACCGCTCGTGCCTGATGGCCTGATCTCGGCCGCCATGCGGCCTTTCGGGCCCATTCCGAAGCGAACAAGAACTTCTTGCCCCGGGCGGAGTTCGGTGATTCCGAAACGACGCAAGGTCTCCATGTGAATGAAGATGTCTTCGGTTTCCTCGCCCTGGGTGAGAAACCCGAATCCCTTGACGCGGTTGAACCACTTCACGGTCGCAGCCTCAAACCCGCCCTCAGGCACCACCTGAACATGCGTTCTGGAGGGAGGCAGCTGAGAGGGATGGAGCGCTGTCGTTTCATCCATCGAGAGAATTCTGAATGCCTGCAGGCCGCGCGGCCTGTCGAGAACTTCACAGACGACCCGCGCTCCCTCGTAGGCGGTCTGATAACCGTCTCTTCTCAGGCAAGTCACGTGAAGGAGGATGTCTCCCTCACCACTGTCCGGGACAATGAAGCCATATCCTTTGGCAACATCGAACCACTTTATAGAGCCCGCAACCTCGATAACGTCAACGGCAACATCCTCTGCCGCATCGATCGCGCGGGGATCCGTAAAGATTTTGCCCCCCATAGCCTATTGCCCCGTGTCTGGTCCGCATCTTTCAACCCGCCAGCGCTCCAAAAGCGACTCAGCGAGCGGTTGATTCCTAACGAAAGGATAACACCCTGCCCCAAAGCGAGAAGAGAAATTGTCCAACTAACCACAGCCGATTTCCACAGGCGGCCACGCAATATCAGATAAGACCTTCGAAAGTCTCGGCAATTGGTGTTCGGATCAAAACATCGGCAAGTGCATCGAGCGGCGTTTCATCCCTGTTCAAAATACACAGCTTCGCGCCTGCATGAGCAGCAAGGACCGGAAGCTGTGCCGCCGGGTGAACAAGAAGCGAAGAACCGACAACCAGAAAAAGGTCTGACTTGCGGGCCGCTTGGGCCGCCTCTTCCATTGCCTCTGCCGGCATGGCCTGTCCAAAACTGACCACGGCGGCCTTCAGGAGCCCGCCGCATTCCGTGCAAAGCGGTGTCTCATCAGCATCGACAATATTCTTCTGCGGTTCAAGGTCTGCGGGCGCTCCGCATTCAAGACAGGTCGCATAGGTGCTGTTGCCATGAAGCTCAACCAGGAGCACTTCCGGAACACCGCTGCGCTGATGCAGCCCATCCACATTTTGCGTGATCAACAGGGACAGGCGGCCCGATTGCGCCAAGCCAGCCAAAGCTTTATGGGCCGCATTCGGCGACGCTTCATCAAAGATCCGCTTCATTTCAAAGCGCCGCCGCCAGTCCTCAGCCCGTTGATCGGCGTCTGAGACAAAATCTCCATATTGAATCGGTTCCATTGTGGACCACATACCGCCGGGCGAGCGAAAATCGGGTACCCCGGATTCGGTCGAGATACCGGCGCCCGTCAGCACCACCAGCCGGTTGGTTTCTCCGTTCAACAGATCGGCCAACGTGGACCGGGCGGTGGAAAGTTCTGTTATTTCTGTCATAGTGGCGATCCTATCCTTCAGATTTCAACCACGCCAAATCAACTGGGAACAGTCCATGCGCTATTTGCACACCATGGTCCGCGTCACCGACGTCGACGCTTCGCTCGATTTCTACTGCAACAAGATGGGTATGATTGAAACCCGCCGCATTGAAAACGAAGGAGGGCGGTTCACGCTGATCTTCCTGGCCGGGTCCGAAGACGTTGAAAGCGGAAAGGCTGTGAGCGCGCCACTTCTGGAACTCACCTACAACTGGGATCCCGAAGAATACAGTGGCGGCCGCAACTTCGGTCACCTGGCCTATGAAGTCGACAACATCTACGAATTCTGCGCCCATCTTCAGAACAATGGCGTGACCATCAACCGCCCACCGCGCGATGGCCGAATGGCGTTTGTGCGGTCGCCGGACGGTATCTCCTTCGAGCTGTTGCAGAAGGGTGAATCGCTTGAAAAGGCCGAACCTTGGGCCTCCATGCCCAACACTGGCGAGTGGTAAGACGGCATAGCTTTGCCCTGTCGTTAAATCGGCACAGGCCCGAAATTCCGGGCCTGTGCATTTTGTACCAAATGTCACTTGCAGCGACCGAAAAATCTGCCTATAAGCCTTCCCACGACGCGACTGCGTTGTTTGTGCGCCCATCGTCTAGCGGTTAGGACGTCGCCCTTTCACGGCGAAAACAGGGGTTCGATTCCCCTTGGGCGTACCACTCTCCCCTCTCCTTTCAGGTAATCGGTTCTACCCTTGATTGATATCGAGGCGATCTGACGTGTTTCCTCAATTGACCTGAGCGTTGCAGCACGCCTATCAATGGACAGGTGTGGTTCTCACGCCCTTTTAATTTCCAGGAGCCATTTGATGATCGATACCGCGCTCGATATCCGGGTCATGAGCGAAGCCGATCTGGAGCGCGCCCTGTCTTGGGCAGCGGAGGAAGGCTGGAACCCCGGTCTGGATGATCTGGACCCTTTTCGAACGGCCGATCCCGCCGGTCTTTTTATGGCGTGGAACGAAGGCGAACCGGTAGCCTGCATCTCCGGTGTCCGCTACGGCGACGACTACGGCTTCATCGGCTTTTACATCTGCCGCCCGGAACACCGCGGCAAGGGCTATGGCATCGCCATCTGGAAACACGCGATCGCCTATCTCGGGAACCGGACAATTGGGCTTGATGGCGTGGTCGATCAACAGGACAATTACCGCACGTCCGGCTTTGATCTGGCCCATCGCAACATCCGACAGAGCGGCATCTCCATGGCGGACACGCCGATGGATCCCCGCCTCTCTCCACTCGGCCAGGGGATCTTTCCCTCAATCCGCGACTATGACCAAGATTTTTCGGGCGGCGATCGAACCGGTTTCCTGAAGCTCTGGTGCGCACCCATGGTGCCGAGCCGACGCGGCTTTGCTTTCGTCGACGAAGGCAGCGTCAAGGGCTACGGTGTCATCCGTCAATGCGATGATGGCTTCAAGGTAGGCCCGCTATTTGCCGACACCCCTGACATTGCAGACACATTGTTTCGCGCGCTGGCAGGACAGGCGAAGGGACAGACAGTTTATCTGGACACGCCCGAGCCCAACAAGGCCGCCCTCGAGCTGGCAGAGCGCCACGAGTTGTCCCCTGTGTTCGAAACCGCCAGAATGTACAAGGGGCAAGCGCCCGCCCTGCCGATCGAGAGAACGTTCGGCATCACCACGTTCGAACTGGGCTAACCGCCAGCCTCCTCGGATCCTGACCAGGCAGCGTCCATCTTGACGCTGCACACCTGCCCATGGCGGATGTTCCTTCAGCTAACCAGCATCAGCAGGCGGTTTCAGACGTCGCGGTCTGGTAGGCAAGCATCGCACCCGCGAGATCTTCAAGCGCCGCCCCGACAGACTTGAACAGCGTGATCTCATCGTCTTCTGCACGGCCCTTATGTTGCCCCCGCGCAAGTTCATAGAGATCGGCCTTGATGCCTGAGGGGGCCAGGACACCGGACGCCAACGGCTGGGAAATGTCTCCCCCCTCCTTGGTGCAGCCCTCACGCGTATCGACAAAGACAGCAGCTCGACGCACCACATCATCGTCGCTCTCCCGCATGGAGGGCTTGAACGCACCAACAAGGTCGACATGCGTTCCTGGCTGCAACCATTCACCAAGGATCAACGGGTCGCTCGACAGGGTCGCAGCACTGACAATGTCAGCCTTGCGCACGGCTTGTTCGAGGTCTGAAGTGGCCTCAACTGCGATCCCGTAAAGCGCAGCTGCTTCAGCTGCAAGTGCTTGCGCCTTGTCCAGACTGCGGCCCCAGAACGTCACATGCGTGATCGGCCGAACCCCCAGATGTGCGCCCACCAGATTCAAGGCAACCCTTCCCGTCCCGGCCACGACAAGGTGGCTCGCATTTTTGCGGGCGAGATAGCGAGCCGCGAGCGCGGACGCGGCGGCCGTGCGGCGGGCGGTCAATTCACCGCCATTGATCATGGCGAGCATTTCACCGGTTCGCGCATCTGACAGAAGGTATTCCGCAGAGATCGCAGGCAGCCCTCGATCGGAATTCCCCGGCATCACATTGACGATCTTCACACCGGCGAACGCCCCGGGCACCCAGGCAGGCATCAACAACATCGTCGCATCGGGCTCCCCCGGAACCACCATGTCGTGGTGGTGACGGACAGGCATTTCACAACCGCTCTTGAACATGGCATCAAGCGCATCAACCAGCGCAGTGAATGGCAGGGCCTTCCGGGTTTCTTCCTGCGAAAGCAGCAGCATGGGGTGTCCTCAAGCGGATGGTTTGATTGGCACAAAAAAGCCGACGTCTGATCGACGCCGGCTCATGACTGGCAACAACGGAATCACAGACGATCAGATCGCCAGATACTCGTGCCTCAGTTCCACATTGTCGAGCACCTCCTGAGCGGCGCCGTCAAAAACAACCTCGCCCATGTCGAGAATCACCGCCCGGTCCGCCAGATGAAGCGCGGCGATGGCATTCTGCTCAACGATAATGGTGGTGATGCCAAGCTCCTTGACCCCCTCCAAAATGCGCTCGATTTCCTGAACAATCACCGGCGCCAACCCCTCGTAGGGCTCATCCAGCAACAACAGTTTGATATCGCGGGCGAGAACACGCGCCAAGGCAAGCATCTGTTGCTCGCCGCCAGACATGGTCGTACCTTCCTGATTGCGACGTTCGGCAAGGCGCGGGAAATGGTCGTAGATACGCTCGATGGACCAGCCCTTGGGCTCCGCAATCTGGGAGAGTTCCAGGTTCTCCTGCACCGTCAGTCCGGGAATGATCCGCCGGTCTTCCGGGACGAGGCCGACACCGACCCTTGCCGCTTCGAAGCTCTTCATTTCATGAAGCGGCTTGTGATCGAGCCAGATCTCGCCATGTGTCAGCTGCGGATCGTCCATGCGCGCAATCGTCCGCAAGGTCGAGGTCTTGCCCGCGCCGTTGCGGCCAAGAAGTGCGAGGATCTCTCCCTCACGAACATCGAAGTTGACGCCTTGAACAATGTAGCTCTCGCCATAGTAGGCGTGCATGTCCCAGGCGGAAAAGAATGCCGGAGCTCCGCCCTGCGGCTTGACCGGCTTGATGCCCGGCGCAGTCTTGCCGGCAAATTGATCGTCGATAACGCTCATAGATGCGCTCCTCCGAGATAGGCTTCCTGAACGCGCGGGTCGCCCTTGATGTCTTCCGGTTTGCCCTCGGCGATGATTGTGCCCTGCGCCAGGACAGTCACCTTCTGGGCAAGCGAAAACACAACATGCATATCGTGTTCGATGACGACTTTGGTGATCCCGCGATCGCCGATCCGCTTGAGAAGGTCGATCGTGTTGTTGGTATCAGCTCTGGACATGCCGGCTGTGGGTTCGTCCAACAGGAGAAGTTTGGGGTCCTGTGACAGGCACATGGCCAGCTCAAGACGCCGCTTGTCACCACGTGACAAGCTGTTGGCGACCATCTCCCGCTTTTCAGCCAGTCCGACATCCTCGAGCATGTGAAGGGCCTTGTCGCGCACTTCCGTATCCTGATCGACACGGACGAAGGCATGGAGAGCGAACTCACCGTCGCGCTTCGCCAGCGTGGGGATCATGACGTTTTCCAGCAGGGTCAGGTCGCCGAAGATTTCCGGCGTCTGAAAGACGCGCGAGACACCCACCTGGTTGATCTGGTGGGGCTTCATCCCGGTCAGGGAGACGTCCCCGAACATCACGGTTCCGGTGTCAGGGACCAGACGGCCGATCATGCAGTTGAGAAAGGTCGACTTGCCAGCACCGTTCGGTCCAATGATCGCGTGAACCGTGCCTTCTTCCACCTTGAAGTTGACATTGTTGAGAGCACGCAGTCCGCCGAACGACTTGTTCACACCCTCGACTTTGAGGATTTCCATATCAGTTCACCTTATTCAGCTGGCGTGGTCGACGTTTTGGCACTGACGCTCTCGCCGGAGGACGGCTTGCGCTTGAACAGCCGGCCAATCCTCTCGAAGCCTTCCATGATGCCGCCCGGCAGGAAGATGACGATCAGCATGAACATGATGCCAAGGGTCAAATGCCAGCCCTTGCCGATGAAGGGATGAATGACGAACACCAGGAAGTCGGCAAGGCCTTCGGGAAGGCCCGCGAACCAGTCATAGAGAATGTTGTCATTGATCTTGGAGAAGATGTTCTCGCAGTACTTGATGAAGCCTGCGCCAAGCACCGGTCCGATCAAGGTCCCCGCACCACCAAGGATCGTCATCAGAACCACTTCACCTGATGCCGTCCACTGCATGCGCTCGGCACCTGCAAGCGGATCCATCGCCACCATAAGCCCACCAGCCAACCCGGCGTACATTCCGGAGATGACAAAGGCCGCCAGCGTATAGGGCTTGGAGTTCAAGCCGGTGAAGTTCATCCGCTGCTGGTTGGATTTCACGGCCCGCAGCATCATGCCGAAGGGCGAGCGGAAAATCCGAATTGCGATATAGAACGCGACCATCATTACGACCGCGCACAGATAGTAGCCGGCATTGAACGTGAAGAGCCAGCCTCCCATGCTCAGTTCGAAACTGTCACGCATTGCAATGCCGAAGAAGTTGGCCGCCGGGATCGAACCGTCTACCTGGCTAACACCGAGGACACGTGGGTCATTCAATGCCAGTTGCAGGCCGGTTTCCCCGTTGGTGATCGGTGTAAGGACCGAATAGGCCAGCGAAAACGACATCTGCGCAAAGGCAAGGGTCAGGATAGAGAAGTAGATGCCTGAACGCCGCAGGGAAATGTACCCGACCAGCAGGGAGAACAGACCCGCAAAGACCACCGACATGAAGATCGCCGGAATGACATTCATGGTCAGCAGCTTCATCATCCAGACACCGGCGTAGGAACCGACACCCAGGAAAGCCGCATGGCCAAAGCTGAGGTAGCCCGTGAGGCCGAAGAGAATGTTGAAGCCGACTGCGAAGATCCCGAAAATCAGGAAACGCTGCATCAGATCCGGATAGCCTGCATTGAATTGCGCCAGCTCCGAGCCTTCCGGGAACGGGTTCAACAGGAGCGGAGCAAACACCACGAGTGCAAGCACGAGGAAGAAGAGCGAAGTGTCTTTTTTGTTAAGTCCAAGCATGATTTAGCTTTCCATAACACCTTTGCGGCCCATCAGACCTCGCGGACGGGTCAGGAGGATCACGATCGCAACGAGATAGATGATGATCTGGTTGATGCCTGGGAACAGCGCAACGACCTGGGCCATAGAGGCGAAACTTTCCAGAATGCCCAACAGGAACCCTGCGGCGACTGCGCCCGGCAGGGAGCCCATACCGCCGACAACCACCACAACGAAGCTCAGAACAAGGAAGTCCATGCCCATGTGGTAATTGGGTGAATTGATCGGGGCGTACATCACCCCTGCGAGCCCGGCCACCACCGCGGCCAATGCGAACATGAAGGTGAACCGCCGGTCGATATCGATCCCCAGAAGGCCGACTGTCTCCCTGTCTGCCATGCCCGCACGCACCACCATGCCGAAGGTCGTGAACCGGAGGAAGGCAAACACTGCGCCGACGATGAGCGCCGCAAACAAGAAGTAGACGATACGCCAGTACGGATAGATGATCACATTCGGATCCATGCCCACCAGGGCACCGAAATCGAAGCTGCCTGCAAAGGCCGTCGGCGCAGGCGTCGGGATAGGGTTCGCGCCGTAGAAATACTTGATGATTTCCTGCAAGACGATGGCAAGGCCGAAGGTCACAAGGATCTGGTCGGCGTGCGGACGCTTGTAGAAATGCTTGATCAGGCCGCGCTCCATGACAAGGCCAACCAGGGCCATGATCGGAATGGAGAACAGGATCGCCAGGGGAACCGACCAGTCGATAATGGCCGCCCCCACTTCCGGACCGAACCATGATTCCACATAGGGTGTTTCGACTTTGAGCGGGTTGCCGAGGAAATCCTTGCGCGTTTCGTCAATTGTCACGAAGGACAAGGACAAAAGCCGGCTCAAGGTCACGGCGCAGAAGGCCCCGATCATGAACAAGGCCCCATGGGCGAAGTTCACAACGCCCAGGGTGCCGAAGATGAGGGTCAACCCCAAGGCAATCAGCGCATAGGCTGATCCTTTGTCCAGACCATTCAAGATTTGAAGAAGTATCGCGTCCATCGCTCTCAGCTCGGATCATCAGCGCGCGTCACGGCAACACCCAGCCGCGCGAATTGCAAGGAATAAGGACAGGGCGGAAGAATCGCCCTGTCCCTCAGTTTTTGAAGATTATGCGCCCGGGTTACAGGTGCCGAGAGCACCACCGGCAAACTGCGGATGATCCGGCGCGTAAGTGACCTGCTCGGCAGGTGTGACCTCAACGATTTCAAGAAGATCGAACTCGGAAGTCGGGTTTTCTTTACCCTTCACAACGAGAACGTCCTTGAAGCACTGGTGGTCTTCTGCGCGGTACAGCGTCTTGCCATTACCCAATCCGTCGAACTCGAAGCCTTCCAGGGCTTCCACGACGGCGCATGGGTTGAAGGTGCCCGCACGCTCACAGGCATCAGCATAGAGCAGCGCCTGAACATAGGTCGTGTGAGCGGCCTGGCTCGGCGGGAAGCCGTACTTCTGACCGAAGGAACGAACGAATGCCTGAGAGCCTTCGTCGGTCAGAGACCAGTGCCAGTTGGTGGAACCGAAGATGCCTTTAACGTTGGCGCCTGCACCCTTCGCCATCAGGCGGGAGTAAAGCGGAACGATGATCTCGAAGTTCTTGCCGTTCACGACCTTGTCGCGAAGACCGAACTGAACCGCGTTGGTGAGCGAGTTCACCATGTTGCCGCCGTAGTGGTTCAGCACCAGAACGTCTGCGTCAGACTGCAAGACCGGTGTGATGTAGGCGGAGAAGTCAGTCGCAGCCAGCGGGGTCTTGACTGTCTCGACAGTTTCCCAGCCCATTGCTTCTGTGGATTCCTTGACCGCCTGCTCTGTGGTGTAACCCCAGTTGTAGTCGGCTGTCAGGTGGTAGGCCTTGCGGTCACTGCCGTAAGCATTCTTCAACACCGGAGCAAGTGCTGCACCGGACATGTAGGAGTTGAAGAAGTGACGGAAGCCGTTGGCCTTGCGGTCCTTGCCGGTGGTGTCGTTGGAGTGTGTCAGACCGGCCATGAAGATGACGCCGGCTTCCTGGCAGAGTGCCTGCACAGCCACAGCCACACCAGAGGACGAACCGCCGGTGATCATGATGGCGCCGTCTTTTTCGATCATGGACTTGGCAGAAGCACGCGCAGCATCAGACTTGGTCTGCGTGTCACCGGTTACGAACTCGACTTTCTTGCCGAGAATACCGCTGCCCTTCAGCGCCTTCGACGAGAAGGTGTTCAACATTCCGCCGTCGCCGCCGCCATTGAGGTGCTCGACAGCAAGCTGATACGCACGCAGTTCATCCGCACCCTCGTCCGCATAAGGACCGGTCTGAGGTACGTTGAAGCCGAGCGTCACAGTGGAACCGGTTGGTTCGTTCAGGTAACCGGCCGACCATGCGTTGCTGGTGAAGATCGTCGGAGCCGCCAGGCCGATGCCACCTGCGGCACCAGCGCGCAAAAGGGAACGACGGCTAAGTGGTTTACGTATAAGGGTCATGCTTTCCTCCCAGAAAGGCCCAAAAGCCTACACGAATGTCTGCAAACACTTGCAGGATGTGCCAGCGGCCCCGAGCAACACATTCCGGTCAAAACAACGACCACATTGCCGCAGGGACTACGAGCTGTTTCGACTGTAGAAAGGCCCAGACCAAACAAGCAATACGACTATCGGCGTGGTCTAGTTGGCCAAACCGCAGGGAAAGACTTGAACCCATGGGAAGAATTCACACACCTCACAGAAATGATGCAGCGCATCATTTCTGTATCCGGCTATTTTTATTTGATAAATGACAACCGACACCGCATCGCAGCATGGTCAACTCGATATAACCGGCTAATTTATCTCCAAAACGTCTTATCCAAAAGTCAAAGACGCATCTTTCCCAAGAGCGCTTCAGAATTGTACCCATGGGCCCAGCGCACCCTTTATTCGCCTGAAATGCTGCCGTCGAATCGACCATTCGCAAGAATGACAAGAGCGTCTGCAGGATTCTTCCAGCTCCGAAGCAAGCCTGAAGATAAAACGTGAAAACCAGGGATCGACCATGAACCATCTGATCACTTCCGCCGAAGAACTCCACAAGCTCTACGGCACACCTGGATTGGCCTCCACCGCAAAGGTATCCGATCGGGTGACGACGCAATACCGGGCTCTCATCGAGGCCTCCCCCTTCTGCGCCCTGGCAACCGCAGGCCCGGAGGGTCTTGACTGCTCGCCGCGTGGTGACGCCGGTCAGTGTCTCGTTATCCAGGATGAAAGAACGCTTCTGATGCCAGACCGGCGTGGCAACAACCGTATCGATTCCCTGGCCAACATCGTCCGCGACCCTCGCATCGCCCTGATGATGCTCATACCCGGATCTGGCAGTACCCTGCGCATCAACGGTACGGCCGAGTTGACCACTGACCCCGAGCTTTTGAAGAACCTCGCCATGAAGGGCAAGGAACCCCGCTGCGTGATCCGCATAACCATCTCGGAGATCTATTTCCAATGTGCTCGTGCCGTCATTCGCGCAGGTCTTTGGGACAGTGCCAATCATGTCGACGCGGCTGCCCTCCCCACCCCTGGGCAAATCCTGGAGCACATGTCGAGCGGCGAAGCCGGCGGCAAGGCCTATGATGACGAATGGCCGGATCGCGCCGCCCAATCAATGTGGTAAGGTGCGCCATGACAATTGACCCGTTATTGGAAGCTGGTTGGCTGGTAGCAAGTCACGCAATTGCTGCCCTCGCAGCTTTCGCGCTTGGTGCCGTTCAATTGGCATCGCCCAAGGGCACTCTTCCTCACAGGACGCTTGGTTACGTCTGGGTGATTTTGATGCTCTGGATCGCCGGGTCGAGCTTTTTCATCTATGAAATTCGCCTATGGGGACCGTTCAGCCCGATCCATATCCTCTCTCTTCTGACCCTCTACGGTCTGATCAGCGGCGTCCTTGAGGCGCGACGCAAAGGCATACGCGAGCATCGAAAGACCATGTTCCTGCTCTACACCGGAGCTTTGCTGATAGCCGGTTTTTTCGCGTTCATGCCTGGTCGAACCATGCATACGGTTCTATTCGGGATCTAGCCTATGCCGAGCCCCTTCATTCTCTCGGGCTGCTCGGGCGGCGGGAAGTCTTCCATTCTGAATGAATTGAAAGACCGTGGCTTCACGGTGGTGCCGGAAGCTGGACGGCGAGTGGTCGCGGACGCACTCCAAACCAATTCAGCCGCCCTGCCCTGGATCGATCCACAGGCCTTTTGTTGCGCCTGTTGCGATCTGCACATGCAGGATCTGGCGAAGCTTCCGGATCAGGATTCCCGCATTTTTCTCGACCGCTCTCTAGTAGATCTCGTTGCCTACCTGGCAATGAAGAGGATCACAGTTCCAGACAATCTCCGTGCAGCCTTGCGCGCTGTATCCTACTCGAAAATCGTTTTCCTCACGCCGCCATGGCAGGAGATTTTCGTCAATGACAGTGAGCGCAAGGCTTCATTTGAGGAAGCCACTCTTGAATATGAGCACCTCCTGTCCTCCTATCAATCTATCGGTTATCAAGTCACGCTCCTGCCCAGGACGTCGATCACTGAGCGAACTGATATGCTGCTAAATGAACTTGATCAGGTGGACGCTTGAGCTTTCCCCTTGGAACACGCCACGATCCACGCCATATCTCATTGAAATTCAAATAAAGCCCTTGAGGATGTCATGACCGCAAACCCGCTTCTGACCGAATGGAACACTCCGTTCGAGCTACCGCCATTCTCGGAAATCGAACCGGCCCATTTCACCGAAGCGTTCGAAGCGGCCATGGCGCAGGCCCGCGCTGAAATCAACGCGATCGCCGACAACGCGGAAGCCCCGACATTTGACAACACCATTCAAGCGTTGGAAACGTCTGGCGAGTTGCTGAGCCGCGCCGCGCGCACCTTCTACAATCTCAGCGGCGCCCATACCAATCCTGACCTTCAGGCCATCGAGCGTGACATGGCGCCGAAATTCGCAAAGCACGGGTCGGAAACCTTTCAAAATGAAGCGCTTTTTCAGCGGATCGCGGCCCTTTGGAGTCAGCGCGGCGAGCTTGGCCTTGATGAGGAACAGGCCCGTGTCCTGGAGCGCTACCACACCATGTTCCAACGTGCAGGTGCCGGGCTTGACGCGGATGGCAAATCCCGCATGGCAGAGATCTCGCAAAACCTCGCCAGCATCGGCACTCAGTTTGCGCAGAACGTGCTGAAAGACGAAGCCGACTACAAACTTGTCCTCGAAAGCGAGGAAGACCTGGCTGGGCTGCCCGACTTCCTGATCGCGGCAGCAGCCGAAGCCGCTGCAGAACGCGGACTTGAAGGCAAATACGTCATCACTCTGTCGCGCTCATCCATCGAGCCTTTTCTGCAGTTCTCGACCAACCGACCCTTGCGCGAAACCGCTTTCAAGGCCTGGTCCGGCCGGGGAGAAGGCGGTGGTGAAACCGACAACCGCGAGATTGTTTCCAGGACCGTTGCCCTGCGCGCAGAAAAAGCAGAATTGCTCGGCTTCGACAGTTTCGCCCATTTCAAGCTCGACGACACCATGGCGAAAACGCCAGACGCTGTTCGCGAGCTCCTGACCAAGGTCTGGACGCCCGCTCTCAAACGAGCCCGCGAAGAGGAAGCAAAGCTAGCAGACATGGCACGGTCCGAAGGCGGAAACTTCAAGATCGCCCCCTGGGACTGGCGTCACTACGCCGAAAAGGTGCGCAAGGCCGAATTCGATCTCGATGAAACCGAGTTGAAGCCCTACCTCCAACTCGACAAGATCATCGAAGCCGCATTCGACACAGCGACGCGCCTGTTCGGGCTGAGCTTTGAGGAAAAGCATGGCCTGCCGACCTATCATGCCGATGTGCGGGTCTTCGAGGTCAAGGACCTGGACGGCAAGCATGTCGGATTGTTCCTGGGCGATTATTTCGCGCGCGCCTCAAAACGCTCCGGAGCCTGGATGAGCGCCTTCCGCTCCCAGCATAGACTGGATGGTGAGGTCTCCCCAATCATCGTGAATGTGATGAACTTCTCCAAGGGCGCACCCGGCGAAGCAACCCTTCTCACGTTTGACGACGCCCGCACCCTGTTCCACGAGTTCGGCCATGGCCTCCACGGGCTCTTGTCGAATGTCACCTACCCGATGATCTCCGGCACAGGTGTTGCGCGAGACTTTGTAGAACTGCCCTCACAGCTCTACGAACACTGGCTGTCAGAGCCCGAAGTCCTGTCGCGCTTTGCAGTCCATTACAAAACGGGCGAAGCCATGCCGAAAGCCTTGCTGGACAAGCTGCTGGCAGCCGAGAATTTCAATCAGGGTTTCGCAACGGTCGAATACACGGCCTGCGCCCTTGTCGATCTAGAAATTCACCTCCTGACCGAAGCAGGCGACCTTGATGTGACCAACTTCGAAAAGAAGACCCTTCAGGCAATCGACATGCCGGATGCGATCACGATGCGCCACCGGGTGCCTCACTTTGCCCACGCCTTCGCAGGTGACGGCTATTCTGCCGGCTATTACAGCTACATGTGGTCGGAAGTCATGGATGCCGACGCCTTTGGCGCCTTCGAGGAAAAGGGCGACATCTTTGACCCTGAAACGGCGGAGAAACTCTACACACACATCTACTCTGCTGGAGGTCGTCCGAACCCTGCGCAAACCTACAAGGCCTTCCGCGGCCGCGCACCGGAAATCAATGCGCTTTTGACCAAGCGCGGGTTGGCCGCATAGGCTTTATGCGGGACTGATAGCAATATCGGGCGAAGAGCGAGCCGTGCGTTGCTCCCCGCCCGGGACAAGACAAGCTGCAAGGACTTGAAAATGAGCCATCGAACCGTCAGCGCACCAGATGAGCCGACGTCTCCGATCATGCGGATCGCCCTTGTTCTTGGTGGCCTGTTCGGCGCAGCCGGTGTCATGCTGATGGCGGCTTCTGCCCATATCGACACCACCGGCCTTGTAGGCACGGCAGCCGAGATGTTGCTGTTCCATGCCCCCGTTTTCCTTGCGATCTCCGCGCTGGCTCAGGTCCGGCGCATTCCATTTTTACCCGTCGGCGTTGTTCTATTGGCAATTGGTCTTGCCCTCTTTTGCGGCGACCTTCTGTTTCGCGCCTTTCTCGATCAGCGGCTGTTTCCCATGTCCGCACCCACGGGCGGGATGATGTTGATCCTGGGCTGGGTTGCTTTGGCGCTTTCTGCCCTGCGTGTACGGGCGCGCTAGACAGCAACAAGGCCCTCCTCCCAACAAACAGGGGTGCCATCGGTGAAGTTTGGCGATATGACTGAGCCAATTGCCGACGAAGGACTTTCAAAAGGAACTCAGTTGACTGTTTCCGCACCGCCAAAAAGCGCCGAGAAAACAGAGGCTTTTGTGCCTCCCTACCCGTTCCGCTACGAGCAGATGCCGCCGATCTGGACCCTGATCGGAATGGCAAAAAAGAACTTCCTGTCGATCTGGGGCATGGGTGATTTTCAAAGCCGTTTGAGAAGTACACGGGTTTTTACCCGTGAGTTGGTGATCTGCAATCGCCCCGATGTCGTGCGAGAAGCATTCCAGTCCAACCACCGCGCCCTGCAGCGCAAAAGCCCTCAGATGCGCCACGCGCTCGAACCACTTCTCGGAGATGGACTTTTCGTAAGCGACACAGACACTTGGGCCAAGCGGCGCAAAGTCGTGGCGCCGATCATCCATGGCTCCCGTGTTCCGGGTTTCGCGCCGATTATGGTCGATACCATCATTGAGAAGCGCGATGAGTGGGCAGCGCTACCCAATGGCGCAGAGATAGACGCGCTGGAGGAAATGGCCCACCTCACAGCGGAAATTATCTCACGCACCATTTTCGGTAGAAACCTGGGCGCCAACTATGCCAGCGAAGTGGTTGAAGGGTTCTCGGACTATCAGCGCCACATCGACCAGATTGATCTGATTTCCATGTTCGGCTTGCCGGAATGGTTGCCTCGGTTTCGGGGACGCGCCATCCGGAAATCAAAGGATCGGATTCTGAAGGTTCTAGACGAGATCATCGACAGCTATAGCGCCCAAAAGGACGCTGGCGAGGCTTCCGTCATCGGCGGTCTCCTGGAAGCACGCGATGAAAACGGCGAACCGCTGAGCCGCGATGCGATCCGCAATGAAGCTGCGGTCATCTTCATGGCAGGACATGAAACAACAGCCAACACCCTTGCATGGGCGTGGTATCTCCTCTCCCAATCTCCGGCAACCGCCCAAAAGCTCCATCTGGAGATCGACACGGTCCTCGGCGACAAGACGCCAACCTTCAAGGATGTGGCCGACCTGCCCTACACCAAGGCGGTGATTGAGGAAACGCTGCGGCTCTATCCGCCCGTGCCGATCCTGGCCCGCGAAGCGATGGAAGACACCGAAATCGGCGGCAAGGCAATCCCCAAGGGCTCCCTGGTCATGGTGGTTCCCTGGCTCATGCATCGCAACCCCGTTCTGTGGAGCAAGCCTGACGCCTTCTGGCCAGAGCGCTTCCTGCAGAAATCCAAACGCCCGAACAAATACGGCTATGTGCCTTTCTCCATCGGCCCACGGATCTGCGCCGGTCTTCAGTTCGGCATGACCGAGGCCATCCTGAGCCTGGCGATACTTGCTCGAAAGTTCGAGCCCAAGCTCAAGCCCGGAACAGATGTGCAGCCGGTCGCCCGTCTGACGCTTCGTCCAGGAGCGGATCTGCCCATGTTGCTGCAAACCCGGGCCGCATGACGCCTTCAAAGCAGACGCACGCAGACTTGAGAAGCCGGCTGCGGCTTGAAGACATTCCCTTCCGCGAAACCAGGCCGGAAGAGCCCCCCGCCCCTTCGGTGCAGGCTCTCTTCGGCCCCGCGGGACATCAGCGAACCGCAGCACGGCGATACTGGATCACTCATCCGGTTGACGGTCTTCTCAACACCGTCTTTCACGCGCTGCTCGCACGGCTTCCTGCACGCTTCGTCTCGGCCTTCGGCCATTCGACCGCGGATCTGGCACGCCTGAGATACAGGAAACGCATTTTTGCACGGCGGATCGAGCGGAACTTTCACGCGCTGACGTCAAATCCCGGTCGCAACGATCAGGAACAGCAGGACGGATTGAAACGCTGGTGGCGCAACATCGGCCGCACAATGGCCGAGTTCTCCAAGGCAAACCACCTTTGGCGTGAGGACCACTTGAAGGTCCAGGGACTGGAGAATCTTGAGCGGACGCAGGAGCTTGGCAAGCCACTGATCTTTGTGTCCATGCACCTGGGAACCTGGGAAGCAGCGTTCACAGCCATTCACGAAGGGTTGGCTGCACCAAGCATCGGGCCATTTCAGCCGGAGCCGAACCGTTTCACAAATCGCATCGTCTACAAGCTTAGAAAACGGCGAAACCAGTATCTGTTTCCACCCGGTCAACGCAGCGCCATTCGCCTGCACAAGCTGCTGCGCAGCAACGCAGCTTCATTGACGATCTTCATCGACGAGGTCCGGGACAATCAGGTTCACATGCCAGCATTCGGCCGCCCAATGCCGGACAAAGGCAACGCGCTGGTCACAATCAAGCTGGCAAACGCGGCAGGCGGCACAATTGTACCGTTCTATCTGAAGCGCAAAAACGGTCCGGATTTCGATCTCAACATCTTGCCGCCGCTGCAACCAGATGGATCTGACCAGGGCAAACGCTACGACCTGAAGCAGACACTTCAGACCCTCAACGATATCTTCGAGCCAATCGTTCTGGAGAATATCGAGCACTGGTACATGCTGGGCGAATTGCGGCTACCGCCAAACTTCAAAAAGACCTGAGACGATAAATGCGAGAAGAGCCTGTCCTGACAGGAGGCGATGGATCAATCCAGCGTTCGCCACCTGCAGGGACACACTCCGATCAGCGTTTCAGGCGTTCTGCGTGCCAGGCAACGTGATCGCGTCCGAAGGTCGACACGGTGAAGTAGGAATGATCATAACCTTCTTGCATGCGAAACACGGATGACGTTCTGGTTTCGGCCAACGCAGATGCCAGAGATTCCGGTTTCAGCAGATCCAGAAACTGGTCACTTGCGCCCTGATCAACAAGAATGTCGCCCTTCCAGCCCCTATCATGCAAGAGCAGCGTCGCGTCATGTGCGGACCAAAGGCTCTCGTCATCGCCAAGGTAGGCGCCAAGCTGCTTGCGGCCCCAGTCCGACTGGGTCGGATTGGCGATCGGGGCAAAGGCTGACAGGGAAACGAAAAGTTCCGGATTGCGCATCGCCAGCGTCAATGCGCCATGCCCGCCCATGGAATGGCCCGTCACACCGTGGCTTTCGGTGATAGAAAAATTGCCCTGCACCAGCTTGCGGAGCTCTTGAACGATGTAGTCTTCCATCTGGAAGTGCGGCTTCCAGGGGTCTTGCGTTGCGTTGACGTAAAAGCCTGCGCCCTGCCCCAGGTCATAGGCATCGTCGTTGGCAACGCCTTCGCCGCGCGGGCTTGTGTCCGCAAACACCACAGCAACGCCGAACTCAGCAGCATGAGCCTGAAGCCCGGCCTTTGTCATGGCATTCTCATGCGTACAGGTCAGGCCGGAGAGATACCACAACACCGGCACGGGCCCCTGGCTGGCTTGAGGCGGCATATAGACCGCAAAGGTCATCTCGACACCGCAAACCCCGGACACGTGGCTATAGACGCCCTGAACGCCTCCAAAACTGCGGTTTTCCGAAATAGTTTTCATGGATCAGCTCTTTCTATGAGGCAAACTGAAATGGTCACGCCTGGTTCAGATCCTTGAACATCACCAGAGCATCTACATAACCGTTTGAAGGGTGTTTGAAGGCGCCCGGCAGCCGACCAACGATGTTAAAGCCGTAACTTTGCCAGATCGTGATCGCGCGCGTGTTCGTCGAGACAACGAAGTTGAACTGCATGGCCCTGAAACCGCGCTCCGGCGCTGTTTTCAAGGCATGTCCGGACCCTCCTCATTGTCCGCCAGACACATCGGACGGACAACAAGCTCTGCCATGACTTAGTACAGCACCACCGAGCGGATGGATTCGCCTGCGTGCATCAGGTCAAAGCCCTTGTTGATGTCCTCAAGCGGCATGGTGTGGGTGATCATCGGATCGATCTCGATCTTGCCGTCCATGTACCAGTCGACGATCTTTGGCACATCCGTGCGGCCACGCGCACCGCCGAAGGCCGTGCCACGCCAGTTGCGACCGGTCACCAGCTGGAAGGGGCGGGTCGAAATCTCGGCTCCCGCCGGTGCGACGCCGATGATGATGCTCTCGCCCCATCCCTTGTGAGACGCCTCTAGCGCTGTGCGCATGACATTGACGTTGCCCGTCGCATCGAAGGTGTAGTCAGCGCCGCCCTTGGTCAGGTTGACCAGATAGGCAACGAGATCGCCGTCCACCTCACTCGGGTTGACAAAATCGGTCATACCGAAGCGCGTCGCCATTTCAACCTTGGCCGGATTGAGATCGACACCGACGATCTGGTCGGCACCTGCAAGCCGCAGCCCCTGGATCACGTTGAGACCGATACCGCCGAGGCCGAAGACAATGGCGCGAGAGCCGATTTCAACCTTGGCTGTGTTGATCACGGCGCCAATGCCCGTGGTGACGCCGCAGCCGATGTAGCAAACCTTGTCGAAGGGCGCGTCCTCCCGGATCTTTGCGAGCGCGATCTCGGGAACAACCGTGTAGTTGGAGAAGGTCGATGTGCCCATGTAGTGAAGGATCGGGTCGCCGTCGAGCGTCGTAAAGCGAGAGGATCCGTCCGGCATCACACCTGCCCCCTGGGTGGTGCGGATGGCCTGACACAGGTTGGTTTTGGGATTGAGACAGTACTCGCACTGGCGGCATTCGGGCGTGTACAGCGGGATCACATGATCGCCCGGCTTCAGGCTCGTCACACCCGGGCCCACTTCAACCACGACGCCCGCACCTTCATGGCCAAGGATCGCGGGAAAGAGACCTTCCGGGTCGGCGCCCGACAGCGTGAACTCATCTGTATGACAGATGCCTGTCGCCTTGATTTCCACCAGCACCTCGAACGCCTTCGGTCCTTCGAGATTGACCTCCATGACCTCAAGTGGCTTGCCGGCACCAATTGCGACTGCTGCGCGCGTCTTCATCCTCAAACTCCTCAAGACTCAAAATCGGGAGGCTCCCGAAACACCTTACCCGGTGATAGCGAACATGAATCAATGTGGAAACCCGTCAGTGTTTCCTGTCCGGCACCTGGCACGATTTGATCCATGGTTTTGCTGCCTTTGCAAGCCGCCAGTGAGACAGAATGACACTGTGTCGGATTTGAACAAGTCAGCGACCGAAACCGATGGGGAGCCGACGCAGCTTTGGCGATTATGGCGAAGTAGCTGTCTGGTCCCTTGTGCTGGCGACCGGGCGGCGTTACGCCTTTGAAGGACAAGGACCGAGATCAAGGTCTGCCCCATTGCCTGGAGCCGCAAGTGAAGCGATTTTCCTTTCTGGAACTGGCGAAAAACGCCTTTAACGCGCATCAGAACTGGGGCCGCCAGTGGCGTGCACCCGAGCCCAAGGCCGAATATGACATCGTCATCGTAGGTGCCGGTGGCCATGGTCTGGCAACCGCATATTATCTGGCCAAAGAACACGGCATGAAGAACATCGCCGTGATCGAGAAAGGCTGGCTTGGTGGCGGCAACACGGGCCGCAACACGACGATCGTGCGCTCCAACTACCTTTGGGAAGAAAGTGCAGCGCTTTACAATCACGCGATCAACCTGTGGCAAGGCCTGTCGACAGACCTGAATTACAACGTCATGTACTCGGCCCGCGGCGTCATGATGCTGGCTCATACCGTGCATGACATTCAGGTCTTCAAACGGCACATTCATGCCAACCGGCTCGCCGGCGTACAAAATGAATGGTTGTCTCCCGAAGAAGCGAGAGACTACTGTCCGCCGCTCAACATCGAGAAGAACATCCGCTATCCGGTCATGGGCGCCGCGCTACAACGCGTTGGCGGAACGGCCCGTCACGATGCCGTGGCTTGGGGCTACGCCCGTGCGGCCGACGATATGGGCGTCGATATCATTCAAAACTGCGCCGTCACCGGCATACGGCGCGGCATTGATGGTGCCGTTGAAGGTGTCGATACTGCCAAAGGCTTCATAAAGGCGAAGAAGGTCGGTGTCGTCGCAGCTGGTCACACCTCTGTTCTGATGGACATGGTTGGCGTGCGGATGCCTCTGGAATCAAATCCCTTGCAGGCGCTCGTGTCAGAGCCTGTGAAACCGGCATTCCCCTGCGTGGTCATGTCAAACACGATCCATGCCTATATCTCCCAGTCCGACAAGGGCGAGTTGGTGATCGGCGCGGGAACGGACCAGTTCGTTTCCTACAGCCAGACCGGCGGCATCCATATCACCACCCACACGATTGACGCGATCTGCGAGCTCTTTCCCATGTTCCGACGCATGCGCATGCTCAGGAACTGGGGCGGCATCGTCGACAACACGCCCGACCGCTCGCCGATCATCGGCAAGACGCCGGTTCCCGGCCTGTTCGTCAACTGCGGCTGGGGCACTGGCGGCTTCAAGGCGACACCGGGCTCCGGCCATGTTTTCGCCCACACGATCGCCAAGGACGAACCTCACCCGATCAACGCACCGTTCACGCTTGACCGCTTCCGCACCGGTCGCCTGATCGATGAAGCTGCCGCCGCCGCCGTGGCGCACTAGAGGGTTTTGCAATGCTTTTGATCCACTGTCCCTATTGCGGCGTCGAGCGGCCCGAAACAGAATTTGCCTGCCGCGGCGAAGCCCACATCATTCGCCCTGCCGATCCGTCCACACAGACCGACGAACAATGGGCTGAATTTCTGTATCTTCGTGAGAACCCGAAGGGTCTTTATGCCGAACGCTGGCGCCACATTCACGGCTGTGGCCGATTCTTCAACGCAGTACGCGAAACCGTGAGCGACAAGTTCGTCAAGGTTTACAAGACCGGGGAACCGAAGCCCGATCTGGAGGCACTGGCCAAGGAGATGTCCGCATGAGCCAGTCCTTCAGAACCGAGGCCGGCGGCCGGATCGATCGCGACCGAAAGGTGACCTTCAGCTTCGATGGCGACCAGCTCGAGGGCTATGAGGGCGACACGCTCGCCTCCGCCCTGCTTGCCAACGGCATCCACATGGTCGGCCGATCGTTCAAATACCACCGTCCGCGCGGCATCCTGTCCGCGGGATCGGAAGAGCCTAATGCGCTGGTCGGCGTCTATCGCCAGGGTGACCAGACTCCGAACCTGCGGGCCACCCAGGTCGAGCTCTATGAGGGTCTGAAGGCGATCAGCCAAAACAGGTTTCCCTCCCTCGGTTTCGATGTCGGGGCAGTCAACGACTTCCTGTCGCCGCTGTTCCCGGCAGGCTTCTACTACAAGACCTTCATGTGGCCACGCTCCTTCTGGGACCGGGTCTATGAACCGATTATTCGCGCAGCAGCAGGTCTCGGCAAACCGCCAAAGAACGCCGACCATGACCGCTACGCCAACCTCTACGCCCATTGCGACGTGCTGGTGGTCGGCTCCGGCCCGGCTGGTCTTGCGGCCGCACTGGCCGCCGCAGAAACCGGCGCAAGGGTCATCCTGTGTGATGAACAGGCCGAATTTGGTGGTTCTCTCCTGAGCGAAACCGCCGCGACCATCGATGGCAAGACGCCTGTGGATTGGGTCGAGGATACGATCCACACACTCCAGGCCATGGACAACGTCACGCTTCTTCCGCGCACGACAGCTTTTGGCTATTTCGCGCAGAACTTCGTCGCCCTTGCGGAACGCATCACCGATCACGTCAGCGAACCCGATCCAAATCTGCCGCGAGAGCGCCTTTGGCAGCTTCGTGCCAAGGAAGTGGTCATCGCCGCCGGCAGCATCGAACGACCGATGGTGTTCCCCGAAAACGACCGGCCTGGCATCATGAACGCAGAGGCTGGCCGCACCTACCTCAACCGCTACGGCGTCAAGGTCGGCCACAACGCTCTTGTCGCCACCGCCTGTGACACCGCCTGGCAAGCTGCTTTCGATCTGGCCGACGCAGGCGTGAAAATCGCCGCGATCGCCGATCTGCGAGAGAACCCGCCCGAGGCTTTGCAATCGATAGCTCGGGCACGCGGAATTCGCGTTGAGACCGCCTGCGTCGTCACCGGAACCACCGGCCGCAAGCGCATCAACAAGGCGCTTCTCGGCAGGGTTGCCGCATCGGGCTCTGTTGCATCTGCAGGGGATCTTGCCTGTGACAGCCTGCTCATGTCCGGCGGCTGGACACCGACTGTCAGCCTCTATTCCCAATCCCGCGGCAAAGTCGTCTGGGACGAAGCAGCCGGAGCCTTCCTGCCGGGACACCACGTTCAGAACGAGCGCTCTGCCGGCTCTTCAAGGGGCCTGTATGGACTCAATGACGTTCTCGCCGATGGCTATGCCGCCGGTGAAGAGGCTGCGAAGTCCGCCACAGGCAAAAGCGCCAAGATCACCTATTCAGTTGCCAGTGGCGCGGAAGCCGGAACGGGCGGCACGCTTGGCACCCTTCCCGTCGACCGAGATGCATCAAGGGTCAAGGCCTTTGTTGACTATCAGAACGATGTTACCGCCAAGGACGTGAAATTGGCCGTGCGCGAAGGCATGCACTCGATCGAGCACATCAAGCGCTACACGACCACAGGCATGGCGACCGATCAGGGCCGACTGTCGAACATGAACGCGCTGGCAATCGCATCGAAAGCTCTCGACAAGCCACTCACCGATGTCGGCCTGACCACCTTCCGCCAGCCCTTCACGCCGACCACCTTCGGCACATTCGCAACCTCGTCACGCGGCGAATTCTTCGATCCGGTCCGCAAGACACCGTCCCATCAGTGGGCGAGCAACAATGATGCGGCCTTCGAAGACGTCGGCCAGTGGAAACGGGCCTGGTATTTCCCGAAGGCCGGTGAAGACATGCATGCGGCTGTGGCGCGCGAGTGCGCCGTTGTCCGCGACAAGCTCGGCCTCTTCGACGCCTCCACACTCGGCAAGATCGAGGTCGTTGGACCAGATGCGGCCGAGTTCCTCGAGCGCATGTACACCAACCCCTGGAAGAAGCTTGGCGTCGGCCGTTGCCGTTATGGGCTGATGCTCAATGAAGCCGGCTTCATCATCGATGACGGTGTCGTCGGGCGCATCGCCGAGGATCGCTTCCATGTAACAACGACGACAGGCGGCGCGCCGAGTGTCTTTGCAACGATGGAAGATTATCTCCAGACCGAATGGCCTGACCTTGATGTCTGGATCACCTCGACCACCGAACAATATGCCGTGGCTGCAGTTCAGGGACCATTGGCCCGCGAAGCCATTGCGCCCTTTGTTCAGGGCATTGACCTGTCGCCCGATGCTTTCCCACATATGAGCGTTGCAACGGGAACCTTCTGCGGCGTTCCCTGCCGCCTGTTCCGCATTTCTTTCACCGGAGAGGTCGGCTTCGAAATCAATGTCCCTCGACGCCACGGCGAGATGGTCTGGAAGACCCTCGAAAATGAAGTGGCGAAACTCGGTGGCTGCACCTATGGCACCGAAACCATGCACGTGTTGCGTGCCGAGAAGGGTTACATCATCGTCGGTCAGGAGACCGACGGCACGGTGACACCCGACGACGCCGGTATGACCTGGGCCATTGGCAAAAAGAAACACGACTTCGTCGGCAAGCGTGGCCTGCAGCGTCCCGACCTTGTTGCCGACAATCGCAAGCAACTGGTCGGACTGTTGACCACAGACCCGGCGGTCGTTCTCGAGGAAGGCGCCCAGATCACGGAGAGCGCCAACCCGGCAGTGGGCACACCGGCGGACGGCCATGTGACATCATCCTATCATTCCCCCGCCATGGGTCGTTCTATTGCCCTGGCTTTGGTCAAGAACGGCCGCGCGCTTGAAGGCAAGACCCTGCATGTTCCCATGCCGGAAGGCTCAATTCCGGTGACCGTCACCGGCCCGGTGTTTTTCGATCCGAAAGGAGACCGGCTCAATGGCTGATGATCTCGTATCGACACTCTATGCTCCCGATGCCGGACAGGAACCGCTTCTGGCCCTGCCTGATGTCTCCATCCTCAAGACCGCGCCATTGGCCCGCCTGTCCTTCCGGGGCAGAGACGGCGCCCTTGCCGCCGCGGGCAAGGGCTTTGGCGTCGTCCTGCCGACCACGCCCCTGAGCGCCGAGATCGGCACGGACCGCGCAGCCTTTTGGCTTGGCCCGGATGAATGGCTGCTCATCGCTCAGGAGGACCTGCTGAGCGATACCATGGAAGGCCTGGCGAGCGCCCTTGGCGACACGCCTCATGCCCTGGTCGACATCTCCCATCGTCAGGACGCCATGCTGTTGACCGGGGATCAGGCGGCCTGGCTGCTCAACAGCGGCATTCCGATCGATCTACACCTTGAAGCCTTCCCGGTCGGCATGGTGACACGCACCCTGTTCCACAAGGCTCCAGTCATGCTGTGGCGGATCGGACCGGACACCTTCGTTGCGGAAGCCTGGGGCTCTTTCATCGACTATGTCGCCGGTCTGCTCGTCGAGGCAGCGCAAGAGCTAAAGGCCGCCTGACACACAGGCTTTCGGGCATCGAACGCGGCGGCGGCAGACCGCTCGCCGCGTTGACAAAGGCGAAACCGATTTCGCCTAGGTGTGGTTTCCAATGAGGTTGTTCATTGATTTTGGATCAATCGGCTGATCGGTGTTTTGAAGTTAATGCCGCCATGTGGCCTTTGGCAATTGTAGATATGGAGCCATCGTTGCAATGCGGCGTTCCTTTGCTCTGAGCTTTTGTACGGCACGCCGTAGGCCCATTCTTCCTGGAGGGTTTTGATGAAGCGTTCGGCCTTTCCGTTCGTCTGGGGCGTGTAGGGTCTGGTTCGGATGTGTCTTGCACCGAGCTGCTGTGTGGTTGCGGCAAAGAGGTTTGATCGGTAACCGACGCCGTTGTCGGTCATGACGCGTTCCACGGTGATACCCTTGGCAGCGAACCATCTGGTCGCCCGTACGAGGAACATGGCGCAGGTGTACCCTCGTTCGTCCGGCAGGACCTCGACATAGGCAACCCGGCTGTGATCATCGATCGCAACATGAACATAGTCATAGCCAAGCCCACGGGAGCGCTGACGCCTGTGATGTCCGGTTATGCGATGGCCGATCTTGTTGAACCGCCCCAGTTTCTTGATGTCCAGATGGATGAGGTCCCCGGGACGGGCCCGCTCATAACGGCGCACGGGTTCGGGAGGTGTGAGACGATTGAGGCGGTTGAGCCCCCACTGTTTCAAGGCATGAGCGACGGTCGATCTGGGGAACTTCAGGAGACCGGAAATTTCCAGCGCCGTAAGCCGTAACTGGCGCAAGCTGCAGATCAGGTCGCGCCAGCCGGCCATGTAGGCCTGGGCGCACGTACGCGGGGCACTGCTGCGATGGACGAGCCCCTGAGGCCCTTCCTCACGATACCGGCGCAGCCACTTGTGGACAGTGCGCACCGAGATCCCGAAAGCCGCCGCAATAGTCGCTGCAGCCTCTCCGTTCTGGTGACGCAGAACAATTTGCTCTCGACTGTAAAAACACGTGCGGGCATTCTTGTGCGGGTTGTTCATTCCATCGATCCTGAAACTGATTGTGTTTGGTCACCAACCAGCCTCAGACCTTCAATGCGAATGAACAACCTTCTTGGAACTCACACCTAGGGTCTTGAACATGTGACCTCAAGGCTGCAAGTTCGACCCATGCTAAAAATCGGCTCCTACAATATTCAAAAAGCCATTGGCGTGGACGCACGCCGGCGTCCCGAGCGCACGCTCAAGGTGATCCAGGAAATGGATTGCGACGTCATTGCGCTTCAGGAAGCCGACAAGCGCTTCGGCCCGCGCGAAACCACCCTCGCCCGAGACTGGATTGCCGAACACACCGACTACAAGGTCGTACCATTCGCCATCAGGGACGCCAGCATCGGCTGGCACGGCAATGCCATCCTGGTGCGCAACACCGTCGAAATCCTCGACCACTCCCGTCTGGAGCTGCCGACCCTTGAGCCACGCGGCGCGGTCATGGCGGACATCAGACTGAATGGTCAGACGTTTCGGGTGGCCGCAATGCATCTGAGCGTGCTGGCCACCTACCGCAAGCGCCAGATTGCCTCGCTGATGTCACAGCTCCACGCCCACGCTTTCGACCTGCCGACCGTTCTCGTTGGCGACTTGAATGAATGGTGGGACA
Source organism: Roseibium sp. (assembly GCF_039982295.1). Taxonomy (GTDB): domain Bacteria; phylum Pseudomonadota; class Alphaproteobacteria; order Rhizobiales; family Stappiaceae; genus Roseibium. The sequence continues at coordinate 47,065 of NZ_JBDWYP010000053.1, forward strand.
CGGCGCAGAGCCTGAAATTGTTCGACCCGCATTTCGAGGTGACGACCCCGGGCCGGAGTTTCCCCTCACCCATGCCACTTGCAAGCCTCGACCGCATCATCACCAGCCGCGAGTTCACGGTTGAACAAGCCGGTGTACATCGGTCGCAAACGGCCCGTATTGCATCGGACCACTTGCCGGTCTGGGCAGAGCTGACCCTGTCGCACTGACACTGCGTCACGTTCCGCCCGCAAACACCGATTCGATGGCTATGGACCCTGTTTCTGTCTGAGAGATCAGTCGGGCTCGGCTAGCCGTGTCCGGATCCCCGCAGCAGCACCCGCCGATCGCCAAGAGAACCGCAAGCTTTTTGGCGGGCAAAGCGGTTTGCCGAAAAGGCTTCCCAAACAGCCTTTCACACAACTCATATATGCGATATATTTTCCAACGGGAGATCTTTTGGGAGATTTTACAGATTTATGCAGGATTTTGCACAGAGCTTCTATCTTGCAGGGCAGCTTCTGGTCAGCGGTGATCCGGAGTTGGGTGAAATCGTGGCCCTGTCGCTACGTGTGACCGCATCGGCCCTCGTGATCTCCGCGCTCATCGGCCTGCCCCTTGGCGCTCTTCTTGCCGTTGCGCGTTTTCCGGGCCGCACTGCGCTGACGGTCCTTGCCAATGCACTTATGGGACTGCCTCCCGTGGTCGTCGGCCTGACGGTCTACATGCTGCTGTCCAACGCTGGTCCGCTCGGCGTCTTGCAACTGCTCTACACGCCAACCGCCATGATCATCGCCCAGAGCATCCTGATCACGCCCATCATCATCGCCCTGACCCGGCAAGTGATCGCCGATCTCAACGCCGAATATGCCGAGACCTTTCACTCCCTCGTTGTCCCCGGCCATACCGCGGTCCTTGCTCTTCTCTGGGATGCCCGCTTTTCCATTCTGACAGTTTTGTTGGCTGGCTTCGGTCGGGCGATCGCCGAGGTCGGCGCGGTCATGATCGTCGGCGGCAACATCAATCACGTCACAAGGGTCATGACGACCGCGATTGCGCTTGAAACCTCGCGCGGTGAGCTGGCGCTGGCGCTGGCCCTCGGCATGGTGCTCCTGCTGATCGCACTCAGCGTCAATGGCGCGGTTTCCCTGCTGAAGGGCGTCGACAGGAGCGCAACCCATGCCTGAGATCCTCAGCTTCCCGACGCGCACAGTGAACGCTCCCAGCAACCTATCGTCGCCCATGCCGCTTTCCGTTCGCCATCTGGCATTCCAGGCCGGGCACACATCGATCCTCAAGGGCCTTGATCTCGATCTGGACAGCAACGCCCTTACGGTTCTGATGGGCCCCAATGGCGCAGGCAAAAGCGTTCTTTTGCGACTGTTGCATGGGCTCCTCGCACCTTCCTTTGGCGTGGTCCTCTGGAACGGGCTTCCGCTGGACAAGTCTCTACGCCGGCAGCAGGCTTTGGTGTTTCAAAAACCGGTGCTCTTGCGGCGGTCGGTCAGAGCAAACCTGAATTTCGCCCTCGGCCTGCGACCCGTTGCAAAGCGCGCAGAAAAGCTGGCGCACGCTCTTGCTTCCTCTGGTCTGGAGCATCTGGCCAAGCGCCAGGCCCGTGTCCTGTCCGGCGGCGAGCAACAGCGTTTGGCCCTTGCCCGGGCGCTCATCCTTGATCCGAAGGTGCTGATGCTGGACGAACCCACAGCCAACCTCGACCCCGCCTCAACGCTCTTCATCGAACAGGCCATCGCAAGTGCGAGCCGGCGCGGTGTCAAGGTGATCCTGGTCACCCATGATCAGCACCAGGCCCGCCGCCTCGGCGAGGAAGTCGTGTTTCTTCACGACGGCAAGATCACGGAGCACAGCGACGCAGAGCGCTTCTTTGACCGCCCAGAATCAACAGCAGCCAGAGCCTATCTCTCCGGCGACATACTCGTTTGACCATTGATTTCAAAAACACCTTGAAGGGAGACCCAAGAATGACGTTCCTCAAGTCCATGATTGCAGGCGCACTGGCATTCGGCCTGGCCGCCGGTGCCAACATCACGGCAGCGACCGCAGATGACTTCATCGTGGTGCAATCGACGACCTCGACGCAGAATTCCGGCCTTCTCGACGAAATCCTGCCGAAGTTCCAGGACAAGACCGGCATTGAAGTGCGCGTTGTCGCCGTCGGCACCGGACAGGCTCTGAAAAACGCTGCCAATGGTGACGGCGACGTGCTTCTGGTTCACGCCAAACCGTCCGAGGAGAAATTCATCGCGGCCGGTAATGGCGTCGAGCGCTTCGACGTCATGTACAATGACTTCGTGATTGTCGGCCCCAAGGACGACCCGGCGGGCATCAAGGGCATGACGGACGCGCCGGCGGCCATGGCCAGGATCGCCGAAAATGGCGCACTCTTTGCCTCACGCGGCGACGACAGCGGCACCCACAAGAAGGAAAAGGCGCTCTGGACAATGGCAGACGTCAATCCGGACGAAGCCTCCGGCACCTGGTACCGCGAGACGGGTTCGGGCATGGGTGCGACCCTCAACGCGGCAGCGGGCATGGGCGCCTACACCATCTCTGACCGCGCCACCTGGCTGGCATTCCAGAACAAGGCCGACCTTGCTGTCCTGACACAGGGCGACGACCGTCTGTTCAACCAATATGGCGTTATCCTGGTGAACCCCGAGAAACATCCCTCGGTCAAGGCAGAGGCCGGACAGACCTTCATCGACTGGCTCACCGGTCCTGAAGGCCAGAAGGAAATCGCATCCTTCAAGGTCAATGGCGAACAGCTGTTCTTCCCGAACGCAAGCTCGAGCGTCTCCAACTGACCTGACCGCAGATCAGTCGCTCAAAAAATGAGAAACGGCGCCCTCGCAGGCGCCGTTTCTCATGTGTGGCTCCTGTTCTCGGTTTCCCGACAAATTCTCAGCGGATAATCGCTGCGGTAAGGAAAAACAAGGCGCCGGACAGCAGCGCTGCAACCGGAACCGTGATCATCCAGGCGGCAAGTGTTGTCATCAAATGGGCCCGGCGAACGAGTTTTCGACGCGCCTGCTCTTCGCGGTTTCGCACAGGCCGCAGCCTCTTGGCCTTGCCGCTTGCGCCCTCGTTCAGGAAGTCCATCCGGCGCTCAGACCGCGCTGTGTACCATTCGCGGAAAAAGCCAACACCAAAGACCGCACCAACGGTGATATGCGTGGAGCTGACCGGCATGCCAAAACCGGAGGCAATGATCACGGTGGTCGCCGCCGACAGTGCAACACAATAGGCCCGCATCGGGTTCAACTTGGTGATCTGTCGACCAACCATGTTGATGAGCCGCGGGCCGAACAGCAAAAGACCGAAGGAAATTCCGAGGGCGCCGACGGCCATAACCCAAAGGGGAATGGCAACGCTTTCGGCCACATCGCCGAATTCGGCGGTATGAACAATGGCCGCCAGCGGACCAACCGCATTGGCCACGTCATTTGCGCCATGAGCAAAGGACAGCAACGCCGCCGAACACACGAGCGGGATGGCGAAGAGCTTGCGCAGCGACTGGTTCCGGTTCTCAAGCCCACGGGACTGACGCGCGATAAGCGGCCGGGTGATCATCCATGACAGCAAGGCAACCACACCACCCGCCACCAAAGCGGTGGAGAGCTCTATCGTGACGATATGGCTGACGCCCTTTACCGCCAGATAGGCGGCAAACATTCCCGCCATGACAGCAATCAGGACAGGCACCCAACGGCGGGCAGCAGCAATCTTGTCGTCCTGATAAACGATGAAAGCCTTGATGATCCAAAGGAAGAACGCTGCAACCACGCCGCCAACGAGCGGCGAAACGACCCAGCTCATGGCAATGCCGCTCAACATGAACCAGTTGACGGACGAGAAACCCGAAGCGGCAATGCCGGCGCCCATGACACCGCCGACAATTGCATGGGTCGTCGACACGGGCGCCCCAAACCATGTTGCCATATTGATCCAGAGCGCGGCAGAAACGAGCGCTGCCATCATTGCCGCGGTGAAAATATGGGAATCGGCCACAGCAGCTGGGTCGATGATGCCCATGGAAATGGTGTCGACGACATCGCCTCCAGCCAGAAGCGCCCCTGCGCTCTCAAAGATGGCTGCAATTACCAAGGCTGTCGTCAGCGACATCGCCTTGGCGCCAACCGCGGGCCCGACATTGTTGGCGACATCGTTGGCACCGATGTTGAGCGCCATATAGGCACCGATCGCTGACGCAGCGACGATCACGCCACCACTCGGCACTCCAAGCACATAGGCCCCCGCCAAAACAGCGCACAGGACAATGAAGAGCAGGCCTGCCCCGGGCGCCATCAGACCACGGCCAAGGCTGGTGGCAGCCTCTTCCATGTAGCTGATCTTGTCCAGATCCTTGTCCAGTGTCGGCTTCTTGTACCTGTTCATGTCTGGTCTTCGTTCCAGTATATCCAGCTGGACGACGTTTCACCCGCCTGGCAGCTTTGAAAGAGCGCTCATGGCGATAAGGGATCTTTGCAAAAGGTCAAATACTAAGCCGGCGCAAGCTAGTCGATTTCCGCAAGTTCATTCTTGAATTGCCCCAGGAGCTGGCTCAGTCCCGGCTCGTCCGCCGCCTCGATGGCATCGTCAATGGATAGCCAGCTCAATTCCCGTTGGCCAAGCTCCGGAAAATCGTCGAGCTGCCGTTCCACCTCGATTGGATAGACTGCAACATCCGTCCGGATCTTGAGGCCACCATTGTGTCCCTTGTAGGATGGAAAGCTGCCGAAGGGCGTCTTTGCGACCTTGCCGATGATTCCGGCCTCTTCATAGGCCTCGATCTCCGCCGTCTTGTGCGCGCGGCGCTTCATGATCGGCCAGCCCTTGGGAAGGATCCATCTGCGCGAAGAACGCGAGGTAACCAGCAGAACCTCGACCTCTCCATTGCGCACGCGATAGCAAAGCGCGGCGATCTGCAAGCGTGCAGGTCGCCGAAACAAGCTTTTCAGATCGCGAAGGATTGGCCTTGCAGCCACAAAGGAAAAATCGATTGAGGACATGCGTTTCGTAGTTGGAATCAGTATTGAGCGGACTTTTAGCTGATATAGGGTCGCCAAGTCCAGAACAAAGCGCACAAAGTGCACTTATGCGAAAATCAGGGTGAATCTTGCAGTCAGGAAGTGCTTGTTACGACAATGTGATCGGCCGACCAGCCGCCTGGCCAAACCTCGCCCCCACCTGCGCGCAAGGAACGCACTGCACCGACCGGCACTTTGGCGATGAGGAAAGGCTCTTCTCCCGACATGCCGTCCGTTGCGGCAACCGTACCGCCCACACCTGTGAAGCCGAGCTCTTCCTCGCAGGGAACGAAGAGCGATGCACCCGATACATTGGTTTCCATCTGGGTGGTGCCGGGCGTTCGACCAACAGTTCCGCAAACTGCAACGCTTGTCATCAGCTCGACCGCGCGTGCCTTGGCGCAATCGAACACCCGATGATAGCCGGAGAGCATTTCCGTCATGGACGGCACCAGCAATAGATCCAGGTTTTCCTTCGCCAGGAGACAGGAGAGCGCCGGCATTTCGACGTCAAGACAGATCAGCACTGACATCTTCAGACCGTCGAGCTCGAAGGTCATCAGCTCCCGCCCACCCTGCAATTGCCAAGTCTCCGGATCCATTTCGCCCGGCGTAAGCGACAGCTTGTCCTGCCGATTCTCCCGGCCATCGGAGGTCAGCAAGATTGCAGTGTTGGTCAGCCCCCCCTCACCTGCAACAGGCATTGAGCCTGCCAAAAGCGAGATCCCATGCGCCTGCGGCAAGGGCCGCAGCAGCTCGATCACCTGCACACCAACCTCGGCGAGAAACGCCATCTCCTCCGTGGGTTTCAGTCCGTCGGGCTTGAACGCAAGGCACGCCTCGATCGCATACTCCGGTAGAACAAGAAGCTTCGCACCGGCCGCCTTCGCCTCCACGAGCCGCGCCTCGACATGATCGGCAAACGCTTGCGAATGCGCAGGTGAAAAACCGAGGTTCATCGCCCAAAGGGCAAGGCAATAGTCAGTCATTGAGGCATCGGGTCCGAAAACATGAAAAAGCAGGCTCGAATGGCCTGCTCGAAATCATGACGACTTTAACGTGAGCGGTAAAGGCAGATAACTGCCTCAATTCAGAGCGTTTTCAGCTCAAACCGCTGCGGATGATCCAGAATCCGACAAGCGAAATCAGCGATACCAGAAAGCCGAATTGCACCGTCGACAAAATCCCGGTCGAGGGCAGGCTTTCCACCTTCGCGCTGTTGCGCACCTCATGGAGGCTATCGAGCGCCCGATCGGTTGATTGGTCGATCTCGCGAAACAGTTCTTTCAGCTCATCCTGAGCAAACATGGCCACCCCCGGCGATTCCTTCACCTGCAGGACATTAGGGCGGCGACACTTTCCATTTGGTTAAAATCGATTAATCATAAAATCGGCTCAAACGCGGACTTTTTGCGGATCCGCCACGTCAAGTATCCGAAGCTGCACCTTCGGTGACCCTTGCCATGTGTCTATGGACAGCGTTCCGACCACATGCAGATTGCGTCCGCGGCTGGTCAGGAGCATCTGGCCATGTGGCTTGTCTTCCGCCTTGAAGCTGATTGCTTTCAATGCAGTACCATCCGGCGACGAGATACTGGCTCGCACATGCCCTTTTCCGACAACATCGGCGAAGGAAACGCGGTGCGCTGGAAACGCAAACACCGGCTCCGAATGTCCGGCACCATAAGGCCCGGCCTTTTCAAGAAGTTCCATCAGTTCAAGCGTCGCGCCCCCGGCCGTCAGGGCGGCATCCACCTTGAGATCACGCAAGGACGCTGCGGCCTCCACATCCGCACTCAGGCGTTCCTTGAAGAAAGCGCTCAGGTCGTCCGTCTTCCCGCGCAAAACGGTAAGCCCGGCTGCCATCGCATGACCACCTCCCTTTTCCAGAAGCCCAAGGTCAACCGCCTCGCGGACCGCCTTGCCCAGATCAACGCCCTGGATCGAGCGTCCGGATCCTGTGCCCTTGCCGTCCTTGTCATAGGCAATGGCAAATGCCGGGCGCCGATGGGCGTCTTTCAGACGTGAGGCAATCAGGCCGACGATGCCGGGATGCCAGTCGTCCGATCCGGTCAGAAGCACCGCTGGGTCATGCTGTTCCATGGCAACCACGGCCTGCGCCCCGGCCTGTTCCAGCATGACAGCTTCCATGGCCTGACGGTCCGCATTCAGCTGATCCAGCTTTTCCGCAATGGCGCGGGCCTCGGATGGGTCATCGCAGGTCAGGAGCCTTGCACCGAGAGCAGCATCGCCGATCCGTCCGCCCGCGTTGATCCGCGGTCCGAGCAGAAACCCGAGATGATAGGAGGCAGGTTTTCCAGCCACTCGGGCAACATCTGCAAGAGAGGCAATGCCGGGATTGAGCCGCTTGTGCATGACGCCTAGGCCGCGGGTTACATAGGCCCGGTTCAGCCCCTGGAGAGGCACCACATCGCAGACCGTGCCGAGTGCGACAAGATCCAGCAGCGCCATCAGGTCTGGTGCCTGTCGACTGTTGAACGCACCACGGCTGCGCAATTCACGGTTCAGACCGACGAGAAACAGGAAGGTCACGCCCACAGCCGCCAGATGCCCCTGGCCTGACAAGTCATCCTGCCGGTTCGGATTGACCAGCGCCTCGACGGCCGGCAGCGTCTCGCCAACCTGGTGATGATCGATCACCACCACATCAAGCCCGACCTTGCGGGCAACTTCAAAGGCTTCGAATGACGTGCTGCCGCAATCAACCGTGATCAGAAGCTCCGCACCGCCCTGTCGAAGGGCCTCAATGGCAGGTCCGTTCGGTCCGTAACCTTCGATGATCCGGTCCGGAATGTGAATGACCGGGTCAAGGCCTACCCAGCGCAGGTATTTCGCCAGAACCGCCGATGAGGTCGCCCCGTCCACGTCGTAATCGCCAAAGATCGCGATCCGGGTGCCTTTCTCGACCGCATCAGCCACACGCATCACGGCCTCATCCATCGCCACCAAGCGCGAAGGATCGGGCATGAGCGTCTTGAGCGATGGGGTGAGAAAGTCATCGGCGTGCTCCGGCGCAACACCGCGGGCCGCCATGACCCGCGCCAAAACGTCGGGCAAACCGTTTCGCTGGGAAATGGTCAAGGCATTGAGAGCCTCGGCCGCACTTAGCCGATCTCGCCAAGAATTATCATTGGCCGATCGCGCGACGCCCAGAACAAGGCGGCCCGCACCGCTGTCTTCGGTCGGGCCGCTCATTGCATCATCCTGTCTGCCGGGTCGAGGTGCCCCAACATGATCATCTCATTCCTCAGTCGAGGTGGAACTTTTCCAGCTGATGGTGCTGCGCCTTGATGTAGCGAACCGTGCCGGTGGACGACCGCATCACAACTGTATGCGTGCTGATGTGGTTGCGGCCAAAGCGAACGCCTTGCAGCATGTTGCCATCGGTCACGCCCGTTGCGGCGAACAAAACGTCCGGACCGGCCATTTCTTCGAGCGTGTACTTTTTCTTGATATCTTCAATGCCCATGCGATGGGCTCGTTCGACCTGCTCGTCGCGGGTAATCACCAGACGCGACTGCATCTGTCCACCGATGCAGCGCAGGGCCGCAGCCGCCAGAACGCCTTCAGGGGCGCCGCCGATACCGACGTAGAGGTCGATGCCGGTTTCTTCCGTATCCGTCGTGTGAATGACCCCGGCAACGTCACCGTCGCCGATCAGCCGGATCGCCGCACCAGTTGCGCGAATGTCCTCAATCAGACGAGCATGACGCGGACGATCGAGCACACAGGCGGTCACCTCGTTGATGCTGACGCCCTTTTCCTTCGCAACAGCTGCGAGGTTGTCGGCGATCGGCGCATCCAGATCTATCAGGCCAGCCGGATAGCCGGGCCCAATGGCGATCTTGTCCATGTAGCTGTCCGGCGCATTTAGAAGATCACCTTCCGGCGCCATGGCAATAACGGCCAGCGAGTTCGGCAGGTTCTTGGCACAGATTGTCGTGCCTTCAAGCGGATCGAGAGCGATGTCCACCTTCGGACCATTCTTGGTTCCGACATTCTCGCCGATATAAAGCATCGGGGCTTCATCGCGTTCCCCCTCGCCGATCACCACCGTGCCATCGATCGGCAGACGGTTGAGCTCACGGCGCATGGCATCAACCGCGGCCTGGTCGGCGGCCATTTCATCGCCGTGCCCACGCAGACGTGCAGCCGAGACAGCCGCACGCTCGGCGACGCGCGCCAGCTCAAGAGTCAGGATCCGGTCCAGACCACTTTTGGCGGAAACGTCAGACTTCGACATAAAGCTCTCCAATTTCTCCCAGCCCGTCGCCTGCGCCTCTAGCGCAAGCGGCCAGCCAATATGTCACGATAATTTCTCGATGCGGATCATTTGCGGTTTGCCGGAAACAACACCCTTGGAGGCTATTGCGTCAAGGGCCTCGCGAACCGCAACTTCCGTGGTTTCATAAGTGATCAGTATGACAGGTTGAGGTTCGGCCTGCGCGCCCGTCTCCGAAGCACCCGTACCTGTTGCCTTGCGACGCTGAACGATCGACTCCAGCGATATGCCGCCATCCGCCATGCATTTGGCGATCTCGGCGAAGGCGCCGGGCCGGTCGACAACGGAAAAACGAATGTAGTAGCCACCCTCGTGCAGGCGCATACGCGCCCGGGTGTAGTCATCAAGATCTGCCGCCGGCATACCCAGAACCGGTGTCTGGTCACCGCGCATGACATCGGCAATATCGGCCACGACGGAAGACGCCGTGGCGTTGCCGCCAGCGCCTGGCCCAACGAGAACAACCTCGCCAACAAAATCACCATCAACCGCAACGGCGTTCAACACCCCGTCGATCCGGGCAATCGCCGAGGACTTTGGAACCATTGTCGGGTGAACGCGCTGTTCGATACCGGTATCGGTACGCTGTGCAACGCCCAAAAGCTTGATCCGGTAGCCAAGTTCGTCCGCAGCCTGAATGTCCGCTGTCGTGATGGAGGTAATGCCCTCCAGATAGATGTCATCGGCGGAGATCTTCGTACCGAAGGCAAGGCTCGTCAGGATGGCAAGCTTGTGGGCAGTATCATTGCCTTCGATATCGAACGTTGGATCGGCTTCCGCATAACCGAGCCGCTGCGCATCGGCCAGGCAGTCTTCAAAGGAAATGCCCTCCGCTTCCATCCGGGTCAGGATGTAATTGCAGGTGCCGTTCAAGATGCCATAAACCCGCGACACATCGTTGCCGGACATGCTTTCGCGCAAGGTCTTGACGATCGGAATGCCGCCCGCGACAGCCGCTTCGTAGTTCAGCGAGACCTTGCTGGATTCGGCAATCTGAGCAAATTCGACACCATGCTTTGCGAGCAACGCCTTGTTGGCAGTGACCACGTGCTTGCCGGCGGCAAGCGCTGCCCGCACGCTGTTTTCGGCAGGACCGTTGTCGCCGCCGATCAACTCGACAAAGACATCGATTTCGTCGCTCTTGGCCATTTCGACCGGATCGGTAAACCAGCTGAGGCCAGACACGTCGATACCACGATCGCGGTTCGGATCTCGCGCGCAAACGGCGCTGATCGTGACGGCACGACCGGCCTTGCGGCCCATCGCGTCTCCATGCTTGGCGAGGAGATTGACAACAGAAGCCCCGACGGTTCCAAGGCCGGCAATCCCAAGTCTCAAGGCATTAGCCATATGAAGTGAATTCCAGTTGTTCGTGATCAGCGAGAAGCCCCGAGCGGGACCACGTTGTGCAGTGTTTCGTCAGCAGTTTCAAGGAACCGGCGGATATTCCGGCCCGCCTGGCGCAGACGCTGTTCGTTTTCAACAAGACCGATGCGGACATAATCGTCGCCGTATTCGCCAAAGCCAAGTCCTGGCGCAACAGCCACTTCGGCCTTCTCGAGCAGCAGCTTGGAAAATTCAAGACTGCCGAGTGGCCTGAATTTCTCCGGGATCGGCGCCCAGGCAAACATGCTCGCTTCGGGCGCAGGGATCTCCCACCCCGCTCGGCCGAAGGCATCGACCACCACGTCGCGGCGCTTCTTGTAGATCTCGCGGGTCTCGACAATACAGTCTTCAGCGCCGTTGAGCGCAGCCGTGGCAGCCACCTGGATCGGCGTGAACGCACCGTAGTCCAGATAGGACTTCACCCGCGCCAACGCCGCAATCAGTCGCTCGTTGCCAACCGCGAAGCCCATGCGCCAGCCGGGCATGGAGAAGGTCTTGGACAGGGATGTGAATTCAGCCGTCACGTCCATCGCGCCATTGACCTGAAGCACGGAAGGCGGCGGCGTGTCGCCAAAGTAGATTTCCGAATAGGCCAGGTCCGAGAGGATGAAAATGTCGTGCTTGCGTGCGAAGGCGACAACATCCTTGTAGAACTCGATATCGGCGCAATAGGCCGTGGGATTGGCCGGATAGCAAAGGATCACGGCAAGCGGCTTGGGCACGGAATGAATGACCGCGCGCTCCAGCGCGTGAAAGAACTGAGGCCCCGGTTCTGCCGGTATCGAGCGGATCGCAGCACCTGCCATGAGAAAGCCGAAGGTGTGGATCGGGTAAGAAGGGTTCGGTGACAGCACCACATCGCCCGGCGCGGTGATCGCCTGCGCCATGTTGGCAAAGCCCTCTTTCGATCCAAGCGTCGCAACGACCTGCGTGTCAGGGTTCAGCTTCACGCCGAACCGGCGGCCGTAATAGGCCGCCTGAGCCTTGCGCAGCCCCTGGATGCCCTTGGAGGCCGAATAGCGATGGCTGCGCGGGTCCTGAACAACCTCTGTCAGTTTGTCCACGATATGTTTGGGCGTCGGCAAATCCGGATTGCCCATGCCCAGATCGATGATATCTGCACCCGCCGCTCGCGCCTTTGCCTTGAGACGGTTCACCTCTTCAAACACATATGGCGGAAGCCGTCGTGTCTTGTGAAATTCCTCCATGGCGCGGGTCCTTGCGATCATCCTCAGGTCAAAGTCTTCAAAGGCCGGGGCACAAGCCCTGTCGGCCAGCAGCGACCTTTTAACAGCACCGGTTCAATTCCGCACCCGTCTTTGGGCCTATAGACAGCTAATTTTCAAGACCGCTCTTGGTCTCGATTTCCAGAAGCGCGCTTTGCCCATGGGTATCATGTAGCTTCAAGAGCTCGGCCGCCGACATCTGAGTGGTGCTCTTTCCCTGTTGCCGGCCCTGTTGCCGGGCTGCGATCAGCGCGGACAGGTAAGCCCGTGTCTTCTCACGCTCAGTCTCGTCAAGAAGCCCCACACCGCCCGTTGGTGGCACTCCCTCGGGCTGCGAGGTGACCGGGTCCGAAGCACCTGCGTCGTGGGTCGATGTCATCTGCGCGGCTGCAGCAAGCTCTTTGGAGCTGGCATAGGCCGGCACAGGGTCATGAGCTGTCTCAAGAGACTCGAAAAGAGACATGTCGGGCCCCATTGCGCATCCGGCCAATGCAGGGAAAAGACAAAATGCCAGCAACAATTGGAAAAGTTGAAAGCGCAAATAATTCAACCCTTTGGGACGGAAAACTCAATGCGAGGTTTCTAGCAAGACAGAACGCCGACTGCAAAGCCTCCTTTTTGCGCAATTGCACAAAGAAGAGCAAAACACGCCTTTTAAGCCGTTTAACAGAGGACCATTGCGAATTCCCGTTCGACGACGCGGCGGAAGATATGTCATAAATTACTGATATTGCCGGGATACGCCGCGCAATGAGACAAACGCGAAGATTGATCAATCGCAATGACGAAAAGCCGTAAAATCGGCCATTGCGTTTGCTGGGGGAGATCGCACGACAAGTCCGGACCAGATCCGAACGTGCGATGATGAAAGCCGGAGGAAACTGTCCATATGTCCGACGACCGCCAGCATCCCATGCTGCAGTACATCATCAACAATCCGGAAGCTTTCGCCAACAACCTCGCCAAGACACTTGAAAACGCCGGAAAGGCGCTTGCAGCCTATCTCGAACCACGGGAAAAGGGCGAGGTAAAACAGGACGGCACCGACGAACTGACCAATGTCATCAAGACGCTGGCGCAGGTCGGGGAATACTGGACGTCGGATCCCCAGCGTGCGGTGGAAGCACAATCGCGGTTGATGACCGGATACATCGACCTTTGGAATTCGTCCCTGAAGCGGATGATGGGCGAAAACTCCCTGCCCGTCGCTCAGGCTGAGCCCCGCGACAAGCGGTTCGCTGATCCCGATTGGAACGAAAACCAGTTTTTCGACTTCATCAAGCAGCTCTATCTGATTACCAGCAAGTGGGCCGAAGACCTGGTTCTTGATGCCAACGGGCTTGATGAACACACACGGCACAAGGCGGAGTTCTACGTCACTCAGATCTCCAACGCCCTGTCGCCCTCCAACTTCCTCATGACCAATCCCGAACTGCTTCGCCTGACGCTCGAAAGCAACGGCGAAAACCTGGTCAAGGGCATGCAACATCTGGTCGAGGACATCAAGGAAGGGCACGGCGACGTCAAGATCCGCATGACGGACACGTCCAAGTTCGCCCTTGGAAAGAACCTCGGCCTGACACCAGGCAAGGTGATAGCGGAAAACGACGTCTGTCAACTGCTTCAATATGAGCCGACCACCACAGAGGTGCTGAAGCGCCCCCTGTTGATCGTTCCGCCCTGGATCAACAAGTTCTACATTCTTGATCTGACCCCAGAAAAATCCTTCATCAAATGGGCCGTCGACCAGGGCCACACCGTCTTCGTCATTTCCTGGGTCAACCCGGACGAACGGCAGGCTCAAAAGAGCTTTGAACACTATATGAAGGAAGGCATCCTGAATTCGCTCGATGTCATCAAGCGCGCGACCCGCCAGCAGGAAGTCAACGCGATTGGCTATTGCGTAGGCGGCACGCTCTTGTCGGTGACGCTGGCCTATATGGCCGCCCGTGGCGACGAGCGGATCAAGACGGCGACCTTCTTCACGACCCAGGTGGATTTCACCCATGCAGGCGATCTCAAGGTCTTCGTCGACGAAGAACAGATCTCCATGCTGGAAAAGAAGATGGCCGAACAGGGTTATCTGGACGGATCGAAAATGGCGTCGGCCTTCAACATGTTGCGGTCGAACGATCTCATCTGGTCCTACGTCGTCAACAATTACCTGAAGGGCAAGGACCCCTTCCCCTTCGACCTGCTGTACTGGAATTCCGATTCCACGCGCATGCCGGCGGCAAACCACTCCTTCTACCTGCGCAATTGCTATCTGGAGAACAACCTCGCCAGGGGACGCATGGAGATTGATGGTGAACGGCTGGATCTGTCGAAGGTCGAGATCCCGATCTACAATCTGGCCACTCGTGAAGATCACATCGCACCGCCCCGCTCGGTCTTTCTGGGGTCAGGCTGTTTCGGCGGGCCGGTCGACTATGTCCTCTCAGGCTCCGGACACATTGCAGGTGTGGTCAATCCACCGAGCCGCAACAAGTACCAGTTCTGGACCGGCGGAAAACCGGAGGGCCAGCTTGAAGACTGGCTCCAGAAGGCAGAAGAACATCCCGGATCCTGGTGGCCTCACTGGGACACCTGGATCCGCTCGCAGGATGCAACCCTTGCCAAGGCACGAAAGCCCGGCGCCTATCGCATGAAGATCCTTGGCGATGCTCCCGGATCCTATGTGACCATGAAAGCGTGATTGCCCAGGTTTTTATAAGTCACAGCAACGACAGACGCAGTTCGCCAACCACGAGCTTCCGAAGGGTTTTTAAAGCATCATAGGCTTCGTGCTTTGTTTGCGGGCCGATTTTGCGATAGCATCCAGGAATGATCTGGAAATAGTGTTGCGTGCAGTTGCGTAGCGTCAAAGACGGAAGACAATGAGCCAAGCGCAGAAAATCCAGCGCCCCCGCCCCATGCCCTCGCCCATGCCGGCCGGTCAGCTCAAGGCCCTGGGCATGGATCCGAAGGTGTGGCAGCGCCACGCCTCGCCGTGGAGTGTCTACACGCGCATGGCAACCTTGCCGCTTCTGGTTCTGGCGATCTGGAGCCACGCTTGGTATGGCGCAAGTTTTGCGGTGACCGCCACCTTTGCCGTGATGGTCTGGCTCTGGCTCAACCCGCGGATCTTTCCCGCTCCGAAGTCAACCGAGAGCTGGGCGTCGAAAGCCACCTTCGGTGAACGGATCTGGCTCAACAGGCTGTCGGTACCGATCCCCGAGAGCGAAGCGAAGACGGCACTTGTTCTTTCTCTGTTCGCCGGTGTCGGCTTCATGGCCGCCATGTACGGTGCCTACGCCAATGACCTCCTGATCGCCGTTCCCGGCGTCATTGTCACCTACGCCGGAAAGCTGACCTTCCTGAACCGGATGGTCCTGCTCTACGAGCGCATGCGCAATGCCCACCCGCTCTACAGGTTCTGGTCTGTGGTTCCAGAAAATGACAACACCAAACAGGCCAAGACCGCCTGAGGGTTAGCCCTCTCACGGACAATCAATCGTTATCGGCTTCTTCCCGCCCTTCAGCCCGGCTTTCTGCGAGCAGGCCGAAGTAGTGCTGAGCGACGGTCGCCCCGGCGATAGAGGTCACGTCGGCATGGTCATAGGCCGGAGCCACTTCCACCACATCGCCGCCGACAAAGTCCAGGTCACCGAGACGGCGCAGGATCATGAGGGCTTCCCGGCTTGAGAGGCCGCCGGCCACTGGCGTTCCTGTTCCCGGGGCGAACGCCGGATCCAGACAGTCGATGTCGAAGGTCATATAGGCTTTTGCATCCCCCACCCGATCGGTGATCAGCTCGACGACGCCGTTGACGCCGAGCAACTCGACCTCTTCACCAGAGAGAATTTCGAGCCCGCAGGTCTCGGGCGCGTGGGTCCGGATGCCGATCTGAATGGATTTTTCCGGATCGATCAGCCCCTCACGCACGGCCCGGCCAACGAAGGTACCGTGGTCGATCCGGTCGCCCTGGTCATCCCATGTGTCCTGATGCGCGTCGAACTGAACCAGCGCAAGAGGTCCATGTTTCGCCACATGGGCTTTCAGCAGCGGATAGGTGACAAAATGATCTCCACCGATGGAAAAGAGGTGTACATCCTGATCGAGGATCTCGCGGGCCTGCGCCTCGATGCAGCCTGGAATATCGCCGTTCTTTCCGTAGTCAAAAGAGCAGTCGCCATAGTCGACCACCGCCAGCTCCTCGAAAGGGTCAGCGTTGAAGGGGTATTGCGGATCACCATCAAAGATGGCCGACGCACGGCGAACCCCTTGCGGACCGAAGCGCGCGCCAGGACGGTTTGACACCGACGCGTCAAAGGGAATGCCCCAGACCGCGGCATCTACTCCGGCAAGATCCCGCGTGTAGCGGCGACGCATGAAGCTGAGGACCCCGCCATACGTCGGCTCATGCGAGCCACCCTTCAGGGAAGCTCCGAAAACGGCATTGTCGGTTGGGCTGGGTCTATCGGACATGTTGAGGGATCCATTTTGAAAGGTACGAACCAGAAAGGCCTATCCCAGCAAACGCCTGGTCTCAAGCCAGGACTTGCCTTCACATGCAAATCCGGTATTGACGACAGCGTTTCTCAACTGGACCTGACAGCGACGGCTACCTTCCCCATCAGGAGCGCCCCAAGCCCCAATATCAGGAGAAGTCCGCCGCTGGTCAGGAAAACCGTGCCATAGCCGAAGGTGGCAATCAGAGGCGTGGCAACAAGCGGCGAAACAAATTGGCCGATAAACCCGCCAGTCGTCAGCATCCCCGAGGCTGAACCACGGCGATCCGCCGGAACGAGCTGAAGCAAGAGCCCGGTGAAGGCTGGCGTCAAAATAGCGTATCCGACGCCGATCAGAATGGCTCCCAGAAGCAGAAACGGCAATCCGGCGTCTACGGACAGAGTGCCAAAACCGGCCCCCATCGCCAGATATCCGAGTGCGAAAAGGCCGGCGACGCCAAGCGACCTCTTCAGGCTGGCCGTCGCCAGTGCCGCCAAAGCGCCAGCGAGCGTCAATGCAGCCATCGCGCCCCCCGTAATCGAAGCACTATCAAAGCCACGCGATACGACAAAAAACGGCAGCTGCGTCGGCATCTGAAAAAAGACGCCGACGGTCAACATCATGAACCCGGACAAGGCCAGCGCAGGCAAAAACCAGCCCTCATTGAGCGAAGCCATCATACCCGCCTGCGGCATCGCCTCTTCGCCTTGTTCTCCCGCCATGCCGAAGGCGATCCAGATGACCGGGGCATATATGAGCGCAATTGTGAAAATGGCGAAGGGAAGCTGAGGATCAAATCCGGCAAACACCCCGCCAAGGCTCACAAATATCATGCCGCCAAAATTGCGCGCGGAGATCTGCCAGCCCATGATCTTCGCGCGGGCTTCCCCTTCGAAACAATCCCCGATCAGGGCAATCTGGGATGTCATGATCATCGCCACGCCAATCCCAAGGACGAAGCGGCTCGCAAGGATGAGCGACAAACTGGGCAGATAGAGGCCTGCGGTCCCTGCGATTGCGATGAGAAGCGTCCCGAGCAGAAGCATACGGGACTTGCCGGTCCGGTCGGCGAGATACCCGATCACCGGCGCCGACAGCACCACAACGAGCGACGGTGCGGGGACAAGGAGCCGTGTCATCAACGCGGCATGAGGTTCGTGGCCAAAACGCGCTTCGAGACCGGCCAGGGCCGGGCTGATTGTCGGAACGGCCATGATCACCAGCGTGCCTGCCAGAAGCAGACTGATAGTGCGCAGGTCCCTCAAAAGCGTGGCGGAAGGAGTATCCGACAGATGGGTGGATGGGGAAAACGACACAGCTCTACCTCTTGCGTTTTGAAAAGTTGAGCGTAGGCTACAAGTTCAAGTCAACTTGAGGTCAAGTGATGAAATTGCTCGATATTGCAGAAGTCTCCAGACAGACCGGCGTGGCAGCGTCGACCCTGCGCTACTACGAGGAACAGGGCCTGATTGAATCCATGGGCCGGCGCGGTCTGAAGCGCCTGTTCGAGCCGAACATCGCGCTGAAGCTGTCCTTCATTTCGCTCGGCAAGGCCGCTGGTTTCTCACTGGAAGACATCAAGGGCATGATCGGGGCGAACGGCCAACCGAAGATCTCGCGCGACAAGCTGTTCGAACGGGTGGCAGAACTTGACGATCAGATCAAGCGCCTGCAAAAGCTGCGCGAAGCCGTCAAGCACGTGGCCGAATGTCCGCACCCGTCCCACATGGACTGCGGCAAGTTTCAAAAGTTGCTCCAAATCGGCACCCGGCGTCGAGCCGCAAAAGCCGGAAAGCCGAGCGCACCCGGCCGCTCAAGTAACAAGCCCTAGAACCTTGCTCTCGCCGCCAAGGCCGTTTAAACCGCGCAGGTTTGCCGTATTGGCAGCCTCTTCCTCTCGCGCCGAAAGGGCCACGACGTGGACAACAAGACCGAAAAGCTGCTGCGCGGACGCGTTCTGTCCTTCAAATCCGCACCCTCCGGCCCTGACGACACATCTGCCTATACTTATGAGGAAGACGGCGCGCTTCTGATTCGTGACGGCAAGATCGTTGCAAGCGGGATCTATGCCGAGGTCCTCACTGCCGCCTCACCAACGGCGCAGGAGGTCGATCACCGCCCTCACCTTCTGTTGCCCGGTCTGATCGACACGCACATCCATTTTCCGCAAGCACAGGTGATCGCCTCCTGGGCGGATCAGCTGCTCGACTGGCTGAATGACTACACCTTTCCAGCTGAACAGAGTTTCGCTGACAAGGTCCATGGCGCCCGCATTGCGAAGGGCTTCTACGACGCCCTTCTGGCGAATGGAACGACGACGGCAGTCGCCTATTGCTCCAGCCACCCCAATTCGGTCGACGCCTATTTCGAGGAAGCCGAAGACCGCGGCATGCTGATGGTTGGTGGCAAGACCATGATGGACCGCAATGCGCCCGACGCGCTCTGCGACACGGCACAATCCTCCTATGACGACAGCAAGGCCCTGCTGCAAAAGTGGCATGGCCGCGGGCGCGCGCACTATGCCGTCACCCCGCGCTTCGCCATCACCTCCACTCCGGCCCAGCTTGAGGCTGCCGGCGCGCTGCTCAAGGAACATCCGGACTGCCATCTGCAGACCCACATCAACGAGAATCACAACGAGATCGAGCTGACCAAGGAGCTCTATCCGAAAGCAGCCGACTATCTCGGAATTTATGAGGATTTCGGTCTGCTGGGTCCCAAGACCCTTCTCGGCCACTGCATTCACATGAATGAGCGGGAGCTTGGTGTGATGAAGGAGACCGGCTCCATCGCCGTCTTCTGCCCAACCTCGAACCTGTTTCTCGGCAGTGGTCTGTTCGACAAGGCCCGTCTGGAGGGGGCCGGCATTCGCACCGCCATTGCGACCGATGTCGGTGGCGGCACGAATTATTCCATGCTGCGCACGCTGGACGAAGGCTACAAGATCCTGCAGCTGCAGCGCCAGCGCCTGCATCCGCTCGAAACCTTCTACTGGGCGACCAAGGGCAACGCCGAGGCGCTGTCCCTATCCGACCGTATCGGCACGCTGGAAGCCGGCACGGACGCCGATGTCATCGTCCTGAACGCAGGCGCTACACAGCCTATGGCGCTGCGAATGGAAACGGTCGAGACCCTGCCGGAAGAACTCTTCCTGCTGCAGACCCTCGGCGATGATCGCAGTGTGGTCGAGACTTACGTGGCGGGAGAGCCACGAAAAGGCGCCTAGGCCTTCAACAGCACTTCATTTCGGTCAAAACAAGCGCCGCAGCCCCAAAATACGAAAAAACCCGCCGGATCGTTCCGGCGGGTTTTCCAATTTGAAACCAGTTGCTTCCAGCGATTAACGCTTGGAGAACTGGAAGCTCTTGCGGGCTTTCGCGCGGCCGAACTTCTTACGTTCAACAACACGGCTATCGCGGGTCAGGAAGCCACCCTTCTTCAGGGGAGCGCGCAGATCCGGCTCATAGTGGGTCAGAGCCTTCGAAATGCCGTGACGAACCGCACCAGCCTGGCCAGACAGGCCACCGCCGACAACAGTTGCGATGATGTCAAACTGGGTCAGGCGATCTGTCAGCATAAGCGGCTGACGCAGAACCATCTGAAGAACCGGACGAGCGAAATACTCGGCGTATTCTTTCTTGTTGACGATGATCTTGCCTGTGCCCGGCTTGATCCAGACGCGTGCGATTGCGTTCTTACGCTTGCCAGTGGCATAGGCACGGCCCTGTGCGTCCAGCTTCTGGACGTATACAGGCGCTTCGGGAGCGGCGGTTTCGACAGCGCCACCCAGTTCTTCCAGGGATTGCAGCTCAGCCATCGTTAAGCCCTCTTGCCGTCGTTCTTGTCGTTGAGGCTCTTGACGTCGACCAAGGTCGGCGCCTGTGCTTCATGCGGATGCTCGGAACCGGCGTAAACGCGCAGGTTCTTCAGCTGCTTGTTGGACAGCGGACCGCCCGGCATCATGCGCTGCACGGCCTTTTCCAGGACGCGCTCGGGGAACTTGCCCTCGATGATGGCGCGCGCTGTGCGCTCCTTGATGCCGCCCGGATGGCCTGTGTGCCAGTAGTACTTCTTGTTGTCGTACTTGCGGCCGGTCAGAACCACTTTCTCGGCGTTGATCACGACAATGTTGTCGCCGGTGTCAACGTGAGGCGTGTAGGTCGGCAGATGCTTGCCGCGCAGATGGTTGGCGATGTAGGCAGCCAGACGGCCTACGACCATGCCTTCAGCGTCGATCAAGATCCACTTTTTCTCGACCTCAGCCGGCTTGGCAGAGAAGGTCTTCATGTGTTCGATCCATGATTTGGTCTTGAAACAAAAAGCCCGCCGCACTCCCTTTTTGGGAGGCAAGACGGACTTCACATTCGTCGAGGCAGCTTATACGCCAGCGAAAAACGCCGGTCAAGCACGTTTATTCATCCACCAGCAAAAATAAATGAGCAAAAACAATAGCTTAGAAAAACGGTATTATATTACCGCAAAATATGAACAGCATCATATTTGACGCGACCCTCATTTGATCTACCGGCAGCCAATTTCACTGACGATAGAAGAACCCAACAACTAGAAACATGAGTGATTCCACCACATTTCGATTTCATCTTTGCATTTTCTTCAGAATCGCAATAACTTGGCTGAGCTACCCGTGGAGAGGATACATTTATCGGTTAGCAACGAGGGACGCTAAGCTCTTGTAATAAAAGAATGAAAAATCAAAATCTGTTAACAGACAGTTAACGGAGCTATTTCCCGTGACCGCTGAGCACTTGACGTTGGCGGCAGATGACGGCCTACTTGCTCCACCAAGTGAAAAACCGCCGCGCCCAGCCAAGATTGCGACACCCGGCTAGGATTGCGACGGTTTCAAACTTGCACTCCGCTCACCTGTCGGAAGGTGCGGGGCACGGGCAGTTCTTACACGGGCCATAGGGTCAGAAATTTTGCACGTGGTCAAGCCTTCCGACGCTAAATAGGTCGAAAGGCAACACCATGACCGTTGATAAGCAGACGAGCTATAAGCTCACTTTTGAAGACGCCGTGCAGATCCATTTAATGACTATGGACGGCTGGTACCAAAGTCGCATTGCCGCGCATTTTGGCGCCAATCAGGGCCGCGTGTCAGAGGTAAATACTGGGAAGCTTCACATAGGTAGCCACGAGGAAGCTTTGCGCCGCCGTTACAAGGCGGCGTAACGACGGTTTGAAGCCTGTCGTCACCCATTTGAAGCCCGTCAACCTCTGACGGGCTTCTATTTATAGCTTATCGTTGAAGGCGAACTAACGATGTGCTCCAGCTTTTGCAGGAGACGCTACGGATTTTGACAATCCACTGCAACTTTAACCAACGCCGCGTTTCAGCCCGCAAGTTCGGCAAGCGCTAAGCGTGCCCTACTGATAGGTCACACGCACCTGACGCTAGGATATATAATCCGCACTTTTGACAATAATTACAGAGGGGTAAGTACTATTTTTTACTGATACCGCTTTACGGCAAATAAACATATTTCCCGGACACTACGCGCGAAACAGTGCGTTGAGGGAACAGACTTTGAGCGTCGTGATCAGGGAAACCTTTCTCAGACATGGGCTTTCGGCGGCAGCGGTTGTCGGGGCGATGATTTGTAGTGCCCTCTTGCTCGCAGCGGCCGTCGAGGACTTGCTGCAATCCAAGATCACCACCTCGGTTCGTGCGAATGCGCAGGCGCACGCCTTCAATTGGACAGACCGCTTTCTCAGCACGACCCCATCGGCCACAAGCATGATCGCCGAGGGCGCAGCCTCGGAAGAGGACATCCGCCGGATCAGCGACCCCATTCTTCTGGGAGGGATCTTGCATCTGCAGCTGTTCAACAAGGACGGCGTTCCGACGTTCGTGACCGGCCATTCGAACTTCGATCCGAGCCGCGCCCAAACGGAAAACGCTCTGAAGGTGCTTGAGCATCAACAGCCAATTGTTGAACTCTTTCACATGGATCATTCTGATCAAGAAGAGCTCGATCATTTGCCAGAGATTGCCAACCTGGATGCCCACGACGCCCGTGATGGGCATGAGACCCACGGCGATCTTGGCGAGCATGAGAGCGGCGAAATCCCGCACGCCTTTGCCCAGGCCTTTTTGCCTGCCTATTCGCCCTCTGGTGAGCTGCAGGGTGTGATCCAGGTCAACGTCGACGTGAGCCATCTCATGGAATCGCTGGAGATGACCTTCCATGAAGTTGGCGAATATCTTATCGTCGGCACATTGCTCATCGTTCTCGTGCCGGTCGCAGCTTTTGCTTTCCGAGCTTGGCAGGTGATCCGTGCGGACAAGCAGAAGCTGGAGTTAAACCGCTTCGATCGCTTGACTGGCGTCTTGAATCGCAACGCGATATCGGATGTGCTCGATACCCATTTCGGACCAGGCAAAGACCCCGCAGGTCTGGGCATCCTGTTCATCGACGTCGACAACTTCAAACAGGTCAACGACCGGTTCGGCCATCAATGCGGCGATCAGGTTCTCAAACACACCGCCGCGGCACTGAAGGCAAATCTGCCCGGCGACGGTCATGGCGACGTACACGTGGTCGGACGCTACGGCGGCGACGAGTTCCTCGTGCTTTGCCCGCAGGCGACCATGGACGATCTGCGCGCGGTCTACTCGCAAATGCGCGCAAGCGTGCGCCGGCCCATCGACTGTCACGGAACCGCGTTCGTCACCAGCCTCAGCATTGGCGCCTATGTGGCACAAGCCGAAGACACAAAACGCAGCGCCCTTCATGCGGCCGACCTGGCAGTCTATGAAGCCAAGCGGCGCGGCCGCGACCAGGCAGTGGAATATGAGCCCGAACTCGGCGAAAAGGCGACGCATTTTTCCCGCCCGGACGAAAGGGCTGACGGCGAAACCTCACCAGACCCGGCGTCCGGCGCAACTGCCTGAGCAGACACGCTTGCCAACCCTCACCTTGGCGGAACCGAGTAGGTTGCTGTTGCGTGGGCGACGTAGTCTTCCTCCCCCTCACCGGCAATCGCACAATCAACCACGGCCAGCCTCTTGCCGAGCTTGAGGATCCGGCAGGTGCACAGAAGATCGCCCGGCTCGGGCTTTCTCAGGAAGTTGATGTTGAGATTGGTGGTCACCGCCAGCGCCACCGGACCGATGTGAGCCAGGATCGCCACATAGGCAGCGAGATCTGCCAGCGCCATCATCGCAGGCCCCGAAACCGTGCCACCCGGCCTCAGATGCATCTCAGTCGCGCTCAGACGGACAACAGCGACGCCCTCCGAGATGCTGTCGACGCCATAGGCTCGCCCACCCGCATGGATCTGCGGAAAGACCTCGTCCAAAAACGCCGAGACCTCCTGCGAATTCATCACGGGTATCATGTGGCTTGTCCTCCCAGACTGCTGCGCCGGCAGGCCACTCCCCTGACCTGCCTCGTTATTTTGCTGAAATCTTACGTAAACGTCAGCATCGCCAAGTGCAATATGGCAGCGCATCTTCCAAAGGTTTGAGAATTCACTCCAGCGGCAGTGCCAGGCCTGACTTCGTGTTGCGCAGGATGAAATTGGTCATGGATGCACGCACCAGGCCGGGGCCAAGCAGCCGCTTCATGATGAAGGTCTCCAGCTCTTCCGGATCCCGCGCCACCACCTTCAGCACGTAATCACTCTCACCCGTGATCGAACTGCACTCGATCACCTGATCATCACTCTGCACCAGACCGTCAAAGGCCTCGATGGTGTCGCGCGTGTGATCCACCAGAGAGACATGCACATAGGCCATGGCATTCAGCCCGAGCTGCTTGCGGTTGAGAACCGCAACGTATTTCTCGATGACGCCGACTTCTTCCAGACGCTTCACCCGCCGCCAGCAGGGTGACACCGACATATTCGCAGCCTCTGCCAGATCCTTGGTGCTGATCCGGCCATCCTTTTGCAAATGTTCCAAAAGCTTCCGGTCGGTTGAATCGATCGCGGCAGGTAAGGTCATTGGATGATTCTTCCCATTGAATTCTAAATAAGCCAATTTCTTTGCCAGATTTGCAGAAATATCGAACAAATGGAACGTTAATTCCCGCCATACGGTCGTAATCTTTCTTCAGGAGGAGAAGACCATGGCTAAAACCAGCGCCTATACGGCAAAGACCCCCGGCCCCGACGGCCGCATCACCTACAGCAGCTCCGAGGACCTGGTCTGGCGCGATCTCTACGCCCAGCAGGAGCCCAACATCCGCAAATGGTCCGCGCCCGAATACATCGCAGGCTTCGACCGCCTCGCCCTGCCGTCAGACCACGTTCCCCAATGCGCCGAGATCTCCGAGGTTCTCGGCAGCCTGACCGGCTGGCGCGTTGAACCGGTTCCGGCCCTGATCGGCTTTTCCCGCTTTTTCGCCATGCTCGCCGACCGGACCTTTCCGGCCGCGTCGTTCATCCGCAGCCGCGAGGACTTCAACTACATCAAGGAACCGGACATCTTTCACGAGATCTTCGGCCACACGCCGCTGTTGACTGACGAGCGTTTCGCCAATTTCTCGAAAGCCATCGGCGAAGCCGGCGCAAAGCTTGAGCCGCGCGACTTTTCCTGGTTGATCCGGCTCTACTGGTTCACCATCGAGTTCGGCCTGACGCGGAAAGATGACACCTACAAGGCCCTCGGATCCGGCCTTGCCTCATCGCCCACGGAACTTCCCTACAGCGTTGAAAGCCCGGACGCCCTGCGTCGCCCCTTCGACGTCATCGACATTCTCAGGACTCCCTATCGGATCGACATCCACCAACCGGTCTATTTCGTCCTCGACAAGGTCGACGACCTGTTCGAGGCTGCGCAGCGCGATCTTGTCGCCGACATCCGAACCGCACAGTCCAAGGGCCTCTTTGCCCCGC
The DNA here is from genome assembly GCF_039982295.1 of Roseibium sp. Classification (GTDB taxonomy): domain Bacteria; phylum Pseudomonadota; class Alphaproteobacteria; order Rhizobiales; family Stappiaceae; genus Roseibium. Next base: position 72,360 of record NZ_JBDWYP010000053.1, read on the forward strand.
TTTATCCAGAAAAACAGGAAGCCTGAGCCATGACGTCCTCTAGCACCGAAAAAAAGACCCTGGCCGATATGACCTGTGAGCCCTGTCAGGGCATCGGCGGCACCTTGAGCGTGGAAGAGGCCACGGCCCAGATGGCCTCCTTGCACGAGGATTGGTCGCTGAATGACGACGCCACTGCAATCACGCGGACCCTTCGCTTCAAGGGCTTCGCCAAGGCCGTCTACACCGCCAACGTGGCTGCCTTTCTCGCGGACCAGCAGGGCCATCACCCGGACGTCAGCTTTGGCTGGGGCTATTGCACCCTTGTCTTCACCTCCCACGAATTGGGCGGCCTGACAGGCAACGACTTCATCTGCGCGGCAAAATTGGACAAATTGCTGAGTTAGGCATCGCATTTCGGCTGGAGGCGGCCGCCCGGACATTGTACTGATCGGCTGAGTGCAAGGCTCGGAGATAACCGAGCCCAAAAGCCATTTGGTAATCACATCCGGGAAAACGCCATGTCCGCCTCCGCCACGCCAGAAACCGCAGCCTCCGACGCCAACAGCAAGCCCCTGCTTGCAACGCTCCTGCATCAGGGTGTCTACCGGATCGTCATGCAGCGCCCGGAGAAAATGAATGCGCTTTCCCGCGAGATGATGAGCGCACTGTCTGCCGAACTGACCAAGGCGGCTGAAGATCCGGACGTGCGCGTCGTCGTACTAGGTGCGGAAGGCAAGGTCTTTTGTGCCGGCCATGACCTGAAAGAGCTGACAGCAGCCCGCGCGGAAGCGGATGGCGGCAAGGCCACCTATGAAGCCGTTATGCGCCAATGCTCGGACCTGATGCAGCAGATTGTCCGCCTGCCCAAGCCGGTCATTGCCGTCGTCACAGGCGTCGCCACAGCCGCCGGCTGCCAGCTCGTCGCCTCCTGCGATCTGGCCATGGCCGTCGACACGGCGACCTTCTGTACACCCGGCGTCAACATCGGCCTGTTCTGCTCAACGCCCATGGTCGCCCTCAGCCGAAACGTCGCCCCCAAACAGGCCATGGAAATGCTTCTGACCGGCGAAAGCATCGACGCATCCACTGCCAAGGATTTCGGCCTGATCAACCGCATCGTGCCGCGCGATTATCTTGATCAGGTGGTGCAGAAATACGCGGAGGTCATCGCCTCAAAATCAGCCCACACGCTTAAAATCGGCAAGGAAGCCTTCTACCGTCAGCTCGAAATGCCCCTGTCGGAAGCATACAACTTCGCCGCCCAGACCATGGTCGACAACATGATGGCAAACGACGCGCAGGAAGGCATCAACGCCTTCCTTCAGAAGCGCAAACCCGAATGGACGGACGACTGATCCATGGCAGGAACAGAAATTCCCTTCTCGCTCGTCGGGATCGACCATGTGGTTTTCATTGTCGACGACATGGAAAAGGCACTCGGTTTTTACCAGGACGTCCTGGGTTGCCAGCGCGGCTATTTCTATCCGACGCTCGGCATGGAACAAGTCTGGTGCGGCGCAGCCTTGATCGTTCTGTGGGACATAACGCACCCGGGCGCGAAGGACGCGGTTCCACCAGTTCCCGGCGGACGCAATGTCGATCACATCTGCATTGCCACAAGCCCCTTCGACCACGACGAGTTGCGATCCCATCTGAAAAGCCACCACGTCGAGATCATCCGCGAGGCCATGCACGGCGGCGCCCGGGGCATGGGGCATTCGTTCTATGTCCGGGATCCCTTCGGCAACAAGATCGAGATCAAGGGCCCTGCCGAATATCCCGATGGCACGGATTGGTAGGGGAACCACCCGGACCCCGCACAACGGCAAAGGGAGCCGCACATGCCGCTGCGGACCTGCCCCGGCCATTGGTCTTCTGCGACAAACCACGCCAACGAGAAGCAGATCCACCTGCAGAGGCGCGCGCCTCTCGGCGGGCAGCCAACGCCGTTCACTTGCGAATCGCGTTCCGCTTCCATACGCTTCCTGGAAGGCTTTGCCCAAGCTTCCTCCCTCCACTCGGGGAAGCAATCGACATGCAGGGCAGTCATCTTGTGAACCTGGTATTTTCAGGGCAAACGCATCAGGAGGGATTGCGGCACTCGCCCTGGATACAAGGCAAGTCACATGAAACTCACAGCCCCCATATTCACCCTGAAACGCCGCGCACGCCAGCTCGCTGACGAAACCGGATCGCCTCTGAGTGTGGCGCTTGACAAAATTGCGCGCGACGAAGGTTACGCCACCTGGAGCCATCTGGCGGCCCAATTCGCCCGGCTGAGCCCTGCACAACGTCTCCTGCCCACTCTCAAACACGGCGAACTGGTGCTGTTGGGCGCCAGGCCCGGGCATGGCAAAACCCTGTTCGCACTCGAGCTTCTGCTAGAGACAATTCGCGAAGGCAAAATGGGCTGTTTCTTCACGCTGGAATACACCGAAGACGGGGCAGCGGAACGTCTGAAAAAGCTGGGCACTTCGGCTCTCGAAGGTCCCTGCGACCTGTTGATCGACACATCCGATTTGATCTGCGCAGATCACATCATCGAGCAAACATCGAGTGCACCAGCCGGGACGCTCGTGGTCGTTGATTACCTCCAGCTTCTGGACCAGAAGCGAGCGCACCCGGATTTGGATACTCAGCTGCAATCACTCAAGGCATGGGCTGGTCAACAAGGCCTCATCATCATTATGCTGTCTCAGATCGACCGCCGTTTTGAGGCTGCCTGCCGGGAGATACCCGACCTGTCAGACGTTCGCCTGCCGAACCCCGTCGATCTCGCGCTCTTCTCGAAAACCTATTTTATGCATGAAGGCGCCGTCCACGCCGGCAAGGCCGCCTGAGGCTCGAAAAACCATGGCAGGCTGGGCCAGGTGTCCAGCTTGCCAACGTGCCCCTGGACGACTAGGTAAAAAGCCAGTTCACGCGCTCAACGCCGCATCCAGTGTCAGTGCCAGGCGAGCAGTCCAATCGGGGGACCCATGAACCACGACAGCTATTCTGACGCCTACATCAAGGGCATTCTGGACGAGACCCGGACCATTGCCATGGTCGGCGCCAGCGCCAACACCGTGCGCCCGTCCTACTTCGTCCTGAAATACATGCTGTCGAAAGGCTATGGTGTGTGGCCGATCAACCCGGGTCATGCAGGCAAGGAAATCCTCGGTCAGATGACATACGCCAGCCTGGAGGACCTGCCAGAGCCTCCGGACATGATCGACATCTTCCGAAACTCCAACGCAGCCGCCAAGATTGTGGACGATATAATCGCCTCCAATAATCTGCCGAAGGCAATCTGGATGCAATTGTCTGTCCGCAATGACGAAGCCGCCGCCCGTGCAGAAGCCGCCGGCATCAAGGTCGTCATGGACCGCTGCCCCAAGATCGAATACGGCAGGCTTTCCGGCGAAATCGGCTGGGCCGGCGTCAATTCCCGCACCCTCTCCTCCAAGCGCCCCACCCTCCGCGACGGCTTCCAGCGCCGGGGGTTGAAAAGCTAGGAAAGGCGCCCTGCGCAGGTCCAGCTGCATTTAGGGAATCCCTGCCTACGGAGCGAAGGCCGAGAGCGGCACCGCCATGCTCTTCCCACACCCGATATGCAGCAGCCGCCAAAGGCTAAACCTATCGTCCCCTCTGTCATGCCATGACCTGACCATGGCATCCATGCCGTGACCTTGCCACGCAGGACCACCTCGATCTGAAGACACGAAACGGCATGGATTGCAGGATCCGGTCCTGCAATGACGACCGAGGGGGGGAAGTGAATTCAAAATATGCGATGACGACGGAGGGCTGAGGCTAGCGATCACTACCCAGTCCCGCTGACCAGACCCCCGCGTTCGTCATTGTCGGGCTTGTCCCGGCAATCCAAAGAGCCGCACGGTAGAGACCCACGCTATGGATCCTCGGGACACGCCCGAGGATGACGGCGGTGGGTGTGGTAGGGCCGAGCGTTAAACAGAGCTAATCCCTCATTTCGGTGGGGATAGACCCCTCTCAAGGCATTGAAAACACACTCACCGCCTATGAATAGCCGAAACTTATCCTCCCCTTCGGAACCTGTCGTATCATCCATGGTGTTCCTGCCATCACGGGGCCGAGTGCGGACCGTCCGTTCGCGGTGGTGGGGACCGGGTTTCGAGGATGAAGTTCGGTGTAACGGACCGTGCCTTCGTCCGGTGACTGGCAGCCTGAACCTGCAGCGGGGAGTGACGCCGCTTCTCTCAGGTGCGTCTCGTATCTGGCAAACCGGAGGACGCTCTACTTCCGGCGCGCAGAAAAGAGAAAGGCGCACGCTCAGTCACTTGGGACACGGAACCTGGGCAGGCGTGACGGCCTTGCACATCCCACTTTCCCAACCGTTCCCGGCAAGTCCGGAGCGCCTGCCATCCCGTCTCTGGCGGGAAACCGAACAGCCAAAACGCCGGGGAGATATCCTGCGGCGAGTTTTGTGCTGGCCGAACCGTAGCAGGACACTGCAAGCGTTGCATCCAGCGCGCGGGCATTGAAACGCCTTTTGGCAAACCGAACCGCGAACGCAAGATCTTGCCTTTACGCCTTCGCAGCCTTCCGCCAGTATGCGCAAAACTGACTTGGAGGAGGCTCAAATGAGCGACGGCATACCGGGATTTTCGACACTGGCGATTCACGCAGGCGCTCAGCCGGATCCAGCCACGGGCGCGCGCGCCACACCGATCTACCAGACCACATCCTTCGTATTTGATGATGTGGACCATGCAGCCTCCCTTTTCGGGCTGCAGGCCTTCGGCAACATCTACACCCGCATCACCAACCCGACGACGGCAGTGCTTGAAGAACGCGTCGCAGCGCTTGAAGGTGGCACGGCAGCACTGGCAACGGCCTCCGGGCATTCGGCCCAGCTTCTCGCCTTCCACACAATGATGCAGCCGGGTGACAACATTGTCGCTGCCAACAAGCTTTATGGCGGGTCCATCAACCAGCTGAACCATTCGTTCAAGAGCTTCGGCTGGGCCGTCAAATGGGCAAATCCGGACGATCTGTCGACCTTCGAGGCGGCGATTGACGAGAACACCAAGGCGATTTTCATCGAGAGCCTCGCGAACCCTGGCGGCATTGTCGTCGACATTGCCGGCATTTCCGCCATCGCCAAGGCAAAGGGCATTCCGCTGGTCGTCGACAACACCATGGCAACGCCCTACCTCTGCCGCCCGATCGAGCATGGCGCTGATGTTGTTCTTCATTCCCTGACAAAATTCATGGGCGGCCACGGCAACTCCATGGGTGGCATCATCGTTGATGCAGGCAGCTTTGACTGGTCCGCGAACGGTCGCTATCCGCTGATGTCCGAGCCGCGGCCCGAATATCAGGGCGTGGTCCTGCATGAGACCTTCGGCAACTTTGCCTTTGCAATCGCCTGCCGCGTGCTTGGCCTGCGCGATCTGGGTCCGGCGATTTCGCCTTTCAACGCGTTCCAGATCCTCACCGGCATCGAGACATTGCCCCTTCGCATGCAGCGCCATTGCGACAATGCCAAGAAGGTGGCCCTGCATCTGTCGGCTCACCCGAAAGTGTCCTGGGTCTCCTATGCAGCGCTGCCGGAAGATCCGAACCATGCGCTTCAGCAGAAGTACAGTCCAAAGGGCGCCGGCGCGGTCTTCACCTTCGGTCTGGACGGCGGCTATGACGCCGGTGTCGGGCTGGTGTCGAACGTCCAGCTCTTTTCCCACCTGGCCAACATCGGTGACACACGCTCCCTGATCATTCACCCGGCGTCGACGACACACCGCCAGCTGACGGACGAACAGAAAACGGCTGCAGGCGCAGGACCGGAAGTGGTTCGCCTGTCCATCGGCATTGAAGACGCCGCGGACATCATTGCCGATCTTGATCAGGCTCTGGAACAGGTCTGAGCGGTCATATTCCAGGCTGCCCCCGAAAACGAAAAGCCCGCCGGACGGCGGGCTTTTTTCTTGGAGCGATGCGTATCACCCTTAAACGTCGTCCATCTTCAGACTGACAAGCTCTTCAAGTTTTTCCCTGCTGAACGGCTTGATGACGACCGGCACATCCCTGAAGCTTTCATCCAGCAGCGATGTGTCTTCATAGCCGCTTGCAAAGATGAAGGGCACGCCCATGTCCCTGAGCCTTTGCGCAATCGGAATGCTGTTTTCCCGGCCAAGGTTGATGTCCAGCAGGGCGAAATCAAGCTTGTCAGCCGCGATCGCCTCCAGACCGGTTTCAACGTCCTTCGCCAACGCCACATCGACGAAACCGATCTCGCGCAACATGTCCTCATTGTCGAGAGCAATGATCATGTTATCTTCAACGAGTAACGCCTTGGACCGAGGCACCTGAACCGCGTTCCGCCTCACGGGACGTACAATGGTCGGCGGCTTTGGAAGCTTGTCCAGCTCGACGTAATCCGCCGGAATCCGGAAGGACGCACGAACGCCCTCCGGCAGATACTCGATGGCGGCCTCCCCATTCAGCTCATGGGGAATGGAGTGTTCAATGATGGTCGAGCCAAACCCGCGCCGGCTTGGCGGCACCACCGGTGGTCCACCGGCTTCAACCCAGCTGATCTCCAGATCCCCCTCCGGTGTCGGCGTCGATTCGACGGTCAAAAAACCGCCTGACGCTGACAAAGCACCGTGTTTGGCCGAGTTGGTGACCATCTCGTGGACCACCAGCGCCATCGTCGAAAAGGCGAGTGGCGCGATCATCACATGTGGCCCAAGAAGGCGCGCGCTGTCACCGTAGGTCGGGGAAAAAGCCGTGAGCTCATTGGTGAAGAGCGACTTCAGCGGCGCCGGAGACCACTGATCTTGCGTGATCTGATCGTGTGCCCGCGCCAGCGCCTTGATCCGCCCATCCAGCAATTTGGTAAAATGCTCGGTGCTCTCAGCGGTTTCCATGGTGCGCGAGACAAGCCCTTGAATCAGGGTCAGGATGTTGCGAACCCGGTGGTTCAGCTCGGCAATCAGTGTGTCCTGGCGCTCATTCGCTTCCTTTTGAAGCTTCTCGTTGACATCCACCGAGCGCAGAATGACCTCCAGAAGCGTGGTGCGCAGGGACTCGCAGATTTTCAGCTCGGCGGCGGTCCATTTGGCCGACTGACCAACAACGTCCTGTTTCCAGGCTTCGAAACTCTTGCGCGGTGTCAGGCGCGGCCCGTTTGGCCCAAGCTCAACCGGTTTTTCCGGATTGCCCGCCCAGGTGACGGATTGCACCACCTCGCCACGGAAAAACAGCAGATAGTCGCGCGGTCGCCGCGAAACCGGAATGGCAAGCAAGCCGGGAATGCGCCTGGTGAAATCGCTCTCGCCCAGGAATTTCGAAAACATGTGTGTCGAAAAAAGCTTGCTGGCGGCGGTCCGGTTCAAAAACGGCACGAATTCATCCAGTTCCCCTTCGCGGGCAGCAAGACCGAGGCTGGTGTATTGACCATCCACCAGCACCGCCACACCATCGCAGGAGACCACATCCATGAAGGGTTCCATATAGCTGGAGAGGTTCTGAAAAACACTACCCTCGACCGAGATCGACGACATGATCCGATCATGCAGAACCCGCGCGCGCTCTTCATGATTGAGCACCTCATCCTGAAGGCGCCTGGCCAGATCCCGCGAAAACATCTGTGAGAACAGTTCAGCCGTGGTCCGACGGTCAAAACTCATCTGCTTCGGGCTGTAGTGATGGCAGGCGAAAAGGCCCCAGAGTCTTCCATCCACAATGATCGAGATTGACAGAGAGGCGCCAACGCCCATGTTGCGAAGGTATTCAAGATGGATTTCCGAAACCGAACGCAGCACGCTGAGCGACAGATCCAGAGGTTCTCCGGTGGTCGTAATCGCCGGGACGATCCGCGCCACCTTTCCGTTCACATCGCTGATGATGCGAAACTGGTTGCGGATGTAGAGCTGGCGCGCCTGGACCGGAATATCACTTGCCGGATACCGCAGACCGAGGAAGGAATCCACGCCAGGAGCGCGGCTTTCGGCAACCACTTGGCCCGACCCATCGTCCATGAAGCGATAGACCATGACCCGGTCGAAATCGGTCACCGTGCGGACCTGCCGCGCAGCGTCCGACAGAAACTCGTCAAACTCCTCGGCCGCATCGATCCGGGCCATCATGGAACGGACCGCAGAGATCGCATCGAGGCGGTTCGTCATCTCGGAGGGCTCGCACTCCAGAATGATCAAATCCCCGGAGCGATGCAGGGCAACGTCATAGCTCTTGCCGTCGCCAAAAAGGTCCAGGCCAAACAGACGCTCGGTCGCATCGCTGTATTGCAGCCATTGCAGCCGTCCACGGATCTCCTGAAAAGCGTAGGCGCCCAGAAGGTGGACCGCCTGAACGCCCGAAAGTTCCTCAGGTGTCCGGCCGGTGAAGGCAACGCAATTCTCGCTTACATGTGCCAACAACCAATCGTTGGAAAAGGCAAGGAGACAGCCGAACGCCTGAACGCCGCCCAGAAACTGGATCGGCTCCCGGTCACAATTGGTGAGGTCTACAGTTGTCATGAGTTTCCGTTACTCTAACACGCGTCTTAGCCCGGACACGTCGTCCAAAAGCGGCTGATTGTTCTTCGAAGGGGGCTGCTGGCGGGAAGGTGATGCGCCGCTTGGATGCGCCCAAAACATCCCGAACGCTCAAATTCACCGTCACTGCCGACAGGACTCCCCTAAGTGCTGTCAATTGTCGCAATTCCAAATATCTGCGATTATCTACCAAGACTCAAACCAAATTTCGCCAGCCCAGCGCAGGCCAAATTCCGACGGTTTTAGATGCGAAACCCGGTTTTCCGGGCCTCATCCAGGAAACGCAGCGAACGCCCGGCACGCGCCCTCCGCCATCCCGACACGATCATCCAGCCGCATATCCGCCTGCTCAAGTTGCACGAGAAATTCGGGCCAATAGCGACAGCGCGCGGTTTCCTGAAAGAAGTCGGATTTGCTCATCAGTTCGCTGCGGTTGACCAGAATGCGCGCGCCCAGCCGGGAGCCCTCCAGCACGTAGAGCGCCCCCCAGACCTCTGCTTCAGAGCGAAAGTCCAACGCCTGCTGCGTCGCCTCGTCTTCAGAATACGCCAGCGCTGTTTCAGCCAACTCAGCACCAATCATCGCGGCCCGTTTACGCTCTGACCAGAGCGGGAAGATGCGTGCTGTTTGGCTTTCATCCAGGCCCGCTTCAATGGCCGAGATACCACGATACATAAATCGAAGAAATTGGGTCACCCCCTCTGCGAGCGTCAGATCAAACGCCTCTGCGCGCTTGTCCACCCCCTCGTGTGAGGCCCTTGTTTGCTCTGCCAGATAAAAGCGAACAGGCGAAGTTTTTTGAACAGTTTCTGACATGATCATTTTTCGCCTTGCAGCCGAAGCCCGCAGCGCGATGGCCATTGCTTGTTTGCATGGGCTTGGTCGATGTTCCGTTGCAATTTGGCTTGGGTCCTCAAAACGAGATAGACAATCATGCGTCCAGTCAATCACACCAGACGACGCAATGGGGCGCAAGAAGATAACGTGGCTCGCTGGAATTGGTTCCAGCGCAGCTTAACTTTCTTGAGTTTAAAATTCACAAATCTACCGAGCAGGATCAATCATTCGGATCCAAACCGGAGGTCCAAACGCAGAAAGGGCCGCGTTTGCGGACCTTTTTTTCAAAATCGGCTCTCTGGAAGCAACGTCAGGCCGCAGACACAATTGAAGTGTTGAAGCGCTGTTCTTCCATGGAACCATCGGCAAGCTGGATCATCGTGCCGGACGTTACTTCCGTCCAGGCCTCGGGCGCTTCATCCAGGGGTTCGGACACCACCGAGGTGCCATCGACAAAGCTCCGGTAGAAAAGGCTGGGCGCGCGATTGTCAGAGGCGTAGCGCGCGGCAAACAGATGCCGGCCATCTGACCAAACCGCCGCAAAGCGCATGTAGGGAAGTTGACCATGTCTCCGCGCAACGTCTTCCACCTCCAGAACGGCACGGCGCATTGCCCCCACCGGATCATGCTCGAGACCGTATCCGACAGCGATCAGAAACAAGGCCTCACTGTCTGTCGCACCCGTTCGGTATTGATAGAGGTGATCGGGGATCATCGCATCGAGCCGCTTGCGGATCAGGCCGTAGCCGCCGATCTGGCCATTGTGCATGAAACTCCAGCGGCCATGAGTAAAGGGGTGGCAATTGTCATGACTGGTCGCCGTACCTGTCGAGGCACGAATATGGGCCAGAAACAAGGGCGAGCGCACATGATGGGCCAGCTGCAACAGATTGGCATCAGCCCAGGCAGGGCGCACATCCTTGTAGACGCAAGGCTCCTTGCGGCTGTCGTACCAGGCAAGTCCAAACCCGTCCGCATTGACCTGCGTCTTGCAGGAAAAGGCATTGCGGCTTTGATGGATAAGCGAATGTTCCGGATCGCAGATCAGCTCTTCCAGAAACTTTGGCGCACCGCTCCAGGCAGCCCAACGGCACATCAGGCAGCCTCCCCCTGTGCCTTGAAGCGAGCTGTAGTCTCATCACATTGATAGGCCTCGCACATGGGATAGGGATTGCGCGCCAGATCGTCGACGGACTTTAGCACGATCTCGACCTTTTCCGGGCTCATCAACGCAGAGAGATTTAGCCGGGTCCAGCCCGGTTTCTCCAGCTCTTCGCCAGCCAGGATGCTGGCGCGCATGGCATTTGACGTATCCTGATCGTAACCCAGCAGCCGATGGGCATAAGGCCCGGCGCAGGCACATCCGCCACGCGCCTGAATGCCGTGAAGATCCGACAGCATGCGGGTGACCAGTTGCTGGTGCAAGTAGCCCCCCTTCAGCCGGTCGCGGACCCTGAAAGAGAACATCGGCACCTTGTAGATCGCATCAGGATTGCCCAGGATTTCGATGTTTTCGTTCTCTCGCCAACGGCTGATAGCCGCCTGGCGCAGGGCCTCATGCTGCTCATCCAGAAACGCCTGACCCAAAGCATCCTTGACCAGAAAGCAAAGCGCGGCGCGAATATCGCCAACCACATTGGGGGTGCCAGCCTCTTCACGTGCAGCAAGGCTATCGCTGTAGTCATGGCCCCAAGGCGAGACGAAACGCACTGTGCCGCCTCCCGGATGCACAGGCACACGCCTCCTTACCGCGCCTTCACGCACGATCAGCACGCCGGATGCGCCGGGTCCACCGATGAACTTGTGCGGTGAGACCACAATCGCATCCTTTTCAGCGTCGGTGCCAGCTTTCATGTCAATCGGCAGGTAAGGACCACCGCCCGCGCAATCCCAGACCGCCAGTGCGCCATGGCGCTTCAGGATCCGGGTGACCTGATCTGCGTCGGTGACGATACCGGTCACATTTGACATGAGCGAGAACGACCCGATCGTCAGACGGTCGGCTGATTGCTCACGCAGCACGGCTTCAAGGTCTTCCAGGTCAGGTCCACCGTGGGCAGCTTCGCCGATTTCGATCACCTCCGCACCGCTTTCCCGCCAGGGCAGAATGTTGGAATGATGTTCATAGGGCCCAATCAGAACCAGCGGCTTCAGGCCTTCCTCACTTACGGCATCTGAAACGCCAAGGAGGTGCACCAGGCGGTTCAGCCCGGCCGTCGCGCCCGATCCTGCAAAGATGGTTGCAAATCCTTCTTTCGCTCCGCAGAGCCGTGCGATCTCAGAACGGGCGGCCGCCCGCAGCCGGGTCATGTGCGACCCGCACCAGGACGCTTCCGTATGGCTGTTGGCATAATAGGGAAGCACTTCGGTAAGAATGAAGTCCTCGATCTGCCGCAAGGCCCGACCCGAGGCGACATAATCTGCATAGATCAATGGCTTGGCACCAAATGGGCCTTCGATCATTGCCCCCTCGCCGATAAGCCCTGCACGCAACCGATCGACCGAATCCGGTCCTTGCAGACAGCTTGTAAAATCCTCGAAGGCGGCACGGTCTCTGGTCATCTTTCATTCCCGATTGGATCAGAACATCTGGGCTCGGGAGAATGCTATGACAGGCAGCGATGGGATTACCTCACCTGAATCCATCGCCAAGGCTGCCAAAATGTGTCATATGAACGAATATGACCTATAAATTGGACAGTATTGATCGAAAAATTCTGAAAGAGCTGCAGGAAGACTCTCGCCGATCGCAGCGAGAAATCGCGGATAGAGTCGGTCTGTCGCAAAATGCTTGCTGGCGTCGGCTCAAGGCCATCAGCGAAAGCGGCCTGATCAAGGGCCACACGATCCGGCTGGATCCCGCCGACATTGGCCTCGGCCTGACGGTCTTCGTCATGATCCGCACACGGCACCATTCCAGAACATGGCTGAAACAATTCCGCCAGGAGGTGTCGTCCATTCCCAACGTAATCGATTTCTACAGGGTCGCTGGAGACTATGATTACATGCTGAAGATCATGGCCGAGGACATGAACGCCTTTGACCGGATCTATCAGAAGCTGATCGACAAGATCGATCTGGAAACCGTGACCTCTTACATGACCATGGAGGCCATCGCCGACAGCCGCGATTTGCCGATCTGAATGTTGCCCGCAATGCAGGGATGTTCCTGAACGACTGTTGGTCCGGCAGCACCGTTTCTGTTCTAAGTGAAAGACAGAGCCTTGTCGGTCAGGGCCGCAGACAGCCAGATGCCCGTCAGGGTAATCCATGCGGTGAGAGCAAAGATCGAGGCTCCGGTGACACCCGCACCGACCGCGCAGCCTCCTGCCAGCATACCGCCAAAGCCCATCATGGCCGCGCCAACGATGTACCGCGCCATGGACTTGCCACCCTCGAACCCCTGAAGCGCCAGTTCGCGCGTCAGGAACGCGGCCAGAAAGGACCCGAGAAAAACACCTGGCACCAGACCGATGTCGAAGTCGAGCTGCGAACCCGGAGGCGACAGAAACAACATCAAGGTGTCTGCGGACGGACCGGTAAAGGTCACACCTTCCACCTGCACCGGCTCAAAGGCCTGGCGGGCCATGGAAGAGGTGAACCACCACGCGAGCGGTATCGCCAGCCCTGTCCCGGCCGCCGCCACCATTTGCCAGATCGACGCACGAGACCTGATCGCAAAAACGAGCGCTGCAGCCAACCAGAGCAGTCCGAAACCGAACGTCGCCGCGCTAGATGCGCCGAGCATCGCCACCAGATCATTGCCGCCGACATCCGCAGTCGTCACCCAGCCTGCAATCCACTCACGACCGGGTTTCAAAATGCCTCTGAGGCTTGCCTGGGCGATCACCGCAAAGACGAGGCCGGACAGCAACGCACGGAGATTGCCGGTCGCCGACAACACCAGAAGGCGGCTGGCACAACCACGTGCCAGCACCATGCCCGACCCGAACAAAAGACCGCCGATAGCCGCCCCGGAAAGACTTTGGGGCGAGGCCAGCTGGCGCGCCTCATTGGTCTGCACCTGACCGAGGCCAGCCAGAACTTGCGTCGCCACCAGCGCGGCGGAAAAGGCGAACAGCCAGACTGACAACCGCACGCCGAAAATGCCATGTGCGAAGTCCAGCGCCGCAGCCCGCAGGCAAAACCGGCTTTGCTGTGCGAATGCGCCAAACATCATGCCCACCAGAAGTCCACCCGTCGCGAGGATCAGCGGTTCGGGCACGCGCTCGAGAAGAAAGCTCAGGTCCATGGCACGTCTCCCTCTCTGCTTGGACAGCAGGAATTTTCCCGATTTTCGGGCCTTTTCGCTGGTAGTCCTCGCGTGGCTTGACGCACTCGCGCATTGACGTTGCTCAAGGAAGAGAGGATAAATTCAAAAAATTGCATATGTGGAGGAAAATCATGTCACGACCGTCCGTTCTGCTGGCCGATCCATCACGCCGCTCCGTCCTGAAGGGCTCCGCCGCATTGGCCCTTTCCCTTGGCACGGGGCTTGTCGCCAAGGCCGCGCAGGCGAACCCGGTCAAGCTCGGCAATGCAGAGGTTCAGGTGTTGTCCGACGGCAACCTGAGCCTTCCGATGAACTTCGTTCTGCCGGAACAGAGCCCGGAAGAAATCCGGACACTCCTGGAACCACACGGACTGGCGAGCGACACATATGCTCCCGATTGCAATGTTACCCTCTATCGCACGGGCGACCGGCTGGTTCTGTTTGATGTCGGCGCCGGCGCAAACTTTCAGCCCAGCGCGGGGGATCTGGTCGGACATCTTGAAGACGCCGGCATAGATCCCACAGAGGTCACCGATGTTATCTTCACGCACGGCCATCCCGACCACCTATGGGGCGTTCTGGATGACTTCGATGACCCGCTGTTTTCAGAAGCCCAATATTGGTTACCGCAGGCAGAGTGGGACTATTGGCGCGCCGATGACACCCTGGCGAACACGCCGGAGGAACGCAAAAGCTTTGTCGTTGGCGCGCAGAGCCGGTTTGACGCCATCGCCGACCAGGTCGAGATGATCCGGCCAGGCATGGAAGTCATCTCCGGCGTCGAGGCCATCGACACCTCCGGTCATACGCCAGGTCACATGTCCTATGTGCTCCATGGCGGCTCTGAAACCATGCTGGTGGTCGGCGACGCCCTTGCCAACGCGGTTATCTCTTTTGAAAAGCCCGAGTGGCGCTCCGGCGCCGATCAGGACCGCGATAAAGGCGTGGCGACCCGCAAGGCGTTGCTGGACCGGATCGCCGGAGATCACACCAGGATCATCGGCTATCACCTGTCCCATCCAGGCATTGGCCGCGCCGAAAGGGCTGGAAACGCCTACAGGTTTGTCGCCGAAGGCTAGCCAGCCGTCCGTCCGCCGGACCCGACATCGTTCCGACGGAAGGCGGCAAGGGCCGACCCTTCAACCAGGATCGCAAGGCCGATACGGGCACCAAAGGCCATGGACACCATCACCAACGGCACGGACACAGCGAGGGTCGAAAATCCCGTGATGCCCTGCCCTACGGTGCAGCCCATGGCAAAAACGCCCCCCACGCCCATGAGCGCAGCGCCCAAAAGATGGCGGGAGAGTTCCCGCGCATCGTCACAGGCTTCCCACCGGGTGTCCTTCCGCCACCGCGCGCCGGCGATCGCACCCAGCAAGGTTCCCAGGATCAGGCCGACGCCATAGTCCGGCAACGTACCCGTATAGGTCACAAACTGCAGGATCGTGTCGCCGACCGGCACGACGAACGACCCCGCCTCGATCTGAACCGGGGCAAGCGCCTCGCGGGAGACCAATGTCGTTGCCCACCAGCCAAAAGCAATGGCCACGCCGATGACAACGCCAGTCACAATCTGAAGGCTGTTACGGCGGTAATGAGAATTACGAAAGATCCAGAACAGCAGCGCAGCGAGAACAGCCAGGACGACAGGTGCGCGCACATCCGCCCCGACCAACGCAGAGATCAGACTGCCGAGCGACTGGTCTCCTGCAAAGGAAAGGTCGAGCGCAAGGTTATCGACAATGAACACCCGGCCCTGCGCAATCAGTCCGCGCTGTGCCGCCAGGGCCGAAAGGCCGAGCACAATCAGGACCACTAGGGCCCGCAGGCTGCCACCGCCAAGGCGGACAACCGCACCAAAGCCACAGGTTCCGACGAGAGCCATGCCAAGCCCGAAGAGAGTGCCGCCGAGAATTGCGCCCGTCCAGGGCAAGGAAGCATCCAGATAAAACGACTGGTCGATGGCGGCCAGTCCTGTGGCACTCAACGCCTGGGTCAGGGCAAGCGCGGTGGTCGCCGCAAGCACCCACGTCCGCAAGCCCGTGGCATCGCCTGCATACCAATAGCGTTCGAGCGACGACATGGTGCAAAAACGGTTCACCCTTGCCACGAACCCGAGCACTGCACCAGCTGCAAGCCCGAGGAACGGCAAGAGAACCAGTGGATCCAGGTCTCCCATCGGCTTTCTCCTCCCAAAGCCATATGTGCTGGTCTTTGCCAGCTTTCTGTCAGCCTAGAGTAAAAACGGTCCCGGATGAAACCGCTGACCTTCACCAAGACTGATAAACTGCTGATCCGGCGCTCCTAGTCCTGATCCGGGCGCGCGTCCTTGCAGAACAAGTTGTAAAGCGCGGCGATGATATCGCGGACCTCGCTGTCGGTCAGGCTGTAGAAAATCATCCGCCCCTCACGGCGCGACGCAACGAGCCCGTCCGAACGCAAACGCGCCAATTGTTGGGAAACAGCGGCCTGAGGCATGGTCAGAATCTCTTCAAGCTCCGACACCGATTTCTCACCCTCGGACAAGAGGCAAAGGATCAGCAAGCGCACTTCATGAGACAGCGACTTCAGCAGATCGCTGGCCTTGCGTGCCTGCTCGACCAGAAGCTGGAATTCCTCCGGATCGGTTCCTGCTGTCAGGATCGGAAGGTTCATGATCGTCTGCATTCCCGTTTGAAAGACTGTGTGGCCACGTTGGCCGCAGTTATACCAGATTAGCCCGCAATGAAAGCGGCGGCTGATCTCAGTTGATCGATGTCGATGACAATTTCGAGAGCATGTCGTTGAGCACCGGCCAGAAGAAATGCGCACCCGGGTAGCCGCGCAGCCGGGCCACCTCTTCGCCATCCTCCACCAGAATGAAGGTCGGCGTCAGACGTCCGCGGGGAACCCGCTCAAGATCAGCCGGCCACCCCTGGGTGATATCAACCCGGCGCAAAGGCGCAAGCTGGCCCTCTTGCGTGTTCGGATAGGCCGTCCCGATCTCCTCGTTCCAACGCTTGCACCAGGAACAGCCCGGCTGTTCAAGCATCACCAGTTCGGCTGCCCGCGCAGGCAATTCAGCAGCAAAAAGCGCGCTCAGCATCGTCAGGGCCAGCATCAAAGCTGGGGCCAGACGTCTCATAAGCACTGTGATTTTCGTGCGCACCCGTCACCTCATCAAATTCTCTGATTGCAATATATATCAAGTTTTGAATATTTTAAATCACCAGTCGGTGAACGGATCATGGGAGGAGCCAGGATCCAGGCATCGCCCAGAGGGAGGAGAGAAATGCTCGACGTGTCGATCGGCGCCGCCTTTTTGGCCGGCTTGCTGTCTTTTGTCTCCCCCTGCGTCCTGCCAATCGTACCGCCCTACCTGTGCTATCTGGCCGGTGTCAGCGTCGCCGAGCTAAAGGGTGAAACGGCCACGGCAGCAACAAGTCGCCGCATCGTGTTGTCGTCCGTCGCCTTCGTGCTTGGCTTCTCGGTTGTCTTCGTCGCACTTGGCGCGACCGCCAGCGTGATCGGTCAATCGATTGCCCGCTACTTCGACACCCTGTCGATCATCGCCGGGATCATCATCATCATCATGGGCCTGCATTTTCTTGGCCTTTTCCGGATTGCCTTGCTGTTTCGCGAAGCCCGCGTCCAGGTGGAGCGCAAACCGCCCGGTCTTTTGGGCGCCTTTGTCATGGGGCTCGCCTTTGCCTTTGGCTGGACGCCCTGTGTCGGTCCGGTTCTGGCAGCAATCCTGTTCATGGCCGGATCCACAGGCAGCACGGGTCAAGGGGGGCTGCTGCTCGCCGCCTACGCTCTTGGCATAGGCATCCCTTTCATTCTGGCCGCTGCCTTCGCCAGCCAGTTCCTCGGATGGGCCTCGCGGTTTCGAAAGCATATGGGCACCGTCGAGAAAGTCATGGGTGCATTCCTCGTTTTGACCGGCCTTCTCTTCGTCACCGGCCAGATGTCGACAATCGCCTTCTGGCTCCTGGAAGCATTCCCCGTCTTCAGCCAGATCGGCTAGAGGGTGGCACATACATGGAGGACATCATGATCAGATTACTCAGATCCCTCGTTCTGGTTGGGCTTCTTGGAGTGCTCTCGGCGCCTGTAACACTCGCTGCCGAAGTGGGCGAAGACGGGCTGCACAAGCAGGACTGGTTCACCATCACCTTCCGCGACATGGCAGAAGACATAGAGACCGCCACCGATGAAGGAAAACGCCTCGCGATCATCTTTGAACAGCGCGGCTGCATCTATTGTCGCGCGATGCACGAGAAGATCCTCTCCGACCCGGAGGTCGCCGACTACATCAAGGCGAACTTCATGGTTGTTCAATACAACATGTTCGGTGATGAGGAAGTGATCGATCTGGACGGTGACACGCTCACCGAAAAATCGGCAGCCCGCAAATGGGACTACGTTTTCACCCCGACAATCGTGTTCCTGCCCGAATCCGTTCCGGAGGGCAAAACGGTCGCTCAAGCCGCTGTCGCCACCATGCCCGGAGCCTTCGGCAAGTGGACTTTCTTGAACATGTTCCGCTGGGTCCAGGAAAAAGGCTACGCCGGCGATGAGCATTTTCAGAAGTATCATGCTCGTATCATCAATGACTTACGAGAATCCGGCCGTCTCGGAAATGACTAGGAGGCGTGAAATCAAGTGATGTTTTGAATGTCTTGCAAAAGACCTATTGGCAACACATGCAGAAAATCATATATTTTTTTCGAGGAGGAGGTCGGAACGCCAAAACGTTCCGGCTTGAGGACCGGGCCCACCGGTTCCGAAAGAGGAGGAAAGCCGACGCGATGACCAAGGGCTTAACAATCATATTTGCGGCTGCGTCTTTCGCGCTTGCCGGATCGGCATTTGCCGAGACGCTCGCACCGGACGACGTCGAGATCGTCGACATGGAGGTCACCGCCTCCCTGACCGGAAAACCGGGCGACGCGACCATCGGCCGAGAGACATTCGCTGATCGCAAGAAAGGCAACTGCCTTGCCTGCCACGTCAACGCGGATCTCAGCGACCAGCTGTTCCACGGTGAAGTCGGCCCTCCCCTTGACGGGGTTGGTGATCGCTGGACCGCGCAGGAACTGCGCGCGATCGTGATCAACAGCAAGGAGGTCTTCGGCGAACAGAGCATCATGCCCGGCTTCTACACCATGAAGGTCGGGGTCAACGTCGCGGAAAAGCACAAGGGCCAGACCATTCTGTCCGCTCAGGACGTGGAAGATGTGGTCGCCTATCTCACGACGCTTACCGAATAGCCTTTCAAGACCAAGGAGAAAGGGATGTCCCTTACCAGACGCGAAGCGCTCGGCCTGACCGCAGGCGCCGCTGCCTTCATCACCTTCGGCGGACAGCTTGCCTATGCAGCAGCTGCCGAAACGGAGGAAGCCATCAAGGCCTTTTCCGGCGGATCGATGCCCGCCAGCGGCAAGATCAGCCTGGATGCGCCGGAAATTGCAGAAAACGGCAATACGGTTCCCGTTTCTGTCTCCGTCGACAGTCCGATGACCGCCGACAACTATGTTGAATCGGTTCTCATTCTGGCCGAGGGCAACCCCAGCCCGGCCGTTGCCACATTCCACTTCACAGCCATGAGCGGCGAAGCGGCTGCCAAGACGCGGATCCGTCTTGCCAAGACGCAGAATGTGATTGCGGTCGCCAAAATGAGCGACGGCACGACATTCATGGACAAGAAAGAAGTCAAGGTCACCATCGGCGGCTGCGGCGGCTGATCGGGCAGAAGGATAGACACAATGGCAGCACCGAAACCGCGCGTTAAGGTCCCCAAAAAGGCTTCCAAGGGCGAAGTGGTCACGCTGAAGACTTTGATCAGCCACCCGATGGAATCCGGTCAGCGCAAGGACAAGCAGGGCAACCCGATCCCGCGCAAGATCATCAACAAGTTCACCTGCGAATACAACGGACAGGTCGTCTTTTCATGCGACATGGACCCGGCCGTCTCGGCGAACCCCTACCTGGAGTTCACCGCCAAGGTGGAGGACAGCGGCACGTTCAAGTTCACCTGGGTGGACGATGACGGCAGCGTCTACACCACCGAAAAGAAGCTTGCGGTCGAATAAGCGATAGCCGGAGCAATCCGCAATCGCGCAAATCGGGAGGAGACGATTTGGCCAAGATACATAAGACAGGCGTACTGCTTGCCGGCCTGCTGACCGCGGGCATGAGCAGCGCGGCCCTTGCCGGCGGACCAGTGGACGAAAAGCTGGTGATCGATGAGGAGCTTGAGATCATTACGCGGACGGCGGCTCCCGAGGGGCATCCGCTCGATGAAGTGATTTCCGGCTGGCACTATCGCACCAAGGAAACGCGGGAACTGGAAGCTGACAGCTTCCAGAATCCGGGAATGCTCTATGTGGAGCGCGGTGAGGAAATCTGGAATACCGTGGAAGGCGATGCCGGCAAGTCCTGCGCGTCCTGTCATGGTGACGGCGAGGAATTCCTCAAGGGGATCGGCGCGAACTATCCCAAGTGGAATGCGGACGCGAACAAGCCGTTCAACCTGGAGCTTCAGGTCAACCAGTGCCGCGAAGCGAACATGCAGGCCGAGCCCTACAAGTTCGATGCCGCAGACCAGAAGGCCCTTGTCACCTACATCAAGCATCAGTCCATAGGCATGCCGGTCGAGATCGATCTGACCCAGGGCGAGATGCAGGAGTGGTGGAAGAAGGGTGAGGAAACCTACTACACCCGCACCGGTCAGCTGAACCTTGCCTGCGCGACCTGCCATGAGGACTACAACGGTAACTATATACGCGCTGATCACCTCAGCCAGGGCAATGTGAACGGCTTCCCGACCTACCGGCTCAAGCAGTCGGCCATGGTCTCCCTGCACAATCGTTTCCGAGGGTGCATTCGCGACACCCGCGCCGAGTTCCCGGCAGCATTTTCCGACGAGCTGATGGCTCTGGAGGTCTATGTGACCTGGCGCGGCACCGGCCTGTCGGTCGAGACACCTGCGGTTCGCCAGTAGCGGCGACGCATGAGACCAGGTGCGGCGGGTGATCGCCGCACCTTTTTACCGGGACGAAGTAAGACGTCCCACGATTTTAATATCATCGGCAAGCCAGGCTCCGGTGCACGGTCGTCGTGTGCCAACGGGATAACCTTGCCTGATCGCTGCTGGTGCCAACGCATCTGCCGATGAGCTGGAGGTAGACATGTTTTCACGTCGCGAGTTCCTGATGGCCGCAACCGCAACGAGCGCCCTGCTCGGTTCCGGCATGGCCGGCGGCTGGTCAAAGCTCATGGCCCAGCAAGGCCTGAGCGAGGACACGCTGCTGTCGATGGAGCCGACGGGCAATGTGACCCTTGTGCACATCACCGATATCCATGCCCAGCTCAAGCCGCTTTATTTTCGCGAGCCCTCGATCAATCTGGGCATTGGCGACGTCAACGGTCTTCCCCCCCATGTGACAGGCGCGGACTTCCTGAAGCTCTATGACATCGAGCCCGGCTCGCCCGATGCCTATGCCCTGACGTCGGAAGACTTTGTTTCCCTTGCCAAGACCTATGGCCGCATGGGCGGCATGGACCGGGTCGCGACGATCATCAAGCGCATCCGCTCAGAGCGCGGGGCCGACAACTGCCTGCTGCTGGACGGCGGCGACACCTGGCAGGGCAGCTACACCGCAAACAAGACCCTCGGTGAAGACATGATCACCGTCATGAACGCCCTGGAGCCGGACGCCATGACCGGCCACTGGGAATTCACCTTCGGCACGGCCCGGGTTCAGGAAGTCATCGACGCCCTGCCCTTCGCCTTCCTCGGGTCCAACATCTACGACAACGAATGGGACGAACCGGCCTTCGAGGCCTGGAAGATGTTCGAGCGCGGCGGATCCAAGATCGCCGTGATCGGTCAGGCCTTCCCCTATACGCCGATTGCCAATCCGCGCTGGATGATCCCCGGCTGGTCCTTTGGCATCCGCGAGGAAGACATTGCCAAGCATGTGGAGGAAGCCCGCTCCGAAGGGGCGGAAATCGTCGTGCTTCTCTCCCACAACGGGTTCGATGTGGATCGTAAGCTCGCTTCGCGCGTCGATGGTATCGATGTGGTCCTGACGGGCCACACCCACGATGCCCTGCCCGAACCGGTGATCGTCAACGGCACGCTGGTGATTGCTTCGGGTTCAAACGGAAAATTCGTCTCCCGTGTCGACCTCGACGTGAAAGACGGCAAGGTGACCGGCTATGGCTATCGCCTCATCCCGGTCTTCTCCGATGTCATTACGCCTGATGCGGACATGGCGGCGCTGATCGACGAGGTGCGTGCGCCCTTTGCGGACGAACTCTCCCGCAAGATCGGCACGACCGAGAGCCTTCTGTACCGCCGCGGCAATTTCAACGGCACCTTCGATGACCTGATCTGCCAGGCACTGCTGGAAGAGCGCGACGCCCAGATCTCGTTGTCGCCCGGCTTCAGATGGGGCACGAGCCTTCTGCCGGGCCAGGACATCACCGTCGAGGATCTCCACAACGCCTGCGCCATGACCTATCCGTCAGCCTACCGCTCGCAGATGAGCGGTCAGACCATCAAGGACATCCTGGAAGACGTTGGCGACAACCTCTTCAACAAGGATCCCTACTACCAGCAGGGCGGCGACATGGTTCGCGTCGGCGGCATGGGCTACACGATCGACCCCAACAAGGAAATCGGAGAGCGCATCTCCGGCATGACCTTGCTGGCGACAGGCGAAGCTATTGATCCGGCGAAGGATTACACGGTCGCCGGTTGGGCCTCGGTCAATGAAGACACCGAAGGTCCCGCGATCTGGGACGTCGTCGAAAACCACCTGAGCAAGCACCCGACCGTCAAGCTCCCGGACAATCAGTCCGTGAAAGTGGTCGGCTGAACCTGGGCCTATCTGAGACCACCAAAGAACCAGCATGACATTTGCCAGTAACCCGAGGAATTGAGATGAGTGACAAAAAGGCTTCGGGACAGCCTCCCAAGGACAGCGGTCCGGACATGAACCGCAGGACGCTGCTGAAAGCAGGTCTTGCCACCGGTGGTGCCGCCGCCAGCGCAGCCGCCCTCTCCGGCGCAGCCATGGCCGACAGCGATCGCCTGATCACCGAGATCCAGGACTGGAACCGCTACCTGGGCGATGGCGTTCAGGCCAATCCCTATGGCATGCCGTCGGAATTCGAGTCTCATGTGGTTCGCCGCGATGTGGAGTGGCTGACCGCCTCGACCGAAAGTTCGATCAACTTCACACCGCTTCATGAGCTCGACGGGATCCTGACGCCGAACGGCCTGTGCTTCGAGCGCCACCACGGCGGCGTTGCCGAGATCAGCCCGGCTGACCATCGACTGATGATCAACGGCCTGGTCGACACGCCATTGGTCTTCACCATGGAGGACCTGAAGCGGTTTCCACGCGAAAATCGGATCTACTTCCTGGAATGCGCAGCCAACTCCGGCATGGAATGGCGCGGCGCGCAGCTGAACGGCTGCCAATACACCCACGGCATGATCCACTGCGTCATGTACACCGGCGTGCCGCTGAAATACCTGCTTGAGGAAGCCGGCGTCAAAACCACCGGCAAATGGGTGATGCCCGAGGGTGCAGACTCCTCCGCAATGACCCGATCTATCCCGATGGAAAAGGCACTGGACGACTGTCTGGTCGCCTTCAAGATGAACGGCGAAGCCCTGCGCCCCGAGCAAGGCTATCCGCTCCGCCTCGTCGTTCCTGGCTGGGAAGGCAACATGTGGGTCAAGTGGCTCCGCAGGCTCGAAGTCGGCGACCAGCCCTGGCACCAGCGGGAAGAAACGTCGAAATACACGGATCTTCTGGCCAGCGGAAAAGCCCGGCGCTTCACCTGGGTCATGGATGCCAAGTCCGTTGTCACCAACCCGAGCCCGCAGGCGCCGATCCCCCACGGCAAGGGTCCGCTGGTCATTTCCGGCGTCGCCTGGTCCGGCAACGGCAAGATCACCCGCGTCGATGTTTCCATCGATGGCGGCCGGAACTGGAAGACCGCACGTCTCGACGGGCCGAGCCTGCCAAAGGCGATGCACCGCTTCTACCTGGACATCGACTGGGACGGTTCGGAGCTGCTGCTCCAGTCCCGCGCCATGGATGAGGAAGGTTTCTTCCAGCCCACGAAGGACGAGCTGCGCATCGCCCGCGGCGAAAACTCCATCTACCACAACAACGGCATCCAGACCTGGCATGTCAAAGGAGACGGGACGGTTGAAAATGTCGAAGTTGCTTAAATCTCTCTCCCTGACGGCAGCCCTTCTGTCCCTGCCCGTCCTTGCCACATCGGCTCTGGCCGAAGGTGACGCGGTCGCCGGCAAGAAGGTGTTCAAGAAATGCGCGGCCTGCCACGCAGTTGGCGACGGCGCGAAAAACAAGGTCGGCCCGCAACTTAACGACATCTTCGGCCGCACGGCCGGCGGTCTCGACGGCTATAAATACTCCAAGGCCATGATCAAGACCGGAGAGGAAGGCCTCGTCTGGGACAATGAAACCATGGCGACCTACCTCAAAAAACCGAGGGCCATGATCAAGGGCACCAAGATGGCCTTTGCCGGACTGCGCAAGGACAAGGACCTCGACAACGTCATCGCCTATCTGGCGACATTCTCTGCCGAGGCCCCGGCCAGCGCGCCCTCAGACGACAGCGCAGCAGCGCCAGTTCCGGAAAAAACCGAAACGGCTGCTGTTTCCAAACCAGCGACGGCCGCAACAGTCTCCGCAGCAGGCGCGGGCAAGGTCTTTGGCCTGGGTCGTGTGGCGACCAATGAGGAAGTCACAGCCTGGGACATCGACATCCGTCCGGATGGCGCCGGTCTTCCTGTCGGTTCCGGCACTGTCGCAGTTGGTGAAGAGCTCTTCACCGACCAATGCGCGGTCTGTCACGGCGACTTTGGTGAAGGTGTGGGGCGTTGGCCGGTGCTGGCAGGTGGACAGGACACGCTGACGGAAGAACGCCCGGAAAAGACCATCGGCTCCTACTGGCCCTATCTGTCAACGGTCTATGACTACGTGCGCCGCGCGATGCCTTATGGCAACGCCCGCTCCCTGTCCGACGACGACGTTTATGCCATCACCGCCTACCTGCTCTATCTCAATGATCTGGTGGACGATGAAGGCTTCGAGTTATCTGACAAGAATTTTCTCGAAGTACGCCTGCCAAATGAAGAAAACTTCATTACAGATGGCCGTGAGACCGAAGCGCATTTCGCCTCCAGGGGAGAGCCTTGCATGGAAAACTGCACCGACAAGCCTGTCGAGATCACCATGCATGCCCTCATCCTGGATGTGACACCGGGCAGCGGCGATGACAATGCCGGAGCCGGTACCGTGGATTAGGATCCGGCGCGAAAACTTGCAGCGGACCGAAGGGAGGTCGGACGATGGCAGAAACGGGAACTCAAACGAAGAACCGGCGAACGGTGGGCGACCACCGTCTGAACCGGCGTGTTCCAGCTTGGCATCGACCGATCTCCATTTTCGCCCTCGCGTTTCTGTGCGCCTTGGCAACGCTGACGACGCCTTCCCTCGCAGAACAACCTGCCGATGCCGAGCGTGGCCAGAAACTCTACCGAGCCTGCAAGGCCTGTCACGAAATCGGCGTAGACGCCCGCAACGGCGTCGGCCCCCATCTGGACGGACTGTTCGGCCGCACTGCTGGCTCCATCGAGAACTTCAAGTATTCTTCCGTCATGCGCATCCGGGGCGGCGCCGGTCTTGAATGGACGCAGGAAACCCTCGACGCCTACCTGGAAAAACCACGCGCCTTTGTCGGCGGCACTCGCATGTCCTACCGCGGCATGAAAAAGCAGCAGGACCGTGATGACCTGATTGCTTATCTCCGCGAGGCCTCCGACCGCGACCCGGCCGCACATCCGGACATTCCAAAGCCGGCCCATCCTGAAATCGGCGCCGAGGCGATGGCCCTCACCGGGGACCCCGACTACGGCGAATATCTCTCAAGCGAATGCGTGACCTGCCATCAGTTGTCCGGACGTGCAGACGGCATTCCCTCCATCATCGGCTGGCCCAAGGCTGCGTTCATCCGGGCCCTCTTCGACTACAAGACCAACGTCCGCAGCCATCAGGTCATGCAGAACATGACCGCAAACCTCGGCAATGAGGAAATAGCGGCCCTTGCGGCCTACTTCGGCTCCATAGATCCGCAATAATCGAAAACTGGAAGGAAACGTGATGACCCAAATTTCCCGACGTACATTTGGATTGTTCGCAGGCGCAGGAGCCGCATCCCTCGCGCTGCCCCTTTACGCCCGTGCCCAGGGCAAACCCAAGGTCGTGATCATCGGCGGCGGCGCTGGTGGCGCAACTGCAGCGCGTTACATCGCCAAGGACGCAGGCGACGCCATTGACGTGACCCTGATCGAGGCCAACGCGACCTACACCACCTGTTTCTTCTCCAACCTCTATCTGGGTGGCTACCGCACATTTGAATCAATCACCCACAGTTACGACAAACTCGCCTCCAACTACGGCATAACTGTCGTAAACGGCTACGCCCAGACCATCGACCGTGAGGCGAAAACCGTGACGATGGCCGATGGCTCCAAGGTCGATTATGACCGGCTGATCGTTGCCCCCGGCATCGATCTGATCTGGGACAGCGTGCCCGGCTATTCGGAAGAAGCCGCTGAAGTCATGCCCCATTCCTGGAAGGCAGGCCCGCAGACCAAACTGCTCAAGGCAAAGCTGGACGCGATCGAAAACGGTCAGCAGATCGTCATGGTCGCCCCGCCCAATCCGTATCGCTGCCCTCCCGGCCCCTATGAGCGCGTTTCCATGTTCGCCCATGTGCTGAAGGAAAAGGGCTTCACCGACAGCAAGATCACCATCATTGACCCCAAATCGAAATTCTCGAAACAGGCCCTGTTTCAGGAAGGCTGGGACAAGCATTATCCAGGCATGATCGAATGGTACGGACCGGACGTTCATGGCGGCATCGCCAGTGTGGATCCGGCGAGCGGGCAAGTCGAGACGGATCTCGACACGTTCCAGGGCGATCTGGTCAACGTCATTCCGGCGCAAAAGGCCGGTATGATCGCGGCCAGCGCCGGTCTTGCCAACGAAAGCGGCTTTTGCGCCATCGATCCCTATTCAATGCGGTCCAGGGTCGACGACAATGTCTTCGTGATTGGTGATGCCTGTATTGCCGGCGACATGCCGAAATCCGGCTTCTCCGCCAACAGCCAGGCGAAGGTGGCGGCCATGGCCGTGCGCGGCGACCTCATCGGCTCCAAGGTCTTTCCCGCCAAATATTCAAACACTTGCTGGAGTTTGATTGAAAGCAATGACGGCGTGAAGGTCGGCGCGCAATATGCGGCAACGGACGAGAAGATCGCCTCGACCTCGAAATTCATCAGCCAGACCGGGGAAGACAGCGGGGTCCGGCAGGAAACCTACGAGGAATCAGTTGGCTGGTACAAGGGCATCACCACCGACATATTTGGCGCATAAAGCAAGGATGCACGAGGGACAGGTCTGGTGATGACCTTTCCTTTTGCCTCTTCGTCTGCATTCAACAGGCTCCGGCGTTCCTCAATTTCCCTCGCGCCGGGGCCATTTTTGTGCGTTCATGCGGCCAAGAAATCAACACGTGCAATCAAGGAGGTTTCGAATGGCGATGTCTCGTGACTTGCAAGACGAAATCCACGCCCTGAAGGCGGAAACAACGAAACCCAAGCGCCGCCGCAAGCGCCAGCCAGCAGCCAAGGCGGCGTCCAAAGCGGCACCGCCCACGGGTGAAGTTGTCACCGAAGACACGGCACAAACTGCCACTCAGGCATCTGACGCGCCATATATCGAGGCGTCGGCCGCAGCCGTAGCCGAAGAGACATCAGCTGCTCATCTGGATCTGACGCAACTGTCGGAACAGCTCAGCACGCTCGTCGAAAGTGCAGAGCACGAAATTCAGGAACATCCCGTCCGTGTGGTTTTGGGCGCCTTTGCGCTCGGGATCATCGTTGGGGCCACATTACGCCGATAGGAGCGCACCATGGAAAGCACCGTTCGCAACCTGCGCATCATCTGGCGCGCCGAACTTCTGATCATCGAGGCGAAGCTTCAGGTCGCCGCCAAAAAGATCGGCGCCACGGCCTTTGCCGGTCTGGTGCTCGTTTTCGGTTTGGCGATGTTGAATGTCGCCGGTTTCTTTGCGCTGGAAGAGGTATGGGGCCCAAGCTACGCCGCTCTTGCTGTCGCCGGCGTCGATTTTCTCGTGGCCGTCATCCTTCTGCTGTGGGCATCGGGACTGAAAACCGGCCCGGAACTCGAACTTGCAAAGGAAGTACGCGATGCCGGTCTTGAAGAACTGGAGGCAAAAGCCGAGGATCTTCAGGACGAAATCGAGCGGACACGAGACGAATTGATCGGCCTCAAGAACAGCCTGACGTCCTTTGCCAAAAACCCGCTCGACGGCGCTCTCGCCGGGCTGCTGACGCCGATCCTGACGCTGCTCATCAAGTCCATGAGCAAGAAAAAGGACTGAAACTTCAAGACGGTGACAGGTCCCACGAACAAGACACCTGCCGCCGTCGCCGTTCGCATGCGAGGAGCGCCTAGAGCGCCTTCTTGATGTTTGCGTAGGCCTTTGAAATCTCGCTCGCAAGATCGCTGGCTGCCTCCCCGACATCCTCGGTTGCATCATCCAGACGTGCCTCCGACTTGAACTTCTGGAATTTCTCTTCCAGCTCCTCGAACTCCTGTCGGGCTTCCATGCTGCCGAGATGGATCTTGAGGCGTATCTCGTCGCGCGTCGTTTCAAGGTCCTGAAGAATTTTTCGTGCATCTACCATGATTTCAGTCTCGCTCTTTGATCTGGGGCGCAACACCGCCCATGCCGATGAAACGCCAGCTCATAATGGCAATACGGCGGTCATGACGAGAAACTTAGTCGCCGCACGAAAGCCCGACGCAGACATAGATCAAATGACGGGCCAAATTCGAAACTCTTGAAATGCGAGCAGTACCTTCTGAAGTGCCTTGAACAGGAAAACCGGAGCTGCCGATCAGGGCAACTCCGGTAAGTGTTCTGTTTTCAGTCTTGCAGCAGTCTAGACGGTTCCGCCGAGACTGCCTTCCAGCGCGACCAATTCCTGACCGCCCGCCATCAGGTCCTGCAACTCTTCCGGTGTGATCTGGCCACGCTGCGCCGTGCCGAGGGTCTTGCCCCGGTTCAGCACTGTGAACCTGTCCCCCACCGCCATCGCATGGCGGACGTTGTGGGTGATGAACACGACCGCAATCCCTTGCTTGCGAACCTTGTCGATAGTGGCCAGAACGTTGGCTGTCTGGCGAACACCGAGCGCGGAAGTCGGCTCGTCCAGGATCAGCACCTTGGCACCGAAATAGACAGCACGGGCAATCGCCACTGTCTGACGTTCGCCACCAGAGAGCGTCCCGACAGCCTGATCGGGACCACGCAGGTTGATCCCCATCTTGCGCATCTCGGCCATGGTCACTTCATTGGCGTGATCATGGTCGAAGAACTTCAGCGGCCCGAACTTGCGCAAGGGCTCATTGCCCATGAAGAAATTGCGGCTGACAGACATCAGCGGGATCATCGCAAGATCTTGATAGACTGTCGCAATTCCGGCCGTCATCGCGTCGCGCGGACGGTCGAAATTCATCGGTGTGCCTTCGAAAAGAATGTCGCCATTGGTCGGCTTATGCACACCGGACATGGTCTTGATGAAGGTTGATTTGCCCGCACCATTGTCGCCAAGCAGGCAATGACATTCACCGGGAAAGACTTCAACCGAGACGCCGGCGAGCGCAATAACCGAGCCGAAATGCTTCTCGATGTTCTTCATCTGAACGATGGGCGCATGTTCCGTCGTCATCTTATTTCTCCCCGGTGATCATGCGGCGAACATAGGTGTTGAGGATCACCGCGAAGAGCAGGATCACACCCAGGAACACGCGGAAGAGAGAACTCTCCACTCCGGCAAAGAACAGGCCTTGCTGGACCACGCCGAAGATCAACGCCCCGAGCGCAGCACCAATTACCGAGCCGTAGCCACCCGTCAGCAGCGCGCCGCCGATGACCACCGCAATGATCGCTTCGAACTCCTTCAGCAGCCCGCGGTCAGCCCCCGCCGACCCAAATTCCATAACCTGACAGGTCGCGAAAACAGTGGCGCAGAAAGCGGTGAACATGAACATCAGGATCTTGACCCGGTTCACCGGAACGCCTGCATAGCGTGCTGCCTGAGCGTCTCCTCCCGCCGCAAAAATCCAGTTGCCGAACCGCGTCTTGGTCAGAACCACATGACCAAAAACAACGAGAACCAGAGCCCAGACGATGAGCATCGGAACGCCTTCAACCACAGGCATTCCCTGACGGGTCCCACGTTCGAACACCGCGATGATGCCCGCCTCGCCCATCCACTGGAACAGGCCGGTCAGGATTTTGCCGCCGAACACAGGCGCCAGCCAATCTCCCTCTGCCGCGTCCTTGATGCCGCCGATGATGGTCTTCCGCTCGATGGTCTGCGGGAAGAAGATCGTAAAGCCGCGCAAGATGAACAGGAACGCGAGGGTGACGATGAAGCTGGGCAGTCCCGTGCGCACCACGATGATCCCGTTCAGCGCACCAATGGACAGAGCCAGAGCGAAGGTCACGATGATGGCCAGCCAGACCGGCCAGCCAAGGGTGACACTGAAAATCGCGATCATCATGCCGGAGAAGCCGATCATGGAGCCGACCGACAGGTCAAACTCACCGGCGATCATCAGCATGCAGGCCCCGACGGCGATGATCATGAACTGCGCCGAGACCTGGCTCCAGTTCATGACACCCTGGCTGTTGAACATGCCGCTGTCGAAAGCAAACAGCGCAAACAGGGTAAAGACGATGACGGTACCCACGATCCCGCCCAGCTCCGGGCGAATCAGACTTTCGCGAAGGCGTGAGCGTTGGATGACCCGCTCGTCCTCGACGGTTGTGGGGGCTTGAACTTCAGACATGGTGATTGCCTTAGCTGGTCCGGTTCAACATGGAAAAAGGGCGGCAGATATGCTCTGGCCGCCCACAATTGGCAGGTTCTTAGCGGTATTCGCCCGCGAACTTTTCGACCATCTCAAGTCCGTCCGCGGTCACGAAACCCGGGCCGGAGTTGATGTTGTTGCCCGGAAGAACGCCGTAGCGATGGTAGTTCGTCATGACGACAACCGGCAGATAGGCCTGCAGGAACGGCTGCTGGTCGATGCCCCAGTTGATCACACCGGCCTTGATGCCCTTGACGATTTCCTCGCCCAGATCAAACGTGCCGAAGTAGATGTCACCAGCCAGCCCGGTTTCATCCAGTGCCAGAAGCGTCGGGTCCGCACTCGTCGGGCCGAGCGTCAGGATTGCATCTGTTTCCGGATTGGCCGAAAGGTAAGCTTGGACCTTGTTCTTGATTTCCGAGGGATCCTGGCCGGAATCGATCATCTGGTTGCCCAGCTCTACACCGAGACCATCCGCAAAGCCCTGACAGCGCTCAGTGGAAGACGGCGAGCTGATGTAGTGGTTGACACACAGGAAGCTCTCAACGCCATCGCCCTTTGCGCGAAGACCGGCGGCATGACCTGCGTCATATTCAGGCTGACCCACATACATCAGGGCGCCGACTTCGCGGGCCTGGTCAGGGGTACCGGAGTTCATGATGATCACGTCAATACCAGCGTCCACTGCGGCCTTGATCGGGCCGGACAGAACGTCATAGTCGCTGAGCGTGGTGATGATGCCGTTCGGGCCGCTCGCAGCAGCCTGTTCGATGATGCGCGCCATATCGGCAAGGTCGCCGGTCGGCGGGTTGCGGTACTCGACCTCAACATCCATCTGCTCACCTGCAAGCGCGATACCGTTCTTGATGGTGTTCCACCAGCTGTCACTGTCAGGTGCGTGGCTCACCAGAATGTATTTCTCGCCTTCGGCCGAGGCGCCAGAAACTGCCATCAGCGGCGCAGCGGCAACAGTCAGCGCCAACGCCATCTTCTTCATTAGTGATGTCATTATAATCCTCCCAGAATTCGCCAGGATGTGGCGGAAGAACGGCTCCTCCCCGTCACTTCGAGTCTGACTAAAACACACCTGCCGAGTTTTTGCAACCGGTTGCAAATCTTCTGTTAAGGTTTGATGCTGCGCTGATGCGAGAAACTGGCTAAAAGATCCGAAGGGCGGATCTGGGGATCGGACGACAATGGTAGTGACATTGAAAGAGGTTGCAGAACGGGCGGGCGTTTCACGCTCAGCCGTGTCCAGAGCCTTTACCGACGGCGCTTCCGTCTCCGACAAGATGCGCCGAAAGGTGGAGAAGGCGGCCCGGGAACTTGGCTACAGCCCGAACGCCCTAGCCTCGTCCCTGACCACGGGACGCACCAAGTTGATCGGCCTGGTCTCGAACAACTTTCATAACCCGATCTTCCTGGAAGTCTTCGACCTCTTCACCCGCGGCCTGCAGGATCGGGGCTTGCGACCACTGCTGGTCAATCTGACCGACGAAACCGATCCGGAAAACTCGGTTCGGATGCTGCGCCAGTATTCTGTTGATGGTGTCGTGGTCGCATCCTCCACGCTGCCGCCAGGCTTTGCCAAGGCCTTTCGCGACGCACAGGTTCCGGTGGTTCACTCTTTTGGCCGGTACTCAAGCGCGCCCCAGGTTCATGTGGTCGGCATCGACAATATGGAATGCGGTCGCATTGCTGTGCGGGAACTGGCCGCCCGGGGCCACAGGAAAATCGCGTTTCTGGGGGGGCCTGAAACGGCGACATCAACGCAGGATCGTCTGGCGGGCTTCATGCAGGAGGTCGCTCAGCATCCCCAGATCAAGGCGGCCTACTCCTATGCAAATGCCTATTCATTTGAGGCAGGCCGTCACGAGATGCTCCGCCTTCTGGAACAACCGACCCACGCGGAAGCCTATTTTTGCGGCGATGACGTTCTTTCCATTGGTGCACTTTCGGCAATCAGGGAGCGCGGCTTGAGCGTACCGAACGACATCGGCATCCTTGGACTGAATGACATGGAAATGGCCGGCTGGGAAAACATCAACCTGACCACAATTCATCAGCCGATCCGCCAGATCATCACGTCGTCCATTGAGCTCATGGTCGCCATGCTCGACGAACCGGACCGCTATCCTGAGGCTCGGATTTTCCCCTGCTCGGTCGTGGAACGCGGCACGCTGAAGCCCATCACGACATAAACCGTGAAGGTCATGAGAACCGGGCTGAACGCCCGGTTCCTTTTACGCTCACGTGCGGAAAATCGGCGGGCGGGCGTCAACCCAGGCCCCATTTTCCTTCGCCGAGGCAACAGCCATGTGCACCGCCGCCATGGAGCGCACCCCATCCTCCGCGTTGGGCAACCCGTCCCTCGCCTCCCCACGAATGGCATCGGCGAGATCGCAATAGATGTTGGCGACCGCCAGCGGGAAACCTTCCGGATGCGCAATCGCAACACGAGACAGACGCTGCGCGTCCTCGTGCAAACCATCCTCACCTTTTTCGATGATCTGGGTGCGACCGCCGACAGGCGTGTAAATCAGCTGGTTCGGCTGCTCGGATGCCCAACGCAAACCACCCGTTTCTCCGAAGATCTGAATATCGAACCCATGCTGACGCCCGATGGCGACTGACGAAGTCCAAAGCCGGCCAACAGTCCCGCCGGACAGGCGGAAGTTGACCATGGCGTCGTCTTCCAGCTCCCGGCTGGAAATGGTCGAGGCAAAGTCGGCCGACAGTTTTTCCACCTGGTCGTTGCAGATGAAGCTCGCCATGTGCAGAGCATGAATGCCGCAATCGGCGAACTGCCCTGAAACACCGGCCATTGCAGGGTCGTAGCGCCAGCGAACCCGCGGGTTGTCTGCATCGCCTGCATCACCGTGATGCCCATGGCTGAAATTCGTCACCACCAGCCTTACCTTGCCAATTTCTCCGGCGCGCACCATGGCCCGCGCCTGCCGAATCATCGGGTAGGCCGAGTAGCAATAGTTCACCGCACAGACCTTTCCGGTCGCCTCCGCGATCCGAACGATCTCCTCACCCTCTTCAACGTTCATGGTCATCGGCTTTTCGCACAGGACGTTGAAGCCGGCCTCCAGGAAAGCCTTGGTGATTTCGAAATGCGTGGAGTTCGGTGTCGCAACGGTGACCAGATCGACTCGATCCTCGCGATCCTTCTCGCCAACCAGCATTTCCTGCCAGTCGCCATAGGCCCGATCTTCAGCAACGCCCAGGCGCTGTGCATACTCACGGCCAACATCGGCCCGATGATCCAGCGCCCCCGCCGTCAATTCGAACAGACCATCGGCCTGCGCACCCAACCTGTGGGCGGGTCCGATCTGGCTGCCTTCGCCGCCGCCGATCATGCCCCATCTCAATTTAGCCATCGCTGCAGCCCTCAGTTAAAGCCAATGGATTCAAGGTATTCACGGTTCTTGCGCGCATCACCCAGCGGATCGGGGTCAAGCAGCGGGTCACAGTCCTGCTCGACAGTGCACCAGCCTTCAAAACCGGAGTCCACAAGCAGCTGCCGGACCGCAGGGAAGTCCACATCACCGTCACCAAGATTACAGAAGATCCCCTGGCCACAGGCATCGTAGAACCCTGTCCGCTTGGCGATCACATCCGCTTTAACATCCGGCGCAATATCCTTGAAATGCATGTATGAAATGCGTTCCATATGGCGCTTCATGAAGGCCACCGGATCAAATCCGGCAAAGGAATGATGTCCTGTATCAAAACAGATTTTCAGAATCGTCTCATCGACATCATCGAGCAGCCGCTCAAGCTCGGGTTCAAAGTCCATGAAACCGGCCGCATGAGCGTGAATGCCAACGGTTAGCCCGTAGTCCTCGGCGCCCATCTTTGCGATCGTCGCAATCCGGTCGCGATAGGCTGTCCATTCGGCAAGGTCCATTTGTTCCGCTTCATTGGCGCGTCCGGCTGTCGGCGCCCTCCGGGGAGAGATGGAATCGATCAGAACGAGGTGTTTTGCACCATGTGCCTTGAGCGCCTTGCAGGTCCGCACCGCACCATCTTGCACATCCTCCCAGGCCGCAGGGTCGTGGAATGCCCGAAACACCACGCCGCCGATCAACTCCAGATCGTGTTCAGCCAATGCGTCCGCCAGAACGGCCGGATCTTCGGGCATGAAACCGACAGGCCCCAGCTCGATCCCCTTGTAACCCGCCTCGGCACAGTCCTTCAAAACCGACTGCCAGGACGGATTGCGCGGATCCTGCGCGAATTCGACGCCCCACGAACAGGGCGCGTTGCCAATTCTGATTGACATGGTTTTCCTCACTAATGCTCAAAAAGCTTTGATGTCTTGCCAGGTCTTGCTGCCTGATGAAGTCATGGCCGCCGCGATCACGCGGTTGACGTCGTGGCCATCACGGAAAGTCGGCCAGATGGCCTTTCCGGTTTCGATTGCGCGCAGAAAGTCGCGGGCTTCAATGATGATCTGATCCTGATAGCCCGTCCCGTGTCCCGGTCCCTGACAGAACGGCAGGTAGTCGGGATGCGCCGGGCCGGTCAGGATCTTGCGGAAACCCCGCGTCGCCTCAGGCTCGTCCATTCGGTAAAACCAGAGCGCATTCTGATCTTCCTGATCGAACCGAATGGCGCCTTTTGTACCCGTGATTTCATAGGCATAGCCCATCTTTCGACCGGTCGCGACGCGGCTGAAATACATGTGCCCCATGGCACCGTTTTCAAAGCGGCACATCATCTGCGCATGATCGTCGTTGGTCACCTCACCTCCAGGGCGGCTGGCGTGAACCGTCTCCACCTCTGCCATCACCCGGTTGACCGGGCCAAGCAGGGCCAGCGCTGCATTGATCATATGCGGGGCAAGATCACCCATGGTGCCATTGGCATCACCGGTCGTGCGCCAGGTCGCCGGGGCTTCAGGATCGGCATAAAAGTCTTCAGTGTGCTCACCCCGAAACCAGGTGACATCACCGATTTCACCCTCGGCGATCAGTTTGCGTGCAAACTGGCTCGCCGGGGTCCGGATATAATTGAAGCCCACCATATTCACGCAGCCGGAGGATTCGGCGGCCGCAACCATCGCCGCGCTGTCTGCCAGTGATGCCCCCAAGGGCTTTTCACAAAAAACAGGCTTCCCAAGCGCAAACGCAGCTTCGGCGACCTCCCGGTGCGTCTCTTGAGGCGACGCGATGATGATCGCTTCCACCTTCGGATCCTGGACGAGAACACGCCAGTCGTCTGTCGCCCGTTCAAAGCCATAGGCAACGCGATAGCGTTCGGCGCTCTCAGACGATGAAGCACAAACCATCTCCAGACGCGGGCGCAGAGCCGTGTTGAAAATCGCACCAACTGCGGACATGGCAACTGCATGGGCCTTGCCCATATAGCCACCACCAAGAATGCCGATTCCGATCTGAGCCATTGATACGCGGTCCCAATTTTTGAAATACGGTTTGCAACCGGTTGCAAACGTTGTATCGTGTGAATCGAAATCTCGCAAGCTGCATTCAGCAAAACAGACGAGAGTCCCACAGGGTTGGATTTGATATGACGACAACAGCTGACACCATCCGTCTAACCACGGCTCAAGCCATAATCCGTTGGCTTTCCAACCAGTTCATCGAGATCGACGGTCGGGAAATGCGTGTCTGCGGGGGCGGCTTCGGTATCTTCGGCCATGGCAATGTGACCTGCCTCGGTGAGGCGCTCTACGGGGTTCAGGACGTGCTGCCGCTTTACCGCGGCCAGAACGAGCAAGGTATGGGATTTGCTGCAGCAGGCTATGCCAAGCAATGGCTGCGTCAGCGCTTCATGTTCTGCACCGCGAGCGCGGGTCCCGGCACGGCAAACCTTCTGACAGCAGCCGGTCTTGCCCATGCCAACCGGTTGCCCATGCTGATGCTCTGCGGCGATGCGTTCCTGACGCGCCTGCCCGATCCGGTTCTGCAGCAGATGGAAAACTTCGGCGACCCGACCTTCGGCGTAAATGACGCCTTCAAGCCTGTGTCGCGCTACTGGGACCGCATCACCCATCCGGCTCAGGTCATTCAATCGCTGCCCGCTGCCCTCGCCACACTGCTGGATCCAGCCGATTGCGGCCCAGCCTTCATTGGCTTGCCGCAGGATGTCCAAGGCTGGACGTATGAGTATCCAAACGCCTTCTTCGAGAAAAAGGTCCACCGCATTCGCCGGATCAGCCCTGACGCTGAAGAAATCAAGGATGCGGTCGCGCTGCTGCAACGCGCCGAGCGGCCAATGATCATCGCCGGCGGCGGCGTGCAATACTCCAGAGCTGTTGCAGAGCTCACTGCCTTTGCCGAGAAACATCAGATCCCCGTGGTCGAGACCATCGCCGGCCGCGCCAACATGCTTGCAAACCATCCCCTCAACATCGGCCCCATCGGCGTAACCGGATCTGACAGCGCCAACGCCATCGCAGAAAGCGCAGATGTGATCCTGGCAGTCGGCACAAGACTGCAGGATTTCACGACCGGATCCTGGACCGCATTTTCCAAGGACGCCCGCTTCATCTCCATCAACGCAGCTCGTCATGACGCGGGCAAACACAGGTCCTTGCCTGTTGTCGGTGACGCCAAACTGTCGCTCCAGATCCTTGGCGCGGCGTTGGAGTATTCGACGCCCAAGGACTGGACTGCAAAGGCGCAGGAGGAGCGCAAGAATTGGGATGCCTATGTCGCCAGCAATGTTGCTCACGGCAATCGCCCCAATTCCTATGCACAGGCCATCGGTGTCGTGAACGATTTGTGTGACACGCGTGACCGGGTTGTGGCTGCTGCCGGCGGCCTGCCAGCCGAGGTGACTGCCAACTGGCGCACTCTCGATATCGGCACTGTCGATGTGGAATTCGGCTTTTCCTGCATGGGCTACGAGATCTCCGGCGCCTGGGGCGCTCGCATTGCCCAATGCGAACGCGAGCCGGATCGGGACACCATCGTCTTCATCGGCGACGGCTCCTACATGATGATGAATTCGGATCTTTATTCGTCCGTTCTCAGCCAAAAGAAACTGATTGTTCTGGTGCTGGACAACGGCGGTTTTGCCGTCATCAACAAGCTGCAAAACAACACCGGCAACGAGAGTTTCAACAAT
Source organism: Roseibium sp. (assembly GCF_039982295.1). Taxonomy (GTDB): domain Bacteria; phylum Pseudomonadota; class Alphaproteobacteria; order Rhizobiales; family Stappiaceae; genus Roseibium. Next base: position 110,081 of record NZ_JBDWYP010000053.1, read on the forward strand.
CTCCTGGCGGACTGTCCGACCATCCCGCAACCATTTTCAGTTGATTTCGAGGCCAATGCAGCCTCCCAGGGCGCGATCGCCGAAACCGTTTCGAACCCTACAGAGCTCGCAGAAGCGTTCAAACGCGCCAAGGCGAGCGATCGAAGCCATGTCATTGTGATGAAGGTGGATCCCTACGAGGGCTGGACCACGGAAGGTCACGCATGGTGGGAAGTTGGAACGCCCCACGTCACCACGAGCGAGAAGGTCCGCAAGGCCCACGTCGACTGGGAAGCCAGCCGCGACAAGCAGCGAAAGGGCGTGTGATGGCTCTTTCCGGCATTGCCAAGCGCAACTTCCTGATCATCGGCCGGGTCGGCATGGACCTGAGCCCGGAACCTGCAGGCACACGCACGCGTGAGGCAACCAGCATGATGGTTGCCATGGGCGGAAGCAGCGCCAACACCGCGGCAGGCTTGGTCAAGCTCGGTTGCAAGGCAGCTCTTGTCACCGTCGTCTCCGACGATTCCATCGGCTGGTATTGCGAGGGACAGCTCGACCACTACGGCATTGACCGCAACCATGTAAGGCGCATCAAGGGCGAAGAACGCACCTCGCTCGCCGTTTACGAGACGCGGGTCGAGGAACATCAAAGCGTCATCTATCGCAACAACGCCGCCGATTTTCAGATGTCGATCGAAGACGTCGAAGCGGTCGATTACAAAGCCTATGGTGCCTTGATCACTGCCGGCACCGTCTTTGCCGCAGAGCCCTCCCGGAGCGCAACGTTCAGAGCCTTCGAACTCGCCAGGGCAGCTGGCATCCCGATCATCTTTGACGTCGACTATCGACCCTACAGCTGGCCTTCACCCGAGATTGCCGAAGAGGTTCTCTCCCGCGCCGGAGACATGTCCGATGTCATCGTCGGCAATGACGAAGAGTTCGGCTTCATGGCGGGCGACGTGTCAAAAGGCCTCGACAAGGCGCGTACACTGGCGTCCTCCACCGCCGACATCGTCGTCTACAAGATGGGGCCGGAAGGCGCCGTGACGTTTCAGGAGGAAGAGGAAATCCGCACTGGGATCTATCCGGCAAAGGCGGTCAAACCCACCGGCGCAGGTGACAGTTTCATGGCTGGTTTTCTCGCATCCCTGGCCGGCGGACATGCGCTCAAAGAGGCGGTCCTGCGCGGTTCGGCCTGCGCCTCGATCGTCGTCGCACGTCCTGGCTGTGCGCCTGCCATGCCGACCCCGCAAGAGCTTGAGACATTTCTGGCGTCGCACCCAGGACCAACGACTTCCTGAAAGGAAAAATCCATGCACATCGCCCCGTTCGACAATAAGAACAACCCCATCGTGGAACCGGACAATGCCTTGGTTCCCCTGAACTACTTCAACATCGTCAAGTTGAAAAAAGGCGAGGCCTTCACCTATCAGGTTCCCGGCTACGAGACCTGTATCGTGCCCGCCACAGGCACAGTCGACGTGGATGTCGAGGGTGTCAGCTATTCTGCGCTTGGCAATCGAACCATTGATGTCTGGGACGGCGAACCGGAAGGCGTCTATGCGCCCGTTGGTGCGAAAGTGACCATCGTCTGCGTCAGTGATGAAACCGAGACCTTCGTCGCCGGCGCCAAATACGACAAGGTCCTGGATCCCTTTGATGTCCGCGCTGACAGCATCGATCTCGTGCAATACGGCTCGGACGACACCAAGACCCACCGCAAGATCAAACATATCCTGGGGCAGAAGCAGCATGACAAGGTTGGCCGCTTGCTGGTGAGCGAGCTCTACACCGTCGGCCAGGGCGGCTGGTCCGGCTTCCCATCCCACAAACATGATACAGACCGCCTGCCGGACGAAACCCGCCACGACGAAACGTATAACTTCCGCTTCCGTCCCAACTACGGCTCCGGCGTCCAGATGCTTCAGCGCGAGGACAACAAGCCTGGCGACGCCTACCATATCGTCGATGGCTCAACGATCTGCCTCGACAAGGGCTATCATCCCTGCGCCGTGCTACCCGGCTATGAAATGTACTATTTCACCATCCTGGGCGGCCTTAGCCAGCGCTCGCTCGTGCAGTATTTCCAGCCGACCCATGCGGCTCAGCTGGAAACCATCCCCGGCATCAAGGACATGATCGCGAAGTTCAAATGACCATTGCGACCCTGTCAGAGGTTCTCCAGCCTGCGCTCAAACAGGGCTATGCGGTCGCTGGCCTGGTGACCCTGGGCTGGGAGGACATGCGCGCCTATGTGGCTGCTGCAGAAGCCGAAAATGTGCCGGTCATCCTGCAGGCAGGACCGTCGTGCCGGGAGCATACGCCCCTGCCCGTCCTCGGTGCCATGTTCCGTCATCTGGCCGAAAACGCCTGCGTGCCAGTGGTCGCCCATCTTGATCACGGCTACACGACAGAGGAATGCCGAACCGCCATCGACAGCGGCTTCACCTCAGTCATGTTCGACGGATCACGCACACCACTGCAGCAAAACATCGATGATACCGCCGCCATCGCCGAAATGGCCCATGCGGCCGGCGTCTCCTGTGAGGGCGAGATCGGTTTTGTCGGCTATTCGGGCGGCGAAGGGTCAGCTGGAACCGATCCGGATGAAGCTGCAAAATTCGCGCGTGAAACCCGCATCGACGCCATGGCGATTTCTGTCGGCAATGTGCATCTGCAGCAGGACAAGGAAGGCGGGCTGGACGAGCCCCGCATTCACGCCATCGAGGCCGTAACCGAGGTCCCGCTGGTGATCCACGGCGGGTCCGGCGTTCCGGTTGCACAAAGACGGGCGTTGGCACGCGGCTCAAGCATCTGCAAGTTCAACATAGGCACAGAGCTGCGGATGGCCTTTGGCGCAGCGCTGCGTGAGGCCGTGAACAAGGATCCGTCCCGCTTCGATCGGGTGACGATCCTGAAAGATACCCATGACCCGGTGGTCGCAGCCACGCGCAAGGTGCTGCAGGCCTTCAAGGGAGAGAACTGACGTGTTGAAAATCGGATTGCTCGGCTGCGGCCGCATCGGACAGGTCCATGCAAGATCGGTCGGACAGATCGAGGGGGCCGTCGTCACAGCCGTGTCAGACGCATTTGACGCTCCCGCCGAAGCACTCGCGGCCAGGACCAACGCCAAGGTCATGACCAGCGAAGAGCTGATTGCCTGCGCCGACGTGGATGCCGTGGTGATCGGGACGCCAACGGACATCCACTACGACCTGATCCACCTGGCGGCGGCGGCGAGCAAGGCCATCTTCTGCGAAAAACCGGTCGACATGTCCGCTGACCGCATTCGCGACTGTATTTCGGTTGTCGAAAAGGCGGGCGTTCCCTTCATGACCGCGTTCAATCGCCGCTTTGATCCGAACTTTGCCAATGTGCAGAGACGCATCGAGCAGGGAGAAATCGGCGCGGTGGAAATTGTCACCATCCAGTCCCGCGACCCCTCCCCCCCGCCTGTCAGCTACATCAAGAGCTCGGGAGGTCTGTTTCGCGACATGATGATCCACGATCTCGACATGGCGCGCTTCCTGCTCGGCGAAGAGCCCGTCAGCGTCTATGCGGTCGGGTCGGCCCTGGTGGATCCGGAAATCGGAGAGGCTGGAGATGTGGACACGGCCGCCGTGACGCTGACGACGGCAACCGGCAAGATCTGCCAGATCTCCAATTCGCGCCGCGCCAGCTATGGCTATGACCAAAGGCTGGAGGTTCACGGATCAAAAGGCATGCTTCGCGCAGAAAACATGCTTGAGAATACCGTCGAAGTGGCAACGGACAACGGCTTCAGAAAAGCCCCCGCGCAGCATTTTTTCCTGGAGCGCTATGAGGCCGCCTACCGCGCCGAAATGATCTATTTCATTGAGCAAATCCAGGCCGGAAAAGCCCACAAGCCGAACATCACCGACGGCCTGCGCGCCCAGCTGCTGGCTGACGCGGCAACCCGATCCCTGGAAACAGGCACACCAATCCGGCTCTAGCAGCAAGAGCTAGTCTCCCCGGCCTCCGGGCCTCGATTGATACGAGGCCCGGAGGCTGGCAAGCAACTCAGTCCCGGTAGATCAACTCAGTCCCGGTAATCTGGCGCTTCCTTGTCGAGCACAGATTTCAGATACGCAAAATGCTCATCCGCCATGCCCGCGTAGGCCCGCCAGCCCTCGGCTGTGTTGGCGGCAACTTCGTCAGACATCACCGCCAGAGGCTTGCCGCTGGCGTAGGCCAGAAGCACGGTTTGCGCCGCCTTTTCAAAGAAATAGAGCTGCTCGAATGCCTGAGCCACGGTATCACCTGTGCAGGTCAGCCCGTGGTTGGCCATCAGCAGCGTCGAACACTCCCCGAGTGCCGCCGCAATATGCTCCCCTTCGCCTGCGTCATCGGCAATGCCGCCGCAGTCCGGATCGATGGCGAGATCACCGAAAAAACGGGCCGTGTTCATGTCAATCGGCGGCAGTCCCAGATCCTTTAGGGCCGCCAGTGCCGTCGCATGAGGCGGATGGCAATGCAGCACCACACGGACATCCGGCCGCTTGCGATGAAGCGTACCGTGGATGGTCCAGGCCGAGGCATCCGGGGCATCCGCTGTCTCCATGATCGAGGTGTCGTCTGCATCCAGGAACAGGAGGTCAGACGCCCGGATCGCCGCGAAATGCCGCCACTTCGGGTTCATCAGAAACTGCCGACCGTCCGCCGATACGGCAGCGCTGAAATGATTGCCGACGGACTCATGCCATCCGAACCGGGCCGTCAGCCGAAAGGCCGCAGCAAGGTCGATCCGCAAGGCCTCTATGTCCACAGTCTGGACCACATCCATCATTTAAAACGTCCCTCTGAGACCAGCCCGCGGTAGGTTCCACGCAGCTCACCGCGGTCGGTGTATGTGCCGCGAAGATAACGCTCACCGCTGGTCGCAGAATAGGCTTCCCGCCCATGAACGATCCGGTGGTTGTCGAAGGTAATGCATTCCGTTGCCTGAAGGCTGAAGCGCATGACGTATTTCTCTTCCTGCAGCATTTTGCCGAAGCATACAAAGGCAGGATAGTAGGTGTCGAACGTGCGCTGTGGCAAATCGAAGATGTCAGCCATGTGCTGACTGATGGTCACGCCGGAAACCTCGCCGTGCTGATCCAGCTCGATCACCCTCTGGTAAGAGCGCATGTCATAGCCATCATGCTCCTTGTAGAAGGGCACCTCGGTCTCGGCGAGAAGCCGGAAAGCTTCCGGATCGATCTCACGCAGATCATTGGCAACCGCCGTGCCGTCAGCAAAGAGATTGAGCCCGCCGGCCACCGAATTGGCACGGCAATGCAGGAACTGGATACCTGGCGCATATTCTTCGGCAGGAACATCCGTGTGCAGCTCCAGCGCCTTGGAAGTGAAGGCCAGGTTCGTTGGCTTGATGTGTGTGCGCACATCGAAATAGGGACCAAAGAAGGTCGGCCGTATCTGGCCGATCTGGAGCCCGGTCTGGGTCAGGGCCTCATCCGTGTCCGGCATGTCCGTGACAATGGCGACGCCTTCCACCAGAAGCGCTTCCATCCAGCGCCGGCGTTCCTCGTTGCTTTCCAGCAGCAGTGGATGAGATACGCGGCAGACATCTGGATAGTGGTCAGAGTACCAGGGCTTGCGCGGCAGGTCTGACGGATCCGGGCGACGCTCGCCATAAGCATAGGACGCAAGCATATCGAGCGGATAGCGGGACTGGTGGTCTTCGCCTTCCCAATCGACGACGAGGGACCGCTCTTCCACCTTCACTGCACTCGGTTTTGGCGCATTCCGGGAATGAAAGATGTCGAAGGTCCGCTCGCGCGTTTCCCGGTCGAAAGAACTGGGACAATTGTCGCGCAGCCAGTAGTAGTTAAAATAGGCAGGGCTGCCATCAGCCAACTGCAGGCTGAGCCCAGTGTCTTCGAGCATGACGCTGTCGATCTGCAAGCTATCCATCTGACTCGCCAAAGGGTCTGAAGTTTCTGGATGAGACTTTATGCTAACGAAAGCTCCTCGCGGAAGAACGGTTGCACTCAACAAAATATAAGCTATTGATTATTCTATGAAAGGCTCCCTTCCCCCCTTGCGACTGCTCTCCGCGTTCGCCGCAATTGCGCGCAGCGGCTCGATCCAGGTCGCAGCAGCGGAACTGAATGTAACCCAGCCCGCGATCAGCCAGGCGGTGAAGCAGCTTGAAGAACACATCGGCGTACGCCTTCTCGACCGCAGCAGGCGACCCGCAAGGCCGACTGCCGCAGGACAGACACTGGCGAGCGCCATTTCCGAAGGTCTCGGCCGCATCGAGGACGCCGTTGACTATGTCCGCCGCGCCGAACTCCAGGGCGCTCATGCGGTCACCGTTGCCTGCTCGGTTGGCGTCGCAACTTATTGGCTGATGTCGCGCCTGGCTGCCTTTTATCAGGCCCACCCGGACCTGACGGTAAATGTCATCACCACCCAGCAGGGTGCGCCGGAGCTCTCGGAAGGCATAGATTTGGCTGTGCGCTATGGTCACGGACGCTGGAGCGATGGTGTCGTCACCAAGCTGTTTGAGGAGGAAGTCGAGCCTCAATGCGCCCCTGCCCTGCGTTCGCGCTTTGAAGGTCCCGTGCCGCTTGATGACGTCTCACTCCTTCATGTCCGAACCCCGGAGGTTTCCTGGATGGGATGGGGCGATTATCTCCGCCGGGCGGCGAGCAAGGCTGGCGGCCCACCGCCTCAGACGGCTGCGAGCGGCCGAGGCCAGACGTTCACCAACTACGTTCAGGCGACCCAGGCGGCCCTCGAAGGTCATGGCGTGATGTTGGGCTGGCATTCGATCACGGGCGCACTGGTCAATTCAGGCCAGCTTGTCTCTGCAGGACATCCGAAGGTGCGCCCCTCGGATGCCTTTTTTCTCGTCTCCCGCGCCAAGCGCGGCGCCCGCCCCGCAGAGGTCTTCGCAGACTGGCTGATTGCCTCTCACGAACAACAGGGTTGAAAGAACCAGAAGTTTGACTGGCCGAATGTTGATCGGACCAACTTCGGAGCCTTCAGCAAGATCACAAGAATACGGCTCGATACGTCCAGCAGGCGCGCAGCGCGTGTGCTCCGCGGTCGTGAGACCACCGGTCTTGGGCACGCAAGCACGTCAGTTTGGCATGTGACAAGAATGGACCGTGGGAAAATGGAGGAGAGGAAGGGACTCCCGCACTTCAGCCCAAAAACCGCAGAAAACCGCCGTTTATTTTTGAACCATCAAGGTTGTGTGTACCACTCCCGTGACCCCTCGCACAGGGAAAAATCACGATTTTTTTGATGATTGTTTCGAATGCTTATCGACCAATAGCATTTCTCTGCGCGATTAGTTTTTCGTTTCCAAAGCCGAAAACAGCAGGAATTCGACGTAACGACTGCAACAGGCCGAGACAATTTTAGTCAAGAAAATTTCAAGTCTTAATGAAGTCCCTCCATGGGTGACTCTCGCCTTTGACGTCGGGTTTTTCTTACGTCAGCATTTTTCTCATCAATCAGAAGAAAGGACCGTTCATGATTGACTTTGAAAAACTGCAAACCAACCTCCCCCCGCAATCCAAAGGAGCGGCCTGGTCATTTCTCTCCAAGCAATCAATCGGAGTGGCAATTCACTTGGACGCTCCATCGGAAAAGACCATTGATGCGATCTTCAATGGCAAGGTCGAAATCAAGGTGATGAGTTTTGGTGAGTCTGGATTTTTCGCCTTGAGGTTCCCTAGTGCCGCCAGCCCCGCTGACGGCCTTATTGTACCTTTTCATATTGGCAAAGCCCCATTGCCCCTGCGCGGGTTGCCAAAGCCGGATCCAACGCATCGGCTTGTAGTTTGTCTTTTCGACGTTGCATCCGGATGACTGGGCGGAAGGATCATACAACTTCCACCCGAAACATCTGATCAGCTTGAGAAAATTGCGTTCAAGCAAAATCGCCTTTCCCGTCGCGAATCCTGGAGCAAGTCGATGCACAGTGACGACGTCGCACGCTTCGTTGATACGTATCCAACCTTCGAAAAGGTCTGGGCTGAACTCGGCTCGACAAAATAGAGGATGTACTCCAGCGCCGTGAAGTCGAGCAGTACTGCCCGCTCACGAAATTGATACGGGTTTGGTAGGACCGTCTGCCCCCGCCCCCCCCGACAACCGAATCCATTGCCGCCTCTGGGGCCATAGCCCCGGAACGGGTGAAGTGCGCCCAATCTCCAAAGAGGCGGCAACTCTCTTTCGGCAGATAGCTCTGCCCGACAACATGAGGAAACTCAATTTGACGACTTTTTCGATCTTTAAACAAAGCGCTGCGGCGGACATTTTCGGACGCCTGGGCGTCGATATCTCAGGCTGCGTCGATTGGGAGGACTACACCTCACTCATCAGCGAGACCAACCGACAGTCGCGAGATCAGGGGCCCGAAAACTGTTTTGTGGAGCGAGCCATTCGTTTCTCCGAAGTCTTGAGCACCGCTGAACGTCTCGTACTCAAGGCAGCGCTCACAGCTGCGGATTTTGCGCACGCTGCTGAAGAGATTGAATGCAGTTTTTGGAGGGACATGAACTGCCTTGATAGTAAGAACCGCCGAGCAATCGCGGCCGTTCTCATCCGGGAGGGCGCGTAATAAAAAACTACGTTACAAAGCCTGTGCGTGATTGGATGGACACTGCTTGGTATCGGAGCAATATCTGCATCCTGCCGGACGTCCTGATCGGCCGGTGGCCGGACGATATCGCCGCTCCATTTCCTTATCACACGTGGGTCGTCGAGACCTACCTAGAGGAGCAGTATCTCGAGCGCTTGCTGGAACAACCTGTCCCTTCTTGCGGTCACGCCCTGGACTTCGAAAATGGGCCTGACAGCGCGGTTTCAAAGACGAGCAAGTACTCACCAGCTGTCCCGATCTACTGTCTTTATGCACCCGCTGATGATGGATGGCCGTGGCTCGTGAACGTGCTTTGGCCTGATTGCCTAATGGCGCTGATACCAGCAACATGTACACGATCTCGGTATTCTCATGAATTTTTCGCGACACGGAAAGCAGCAGTCGAATTTCTCGAGTTTTGGTCGGGCCTCGTTCCGCAGGCCCAAATGATCAGCCTGGAACCGTCAGTCAAGGAAGAATGATCTCATGACCTCGTCGATCAAGAAATATGAGACTATTCAGATCTTGCACGATGAAAGTTGCAATGAATGTGCAGTCATTCACCGAATTGTGCACGGCCTCAACCAGCTAATCGATCTCGATAACGGTGTTACGATGGATGATGCTGAGGAGCTGGTTGAAATCGCTTGCGGGCAGTGCCTTGATAGCGTCGTGCTTGAACCCGCCAGCGAACAGTCTGAAGCCTTCCTGCACCTCGCATCGACATTCTGACTGTTGCGTCCTCCCACTAAGTTGGCGATGGCTCCGGATGCCCTTCGGTGCCGTCCCCCTCCTCGGGGTCGTCATAGTATTTCTGCCAAATATGCCGCCATATCTCGAAATACCCCTCGTCAGACTTATCGCGCGGTGAACATAGTAGTCCCAGCGGATTGTCCTCGACGATCAACACCTGGTACAGAAAGGGCTTTAGTTCTGGAGGTGAACGCCGGACGATCTCTCTCGTGGAGGGATGCTCGAGAAAGTTCGTCTTCCAGCGAGAGGCTAGGCACGCCTTTATCAAGGCCTTCATCGGTTTTGCGCTGTAGTCGTACGTCCTGGGCAACGATCTTCCTTCCTCTTTTCGCCGAAATTCTGGACCGGAATGCAGGTGCGATCCGGAAACCTGGAAGAAGCGAAACAAGAAACACCCCGAACCAAAGCGCTTGGCTTCGCTTGACGGCTCTCCTACGGCGCAAAAAACTTCGCAACAACGCTGTCCGATAAGGATCAAAGCAAGTGCGTCGACGTCGTTTTTTCCGTGTCGCTATCCAATCCATGATTTGAGTCTGCCACACCGGCGCTGCCGGCGGAAATCATGGACGAAGCGATGTCACCAACGCGCTAGGAACCAGATTTTTCTTTGCGTTCCGATTTGGAATTTGTTGTTTGGGAAAAAGCTTATGAGAACCCTCGAGCTCGCTCCGCTCGGAATCGAGACCGCCATAGCCAACGTTGGCTTTCACCTGTAAAAGTTCCGCCTTGGCTCTTTGAAGCTCCAATCGGCGCACGTCCCTCAATTTCGCTATGCGATCGAGTTCAGCAATTGCCGCTGCCTGTGTTCGTCGCCACTTTCTGGTGCGGCCGGTCAACCAGGCCCAAAAACCTCGAGGCGCTGAATCCCGCATAGTCATACGAGCAGCGCGCTCTGACTTGAGCGTACCGTAATAGGTTCTGCGACGCCGCTCTTCTGCTTGTTTAACGGCATCCCGAGCTTTTCTGAGTTCCGGCGAATTATTCAAGTTCTCAGAACGCTCTAACATCGATGACGCGCTCGGCTTCGCTTCAGGGGTTTCCAAACCGATTTGGTGCGTACCAGCATCCAAGGCACCTTCGATTTGATGCTCTACGGGCTTCTCAGAGCATTCGAATTTTGCGATCTGGGCGCTTTCGGCCTCAATTGCCTCCCTGATCGCCGCCCGCTTCACGCGCACCAGTCGGTCCAGGGCGCCGAGTTCGACACCATTTTGAACGACAATCCAGACACCCGGCTTCTTGCCCGGCAAAATCTCGTATCCCGCTTTCCGGACGCCTTCTGGCCCGTCGTTTTTCCAGGCAGCGGCGATTTCCGCACGGACTTTCGGCAAATCCACACCTTGTCGCAATGTTGCCGCTCTGGAATTGGACGTCATTGCGCTCTTCGGAAGTTCCTGACCTTGAGCACGCACGATTGCCGCGGCAACATCTGGCCGATCCTCCACAAGGTCTCTCGCCACTCGAATAGCTCTCCGGGATGGCGTCACCTCATGTCCCCAATCAACTTCAAGACTCCGGGCAACCGCTTCCAGTTTCCGGAACGAGTTGCCATCGTCGAGCGCTTTACCGTCAGGACCGACATGGCCGACGACAAGATGAAAATGAGGTGCACCGCCGCCTTTTGCGTAACGAATTTTTTCATGATGCCAGAGCACCCAAGCATGATCTTCCGCTCCGAGCGATTTGAGTGTTTCTCGAACCATCTGATGGCTTTGGATGTCGTCAATTTCTTTCTCCGGAGACAGCGTGATGTGATGCAGTGAAACGGACGCCTTCGTCCCGTTGCGCATAGCCTGCATATAATTCAGAACATCCTCGGCAGTGCTGAGCGGCACCCCACCAATGGCGACGACTTCAGCATCCTCACCTCTCATCAAATGGTTGAAGAGATTCCGGACGTCCCGAGGTTTCCTCCCGTGCCGCCGAGTCGTGATGATCATTGCTTCTCACCAGAAGCCATGACGGCCATGGTCAAAGCCTCAAGCTCACTCCGAACTGCTACAAGAATCTGACTATCAACACGTCCGCCAACATGTGCGTGTCTGGCGAGTTGATTAACGTTATTGCCAATTCGCCCCAGCTCGCCAAGCGCTTTCCCAACTGCCACGGTGCGCGCGTCCGGGCGCCGCTGCGCACTTGGCCGGGGGAAACCCAATCGTTCCACGACGGATTGTCGTGCCAGAGCACAAGGCCCGATCTGCGCAGCCTCAGCCGCTGCCTCGAGCGCCTGGCGCTCTTGCTCAGAAAGACGAATTGTCATGGTCTTCGATGCCATCGACAGCTCCGCTGTGACGTCCTCTAGGACGCCTGGGTGGGGTTCACGGGGCAGGGTTTCACCCTCCCCTGACCAGCGGTTTGAGACACGATACGTGTCACAAGCCATTGCTGGCTCACTTTCGACCTCACTTTCGACCAAAAAGGCCGGGTCATAACGATAAGCGTTCTAGATAATGCCGACCAAAGCAAATCGCCGGCCGTATTTCGGCTGACTTCATTGTTTTCCTCACCTCCAGTCTTCAGAATTTTTGCTCCAACTGTACGCGTCCGCAACGCGGTGGTAGTAACGAGACAAGATGCGTAGCTGGAAAATGGCGAGGAAGCGCTCTGACTATCGAAATCAAGGAACCAACGCTTAATGTCTGAGAATAACTCGGCTTCTAAGGTATCGATTGAGGAATTTCCGTCTCCGATCGCGGAACTCAGATCGCTTATTCGTGAGAGGAAGATCACCAAGGATCTTTTTGAAACAATTGAATTCAAACAGCTCTTGGAAAAAGTCTCCGAGTGTGCGGCGAGTGATGATCCAAGGACAGTTTGGATTTCCATTTCGACACTTGGACGAATGGCTTCAATTTCGAAACCGGCGGAACGGATTGCGGCTCCGCTGATTGCGCAAAGGCTATCAAACGCATTACCGGACGCAATTCGTTTGGGCGACGGCGAAGATCGCTACTACCTCGCGAAAAGCCTGGAGACTTCCGAAAACAAAAAGATCGTGGACCTGGCATTTAAGGAGATAGCAGAAGAGGATGTCGCTGAGACTGCCAGGCGCGTCTGGGTGAACATAGCTTCAAAAAATTGCGCAACTCTGACTGAGTTTTTGCAACGCATCAACAAAGAGCTTTCATTTATTACGCCGTGGTTGAACGATAACCCAGATGCAATTTGCCGACGAATTCGTCGAATTAGCTCAAGCCTGGAAGACGTCTTGGCAACCGCTGAGACCGACTCCGGTGAAGATATTGGCATTCAACTCAGATCTCTATATCTGAGCCACCTGCCCAATTCTGGACCTAATGATCGCGACTTACGAACTGATACATCCGAAGACTTTCTTTCGAGCTTGAAACGAATTGCGCGTCTCAATTTCGTCGCTCGCACTGACCCCGTCGTATACAGGATCGTGGACGGGATCCGCAGGTGGTGGCGTCCTGCCTCACCTCCAAAGAGCTTTGAGATCAAAGCGGAGCAAATAACTCGGTTGGGCGTCGAGTCTTTGCTCTCATTCGCAAAGCAAGGCGTAATGAATAAGCCATTGCGAGAAGCACTGACTTCCGCGTCCAACAAACAGACAGTCGAGAGAGCAGCGCGCGAATTTGCGTCCCAGTCGTTGGGCATAGAACCAGACATCGCCTATTGGTTCATAAACGGTGCGGAGCCAAGAGAAACGCGATCTATTCGAGCTGTTGACGCTATCTCAGAGACCAAACTTGACGAGTATATCGCCCACTTGTTGATTTCTTTGGAATCACCAGAGCTACAGGGAACCGAGTTAGAGCAAGCGCTAAAAGATGTTGTAGACATAATGCCCGCAGAAGGTGAAACATTAAGCGGGGCAACTAAGCGCATTTCACAGGTTGCGCAGTGGAGCAGAGCCATTGCGAGGATGAGGCGGATCGAGCTGAGTCCACTTCAAAATGAGACCGTATCCTATGACCCGAGTGTTCATGCCGGAGAAGACGACCTGAAGATTGGCATGCCGGTACGGGTATCGACGTCTGGCGCAATTAAGAAAACTCAGGGCGATATTCAAGCTGTCCTGATAAAGGCAGAGGTAGAACGTTTATATGGATAGCAACACTGCTCGACTCCTACTCCAGAGCCTCCTCGAACGTTTTAACAAATCCAACGCTGAAGTATTTTTGACTTCGATCGAGGCCGAAGCATTACGGACGATTTTAGGAGACGGAAAAGAAAATTCAGAGAGTATCGTCTCGGCGACTGAGGCTACCCCAGATACTTCCATCAAAATATCTTACACAGTTGCTTATCCAGACCCCAGCTTGATTGATGACGGTCACATTATGTGTCTGGATTTTGGTACGTCGTTCTCAAAGGCCTTCGCATGTACCGACGATGACCCAGAAGACGTCCCTGAGCTTTTTCCTCTTATTTTGGGAACCAATGAATCCGACGAACCCCAATTGCTCTTGCCATCCGAACTATTCATTGACGATGGTGTGATGTACCTTGGACGCGCGGCTCGCGCTCAATTTGATTCAGTCGAAGCTCCACAAGATCGACTGATTGATAGCCCTAAGCAATTTATCACTTTGACCCAGGACGTTGGGGCACTCCACGGTCGCAAGTTAGATGCGGCTCAAGACCCAACCAGTACTTTTTCTCAAAGAGACGCATTGGTAATTTATTTGGCCCATTTGAATCTGCTGGCGGAAAAATCACTTCAAGACCAAGGTATCAGCGTTGACTTGAAACGCCGATATGCTCATCCAGCTTGGAAGGCTGATCACTTCCAGAAAAACAGCCGAGAAATGCGCCGCATAATTGCCGAAGCGATTGCTCTCTCTCGATGCTGCGACGACGCGTTGAAAAAAAGTCTTGCGGTTGACATTGCAAAAGATCTTGTAAATCAAGCTAGGCAACTAAGTGATGACGATCTCCCGTTCTCATTGATCGGCGATCCAGTGTTGGAAGCAACTGCCGCTGGAGCAGGAGCTTTGATAGGAACTCCAAAAGGCAACAGAATTCCATATGTCATACTCGATATTGGAGCAGGCACGACGGATGTGGCGGGTTGCATTTGCGTGAATAATCCCGCCAAGAGCCGAGTAACAGTCGCTGAAGTCAGCCCGGCAGCCAATGCTATTAATCAAGCTGGGAATATAATAGACAACCTACTCTTAAAACTGATCCTAAATAAAAGCCACCTTGCTGATGGAACACAAGAATACAGGCGGGTCCAGTCTGCCTTAAAGAGAACAATCCGAAGCAATAAAGAGCTGCTCTTTACACAGGGCTCCGTAACGGTTTCGACGGTGACGGGCGACGTAGTCGACGTCGAACTTGAGGAGTTTCTTGAAGAAAAGTCCGTAAAGCTTCTTTTTAAGAAAATCACTGACCTTGTCGAGACTGCCGCCTTCTATGTTGCCGGTGACGCGAAAGAAGTTAGAGTGGCTCCTACCGGTGGCGGTGCCAACCTCCCCCTTGTTCGAAAGCTAGATGGCAGCCAGATCGAAAAAGAAGGCAAACGCTTAAAACTGACGCTAGTTGGTTCCATGCCTACAACTCTGGAAGAGGTCTATCCTCAGCTTAGCGACCCCTATCCTCAGATTGCCGTTGCCGTCGGTGGCGCTCTACCAAGCCTTCCTGTTCAGGTAAAAAGTATCGCTGAAGGTATTTCAGATCCCGGCAAGCGGTATATCGCCCCTATGTACAAATCATAGCCAACACAAGTGTGGGAAACGCGCGGGATAGCCACTCTGCCCGGTTCAGTTTAAAGAATCGGGCAGCACAGAGCTCAAATGGTCGAGTCCTTGTTCAATCAAATGCAGCAATGGGCACTTCCATTGAAAATGGATCGGTGTTCAAGCCGCTGAAGCGGCCCCAACAACATCCATCAGTGAACCGCCCCGGGTTTGCCGGAGGCTCCAACTCCTGAGTAGGATGGAGCACCATGAGCAAAACGACGAACAAGTTTTCCGCTGAAGTACGTGAACGAGCAGTCCGCCTTGTTCTGGATAATGAGAGCCAGCACGGGTCA
>NZ_JBDWYP010000054.1:0-3202 GCF_039982295.1 Roseibium sp.
GTGCGCGGACAACATCTTCATCGAACGGCTCTGTCGATCTTTGAAGCAGGAAGCGGTTGATCTCAAAGATCTGACCGACGGCTACAAGGCACACGGTGTCATTCGTAACTGTATGAAATTTTTCAACACCGAACGACCTCATTCAGCCCTTGAGCACAAACCCCGAGGGAGGCATATTGGGCTGACAGAAACCTGCAATTGGCGGCACGAAAACAAACCTGGATACACCTTATATTTGCCGCTGACCTGTCCGGATTTCCGGGACCACTTCACCACAAAAGCTTCGCGTTATGCCCCTCCCCCAGAGAACTTGAGCATTTGAAGCGAGAATTTTCTCATAATATTCTTGGTTGGGTTATGGAGAGCAGCCGATGAATACGTCCCGTTTTTCGGAGTAGCAGATTGCGCTCATCTTGAAGCAGGTTGATGACGATTTGGCCGTTGAAGATGTCTGCCGCAGGGCTGGCGTTTCACGACAGACCTATTACCACCGGCGCAAGAAGTATGAAGGTTTGATGCCGTCGGAAGTTAGACGACTGAAGTGATCGGCCCCATCTGATTGGTCCATTTTGAAAGTTAGTGCATTCTCGGCCTTATGGCACCACCGGCTGGTTGGGATTGCCGATGGATTTCATGAACTCTATCGGTGTTTTGAACCCGATCGAGCTGTGCGGACGTATGTGATTGTAGTCCTGTCTGAACGCCTCGCATTTTAACCGGGCATCCTCGAGTGCCAAGAACCAATTCTGATCGATGCATTCGGCACGGACTTTCCCGTTGAATGCTTCAACAAAGCTATTGTCCGTTGGCTTTCCCGGCCTCGAGAAGTCCAGAACGACACCGTTCATATAGGCCCACAGATTGAGATCCCTAGAAATGAACTCCGGCCCATTATCGACCCGTATGCTGCCGGACACACCGTAGTCAGCAGTCACACGCTCCAGTGTGGCAACGACATCTGTGCCCGTGTAACGAGGACGAACGTCAATCGCCGCTGACACCTTCGAGAATGCATCAACAATTGTCAGAATCCGAAACTTGCGACCGTCAAACAGCTGGTCAGACAGAAAATCTATTGACCAGACATCATTCGGGCCATCTGGCGCGCGCCGATCTTCACACAGTTTTGCAGAAACCTTTCTCTTTGGCCGTTTTGTGCGGATTTGCAAACCCAACTCCGTGTAGAGCCGGTACACGCGCTTGGCATTCACAGTCCATCCTTCCCGACGCAGTAAAACGTGGATACGCCTGTAGCCGTAGCGCACCCGGGTCTCGGCAATCGCCGTGACTTGTAGAAATAGGAGGACTTCTGGAAGCACAAGGTGCTACAGGCCTGCCGGATCGACACACCGAACACACCCTGCAAATAGTCTACCAGATCACGCGCCTTCGCCGGCTTTACAGCTTTTTTGAAAGGACATCCTGCAACATGGCCTTGTCCAGGGAAAGGTCGGCGACCATTTCCTTCAGACGACGGCTCTCCTCCTCCAGCTGCTTCAGCCGTTTAACTTCCGACAGCATCAAACCGCCATACTTCTTGCGCCAGCGGCAATAGGTCTGTTGTGAAACGCCAGCCCTGCGGCAGACATCTTCAACGCCCAAACCGTCATCAACCTGCTTCAGGATGAGCGCAATCTGCTGCTCCGAAAAACGGGACGTCTTCATCATCTTCTCTCCATAGCCCAACCAAGAATATTATGAGAAAATTCTCGCTTCAAATGCTCAAGTTCTCTGGGAGAGGGGCAAATACAAAAACGCGGTGCTTTATAGTACAGAGGCGCTAAAGTGATCTGATAAGCTATTCATATAAAATCTCTGGTTTCGATGAATTGGAGAAAAAATATGTCCCTTGAAGTTTGCAATCTGTTCAGTGCCGCTGTGTTGCACAAATCATCAGGCGGCACGCAAGGGTCCCTTGTCCCAGATTTTGGGCGCCCTAAAACACGCTCGAACGCGGGACGTCCGAGGGGGAGCATCTTGTTGAGGGCCGAGATGCCAATCCGGCTCTCAGTTCTCTGATTGTCCAGAGTCCGTGATCTTAACCTTTCCTCGATGACTGGCCTCCACCTTCTCGAGAAAGACGGTTGAATCACAAAGCTTTGATATCACTCAACTACTTCTAAATTCGATTATAATGGATTGGGATGAAAAACAAAGATGTCAGATGTACATTATACTTCGCAAACGAAAAATTCCGGAGCTGATGCAGGAGTATATAACACGCAGGTCAATAAAACTTATCGCAATCGGGTAGTATCAATTTCAAGAAATCCTAAATCCATTAATAAAGAAGCTGCAAAACATATTGTCGAACAAGAAGGTCGGAATTGCTTAATAAGTCAAGTAAAATTAGTTAATTTGAAAAAAGAATTTTGCGCTTTATACAAGATTGAATATAGGGGGCATCTCAATAGGCCTGTGAACCAAGAAGAAATAAACGAGGCAGATAGAAAATTCGACGAAATAAATAAAAATAATATTGAACTTTCTTTGAACTTGTTGCGAAAACTATCGAATTTTAAAGAAAAAGATGAGAAGCTAGATGTTGTAACCGAGGCTGACATTAATGAACCTGGCAATTCTGAACCTGGAAAGCGACTAGAAGCTCCTGTAATTTCTGAAAAATTCGACCAAAAAAAATTCTTGGTATGTCAAGAAAACATAATCAAATTATCTGGTGTTTTATCTAATGAAAACTTCGAGTTTTTGTTAAAGGCTACTAGAGATAATCCAGCGCGTGTTTTTGGTCTTTTGTCGAGGGAACACATTTGCATTTCCAATAAGTATTTGACTTCAATTCGCATAAAGTTCTCAAATTCATTTCAAGTAAAACCGTCTTCTCATGAAATGTTAAGATGGAGCTCAGAGGCTGACCCAATGCGGATCTGCCAAAAATTTATCGAGAACCTAATTTGAAAGCACCGTGTTGCACAGTAAGAACCGTTTGGTTGCCACGTCGTTATTGTTTCATGTGGTAATCATGCCCTAGGGTTCAGACTCAATCATAGCCAGAATGCGACGAGTGTTGCGAGGGCGACCGGGGACAGGAAGTTCCTGGCGGGTTTGTCGTAGCGGGTTGCGACGCGGCGTAAGTCCTTTAGGCGGCAGAATTCGTTTTCGGTGAGATGACGGCTCTTGTAGCGCTTGGCGTCGTAGCCAATGACGCGCTTGCGATTTGAGCGGCCGGGAATGACCGGGACGA